>NZ_CP096417.1:4277500-4287170 GCF_054161445.1 Bacillus sp. PK6-013 | reverse complement strand
AAATGTCGAAAGAAGAACCGGCTGATTTTCCGCAAAACATGCTGAACCCCAAATATACATTCGATACGTTCGTTATCGGTTCAGGAAACCGATTCGCCCATGCGGCGTCTTTGGCAGTGGCCGAAGCCCCGGCGAAAGCTTACAATCCGCTGTTTATTTATGGGGGAGTCGGACTTGGAAAGACTCACTTAATGCATGCGATCGGGCACTATGTCATCGATCACAATCCATCTGCAAAAGTGGTTTATTTGTCATCTGAGAAATTTACAAATGAATTCATTAACTCGATCCGTGACAATAAAGCTGTCGATTTTCGCAACCGCTATCGAAATGTTGACGTTCTTTTGATAGATGATATTCAATTTTTAGCCGGAAAAGAACAGACGCAAGAGGAATTTTTCCATACGTTTAATACGCTGCATGAAGAAACAAAGCAGATCGTCATTTCCAGCGACCGACCTCCAAAAGAGATCCCAACGCTTGAAGACCGTTTGCGCTCCCGTTTTGAATGGGGATTGATCACAGACATCACGCCTCCTGATCTAGAAACAAGAATTGCGATTTTAAGGAAGAAAGCAAAAGCAGAAGGACTTGATATCCCGAATGAAGTCATGCTTTATATTGCCAATCAGATCGACAGCAATATCAGGGAGCTGGAAGGGGCATTAATCAGGGTTGTCGCATATTCTTCCCTGATCAATAAAGACATCAACGCCGATTTGGCTGCTGAAGCTTTGAAAGATATCATTCCGTCTTCAAAGCCGAAAGTCATTACGATCAAAGACATCCAAAGAATCGTCGGCCAGCAGTTCAATATCAAGCTGGAGGATTTCAAGGCGAAGAAACGGACAAAATCGGTGGCTTTTCCGCGGCAAATCGCTATGTATCTATCAAGAGAAATGACAGATTCTTCTCTTCCAAAGATCGGCGAGGAGTTTGGCGGACGCGACCACACGACGGTCATCCATGCCCACGAAAAAATATCAAAACTGCTGAGCGATGATGAACAGCTCCAGCAGCATATTAAAGAAATTAAAGAGCAGCTGAGATAAATGGTGAGCGGGAAAGTGTGAATAACTTGAACATAGCCTTACACAGTCTGTCCACATGTGGATAGGCTGTGTTTCCGTTCGTTTTTAGCACTTATCCACAAATCCACAGCCCCTACTAGTACTTCTGCTATTTTTATAAAACATAATAATTAATAGATTTCCGCAAGGAGGATGATTATGAAGTTTACAATTCAAAAAGACCGCCTAGTCGAAGGTGTCCAAGATGTGTTAAAAGCCGTTTCTTCAAGAACGACGATTCCGATCTTAACCGGTATTAAAATCGTGGCCTCTGATGAAGGTGTCTCTCTGACAGGCAGCGATTCCGATATTTCGATTGAATCGTTTATCCCAAAAGAAGACGGCGATTTAGAGATCGTGACAATTGAACAGCCCGGCAGCATTGTGCTTCAAGCGCGTTTTTTCAGTGAAATTGTCAAAAAGCTGCCGATGTCAACGGTGGAAATCGAGGTTCAAAATCAATACTTAACGATCATCCGCTCCGGCAAAGCAGAGTTTAACTTAAACGGTTTGGATGCAAGCGAATATCCGCTTTTGCCGCAAATTGAAGAGCATCACGCTTTTCAAATTCCGACCGATCTGCTGAAAAACTTGATCCGCCAAACCGTTTTCGCAGTGTCCACCTCAGAAACACGCCCAATCTTGACAGGTGTAAACTGGAATGTCGCGGGCGGTGAATTAATATGCACTGCGACGGATAGTCACCGTCTGGCATTAAGAAAAGCTAAGATCGATATTAACGAAGACAGTTCTTACAATGTCGTCATCCCAGGAAAAAGCTTAACCGAGCTGAGCAAGATCCTTGATGACCATCAGGAGCTAGTCGATATTGTGATTACCGAAACACAAGTGTTATTTAAAACAAAAAACGTGCTGTTTTTCTCCAGGCTGCTTGACGGAAACTATCCGGATACAAACCGCCTGATTCCTCAGGAAAGCAAAACGAACCTGATCGTCAATACAAAGGAATTTCTTCAGGCGATCGACAGGGCTTCGCTCTTGGCAAGAGAAGGTCGAAACAACGTGGTGAAACTTTCCGCAGCCGCCAATGAGTCGATCGAAATTTCTTCAAACTCTCCGGAAATCGGAAAGGTTGTCGAAACGGTGAATGCCGAGCAGATTGAAGGGGAAGACTTAAAGATATCCTTTAGTCCGAAATATATGCTGGATGCCCTTAAAGTTCTTGAAGGAGAGGATATTCACGTGAGCTTCACGGGCGCTATGAGGCCTTTTCTGATCCGTACGCCGAATGACGATTCGATCGTCCAATTAATTCTTCCTGTCCGGACGTATTAATTTGTTGGAATAGAAAGTTGCCGGCTGGTCCGGCAGCTTCTCTTATTTTTCGGGAGAAAAGCGCTCTCGCCCTGCCTTGGTTGTTCATACCGCAAGTTTCCCCTTTCCTTCTTTCCCTGTTTTTTAGTACAATTAGATATTAGTGATATTGAAAGAGGTCGATATAATGACAAAGACGGTGGCTATTGATACAGAGATGATTACCCTCGGCCAGTTTTTGAAATTGGCGGATGTCATTCAGTCCGGAGGAATGGCAAAATGGTTTTTATCGGAATATGAAGTACTCGTCAATGACGAGCCGGATAACCGCCGCGGACGAAAACTGTATGTCGGAGATGTGGTGACGATTGAAGGATTCGGTTCATTTCAAGTCGTCGGCTAAAAGCAGGTGGTATTGATTGTATATCCAAAATCTTACATTATCATCTTACCGTAATTATGAGCGCCTTGACCTTCAATTTGAGAACAAAGTGAATGTGATTATTGGAGAGAACGCTCAAGGAAAAACGAATTTGATGGAAGCGATCTATGTGCTTGCGATGGCGAAATCCCATCGGACGTCAAATGATAAAGAACTCATACGATGGGATGAAGACTATGCTAAAATAGAAGGCAGGGTCATTAAAAAAAACGGTTCTGTTCCCATTCAGCTCGTGATTTCCAAAAAAGGAAAAAAAGGTAAAGTCAATCATATTGAACAGCAGAAGCTGAGCCAGTATGTCGGGGCTGTCAACACGATTATGTTCGCGCCGGAGGATTTAAATCTTGTAAAAGGAAGTCCTCAGGTCAGAAGAAGGTTTCTCGATATGGAAATCGGCCAAGTATCACCTGTCTATCTTCATGACCTTTCTCTTTACCAAAAAATCCTTTCACAACGGAATCATTTCCTGAAACAGCTTCAAACGAGAAAGCAAACCGACCAAACGATGCTTGACGTGCTGACGGAACAGCTTACGGAATTCGCGGCAAAGGTTGTGATGAAACGGCTTCAGTTTGTCGATCAGCTTGAAAAATGGGCTCAGCCCATTCATTCCGGAATTTCAAGAGGTCTGGAAGAGCTGACGTTAAAGTATCATACGTCTCTTCACGTATCAGATTCGCCCGATTTGTCGAAAATGATCAATAGTTATCAAGAAACGTTTTCTAAATTAAGAGATAAAGAAATAGAACGGGGGGTATCTCTGTCAGGTCCCCACAGGGATGATGTTCTCTTCTACGTCAATGGCCGTGATGTGCAGACTTACGGATCGCAGGGCCAGCAGCGAACGACTGCTTTGTCGCTTAAATTGGCTGAAATCGATTTGATTCAGGAAGAGATAGGAGAATATCCGATTCTGCTTTTGGATGATGTTTTATCAGAGCTGGACGACTATCGGCAGTCTCACTTGCTCCACACCATTCAAGGCCGTGTTCAAACATTCGTAACAACGACAAGCGTTGATGGAATTGATCATAAAACCTTAAACGAAGCGGAAATCTTTCGAGTTGAAAATGGCACGCTATCGGACTGAGAAAATGGGGTGAGGGATTGTATATCCACTTAGGTGACGATTTTGTCGTCTCAACGCGTGAAATTGTGGCTATTTTTGATTACAAGGCAAAGACGTCGCCGATTGTTGAAGAGTTTTTAAACAAGCAAAAACAGCAGATTGTCTCTTCTAACAGCACGCCGAAGTCAATTGTTGTCACATTACAATCGATTTATTTTTCTCCTTTAGCCTCAGGCACGTTGAAAAAACGGGCGCAATCCAAGCCGGAAATCGATTCATAAAAGAATCTTAACTATAAATTTATTATGTTTGAAGAAAAGTGTAGGTGAATGTGCGTGGCAATGGAACAGCAAAATAATTACGATGAAAATCAGATACAGGTTCTAGAGGGATTGGAAGCCGTGCGGAAAAGACCCGGAATGTACATCGGGTCGACAAGCGGCAAAGGTCTGCACCATTTAGTATGGGAAATTGTCGATAACAGCATCGATGAAGCATTGGCCGGTTACTGCACTGAAATCAATGTCGAAATTGAAAAAGACAACAGCATCACTGTAAAAGACAACGGACGGGGGATTCCGGTCGGTATTCATGAGAAGATGGGCCGTCCCGCTGTAGAAGTCATCATGACAGTCCTGCACGCCGGAGGAAAGTTTGACGGAAGCGGATATAAAGTTTCAGGCGGTTTGCACGGCGTCGGTGCATCTGTTGTTAACGCCCTTTCAACCGAGCTCGATGTAACGGTTTACAGAGATGGAAAAGTCCATTACCAGGAATTTGAACGGGGCGTTCCGAAAGCTGATTTGAAAGTCATCGGAGATACGGAAGTGACGGGAACGACCACTCACTTCAAGCCTGATCCGGAAATATTCACGGAAACGACGGAATACGACTATGATACGCTTGCCACTCGTGTCCGGGAGCTCGCTTTCTTGACAAAAGGCGTCAAAATCACGATTGAAGACAAGCGAGAAGGAAAAGAACGCAAGAATGATTACTGCTATGAAGGCGGTATTAAAAGCTATGTTGAACACTTGAACCGTTCACGGGAAGTGGTTCATGAAGAGCCAGTCTATATTGAAGGATCCAAAGACGGCATTACGGTCGAGGTGGCTCTTCAATACAACGACAGCTATACCAGCAACATTTATTCGTTTGCCAATAACATTCATACGTATGAAGGCGGAACGCATGAAGCCGGCTTTAAGACCGGTTTGACGAGAGTCATCAATGATTACGCGAGAAGGAACGGTGTCTTCAAAGAAAGCGATCCGAACTTAAGCGGGGAAGACGTCCGTGAAGGTTTGACAGCGATCATTTCAATCAAGCATCCGGATCCTCAATTTGAAGGGCAGACGAAAACAAAGCTTGGCAACTCAGAAGCGCGGACGATAACAGATGCGCTATTTTCAGAAGCGCTCGAAAAGTTTCTGCTTGAAAACCCGGATTCGGCGAAAAAAATCGTTGAAAAAGGGGTTATGGCCGCCAGAGCACGAATGGCTGCAAAGAAAGCACGCGAACTGACGCGCAGAAAAAGCGCCCTTGAAGTGTCGAATCTGCCGGGGAAACTGGCTGACTGTTCTTCTAAAGACCCGACGATTTCCGAACTTTACATCGTTGAGGGTGACTCTGCGGGCGGATCGGCAAAACAGGGCCGCGATCGTCATTTCCAAGCCATTTTGCCTTTGAGAGGGAAAATCTTGAACGTCGAAAAAGCACGCCTGGACAAAATTTTGTCCAACAATGAGGTTCGTTCTATGATCACCGCGCTTGGCACCGGGATCGGGGAAGATTTCAATCTTGAAAAAGCCCGCTACCACAAAGTCGTGATTATGACGGATGCCGACGTCGACGGTGCCCACATCCGAACGTTGCTGCTGACCTTTTTCTACCGCTACATGAGACAGATCATCGAACAAGGATATGTCTACATCGCTCAGCCGCCGCTTTACAAAATACAGCAGGGGAAACGCGTTGAGTATGCGTACAATGACCAGCAGCTCGAAGAAATTTTAAAAGAGCTTCCGCAAAATCCGAAGCCAGGCCTGCAGCGCTATAAAGGTTTGGGCGAGATGAATGCGACACAGCTTTGGGAAACGACGATGGATCCTGAAACGCGGACATTGCTTCAAGTAACGCTCAAAGATGCGATCGATGCGGATGAAACCTTTGAAATGCTGATGGGCGACAAGGTTGAGCCGCGCCGCAACTTTATCGAAGAGAATGCCCGATATGTAAAGAATTTGGATATTTAATGATTGTAAGACCTTATTTTCGCTTAATTGAAATAAGGTCTTTTCTAGAATGAGCCTTTGGCGCTCTAGTCATTTGATGTGTATAAAATCAAGATTATTGATATAATGGAGAATAGCCTAATTCGTTGAAGAGTATAAATTACAAATCTACTCCCACACAACTCATGTAGATTCTCCAGGGAGGTTTTTTAATGAGTGAACAACATAAGCCCCAAGTTCAGGAAGTCAATATCAGTCAGGAAATGCGCACATCTTTTTTAGACTACGCAATGAGTGTTATTGTTTCCCGCGCTCTTCCGGACGTAAGAGACGGTCTGAAGCCGGTGCACAGAAGAATATTGTATGCGATGAACGACCTTGGGATGACAAGTGATAAGCCGTATAAAAAATCCGCGCGTATTGTCGGCGAAGTTATCGGTAAGTACCACCCGCATGGTGATTCTGCTGTTTACGAAGCCATGGTCAGAATGGCGCAGGATTTTAACTATCGGTACATGCTCGTTCAAGGCCACGGAAACTTCGGTTCTGTCGACGGCGACTCGGCTGCGGCCATGCGTTACACAGAAGCGAGAATGTCTAAAATATCAATGGAAATTCTGCGCGACATCAATAAAGACACAATCGATTACCAGGACAACTATGACGGATCGGAAAAAGAGCCGGTTGTCATGCCCGCGAGATTTCCAAACCTGCTTGTCAACGGAGCGGCCGGTATTGCTGTAGGTATGGCCACAAACATTCCGCCGCATCAGCTCGGTGAAGTCATTGACGGGGTCTTGGCGGTCAGCAAGAACCCTGAAATCACGCTTCCGGAATTGATGGAAATCATTCCTGGACCTGATTTCCCAACAGCAGGGCTGATCTTGGGGAGAAGCGGCATCCGGAAAGCCTATGAAACAGGCCGGGGATCCATTACGCTTCGAGCCAAAGCTCAAATCGAAGAAACATCTTCCGGTAAACCGGTAATCATAATTACGGAAATACCGTATCAGGTGAATAAAGCTAGGCTGATCGAAAAAATCGCCGATCTAGTGCGCGATAAGAAAATCGACGGCATTACGGATCTCCGCGATGAATCAGACCGAAACGGCATGCGCATCGTCATTGAACTGAGAAGGGACGCAAACGCTAATGTACTGTTAAATAACTTGTACAAGCAGACCGCTCTTCAAACATCATTCGGCATTAATCTTTTGGCGCTTGTTGACGGACAGCCGAAAGTATTGAGCTTGAAGCAGTGTCTGGAGCATTATCTTGACCATCAAAAAGTCGTGATCAGAAGGCGCACGGCATTCGAGCTTCGCAAAGCGGAAGCGCGGGCCCACATTCTTGAGGGCTTGAGAGTGGCGCTTGATCATCTTGATGAAGTTATTTCCCTAATTAGAAATTCGCAAACGGCTGAAATCGCAAAAAACGGATTGATTGAGAAGTTTTCTTTGACCGAAAAACAGGCCCAAGCGATTTTGGACATGCGTCTTCAGCGTTTAACAGGACTGGAACGCGAAAAAATCGAAGAGGAATATCAAGGTCTTGTTGAGTTGATTGCCGAGTTAAAAGCCATCTTAGCAGACGAAGAAAAGGTTCTTGAAATCATTCGGGAAGAGCTCACAGAAGTTAAAGAGCGCTTTAATGATGAGCGCCGTACAGAAATCGTGACATCAGGCCTTGAAACGATTGAGGACGAAGATCTCATCACGCGCGAGAATATCGTTGTGACTTTAACCCATAACGGATATATCAAACGTCTGCCTTCTTCCACTTACCGCAGCCAAAAGCGGGGCGGGAAAGGCATTCAGGGCATGGGGACAAATGAAGACGACTTCGTTGAACACCTGATTTCAACATCCACCCATGACACCATTCTCTTCTTCTCAAATAAAGGGAAGGTGTACCGTTCGAAAGGATATGAGATCCCTGAATTCGGACGGACAGCAAAGGGAATACCGATTATTAACCTGCTTGAAGTGGAAAAAGGAGAATGGATCAACGCGATTATCCCGGTAAGCGAATTTGATGACGAGTCTTATTTGTTCTTCACGACAAGACACGGAATATCAAAACGCACGCCGCTTTCCCAATTCGCGAATATCCGCAATAACGGATTGATCGCCTTAAGCCTCCGCGATGAGGATGAATTGATGGCCGTCCGCCTGACAGACGGAAATAAACAAATTATTATCGGCACGAAAAACGGTCTGCTGATCCGTTTCCCTGAAACAGATGTAAGGCAAATGGGAAGAACAGCAGCCGGTGTTAAAGGCATCACTCTGACAGATGACGATGTTGTCGTTGGCATGGAGATTTTGGAAGAGGATTATCATGTGCTAATCGTAACTGAAAAAGGCTACGGAAAACTGACGCCGGCTTCAGAATACAGGGTTCAAAGCCGTGGAGGAAAAGGGCTGAAAACCTGCAAAATCACAGAAAATAACGGCTCTCTTGTGACAGTGAAAGCAACAACAGGAGAAGAAGATTTAATGATCATCACAGCCAGCGGCGTGATCATTCGGATGGATATTAAAGATATTTCCACAACCGGCCGCGTCACCCAGGGCGTGCGTCTTATCCGCTTAGGTGAACAAGAGCATGTCGCGACTGTCGCTTTAGTTGAAAAAGATGAAGAGAACGATACAGAAGAACAGGAAGCGGACGAATCATAAAAACATGCAGCCAAATGGCTGCATGTTTTTCTATTCAATCTTTCAAATAAGATCTTTTCATCAGAAAGATGATGTGCTATAATTTCTTTTGGTCGCTTATAAAAGCAACAACAAAAACTTTTCCGAAAAAAAGTATTGACCGCTTGTCTCATAAATGTTATATTTAAGTGGTCGCTTTGAGAGCGGCAACGAAGTTCTTTGAAAACTAAACAAGACAAAACGTACCTGTTAATTCATTAAATAAATCGCACATGCGAGTGTGCGTAGTCATTATCAAACTTCATGGAGAGTTTGATCCTGGCTCAGGACGAACGCTGGCGGCGTGCCTAATACATGCAAGTCGAGCGGATAGATGGGAGCTTGCTCCCTGATGTCAGCGGCGGACGGGTGAGTAACACGTGGGTAACCTGCCTGTAAGACTGGGATAACTCCGGGAAACCGGGGCTAATACCGGATGCTTGATTGAACCGCATGGTTCAATTATAAAAGGTGGCTTCGGCTATCACTTACAGATGGACCCGCGGCGCATTAGCTAGTTGGTGAGGTAACGGCTCACCAAGGCAACGATGCGTAGCCGACCTGAGAGGGTGATCGGCCACACTGGGACTGAGACACGGCCCAGACTCCTACGGGAGGCAGCAGTAGGGAATCTTCCGCAATGGACGAAAGTCTGACGGAGCAACGCCGCGTGAGTGATGAAGGTTTTCGGATCGTAAAACTCTGTTGTTAGGGAAGAACAAGTACCGTTCGAATAGGGCGGTACCTTGACGGTACCTAACCAGAAAGCCACGGCTAACTACGTGCCAGCAGCCGCGGTAATACGTAGGTGGCAAGCGTTGTCCGGAATTATTGGGCGTAAAGCGCGCGCAGGCGGTTTCTTAAGTCTGATGTGAAAGCCC
>NZ_CP096417.1:4255000-4275000 GCF_054161445.1 Bacillus sp. PK6-013 | reverse complement strand
CAGTGGTAGGAGAGCGTTCTAAGGGCTGTGAAGCGAGACCGGAAGGACTCGTGGAGCGCTTAGAAGTGAGAATGCCGGTATGAGTAGCGAAAGAGGGGTGAGAATCCCCTCCACCGAATGCCTAAGGTTTCCTGAGGAAGGCTCGTCCGCTCAGGGTTAGTCGGGACCTAAGCCGAGGCCGAAAGGCGTAGGCGATGGACAACAGGTTGATATTCCTGTACCACCTCCTCACCATTTGAGCAATGGGGGGACGCAGGAGGATAGGGTAAGCGCGGTATTGGATATCCGCGTCCAAGCAGTTAGGCTGGGAAATAGGCAAATCCGTTTCCCGTAAGGCTGAGCTGTGATGGCGAGCGAAATATAGTAGCGAAGTTCCTGATTCCACACTGCCAAGAAAAGCCTCTAGCGAGGTGAGAGGTGCCCGTACCGCAAACCGACACAGGTAGGCGAGGAGAGAATCCTAAGGTGATCGAGAGAACTCTCGTTAAGGAACTCGGCAAAATGACCCCGTAACTTCGGGAGAAGGGGTGCTCTGTTAGGGTGCAAGCCCGAGAGAGCCGCAGTGAATAGGCCCAGGCGACTGTTTAGCAAAAACACAGGTCTCTGCGAAGCCGTAAGGCGAAGTATAGGGGCTGACGCCTGCCCGGTGCTGGAAGGTTAAGAGGAGCGCTTAGCGTAAGCGAAGGTGCGAATTGAAGCCCCAGTAAACGGCGGCCGTAACTATAACGGTCCTAAGGTAGCGAAATTCCTTGTCGGGTAAGTTCCGACCCGCACGAAAGGCGCAACGATCTGGGCACTGTCTCAACGAGAGACTCGGTGAAATTATAGTACCTGTGAAGATGCAGGTTACCCGCGACAGGACGGAAAGACCCCGTGGAGCTTTACTGCAGCCTGATATTGAATGTTGGTACAGCTTGTACAGGATAGGTAGGAGCCTTGGAAACCGGAGCGCCAGCTTCGGTGGAGGCATCGGTGGGATACTACCCTGGCTGTATTGACCTTCTAACCCGCCGCCCTTATCGGGCGGGGAGACAGTGTCAGGTGGGCAGTTTGACTGGGGCGGTCGCCTCCTAAAAGGTAACGGAGGCGCCCAAAGGTTCCCTCAGAATGGTTGGAAATCATTCGCAGAGTGTAAAGGCACAAGGGAGCTTGACTGCGAGACCTACAAGTCGAGCAGGGACGAAAGTCGGGCTTAGTGATCCGGTGGTTCCGCATGGAAGGGCCATCGCTCAACGGATAAAAGCTACCCCGGGGATAACAGGCTTATCTCCCCCAAGAGTCCACATCGACGGGGAGGTTTGGCACCTCGATGTCGGCTCATCGCATCCTGGGGCTGTAGTCGGTCCCAAGGGTTGGGCTGTTCGCCCATTAAAGCGGTACGCGAGCTGGGTTCAGAACGTCGTGAGACAGTTCGGTCCCTATCCGTCGCGGGCGCAGGAAATTTGAGAGGAGCTGTCCTTAGTACGAGAGGACCGGGATGGACGCACCGCTGGTGTACCAGTTGTTCTGCCAAGGGCATCGCTGGGTAGCTATGTGCGGACGGGATAAGTGCTGAAAGCATCTAAGCATGAAGCCCCCCTCAAGATGAGATTTCCCATTCCGCAAGGAAGTAAGATCCCTGAAAGATGATCAGGTTGATAGGTCTGAGGTGGAAGTGTGGCGACACATGGAGCTGACAGATACTAATCGATCGAGGACTTAACCTAAATGTTTGTGAATTGTCTGACCGTTATCTAGTTTTGAGAGAATGCCTCTCAAAAGCCAAAGGCAAGGAAACTCGGCTAAAGGCCCTCACATCCTGTGAGGAACGCCCAGTACCTTCATCCTGAAGGCAATAGTTTGGTGGCGATAGCGAAGAGGTCACACCCGTTCCCATGCCGAACACGGAAGTTAAGCTCTTCAGCGCCGATGGTAGTTGGGGGTTTCCCCCTGTGAGAGTAGGACGCCGCCAAGCACTTAAAAAGACCAGCTTATATAAGCTGGTCTTTTTTGTTGTTTTCCTTTTTTTGAAGAAGCAGTTCAGCGATATAATAGGGGAACTTTGACTCGACTATATGTAAAAAATGCTGGATGATGACATAATCATCGCTAGCACTTTGAAGAAGAAGGTCATACCACCATTCAGTTTCATACCTGGCAATCATGCTTAAATTGTACGCAACCAAGTAATGCGCCAATATTTCCGGGAGCTTTAAAAAATGATCTCGTTCAGCCGGGAAATAGTATCCGTCTTGCTCCAAATCATAAAGCAACGTGGTCGAAGTGCTGGGACGGCATTCTTTATGAGCGGCAGAAAAAACGATTCCCTCTTTTTCCTCACGGCAGAAAGACCAGTTTAAATGGTATTCGATATGTTCGATGAAACGCTTTGATGACATATTGTAAGCATTGGGTGTCTCGCCAGGCAGCTCAATTAGCCGGTCTTCGACGGCTGCTTTTACAATCGGATTTGGTTTTCTTTGAAATGCCAGCACTTTATTGATCTCCGGAATTTTCGCCAAAAGCTGTTTCATATTGAATCGTTCATCTTCCAATCCGGATAATTGGAAAAGGGATCTGATCACGTGCATACATAGGCCGTTCCTTTGGATTTTCACTTCATCTTCATAAAAGCGGTAATTTTGTTTTTTTCGTTTTCTTGTGGTCACGCCATGAGCAAGCACTGAAGTATGGCTGGGATAGGAAGGATCTGTCGTTAACAGGCAGGCTTTCAATAGCTGTGCCATGCCGTAAAATAATAAAATGGGTTTTATTTCTAACGTAGCGATTTTAGCTTGCTTGTAAAAAGCTTCTGCATGCTTAAGAAAAAAAATAAACCGCTCTCCGTTTTTATAAGAGTTTTTTTTGGCATCTTCCATTCCTTGATTTTTATATACCATTTCAAGAAAATGCTGGGCTGTTTCGACCGAATAAAACAGCTTTAAATCCTTCCATCCTTTATCTTGCATGTACTCCACTTCCCTTATGGTTATTTTCTAAAAATTACAACTGTTTCTCGCTTTCTTGACAGTGGGTATTCAAGTTGATAATCTACATATAATATTTTGCCGAAAAGAGGGGGATTTACTAATGTGGGAAAGCAAATTTTCGAAAGAAGGCTTAACATTTGATGATGTATTGCTCGTTCCGGCTAAATCGGAGGTACTTCCGCGTGACGTGGATTTATCGGTTGAGCTTACATCGTCCCTTAAGCTGAATGTTCCAATTATTAGTGCAGGCATGGATACAGTGACAGAAGCTCAAATGGCCATCGCGATGGCACGGCAGGGCGGATTGGGCATTATCCACAAAAACATGTCGATTGAACAGCAGGCTGAGCAGGTTGACAAAGTCAAACGTTCAGAGCGGGGCGTCATTACAAATCCGTTTTTCCTGACGCCAGAGCACCAAGTTTTTGATGCAGAACATTTGATGGGCAAATACAGAATTTCCGGTGTTCCGATTGTTGACAATGAAGAGGATCAGAAGCTGGTTGGAATTATCACAAACCGTGATCTGCGATTTATTTCTGATTACTCCATGAAAATCAGCGATGTTATGACAAAAGAAGAGCTTGTTACGGCTCCTGTTGGTACAACCCTGGATGAAGCGGAAAAAATTCTTCAAAAATACAAGATCGAAAAACTCCCTCTTTTAGATGATCAAGGTGTTTTAAAAGGGCTTATTACGATTAAAGACATTGAAAAAGTAATCGAATTCCCGAATTCAGCGAAAGATGTTCACGGCCGCCTATTGGTTGGAGCAGCGGTTGGTGTAACAGGCGACACAATGACACGCGTCAGAAAGCTTGTGGAAGCCAATGTCGATGTGATCGTCGTTGATACCGCGCACGGCCATTCACAAGGTGTCTTGGATACCGTTAAGAAAATCCGCGACACTTATCCTGAATTAAATATCATTGCCGGCAACGTCGCAACTGCCGAAGGAACAAAAGCGCTTATCGAAGCCGGAGCAAATGTAGTTAAAGTCGGTATCGGACCGGGTTCTATTTGTACAACCCGCGTAGTGGCCGGTGTCGGTGTTCCGCAAGTGACAGCGATTTACGATTGTGCGACTGAAGCAAGAAAACACGGTGCGGCGATTATTGCAGACGGCGGCATCAAGTTTTCCGGAGATATCGTCAAAGCCTTGGCTGCCGGCGGACATGCCGTCATGCTTGGAAGCCTTCTTGCCGGAACATCCGAAAGCCCAGGCGAGACTGAAATCTACCAAGGCAGACGCTTTAAAGTTTATCGCGGTATGGGTTCAGTGGCGGCAATGGAAAAAGGAAGCAAAGACCGCTACTTCCAAGAGGAAAACAAAAAATTCGTTCCGGAAGGCATTGAGGGCCGTACGCCTTATAAAGGTCCGGTTGCTGACACAGTTTATCAGCTTGTCGGCGGTTTGAAATCCGGCATGGGGTACTGCGGAACAAAAGATTTGCACGCACTGAGGGAAGATGCGCAGTTCATCCGCATGACAGGCGCAGGCCTGCGGGAAAGCCATCCTCACGATGTACAAATTACCAAAGAATCGCCTAACTATACCATTTCCTAATCAAATATGACAAAAATTAAACCGTAGACAGAGTAATACTCTGTCTATTTTTTTTTGCTTCCTTATGATAAAATTTATAATGTTGTGTTTGAAAAATGTCTTAAAAGGCTTTGATATAGATTATTAGTCTGATGAAAAGCGGAGGTATCACGATTTGAAAAGCAAGAGAATAAAGCAGCTGATCATGTTGATCGTTGCTTTTGCCGTGACTGTAGGTGCATTTTCTCCTATGTCGACAGCAAAAGCCGCAAATGATCCAATTAATGTAGACGCGAAAGCAGCAATCTTGGTGGAAGCTTCATCGGGGAAAATTTTGTACAGCAAAAATGCCGATCAGCGTCTTCCTGTTGCCAGCATGGCCAAAATGATGACGGAGTATCTTCTGTTGGAAGCGATTCACGAAGGCAAAGTGAAATGGGATCAGAAGTACACGCCTGACGATTATGTATACGAGATTTCCCAAGATCGTTCATTATCGAATGTTCCTCTTCGTAAAGACGGATCATACACTGTAAAAGAGCTTTATCAGGCGACTGCAATTTACTCTGCAAACGCGGCGGCTATTGCACTTTCTGAAATCGTTGCCGGTTCTGAATCAAAGTTCGTAGAGTTAATGAATAAAAAAGCCAAAGAGCTTGGAATGAAAGATTTCAAATTTGTGAATGCTACAGGTTTGGAAAACAAGGATCTTCACGGCAAACATCCGAGCGGAACAAATGCCAATGAAGAAAATGAAGTATCTGCGAGAGACATGGCGCTCCTTGCCGATCATTTAGTAAGCGATTATCCTGAAATCCTCGATACGGCGAGCATTGCCAAAACGAAGTTCAGAAAAGGCACAGACGATGAAATGGACATGCCGAACTGGAACTTTATGCTGAAAGGCCTAGTTCAGGAATATAAAGGTGTGGACGGGCTGAAAACCGGCTCAACGGACTCTGCCGGATCATGCTTTACGGCTACTGCCGAAAGAAACGGCATGAGAGTGATTTCCGTCGTTATGAATGCGAAAGGCGACCTTCATACGGGACGATTTAAAGAAACGAAAAAAATGCTTGATTATGCATTTGATAACTTCACGATGAAAGAGTTTTACGCAAAAGGCGCACAAGTGAAAGGCAACGAAACGGTCGCAGTCGACAAAGGGAAAGAAACTGAAGTCGGCGTCGTAACGGAAAAAGCCTTTTCAATGCCTGTGAAGAACGGTGAAGAAAAGAATTACAAGGCGAAAGTGACGCTGAACAAAGACGAGCTGACCGCACCTGTTAAAAAAGGTGAGAAAGTCGGTACCTTGACGGCCTCCTATAAGGGAGAAGAAAAGGACTACGGATTTCTCGGCAGCGATGTATCAGGTGTAAACCTCGTGACAAAAGAAGATGATGAGAAAGCAAATTGGTTTATTTTAACGATGAGAAGCATCGGCGGCTTTTTTGCCGGTATTTGGAACAGCATTGTTGAAATGGTAACCGGCTGGTTTTAATCAATAAAGGGCTCTATCTGATAGGGCTCTTTATTGTCATATTCAGATAGAATTACCATTTACAATCCTAACAATTTGTTATTAAAATAGAAATAATCTTCGTGTTTTTCATATGATTTTGTGGAATTATAGGATACAATAGGATTAAATCTGACAATTCAATCTTTGATTAGGGGGATCCTTGAAATGGCTCAAACAGGTACTGATCGCGTAAAACGCGGTATGGCAGAAATGCAGAAAGGCGGCGTCATTATGGACGTTGTCAATGCCGAACAAGCAAAAATCGCAGAAGAAGCAGGAGCCGTCGCAGTCATGGCGCTGGAGCGCGTTCCGGCTGATATCCGTGCGGCAGGCGGAGTTGCCCGCATGGCAGATCCGACAATTGTCGAAGAAGTGATGAACGCTGTTTCAATCCCGGTTATGGCGAAAGCCCGCATCGGGCATATCGTTGAAGCGCGTGTTCTTGAAGCGCTCGGCGTTGACTATATTGATGAAAGTGAAGTTTTGACTCCTGCGGATGAAGAATTTCATTTAAATAAAAACGAATTTACCGTTCCATTTGTATGCGGATGCCGCGACCTCGGAGAAGCGACGCGCCGGATCGCAGAAGGAGCTTCAATGCTTCGTACGAAAGGCGAACCTGGTACGGGCAATATTGTGGAAGCTGTCCGCCATATGAGAAAGGTGAATGCTCAAGTGCGCAAAGTAGTCGGCATGAGCGATGACGAACTGATGACAGAAGCGAAAAACCTCGGCGCTCCGTATGAGCTGTTGAAGGAAATTAAAGCCGAAGGACGCCTTCCTGTTGTAAACTTTGCTGCCGGCGGTGTGGCAACACCTGCTGATGCTGCTTTAATGATGCAGCTTGGCGCTGACGGCGTATTCGTAGGGTCCGGTATTTTTAAATCCGACAACCCTGCTAAATTCGCGAAAGCAATCGTTGAAGCGACGACGCATTACACGGATTACAAACTGATTGCCGAGCTATCAAAAGAGCTTGGAACTGCGATGAAAGGGATTGAAATCTCAAATCTGCTGCCAGAACAGCGTATGCAAGAGCGCGGCTGGTAAACACGAAGGAGACGGATTGACATGCTGACAATTGGTGTACTTGGACTTCAGGGAGCAGTAAGAGAACATATTCGCTCAATTGAAGCATGCGGAGCAGCCGGAAAAATCATTAAGTGGCCGGAAGAGTTAAAGGAAATCGACGGTTTGATTTTGCCGGGAGGGGAAAGCACGACGATGAGGCGCCTCATCGATACGTATCAGTTTATGAAGCCCCTTCAGGAGTTTGCCGCATCCGGAAAGCCGGTATTTGGAACTTGTGCTGGGCTGATTATCCTGGCGAAGAATATCGCCGGAGCGAATGATGCCCATCTTGGTGTTCTGGATGTAACCGTCGAACGGAATTCCTTTGGAAGACAAGTGGACAGCTTTGAAGCGGATTTAACCGTTAAAGGACTTGACGAACCGTTTACAGGCGTATTTATCCGCGCTCCGCACATTTTGGAAGCGGGCGCAGATGTGGAAGTGCTTTCGGAGCACAACGGTAGAATCGTCGCTGCCAAACAAGGAAATCTGCTCGGCTGTTCTTTCCACCCTGAACTGACGGATGACCATAGAATGACGAAATTATTTGTCGAGATGGCGGAAAAGCATAAACAGGAAGCCGTCGTATAAAACGGTTGAAAGCTGTTAAAACTTGTAGTACATTTATAAGACAATATAGATCGAAAAGCGTTGATAGGAAGCAGTAGGAAGCCTCTCTTTCCAAGAGAGCCGATGGTTGGTGCGAATCGGCGAAAGATGCTGTCCGAATCCATCCTTGAGCGAAATGCTGAACAGTCAAAGTAGGCATTTACGGGAGAACCGTTATCAAAATGAAGCGGAAAACAGGAGGAAGACGCCTGTTTTCAATCAGGGTGGCAACGCGAGAGCTCTCGTCCCTTATATTTAGGGGACAAGGGCTCTTTTTTTCGGTCAAATCAGTATAAAAGGAGCGAGGCAGATGCTTGATATCAAACTGCTGCGGGCAAATTTGGAGGAAATCAAACAAAAGCTTGCCCACAGAGGAGAAGATTTATCAGATTTTGATCAATTTGAGGAATTGGATACAAAGAGAAGAGAATTGATCGTCAAAGTGGAAGAGCTGAAAGGAAAGCGCAATGAGGTATCTCAGCAGGTTGCCGCTTTAAAGCGCGAGAAAAAAGATGCTGACCACCTCATTAAAGAAATGCGCGAAGTCGGTGAAGACATTAAAAAACTTGATGAAGAGCTGAGAACGGTCGAATCTTCACTTGATAAAATCATGCTGTCTATCCCGAATATCCCCCATGAGTCTGTTCCGGTCGGTGAGACTGAAGACGACAACGTGGAAGTTCGCAAATGGGGCGAACTCCCCGGATTTTCATTTGAGCCGAAGCCTCATTGGGATATTGCCGATCAGTTGGATATTCTTGATTTTGAGCGGGCAGGCAAGGTTACGGGAAGCCGTTTCGTTTTCTATAAAGGGCTAGGCGCCAGACTTGAACGGGCATTGTATAACTTTATGCTTGATCTTCACGTAGACGAGTACGGCTATACGGAAGTCATCCCGC
This sequence comes from Bacillus sp. PK6-013, assembly GCF_054161445.1. Classification (NCBI taxonomy): domain Bacteria; kingdom Bacillati; phylum Bacillota; class Bacilli; order Caryophanales; family Bacillaceae; genus Bacillus; species Bacillus sp. PK6-013. The sequence continues at coordinate 4,266,384 of NZ_CP096417.1, read as the reverse complement.
CGTACATGGTGAACCGCGCAAGCATGACAGGCACCGGACAGCTGCCGAAATTTGAGGAAGATGCCTTTAAAATCAGGGAAGAAGATTATTTCTTAATTCCGACGGCAGAAGTGCCAATTACGAACCTGCATCGCGATGAAATTTTGTCAGCTGCCGAGTTGCCGATCAATTATGCGGCGTTCAGTGCGTGCTTCCGTTCAGAAGCAGGCTCAGCTGGCCGTGATACGCGCGGTTTGATTCGCCAGCACCAATTTAACAAGGTTGAACTGGTGAAATTCGTGAAGCCTGAGGATTCATATGAAGAGCTTGAAAAGCTGACAAATCAAGCGGAGAAAGTTCTTCAGCTGCTTGAGCTTCCTTATCGTGTGATGAGCATGTGTACGGGCGATCTAGGATTTACCGCTGCGAAAAAATACGATATCGAAGTATGGATTCCAAGCCAAAACACATATCGTGAAATTTCATCTTGCAGTAACTTCGAAGCTTTCCAGGCGAGACGGGCGAATATCAGATTCAGAAGGGAAGCAAAAGGAAAGCCTGAGCATGTCCATACGTTAAACGGCTCCGGCTTGGCTGTCGGCAGAACGGTTGCCGCATTATTGGAAAATTACCAGCAGGAGGACGGGAGCGTCATCATTCCTAAAGCGCTTCGTCCATACATGGGGAACAGAGATGTTATTCAACCATAAAAAGTGCGCGCCAAGAGGCGCGCTTTTTTTATGCGAGAGACCAGACGGCGGCTACATTTCGGGCACAGCGCGTAAGATTTGAACTTCCATCGGCAAGGGCGTTTTCCAAGGAGCTGATCCCTGGCACAATCGAAAAGAGAGCGGAAATGCCGATATCATAAACAAGCTCGCAGCCTTCACCGAGCGATCCGGCAAATGCAATAACGGGGATATTCTCGCTGCAGGCGCGTTTTGCGACGCCGGCTGGCGTTTTTTCCGCTGACTGTTTGGCCGTCTATTTTTCCCTCACCCGTAATGACAAGATCGGCTCCTTTAATACGTTCGGAAAAAGACAAAGTATCTAAAACAATGTCAACTCCGCTTTTTAATTCCGCTTTTAAAAAGGCACAGAGGCCTGCTCCTAATCCTCCGGCCGCTCCTGCTCCCGGAATTGAATCGATTTCGCACCCCAGCTCTGCTTTGACTGCAGCAGCATAATGTTTTAAGTTTTGATCCAAAAGAGCAGTCATTTCACTGTTCGCCCCTTTTTGCGGCCCAAATACGGCGGAGGCTCCGCGAGGTCCCGTAAGAGGATTATCGACATCACAGGCGGCTTCAAAGTGGATATGCTTTAACTGAGGATTGAGGCCGCTCACATCGATCTTGGCAATCTCAGCTAATGCACCGCCCCCATTTTCAATCTCTTCTCCATTGCGGTTTAGAAACTTCACACCCAGTGCTGCAGCCATTCCCGCTCCGCCGTCATTTGTCGCACTTCCGCCGAGTCCGATGATGATGTTGGACACCCCTTTTTTCGCAGCATTGAGAATCAGTTCTCCGGTTCCTCTCGTTGTCGTTAACAGGGGATTCCGCTGTTCAGGGGGCACGAGGTGAAGGCCTGACGCTTCAGCCATTTCGATGACAGCCGTTTTTCCGTCGCCAAGCAGGCCGTAAGCCGCCTTTACCGGCTTCCCGAGAGGGCCTGTGACTGTTTGCTGTACGATGTCTCCTCCGGTGGCGTCAATCAGAGCTTGAACGGTTCCTTCGCCTCCATCAGCAACCGGAATGTTGACGTATTCGGCGTCAGGCAGAACCGCTTTAAAGCCTTTTTCAATGCTTTTAGCCGCCTCAAGCGATGTCATGCTTTCTTTAAATGAATCAGGTGCGATTACGATTTTCATGGTACCTGCTCCTTTTTAAATAAAGAATTGAAAAATTCCAAAAATCAAAGTTGAGATAATGGTTAGGATTAAGCCGATGACTGACTCATATGGAATCAGCTTTAACCGTTCTTTCATGGACATGAAGACGCTGCCTCCCGTCGTATGAAAAAAGCTTCCGTGAGGCAGGTGATCGAGCACCGTTGCTCCGGCGTGAATCATTGCCGCACCTGCGAGGCCGGCGACGCCAAGATCAAGCAATGTCGGGCCGAATACGCTGCTGGCGACAGCTGTGCCGGCGGTTGTTGAGGCGGTTGCCATCGACATCAGCATGCCGGAAATGGGAGCTAAGAGAAACGACGGCAGACCCAAGCCGACAAGGGTGTCGGTAATGAAAGAATTGAGTTGGGAGTTGGCGATGATTCCCGCAAGCGTTCCAGTCCCGATCAGCATCACGGCAACACCTGACATCTTCGACAATCCTGAAGCGGCAAAATCCTTCAGTTTGCCCGCTTGTTCCGATGCAATCGCAGTGACGAGGCCTCCCGCCGGCAAAGCGATAATTGGATCAATCGTAATACCTGCCACGGGCCTTAAGGCGAGCAACAGGATGGAGACCATCGGACCGCTGATCGCCGCCCAAAATGCCGGCAGTTGTTGAGCCGTTTGGGTTTCAATCTCATTTGCAGCTACTCCTGTTCCTTTATTTGAAAGGCGTTTTGCTAGTAAATAAGTGGCGCCCAGTCCAAATATAGCGGGGATGATCCCGGCGGCCATCACGGATGTCAAAGGGATGTGAAAGGCATCTGAAGCAGCAATGGCATTAGGGTTTGGCGACATAATATTGCCCGCTTTTCCTCCGCCGATCATCGCCAACAGAATGGCCGCTTTGCTGATAAAGGTCCGCCTTGCAATCGCAAGGGCGATCGGTGCGACTGTGATGACGGCGACATCGACGAATACGCCGACCGTTGTTAAGATGGCTGTCGCCAATGTTAAAGCAAGCAGCGCTCTTTTTTCTCCAATTTTATTGACAATGGTTTCTGCAATCACCGCTGCGGAGCCGGATTGAATCAGAACGCCGGCGAGCACCCCTGCTGCCAAGATGCGGAGTACAGCAGGAATCATGTTTTTAGCACCCGCTATCATCAAATCCGTCGTCTCTATTAAATCTGCGCCGCCGATTAAGCCTCCGGCCAATGCGCCGATCATCATGCCGTAAGCCGGCGGGACTTTTTTCAGAATGAGAAAGATTGATATGGCTAATGCGCATAAGGCGCCTATTGCATTGATTTGAATATCCATCTGCATACCCTCCCTTACGTCCAATTGTAAACGCTTTCTGCACAAGGGAGAATTGGTCAGGTATACGGATTTCGTTCCTTTATCCTATATTAAAATTGTTCATTTGCACAAAATGGTGAAAAAAGCGTAATGGCTGTATACAGTTTGAATAGGTCGTCAAATCGTTTTGGATTGCATCCTGTCGCTATTTCAACCTTTCTCAGCCGGTAGTTTAATGTATTGCGGTGAATAAAGAGTCTTGATGAAGTTTCCCCGATTTCGCCATTTTCTTCTATATAGCAGAGGAGGGTATGGATTAATTCGCCCTTTTGATCTGCTTGGGAAAGGCGGTCCCAGATGTTTTGAAAATGAATCTCCTGATCCGGACGCTCTATTTTTGATAACAGAACGGGGATCGCAAACTCTCGATAATCGTATAAACTAGAGCTGTTTTTAGCAATCTTGAGCGTTTGTTTTGCACTTTGATAGGAGAATGGCAGCTGCTCAAGCTGATCCGCCTGTTCGCCAAGCGCGCCTCTGACCGTTTTCCATTGGCTGAGCCAGCCGTTCCAAGATGAAAAGAGATCAGCCCTGCTTTTAGCGGGAGCGCCTGCCAGAATAACTGTGATCTCTTTTAAAGAAATATTGGCGTACAAATCTTTCGCGGTTAAATGTTTTTCAAGTTTTTTAATAAATGCCGGCTTCATATCAGCGGATGGCAGCTCAAACACAAGACAAGTACGCTGGCCGTCTAGCGGTATATTCAATCGCTCCGCACGTTCAAGGAAGTCAAGGGATGCTAGGTCGGCCCCCTGAATCATTTGGATGACCGTTTCTTCCCGGAGCCTTTGATCCCATGTCAGCTGTTTTGTTAAAAATGCCTGTTCGACAGTCAGCTCTGCTGCCATTTTAACAAGTTCACCATATCGGCTGACTTCAGAAGGCGGCCCCGTGATTCCAATAACGCCGATTATTTCATCATGAAATACGATGGGAAGGTTTACGCCGGGCTTTGTTCCCGTTAAAGCCGAGCATTCTTCAGGCGAGATGCTGATAACCCTTTCAGCTGCAAGTGCGTCCTTCGCTCCGGCGTGTTCATCACCAATTCTCGAGCGGTCTCCTGAGGCGATGATAACCCCGTTTTCATCCATCATATTAATGTTATGCCGAATAATCGACATGGTCCTGTCGACAATTTCCTCCGCCAATTCTTTTGATAGATAATTCATTTCATCATGCTCCTGCCTAAGATCTTGTTTTAAATGGTGATTGTTCCCTCGATCCAGCCTTTCATGAATGGTTTTAAAGAAGATGCGGCCCATATTCGGCTGTCGTCTATATGATTCCAAACATAAATATCATTTTTCCGTATAGAGCCGTTAAAAATCGAATAAGCAAATAAATCGCCATTGCCCGCACCTGCTATAAATAACAGACAATCGAACGGCTTAAAACAGTCAGTGCTTCTCATGTCTAGATTCTCTTCTATCATTCTGTATGCAGGCCAAATGAGATGATCCCCGAATGTATCATTAATGCCGTCTGTCGTTTTTAAAAGGCTGACCAGTTCATCTGGAAAAGAGACGCCGAGGAGTTCTTCTGCTTTCTGAAGCTCCTCTGTTTCAATAGGTCTGTTCAGCGTGTAATCTTGAGGCAAACGTTCTATAAAATGTTTCCACAATGCTATCACCCTTTGCGTTTATCATTATTTTTGCATATAATGAGAAGCGTGAACAATAAAATAAATTTTTTATGAAAAAATCTCTTGACTTAAAAAGATAGGACATGTTATATTAATTCTTGTCGATACGGAGGAATACCCAAGTCTGGCTGAAGGGATCGGTCTTGAAAACCGACAGGGGTGTCAAAGCCCGCGGGGGTTCGAATCCCTCTTCCTCCGCCATTATTGATTTGCATTTTAGTGATTGACTAAGCATAAATTGGAGATTGTGTTGCCGCTGCCTGGATAGGGCAGCGGTTTTTTTTTATATGCACAAGCAAAAAAAGAGCGGCTCTTCATGGGAATCCGCTCTTTTTGCTTGTTTATCTTTGAATAGCTTCACTGATTTTTTCAATGATTGGATCGAGGGAGGCAGAGTTGTTGAACAGATCGTATTCATCAATATTGACTCTGACAACCGGACAGGCGTTAAAGCCGCTGATCCAGTTTTCGTACCTTGTGTACATTTCCTCCCAATACGATCTGTCGGTTAACATTTCCATTTCTCGTCCGCGTTTTTTGATGCGGTCGAGAATCGATTCCAAATCGCCCTCCAAATAGACTAAAACGTCGGGGCGGGGGAAGTAAGGCGTCATGACCATCGCTTCAAACAGGCTTGTATACGTCTTATAATCGACTTTTGACATTGTGCCTTTATCGGCGTGCATTTTGGCGAAAATGCCTGTATCTTCATAAATTGAACGGTCTTGAACAAATCCGCCGCCCGATTCGTAAATGTATTTTTGCTCTTTGAAGCGTTCCGCTAAGAAGAAAATTTGCAGGTGAAAGCTCCAGCGTTCAAAGTCTTGGTAAAAAGCCTCCAAATAAGGGTTGTTCACAACCTCTTCAAGGGAAGTTTTAAATCCGAGTCTTTTTGCAAGCTCTTTTGTCAATGTGGATTTCCCCACTCCTACCGTTCCGGCAACAGTAATGATAGCATCTTTCGGAATAGCATATACACTCATTCTATATACTCCTTTACTTGATCGGCAATTCGATTGAAAACGGCTTCGGAGATCACGAAGTCTTCCTGATCTCCGTTAATTTCAATAACGGGTATTGGCGGATCGGATTCTTTAAATTGCTTAATGGCAGCCTCATAATCATTGATGAGCTGTTCCAGATATTGCTTGTCCATTTCCTGTTCAAACGGCCGTCCGCGTTTTTTGATCCGTTCCAATAACGTCGGAAGGCTTGCTTTTATGTAAATGATGACGTTTGGTTTTGGCAGATCTTCTGTAAGCAGATGATAAATTTTTCTGTATTTCTCAAGTTTTTTGCCTTCCAGCGTCCGTTCAGCAAAAATGAGGTTTTTATAAATATGATAGTCCGAAACAACGGGTATGTGGTGATGCAAATACTTCTTTTCGGTATCTTCAAGCTGCTTATAGCGATTGCAGAGGAAAAACATCTCAAGCTGAAAGCTCCATTCATCTTTGTCATCATAAAATTTATCAAGAAAAGGGTTTTCTTCGACGATTTCTTTAACCAAAGAGAGTGAGAGCTTTTCGGAGAGCATGCTGGCCAAGGTTGTTTTTCCCGCGCCGATGGGGCCTTCGACAGCGATGAAAGGGGCTGTGTTCATAGGTGTCCTCCTACTAAAGAAATTCATTTGTGAACCATACATATTGTATCACATCATCATCTTCTGCCATGAAAAAAACGTTCCTTTAACTTGGGAACGTTTCTTTCACAACATTAAATTGATCGGCTATCAAGAGCCAGTTTTGCGGGAAGGACAGGCCGAGCTTCCAATAGCTGATTCCCCTTAAATTCAATTCCCTAATCAGATCAAACTTTGCCTGAATCGAGCGGGCGTCTTCAAACCATACCTCATGCTGTTTGCCGGCATTGTCCGTATAGCGGAAGAAAGGAGCCTGGGCTGTTTCATCGTACTGTATCGCCGCATTGTTTTCACTCGCGATTGCAATTGCCCGCTGGGGACTGATTGCTCTGGCCAGCTGCCCGCCTGGCGTATAGGGGAGCGTCCAGTCATAACCGTACAAGTTCTGGCCCATGACGATTTTGCTGGCGGGCATTTCCGTGAGTGCGTATTCGATCACATCCCGTACGGGTCCGATCGGCGATACCGCCATCGGCGGCCCTCCGCTGTAGCCCCACTCATATGTCATCAGTACGACGAAATCGACAATCTCTCCGTGAGCCCGGTAATCATGGGCCTCATACCATTGTCCGGGCTGATCCGCTCTCGTTTTAGGCGCAAGCGCGGTTGAGATGAACCAGCCTTCCTGTTTGAAGCGGGCCCGTGCATCCCGTAAAAATTGATTATAGGCTTCTCTGTCTTCAGGCCTTAAGTATTCAAAATCAAAGTGGATGTCTTTAAAACCGTATCTTCTGGCGGCTGCAACAATGTTATCAAGCAATCTGTTTTTTACATTCTGGTCCGTCAAAATGATTCTGCCGAGTTCGTCGCTGAAAGCTTCATTTTCGAGATTGGTGACGATCATCATCATCGTAGTCCGATGTCTGTCTGCAATTTCTTTTAAGTTGTTCAGCGGCGGTTCTTCGAGTGTGCCGTCCCGCTTCGCCTGGAAGCTGAAAGCACCCAAATAGGTCAAGTATGGCGAAGCCTCTCTTGCCGCCTGCTGCAGAGCGGGGCTGACGCTTTCTCCCCGCGGTTCGATATAAGCGTTTGTTTCAATGTTCCGTTTTGGCCGAGGGGGGATATAAAGCAGCAGCCCGACAGGCAAAATAGCGCTAACCTGAATGCGGTTGATCCTTGCCAGTTCAGCCGGAGAAATATTAAAGCGGGCTCCGATTGATGCTAATGTATCTCCTTGTCTGACCTCATAAAACTCGCCGGCGATCGGTATCACGATAGTTTGTCCGACAACAAGCCGATTCGGGTTCGGAATTTCATTCGTCGCGACAATTTCATTAACTGTTGTTCGGTAGCGATTCGCGATTTGATAAAGGGAATCGCCTCTTTTCACGACATAAATCTGAATGGGAAACGCCTCCTTTCTCATTGCTACCACTATATGAAGAAAGGAAGTGTTTCATGCTCAAGTTTCGGCGGTGATCTCTTTTGCCGTCGTAATATTGGCGAACAGAACATTTTCCATCATCGTCAACGCATATTTGTTGTCTTTTTCATTATTTGAGGCAATGCAATCGCGCGGAATCGTGATATCGTACTCCCTCATATAAGCGTCGTTTGCCGTAAATAACACGCAAATATTGCCTGCGATCCCTGTAATGATCAAGTGGTCCACATGAAGTTCATTCAGCAATGTTTCAAGGGCGGTGCCGTAAAAAGCTGAGTGCTTTGGTTTGATTAAGAAATAATCGTTGTTATTCGGTGCGAGTCGGTCGATGATATATTCGCTTCTGTCGTTTTTGCATTTCTTGATAATGGCAGCAATATCCGCTTGCCAAATTCCAAAATGGTCATTAATGTATATGATAGGCCATTTCTTTTTGGCTGCGTGTTCTTTTAATGCCAGAAGATGCTCGGTCATGTTTCTGGTCTTTTTGGAAAGAACGTCACCCATATCGAATTGAAAATCATTAATGATGTCGACTATAATGAGAGCTGAATTGGACAATGCGATTGTCTCCTTTCAGATTGCATATTCCTTTAACTATAAGTTAGCCTATTCTGTCGGGTGAAAAACATTGAAAGAGTGCATGCGGATGACACAAGACGAGTTTTATATGAAAGAAGCGATCAATGAAGCGAGAAAAGCTGAAGAAAAAGGCGAAGTGCCGATTGGCGCCGTACTGGTTCTGGATGGCGAAATTATTGCCCGCGCCCATAATTTGCGGGAAACCGAGCAAAGATCGGTTGCCCACGCAGAGATGCTCGTTATTGAAGAGGCATGCCGGAAGCTGGGAACCTGGCGGCTGGAGAGATCTGTTCTTTACGTTACCCTTGAGCCATGTCCGATGTGCGCCGGAGCGGCCGTTCTCTCCAGAATCGACAAAGTGGTGTTCGGAGCGTCTGATCCGAAAGGCGGCTGTGCGGGGACTTTGATGAATCTCCTGCAGGAAGAGAGATTCAATCATCAGGCTGAAGTCGTAAGCGGCGTAATGGAAGAAGAATGCGGCAGGATGCTAAGCGATTTTTTCAGAAAGCTCCGCGCAAAAAAGAAAGTGGAAAAGAAAAGGGAGCTGTGATGACGGAAATTTGCAATTTAGGGTGAAACAAGTTATACTAATGAGTGCGTCACATGAAGACGCAGCTTAAATAATTTGATATTTATTTTGCCGTGCTAAGCGGGGAGGTAGCGGTGCCCTGTACTCGCAATCCGCTCTAGCGAGGCCGAATCCCTTTCTCGAGGTTCGTTTACTTTAAGGTCTGCCTTAAGCAAGTGGTGTTGACGCTTGGGTCCTGCGCAATGGGAATCCATGAACCATGTCAGGTCCGGAAGGAAGCAGCATTAAGTGGAACCTTCCATGTGCCGCAGGGTTGCCTGGGCTGAGCTAACTGCTTAAGTAACGCTTAGGGTAGCGAATCGACAGAAGGTGCACGGTAAATCAATCATCAAATTAAGAACTCATCTATTTTAATATAGATGAGTTTTTTTCTTAAGAAGAGCTTTTGGATTTGAAAGCTGCTTCATGTATAATGGAAATGATGAAAACAAGAGGAGGGCGTGTTTGTGAGTTACCAGGCTTTATATAGAGTGTTCAGGCCGCAGTTGTTTGAAGATGTAGTCGGTCAGGAGCACATCACGAAAACGTTGCAAAATGCCCTTTTACAAAAGAAATTTTCGCACGCTTATCTGTTTTCCGGACCGAGGGGAACGGGAAAAACAAGCGCCGCAAAACTGTTTGCCAAAGCTGTCAACTGTGAGCACGCTCCGGTCAGTGAACCGTGCAATGAATGCTCCGCGTGCAAAGGCATTACAAACGGTTCGATTTCAGATGTAATTGAAATTGACGCCGCTTCTAACAACGGTGTAGATGAAATACGCGACATCCGCGACAAGGTGAAATTTGCCCCGTCTGCCGTCACGTATAAAGTATATATCATAGATGAAGTACATATGCTTTCTATCGGCGCATTCAACGCCCTTCTAAAAACGCTTGAAGAGCCGCCGGAACATTGTATCTTTATTCTCGCAACAACAGAGCCTCATAAAATTCCTTTAACGATTATTTCTAGATGTCAGCGATTTGATTTTAAGAGGATTACCTCACAGGCAATTGTCGGACGAATGGAAAAAATCGTCGAAGCTGAACAGTTCAAGGTGCAGGATGGCGCCTTAGACATCATCGCCAGTGCCGCCGACGGCGGCATGAGGGATGCGCTGAGCCTGCTCGATCAGGCTGTATCATTCAGCGGAGATGAGCTGACGGTGGATGATGCGCTGCTGATAACAGGGGCTGTGTCACAGCACTATATTGGAAAGCTCGCCTCAACCCTCCACGAAAAAAATGTTTCCGGTGCTTTGGAAACATTGAACGAACTGCTTCAGCAGGGAAAAGACCCGGCAAAATTAATCGAGGATATGATTTTCTACTTCAGGGATATGCTTCTTTATCAAACGGCGCCTGATTTAGAAGGCGTTCTTGAAAAGGTGAAGGTGGACGAAGAGTTCCAAGCTCTGTCCCGGCAAATTCCTGCACCAGACCTTTACGAAATGATCGATATATTAAATAAAAGCCATCAGGAAATGAAATGGACGAACCATCCGCGTATCTTCTTTGAAGTTGCAGTTGTGAAGCTCTGCCAGGGACCAAAAGCAGGGGCATCCGCGGCCGCCCAGCCGGAAGTGGATAATCTCGTCAACAAGGTTCGGCAGCTTGAGCAGGAGATTGAGAAGCTTAAAACACAAGGTGTACAGGTTTCTTCGGCTCCCGCCCAGCCTAAAGAAACGTCCCGTCCGCAAAAAAGCGTGAAAAGCGCATATAAAGCGCCTGTCGGCCGTATTCATGAAATATTAAAAGATGCTACAAGACCGGACCTCGAAAAATTGAAGGGCTGCTGGGGACAATTGCTTGCCCAGCTTAAACAGCAGAATAAAGTATCGCATGCTGCCCTTTTAAATGACAGCGAGCCGGTGGCTGCATCTTCAAAAGCATTTGTCCTCGCATTCAAATACGAAATTCACTGTAAAATGGTAGCTGAAGACAATAATGGAGTCAGGACAAATCTGGAGCAAATTTTGGATGGAATGCTCGGCGGAAGGATAGATATAGTTGGCGTTCCCGAAGCCCAATGGGGTAAAATAAGAGAAGAATTTCTGCAGGATCATCAGCCGGAAGATTCTGAAGCAAATGAACCGAAAGAAGAAGATCCGCTCGTATCAGAAGCTAAAAAACTGTTCGGAGCGGAACTGATTGAAATTAAAGAATAAAAACATGAAAGAGAGTGGATTTGAGTATGCGCGGTGGAATGGGTAACATGCAGAAAATGATGAAGCAAATGCAAAAAATGCAAAAGGATATGCAAAAGGCACAGGAGGAACTGGCAGAAAAAGTACTCGAAGGTACTGCGGGCGGCGGAATGGTGACTGTTAAGGTAAACGGCCAAAAAGAAGTCATCGACGTCATCATCAAAGAGGAAGTCGTAGACCCTGAAGA
>NZ_CP096417.1:4122500-4247500 GCF_054161445.1 Bacillus sp. PK6-013 | reverse complement strand
AAGAAAAGCCTTGTTCGCAGTCAAAAACATTCAAACGATTAAACAAAATATAGAAATTCTCCGTATCGTCAGAAAAATTTACAGCATCACAAAGAACGAACCAAAGCGTTTTTACCAGGTTGAACGCTTTTATTATCAAAGCCTTGATTCAATTGTTGAACTGACGGAAAAGCATGCGTTTTTGGCGTCACAGCCAAAACGTAATGCGAAGCTTGAAGTTTCTTTAAGCGAAACACGCATGATGATCGATAAGCTTGCCAAGCAATTGGAAGACGACCTTTATGACTTGCTGAAAACAGACATTGACCACTTGGAGTTTGAACTGGACGTCGCAAAGCATTCAATGAAAAAAGGCTGACGGAGGAAAGCTGAAAATGAGCGAATATAAACCATCGTTACACAAAACTGGCGCACAGCTTAAAATTGATGATTTGCTTTCCGATCCTTTTGGACAAGGAGAAAAGTCTGTTTCCGGCATGGAGGAAGAACACCGCGGGCAGCAAGTAAATCTGGTTGATACGTTATCCGAAGAAAAACGCCGGCAAGCATTCCAACTGGCCGAACAGATCGATCCAAAACAACATGACAGCATGACTCTGTATGGAACGCAAGCTCAATCCAAACTCTTGAATTTTTCACACGAGATGCTTGAGCACGTCCAAAAAAAAGATATTGGTGAAATTGGGCAGGTCTTAAGCGACCTAATGAAAAAGCTTGAACAGGTCAGCCCTGATGAATTGAAAACTGAAAAAAGGAACTTTTTTTCCCGTTTTTTCGGAAGAGTATCCCATTCTGTTCAAGAAGTCTTATCAAGGTATCAAAAAACCGGCGCCCAAATAGACAGAATCAGCGTAAAACTTGAGCATTCCAAAAGCACGCTGATCAATGATAATAAGATGCTCGAACGGCTGTATGAAAAAAATAAAGAATATTATGAAGCGCTGAATGTCTATATTGCAGCCGGTCAGCTGAAGCTTGAAGAATTAAAACATCAAACCATTCCCGAATTAAAAGAGAAATCGAAAACAGAACATCATCATATGGCCGTTCAGGATGTAAATGATATGATTCAGTTTGCCGACCGGCTGGAAAAGCGGGTTTATGATTTAACATTGAGCAGACAAATTACACTGCAGAGCGCCCCGCAAATCCGTTTAATCCAACACACAAATCAAGTGCTGGCGGAAAAGATCCAATCATCGATTATGACAGCAATTCCTCTTTGGAAAAATCAGGTTGCCATTGCGCTTACTCTGTTGAGGCAGCGCCGAGCCGTAGAAGCTCAAAAAAAGGTGTCAGCCACAACAAACGAACTGCTCTTGAAAAATGCCGAGATGCTGAAGGCCAACACGATCGAAACTGCCAAGGAAAATGAGCGCGGCTTTATCGATATCGAAACATTGAAACAAGTGCAGGACAATCTGATCGGAACGCTTGAGGAGACGCTTAAAATTCAAGAAGATGGCCGTTCAAAGCGCCTTCAGGCAGAAGAAGAAATAAGGGCAATGGAAGATGGTCTCAAGGCTAAGCTGCTGGACATGAAAGAAAACCAAAACCGTTTATCATAAGCAAGATAAACATTTACCAAAACGTCCGCCCTTTATGTAATCCGCCTTGAAGGGTATAATAAATGCAGAATGTCATACCGTCATCCGGGAGCACGAGGGTGACGAAGAAAATAGAGAAGATGACTAAAGGATCGGTTATATGAAGACACCTTTATATACAGCATTGGTGAACCATGCTGAAGGACATCATTATTCTTTTCACGTTCCGGGACATCACAATGGAGATGTCTTTTTTGATGAAGCGAAAACCTTTTTCGAAACGATTCTCAAAGTTGATCTAACTGAACTGACGGGTCTGGATGATTTGCATGAGCCATCAGGCGTCATCAAAGAAGCGCAGGATTTAGTTTCGCGGCTTTATGGCGCGGAAGAAAGTTTTTTTCTCGTCAATGGTTCGACCGTCGGGAATCTGGCGATGATCATGGCTGTTTGTCAGCCGGGTGACACGATACTTGTTCAGCGGAACTGCCATAAGTCTGTATTTCATGCGATTGAACTTTCAGGCGCCCATCCGGTTTTTTTGACGCCGGAAATTGATGAGGCGATGGCCGTTCCCACACATATATTGTACGAAACGGCAAAAGATGCAATTTCACAATATCCGCACGCTAAAGGAATCGTGCTGACATATCCCAATTACTACGGACATGCTGTTGATCTGAAGCCGATCATAGAAGAGGCCCATCAACACGACATTCCCGTTCTAGTCGACGAGGCTCACGGCGCTCATTTTGTGCTGGACCATCCATTTCCCCAGTCGTCGCTGAAAGCGGGCGCCGATGTTGTCGTTCAGTCTGCGCACAAAACGCTCCCGGCGATGACAATGGGATCTTATCTGCATATTAACAGCCGCAGGGTGAACAGGGACAGACTGGCATACTATCTCTCTGTACTTCAAAGCAGCAGTCCTTCTTATCCAATCATGGCATCTTTGGATATAGCCAGGGCATACGCCGAAAATATCTTGAAAACAAATCGAACAGCCGATATTGAGAAAGAGCTCCTCAACATGAGAGAAGCCTTTTCTCAAATAAACGGAGCCGAGATCGTCGAGCCGGCTGATGCCGGTATCCAGCAAGATCCGCTTAAGCTGTCTGTCAGATCAGCGTATGGCCACTCCGGTTTTGAACTGAAATCCATATTTGAAGCAAACGGCATCCATCCTGAATTGGCAGATGAAAGGCAAGTCCTGTTGATCCTGCCGCTTGAAGGAAAAAACAAGCCTGCGCCGGAACTGATCAGCACAATCGGCAAAGAAATCAGAGATACAGCTGTTCAACACGATTATCCTGCCGGAATCGGAATCCCTTCTGAAAAAGTCACAGCTTTGCCTTACCGGAAAAGCAAGTTGTCAGCCTTCAAAAAAGAATCGGTTCCTTTTACGGAAGCCGCGGGCAGAATAAGCGCGGAACCGGTCATACCGTACCCTCCGGGTATTCCGTTGATTATGGCGGGTGAGAGAATAACAAAAGAGACGATCAGCCGGCTGACGCGGCTCGTCGACCTGAATGTACACATTCAGGGCAGCAATCAGCTCAAACAAAAGCAATTAACTGTATATATAGAAGAGGAGAAATCATGAACGGATTATTTATTACTTTTGAAGGGCCTGAAGGTGCGGGAAAAACGACAATCCTTCAGGCTGCGGCAGACCAATTGACGAAAAACGGCTATTCTGTTCTTGCGACAAGAGAACCGGGCGGCATTGAAATATCTGAACGAATTCGCGAGGTTATTTTAAATCCAAGTCATACGGCTATGGATCCAAAAACCGAAGCCTTATTATATGCAGCCGCAAGAAGGCAGCATCTTGTCGAAAAAGTAAAACCGGCGCTTGAAGAAGGAAAAATCGTCTTATGCGACCGGTTCATCGACAGTTCACTTGCTTATCAGGGGTATGCCAGGGGACTCGGCATTGATGAAGTATTTTCTGTTAATCAATTTGCGATCGGCAATATGATGCCTAATATGACGATTTATTTCGACATCGACCCGGAAGAGGGAATGAAGCGGATCAATATAAATCATGCCAGAGAGAAGAACCGGCTTGATCTGGAAAAACTCCATTTTCATCAACTTGTTCAAAAAGGCTATAAAGAAGTTATGAACCGGTTTCCCGGCCGATTTCGGATCGTGGATGCCAGTCAGAATGTTGAACATGTGTTAAAAAGGGTAAATAACATCATTAAGGAAGCATTAAAAGAAAATCAGTTGTGACCTGTTTACCATTCATTGTTATAATGGTAGCAAGAGTATCCTTAAGTGTTTCCATCCAAAAGGGGGCTTTTCATATGAAGTTAATTATCGCTGTTGTTCAAGACCAAGACAGCAATAGGCTTTTAAAGGCTTTAACCGATCACAATTTTCGCGTGACTAAACTGGCGTCAACCGGCGGCTTTTTGAAATCGGGAAACACAACCTTCATGTTGGGTGTAGATGATATTCGAGTAGACAAAGCTTTAAGCTTGATAAAAGAAAACGGAAGCAAGCGCGATCAGCTGATTGCCCCTGTTTCTCCAATGGGCGGAAATGCCGATTCATATGTTCCTTATCCCGTTGAAGTTGAAGTGGGCGGAGCAACCGTTTTTGTACTGCCGATCGAGCAATTCCATCAATTTTAAGGGTTGAGGATATGAAAATAAGTCAAGAACTGCGTACAATGATAGAGAAACAGCAGACTCCGCCTGCAAGAGGAGAAAACGTTTCTGCTTCATTTAAAGAGAAGATGAATATACAAAGCGGCAAGCTACGAGTTGAACAGTTGACAATGCTTTTAACAGATATTGAAGCGTTCGGAAAACGCTTATCAAAGTCGAGGAACTTCAAGGATTTGGCCAGATTCAAAGGCTTGATCAAACGATTTGTAAAAGAGACCGTTGAAAACGGGCTGACGGTGGAGAATTCAAGAAGCTTCGATCTGTACGGAAACAGCCGGACATTGAGCATTGTAAAAGAACTGGACGAAAAGCTTGTGCAATTAACAGAGGACCTGATGGACCAAGAAAAATCTTCTATCGAACTTTTAGAACAGATTGGCGAAATCAAGGGTTTACTGATAAACCTTTACACATAGAGAGTGATGGTATGGCTACAACCTGGACAGAAATGCAGAAGCTTCAGCCACGGGTCATGAAGCTTTTGCAAAATAGTATAGAAAGAAACCGGCTTGCCCATGCCTATTTATTTGAAGGGCGCAAAGGGACGGGCAAATTAGACGCGGCAACCCTTCTGGCAAAAAGCTTTTTTTGCCTTGAAGACGGAGCGGAGCCATGTGAGTCGTGCCGGAACTGCCAGCGGATTGAATCAGGAAACCATCCGGACGTTCACGTCGTGCATCCGGACGGACTTTCGATTAAAAAGGGACAAATTCAGGCGCTTCAGGAAGAGTTTTCAAAGACCGGTTTGGAATCGCATAAAAAGCTGTACATTATCTCCCATGCCGATCAAATGACGGTCAATGCGGCGAACAGCCTTCTGAAGTTTTTAGAGGAGCCGAGCAGCGATACAATCGCTGTTCTTTTAACGGAACAGCCGCAAAAATTGCTCGATACGATCATATCGAGATGCCAAGTTTTATCCTTTCAGTCGTTGCAGCCCGAATCAATTGAAAAGGAACTGATCAAACAAGAGGTCTCACCGAATATTGCTGCCCTTTTGTCGAATATGACAAACAATTTATCGGAAGCGCTCGAATTGAGTCGAAATGATCAGTTTGCAGAGTCGCGAGCGAAAGTGATAAAATTGTATGAAGTCTTACACCAGCGAAAAGGACATGCTTTTTTCTATATTCAAGATCAGTGGATGCCCTTTTTCAAGGAGAAAGACCACCAAGAAATGGGTCTTGATATGCTTTTATTTATATATCGCGACGTGTTGTCCATTCAGTTGGGACATGAAGATAAAATACTATTTCAGGACTTATTCCAATCATTAAAACAGCATGCGCTGCAAACAACACAACAAAGAGTGACAAACCAGATACTTGCTGTTTTAGAAGCAAAAAAACGGCTTTATTCCAATGTGAATGCTCAAGGATTAATGGAGCACTTGGTTTTAATGCTGCAGGAGGGATAAGCTTGTACAACGTTATTGGTGTCCGTTTTAAAAAAGCGGGCAAAATATATTATTTCGATCCGAACGGATTTCAGATAGATAAAGACAGCTGTGTGATCGTCGAAACGGTTCGCGGTGTTGAATACGGGCAGGTTGTCATCGCCAACAAGAAAGTAGACGAGAACGATGTCGTGCTGCCTTTAAGAAAAGTGATCAGAGTTGCGGATGAGCGCGACCGCCTGATCGTTGAAGAGAATCAAGAAGCTGCGCTGTCCGCCTTTGATGTCTGCCAGAAAAAGGTTAACGAGCACGGCCTTGAGATGAAGCTGGTCGATGTGGAATTCACTTTTGACCGCAACAAAGTCATTTTTTATTTTACGGCTGACGGAAGAGTCGATTTTAGAGAACTCGTCAAAGATTTGGCGTCAATCTTTAAAACGAGAATCGAACTGAGGCAAATCGGCGTCAGGGATGAAGCGAAGATGCTGGGCGGCATCGGACCGTGCGGAAGAATGCTTTGCTGTTCCACATTTTTAGGTGATTTTGAGCCCGTGTCTATTAAAATGGCAAAGGATCAAAATCTGTCGCTGAATCCGACGAAGATTTCCGGACTATGCGGACGGCTGATGTGCTGTCTGAAATATGAAAACGATGAATACGAAACAGCAAAAGAACAGCTTCCGGATATTGGGGAAGTGATCGCCACGTCCAACGGCCCGGCAAAAGTCGTCGGCTTGAATATTCTTGAACGCATTCTCCAAGTTGAACTGACAGACTGTGACAAAGTCGTTGAATATACGTGGGATGAGCTGTTGCAAGAAGGTGTCGTATCTGCACAAACCACAGATTAACGAGGTGTGAAACCTTGGATAAAAAAGAATTGTTTGATACAGTGATAAGTTTAGAAGAACAAATCGGGTCCCTTTACCGCCAGCTTGGAGATCTCAAGCAGCATATCGGGGAAATGATTGAAGAAAACAATCATTTACAGCTTGAAAACGAGCATTTGCGCAAGAGGCTGGAAGAAACGGATCAAAGGCTAAAAAACGCAAAATCCGATGAAAAAGAGATAAAAGCAGAAAAGACAGGGCATGCTGATATTGGAGAAGGCCATGATAATTTGGCGCGCCTGTATCAGGAGGGCTTCCATATTTGCAACATCCATTACGGAAGTGTTCGCAAAGAAGGAGACTGCCTGTTCTGCCTCTCGTTCTTAAATAAAAAATAAGAAAGGCTTCCGGCGGAACGGAAGCCTTTTTAACGGTACAATGTGTTTAGGAAAGGGAAAAGACATGATTCAATTAAAAGACGATGAACGACTGGATTATTTACTTGCAGAAGATATGAAAATCGTGCAAAGCCCGACAGTTTTTGCGTTTTCCTTAGACGCCGTTCTGCTGTCGAAATTTGCATATGTTCCGATACAAAAAGGAAACATCATTGATCTGTGCACAGGGAACGGGATTGTTCCGCTGCTTCTCAGCACCCGCACAAAAGCCGCGATCACCGGGGTGGAAATTCAGGAAAGGCTGTATGACATGGCTCTCCGCAGCGTGGAATACAACAACCTGCAAAAACAGATTCATCTCATCAGGGACGACTTGAACAATATGCCGCAGGTGCTCGGATATAATAAAGCTGATGTCGTCACATGCAATCCTCCTTATTTCAAGACGCCGCAAAAAACGGAGCAAAACTTAAATGAACATCTGGCCATTGCCAGACATGAAATTTACTGCACGCTTGAAGACGTCGTTCGCGTCAGCAGCAAGCTGTTAAAGCAGGGCGGCAAACTCGCTCTCGTTCACCGGCCGGGGAGGCTGCTCGAAATCTTTGAATTGATGAAGGCCTTCCAAATCGAGCCGAAGCGCGTCCAGTTTGTTTACCCGAAAAAAAGTAAAGAGGCCAACACCATTTTAGTGGAAGGAATAAAAGACGGCCGGCCTGACCTGAAAATTCTGCCTCCTTTATTCGTATATGATGAACAAGATCAATATACACCTGAAATAAGGAAGATTTTATATGGAGACGAGTAGCCATTATTTTTATGTGCTTTCGTGCCGGGACGGTAGCTTGTACGCCGGCTATACAAACAATATCGAGAAGCGCCTGAAAACCCATAATGAAGGGAAAGGCGCGAAGTATACGAGGGCAAGGCTGCCGGTAAAACTCCATTATGCAGAGTGCTTTTCAACAAAGCGAGAGGCGATGCAGGCCGAATACTATTTTAAAAAATTATCGAGAAAGAACAAAGAACGTTATATAGAAGAAAAAAGACGGGAGGGTGTTGATTATCAACCGGCAAAAGAGCTTTGACCAAAAATCAGACATGGGCATGTTATATCTCGTTCCGACACCCATCGGCAATTTGGAGGATATGACATTTCGAGCGGTTTCTGTGTTGAAAGAGGCGGACATTATCGCTGCGGAGGATACGAGGCAGACGAAGAAATTGTGCCATGTATACGAAATCGAGACACAGCTTGTCAGCTACCATGAACACAATAAAGAAAGCAGCGGACACAAAATTTTGGAATGGCTGAAAGAAGGTAAAAATGTCGCGCTGGTCAGTGACGCCGGAATGCCGACAATATCTGACCCCGGGGCTGAAATCGTCCGCGATTTTATCGAAATGGGCGGCTATGTCGTGCCTTTGCCCGGTGCAAATGCCGCTTTGACCGCACTGATAGCCTCAGGCATTGCGCCGCAGCCGTTTTTCTTTTTCGGTTTTTTGGACCGTAACAAACGGGAAAGGAAAAAACAGCTCGAGGCTTTGAAAAACAGACAGGAGACGATGATTTTTTACGAGTCCCCGCATCGGCTGAAAGAAACCTTGTCAGCCATCAGAGAGGTATTCGGCAACCGGCAAATCGCATTGACAAGGGAACTCACGAAAAAATTTGAAGAGTTTATCAGAGGTTCTATCGAAGAAACACTCACATGGGCTGAACAGGAACAGGTGCGCGGAGAGTTTTGCCTTGTGATCGAGGGAAGCCGTGAAGAAACGATCGAAGAGTCGTTCTGGTGGGAGCACCTTTCAGAAAAAGAACATGTCGAGCATTATATCAGCGAAGGATATCATTCAAAAGAAGCCATTAAAAAAACCGCGGTAGACCGCGGCGTTCCGAAACGGAAAATTTATGACGCTTATCATATTCAAAACTAAAAAAACCGCCCTTGCTTCGGCAAGAGCGGTTTTTGTATAATCAAAATAATTATTTTTGAGATTGAAGTTGTGCTTGAATTTCGTTAATGATTTGCTCAGCGCCTTCAGGGCTAAGAACCAATTTACCGCCTGCAAGTTTAAGGTTGTCATCAGAAACTTCACCTGTAACTTGGCAAGTCATGTTTGGTTTATATTTTTTCAAGATGATTTTTTCGTCATCTACATAGATTTCAAGAGCGTCTTTTTCCGCGATTCCAAGCGTACGGCGAAGTTCGATCGGAATCACCACGCGTCCTAGCTCATCAACTTTACGTACAATACCTGTAGATTTCATATTCATTCTCCTCCCGAAAGATTGTTATTTTTATAGGTGTTTATTATCTTCGTCATTATTCGACAAAATCCTTACAGTCCTAGCATAACAAGGTTTCCAATAAACGTCAATCATTTTCTTTTCTATTGTTTGTAAAAATTAGATCATATAGTCAAAAGACCTTGGAAGAACTGATGTAACAAGGGAAATGAAGATGATAAAACAGTAGGATCAATCAAAAAAAAGCCCTTAAATCAAGACTTTCGAACTAAGGTTTTTCCTCATATCGATTATATACGACATTATTCGACAATGAAAGCATTTTTTTGTCGAAGTATAATATTTCTTTCTGTTAAAAAATTTGTAATCGACCGTATTCATGATGGATCGACAATGTATATTTTCTTGAACTTGAAGGCTAAGATGGTATCATATAAAGAGGGATTATATATTGAGTATATACTGAATGAATACACATGCCGCTCTCGTCCTTTGGGCGGGAGTTTTTTGACATTTTAATTGGGAGGTTCCATCATGCCGCAAGAAAAAAATACGTTTTACATCACTACACCCATTTATTACCCAAGTGGAAAGCTACATATTGGACATGCCTACACAACCGTTGCCGGTGATGCGATGGCTCGGTATAAAAGACTGAGAGGCTTTGATGTCAGGTACTTAACAGGTACAGATGAGCACGGACAAAAAATCCAGCAAACGGCGGAGAAGGAAAATATTACTCCGCAGGAATTGGTCGATCGTGCGGCAGAAGACATTCAGCAGCTTTGGAAAAAGCTCGACATATCCAATGACGATTTCATACGGACGACAGAGGAACGTCATAAAAACGTGATCGAAAAGGTTTTTCAGAAGCTGCTTGACAATGGTGATATATATCTTGATGAATATGAAGGCTGGTACAGTATACCTGACGAAACGTTTTACACCGAAACCCAGCTCGTTGATGTTGAGCGAAATGAAAAAGGCGAGGTAATCGGAGGAAAAAGTCCTGACAGCGGCCATCCCGTTGAGTTAATCAAAGAGGAATCTTACTTCTTCCGCATGGGAAAATATGCGGACCGGCTGCTTGCTTTCTATGAAGAAAATCCTGAATTCATTCAGCCTGAATCCCGCAAAAATGAAATGATCAACAACTTTATTAAACCGGGTCTTGAGGATTTGGCTGTTTCCCGGACGACGTTCGACTGGGGAATAAAAGTGCCCGGCAACCCGAAGCATGTCATCTATGTTTGGATAGACGCGCTGTTTAATTACATTACGGCACTTGGCTTTAATACGGCAAACGATGAAAATTATCAAAAATATTGGCCGGCAGACGTTCATCTTGTCGGTAAAGAGATCGTCCGTTTCCATACCATTTACTGGCCGATTATGCTGATGGCATTGGACCTTCCGCTGCCGAAAAAAGTTTTTGCCCACGGATGGCTGCTGATGAAAGACGGAAAAATGTCTAAATCAAAAGGAAATGTGGTCGATCCAGTCACATTAATCGACAAATACGGACTTGATGCATTGCGTTATTATCTTCTCCGCGAAGTGCCGTTCGGTTCTGACGGCGTATTTACACCGGAAGGATTTGTCGAGCGGATTAACTATGATTTAGCGAATGATTTAGGCAACCTGTTAAACAGAACGGTCGCCATGGTCAACAAATACTTTGACGGCCGGGTTCAGTCATACGAAGGCCCGGTTACCGCTTTTGACGAACAGTTGTCATCATTCTCACAAAAGACAATTGAAGCGTACGAACAGGCGATCGAAAATATGGAGTTTTCTGTAGCGCTTTCTTCATTGTGGCAGTTTGTCAGCAGAACGAATAAATACATTGACGAGACAGCCCCATGGGTACTGGCAAAAGATAAGGACAAAGAAAAAGATCTTCAATCGGTCATGTACCATTTGGCAGAGTCGTTGCGCATCACTGCTGTATTGCTGCAGCCGTTCTTAACGCAGACGCCTGAAAAGATTTTTGCACAGCTCGGTGTTACGGATGCGTCATTGAAAAACTGGGACAGCATTAAAAGCTTCGGCCAGCTGAAATCGGTCAAAGTTCAAAAAGGAGAACCGTTGTTCCCGCGTCTTGAAGCGGAAGACGAAGTCGCTTATATCAAATCAAAAATGCAGGGAACGGCTCCAAAAGAAGAACCGAAACAAGAGGAAAAAGCAATTGAAAGGCTTCCGGAAATCACGATAGACGATTTTATGAGCACGGAGCTGAGAGTGGCTGAAGTCATCCATGCCGAACCCGTCAAAAAAGCGGACCGTCTGTTAAAGCTTCAGCTTGATTTGGGCTTTGAAAAACGCCAGGTCGTTTCAGGAATTGCCAAGCACTACAAACCTGAAGAGCTTGTCGGCCGGAAAGTCATTTGTGTAACAAACTTAAAACCGGTCAAACTAAGAGGAGAACTTTCTCAAGGCATGATATTGGCTGGAGAAGACAACGGCGTTCTGTCGCTTGCAGCGGTAGACAGTTCATTATCAAACGGAACGCGAATCAAATAAATGTTGGCAAAGGGTGTTCCACGTGTAACATTTCGTCGAACACCTTTTGTTTTTCGACAATATCTAAAAAAGGTGGCATTTTGATGTTATTTGATACACATGCACATTTAAATGCCGAGCAATTTAATGAGGATTTGGAAGAAGTCATTGCTCGGGCAAAGGAAGAAAAAGTGGAGCACATTGTTGTTGTGGGATTCGATCGTCCGACGATTAAGCGCGCAATGGAATTGATTGAAGCATACGATTTTATTTATGCTGCCATCGGGTGGCATCCGGTTGATGCAATTGATATGACCGATGAAGATTTGGCTTGGATCAAAGACCTCTCTGCCCATGAAAAAGTTGTGGCGATCGGTGAAATGGGACTTGATTATCATTGGGATAAGTCGCCGAAGGACGTTCAAAAAGAGGTGTTCAGAAAACAGATTGCTTTGGCAAAAGAAGTCGGCTTGCCAATCGTGATTCACAACCGTGATGCAACAGAGGATGTCGTTTCTATTTTGCGGGAAGAAGGGGCCGAGGAAGTCGGCGGGATCATGCACTGTTATACCGGAAGCGCCGAAATTGCACAAGAGTGCATAAATATGAATTTCTACCTATCTTTCGGCGGTCCCGTCACATTTAAAAATGCCAAAAAGCCGAAGGAAGTGGTCAAACAAATACCAAATGACCGACTTTTAATTGAGACGGACTGCCCGTATTTAACGCCGCATCCATACAGAGGAAAGCGGAATGAACCAAGCTATGTGAAGCTTGTCGCCGAACAAATTGCTGAATTGAAAGGGATGACTTATGAAGAAATAGCGGCCATCACCACAGAAAATGCAAAAAAACTTTTCGGCATCAGCTGACACGATTTGATATCGAGCCTTGTTCAAGCTTGTCTCTTCGGGGGACGGTTCTAAAAAGTTCTACATGTCTGTTTGCACTCATAGGATATCTTTGTCGACAAGTCTTTCTTTCTTTTATGAGGTGGTTTTCCCATAATAAAAGAGATGGCGGGCTTGCGGAGAAATAGAGAGGAGGGTTGACAGGCTTGTAGATACTCTATATAATCTCCCCGAGGAGAAGGAGGCGTTTTTCATCATACAAAAAATGAAAAAGCTGTTTTCCGTAAAGCTTAGCAAAAGCAGATGGATACTGATTGCTGCTGGACTGCTTGTCGCAGGAAGCGGAACTGCTTACGGAGCACATGAGCTCGCTAAACAGCAAGTCACCATTTCGATAAACGGGAAAAAGCAGGATGTTCGCACGAATGCGGAAACCGTAGGTGAACTGCTGAAAAGCTTAGACATCGAGACGAGGAAAGAAGATCACATCTCTCCCGCTGAAGATACAAAATTAACGGCGAACACGAATGTTGAGTATGTTGCCGCAAAACCTGTTCATTTCGCGGTCGACGGACAGGAAAAAGAAATCTGGACAACAGCGGGTACTGTCGGCAAACTGCTGAAAGATTTAAATCTAGAGTTGGCGGAACACGATCAAATTGAACCCTCAGTTGATAAAGAAATAACGAAAGACATGAAGCTGACTTTGCAAAGGGCTTTTAAAGTAACCGTAAAGGATGCCGGTAAAGATAAAGATATATGGACGACTTCGACTACGGTCGCTGACTTTTTAAAACATCATAAGATCAGCATAAAAGGCGATGATGAAGTTAAGCCTGCGCTTGATAAAAAGCTGACAAAAGATCAGGCGATTCACATTACTCGTATCAAAAAAGTCACCGATGTAGTGGAAGAGAACATCCCTTTTGAAGTCCGCAAAAAAGAGGACGATTCACTTGAAAAGGGGAAAGAAAAAGTTGTACGGGACGGTAAACATGGCAAGCTTAAAAAGCACTATGCCGTTGTGATGAAAAACGGCAAGGAAGTTTCCAGAGAACTGGTTAAAGAGGAAACAGCCGCTGAAAGCAAAGCCAAAATCATTGCTGTCGGTACAAAGCAAGCCGCAGTGGCTACAGTCAGCGCGAATGTATCGCGCGGAAATCAATCCTCAGGAAAAGAATTTTATGTATCCTCTACAGCTTATACGGCAAGCTGCAACGGATGCTCTGGCCACACTGCGACCGGCGTTAACTTGAAAAATAATCCGGGTGCTAAAGTGATCGCTGTCGATCCGAGCGTCATTCCGCTGGGTTCTAAAGTACATGTAGAAGGATATGGCTACGCGGTTGCAGCCGATACAGGCTCAGCCATCAAAGGCCGTAAAATCGATGTATTCTTTCCGAGTAAGTCTACAGCTTACCGCTGGGGTAACAAAAGAGTTAAAATCAAGGTGTTGAACTAAATATCATTTATTACGCTTCTTATATAAGCAGAGGGATTTTGCGCCCTCTGTTTTTTTGGTTATAATAGATCCATCTTGTTTTCTAATTAATTAGACGGTTTTATTACAAAAAGGTTTCAATAATTTTAAAAATGTAATAAAAGGTTTTTCACTATACGGAGGAAGAAATGAAGATTAAAGAAATCATTGTTGTCGAAGGCCGTGATGACACAGCAAAAATCAAATCGGCTGTTGATGCTGATACGATTGAAACGAACGGATCTGCCATAGGGGAAGACGTCATCAAACGGATTCGGCTTGCCCAGGAAACGCGCGGGGTCATTATTTTAACCGATCCTGATTTCCCGGGGGAAAAAATCAGAAAAACGATTGCAGAAAAAGTCCCCGGCTGCAAGCATGCATTTTTACCCAAGCATTTGGCAAAGCCTAAAAATAAGCGCGGAATCGGTGTTGAACATGCTTCGCTTGAGGCAATCCGCGAATGCTTAAAAACCGTTCAGGAGGAAATGGAGGCGACGGAACCTGAGATTGAGGCTCGGGATTTAATCGAAGCCGGCCTGATCGGGGGCCCTCTGGCAAAACAAAGGCGGGAGCGGCTCGGCGAGATATTGAATATCGGCTATACAAATGGGAAACAGCTTCAAAAGCGGCTGCAAATGTTTCAGATCAAAAAGAGTGATTATTTAAGCGCACTGGATGTTGTGCTGCGGGAGGAAGAGCATGAATAAAGATATCGCCACCCCAATTAGAACTAAGGAAATTCTCAATAAATACGGATTTTCATTCAAAAAAAGCCTGGGGCAGAACTTCTTGATTGATACGAACATATTGGACAGAATTGTCGACCATGCGGGGGTGACGGAGCGTACCGGCGTGATTGAAATCGGTCCGGGGATCGGGGCATTGACCGAGCAGCTGGCAAAGCGTGCGAAGAAAGTGACGGCCTTCGAAATCGACCAAAGGCTCCTGCCGATTTTAAAAGATACGCTTTCTCCGTATGATAATGTGACTGTCATTCACCAGGATGTCCTGAAAGCCGATGTCCGGGCGGTAATGGACGAGCAGTTTCAAGACTGCGATGAGGTGATGGTTGTCGCCAACCTCCCGTATTACGTCACGACTCCGATCATCATGAAGCTTTTAGAAGAAAATCTGCCGCTGAAAGGGATCGTCGTCATGCTTCAAAAAGAGGTGGCGGACCGAATGGCTGCGAAACCTTCTACAAAGGAATACGGGTCCCTTTCCATCGCGGTTCAGTTTTATACCGAAGCCAAAACGGTCATGAATGTGCCAAAGACTGTATTTGTCCCTCAGCCTAACGTGGATTCCGCGGTCATCAGGCTGACGCTGAGGGGAGAACCGGCTGTCGCGGTTCAAGATGAAGCCTTTTTCTTTCAAGTCGTAAAATCCAGCTTTGCACAGCGCCGAAAAACGCTTTTCAACAACCTCGTTAACAACCTGCCGAATGGCAAAGAGAATAAATCAAAAATTGAAAGAGCGCTTCAGGATTCACAAATCGACGGAAAACGACGCGGAGAATCGCTGAGCATTGAAGAGTTCGCCGTCTTATCTGACCGCTTGAGAGCAGTCCTTCTTTAATGGAGGGCTTTTTTTATTTGAAGCCGGGCTTTAAGCCTGATCAGGCTTGTCATCCGTTCACCACTTGAAGGGCGGGCACATAGGCTAAAGAAGCACCTTTACTTTTCATTGCTTTATATTCATCAGGATGGGGCTTAGTCTATGTGTGGAGTGAAAAGCATGCAATTTAAAATAGGCGATATGGTCGTCAGAAAATCTTATCGAAGAGATATCTTATTTCGAATTATACGAATTGATCAATCGGCAAATGGAGAACCTGTGGCCGTTTTGCACGGAGATGAGGTCAGATTAATCGCTGACGCATATTTAACGGACTTGGAGATGGTCCGCGAGGCTGAGCGGCAGATGAGAAAGCGGGAAGAAGAATCGAGAATGAAGGAATCCCTCGATCTTCTCCGCCAGGATTACAAACTCCTTCACAATAAACATGAGTACCGCGCCACAAACCAATATAACAATCAACAGCAGTACTTTCATATGCCTGGAAGAGTCCTTCATTTAGACGGGGATTCGGCTTATTTAAAAAAATGTCTGGCGCTCTATGAAAAGATCGGGGTTCCTGTATACGGCATTCATTGTTATGAAAAGAAAATGTCATCGGTCATCGAGGAACTGATCGATGAGTACCGCCCGGATCTTCTCGTCATCACCGGACACGATGCCTATTCTAAGCAGAAGGGTGATATTAACAATCTGGATGCCTACAGGCATTCAAAAGATTTTATCGAAACCGTTCAAAAAGCGAGAAAAAAAATTCCCCATCTTGATCAGCTTGTCATTTTTGCAGGCGCATGCCAGTCCCATTTTGAATCACTGATCAGAGCCGGTGCAAATTTTGCAAGCTCTCCGTCAAGAGTCAACATCCATGCGCTTGATCCGGTCTATATAGTCGCAAAAATCAGCTTCACACCGTTTATGGACCGCATTAACGTCTGGGAAGTGCTCAGAAACACCCTGACGAGGGAAAAGGGACTCGGAGGCATTGAGACGCGAGGCGTATTGCGAATCGGAATGCCATATAAAACAAAAGAAAACGATTAAACGAGCCCGCCGGATGGCGGGTTTTTGCCATACAGCCGAATGTTTTTACCTTTTTTTAAAAAAACATACATAATGAAACGAAAAATGAGGAAAATAAGGGAAAGTCGGCGTATAATTTGTCACAAATATTTTATTGACAGAGGCTTATGAACGTTGATATAATTTAAATTTTATTTGACAAAAATGGGCTTCTGGTGTATACTGAATATAGTGAGGTGGATGCAATGGCGAAAACGTTGTCCGATATTAAAAGATCGCTTGATGGACATTTGGGAAAAAGGCTGACGTTAAAAGCAAACGGTGGCCGCCGAAAAACGATTGAGCGTTCGGGCATTTTAGCTGAGACGTACCCTTCTGTTTTTGTGATACAACTAGACCAAGACGAGAATTCGTTTGAAAGAGTTTCATACAGTTATGCGGATATTCTTACTGAGACGGTTGAATTGAGATTTTCTGATGATAAAACCAGCTCAGTAGCCCTTTAATAAGCAGCGGACTTTATGTTTGCTGCTTTTTGTTTTGCCTTTTTTTATCCAGAATTTTTCGGGGAAGTTCTGCACAAATCGAGCAAAGCTAATACATGTCACTTGTTTTATGATGAGTCAGACGGATGGTATGATACTTGAAAGGGGCTGTTTCGCATGGGCAGACGTCGAAGCATCATGTCAGAGGAATTCAAAAATGAATTGGCTAAGGATCTTGGATTTTACGACACGGTAAAAACCGAGGGCTGGGGCGGAATTCGGGCCAGAGACGCCGGTAACATGGTGAAGAGGGCCATTGAATTAGCCGAACAGCATATGGCTCAAAACCAGCAAAATCATTAAAACAGTGACATACGGAGGGCGCTTCTGTCCTCCGTTTTTTTCATTGATCTGCATTCAGCCGATCAGGTGCTGCAAACGCCTTGAGGATTCGCTGAAGGGGGCAATCGCGATCTGCGGGAATGACCGCATGCTAAGAGCGCGGTGTCCTGCACGTGCGCATGCATTTGTACTTGTATGGAAAATGACCGCATGCTAAAGGCGCGGTGTCCTGCACGGGTGCATGCATTTGTACTTGTAAGGATGACCGCATGCTAAAGGCGCGGTGTGCTGCACGTGCGCATGCATTTGTACTTGTAAGGATGACCGCATGCTAAAGGCGCGGCGTCTTGCGCGGGCGCATGCATTTGTACGTCCTGTACTTCAAAATATGTTACAATGTGGATACTTATGTTTAGATGGAGAAGTAGGTGAATGGATTGCGTATTTTAGAGAAGGCGCCGGCTAAAATTAATTTGTCGCTCGACGTTCGCCGCAAACGTCCAGATGGGTATCATGAAGTAGAGATGGTCATGACGACAATTGATTTGGCGGATCGGATTGAATTAACCGAGCTGGCAGAAGATAAAGTAACGGTTTCTTCGCATAACCGCTTTGTTCCCGACGATCAGCGAAACCTTGCTTATCAGGCTGCAATGCTCATGAAAGAACGATACGGCATTAAAAAAGGTGTTTCTATATTTATTACGAAAGTGATTCCCGTTGCTGCGGGGCTTGCGGGAGGAAGCAGCGATGCGGCTGCCGTCTTCAGAGGGCTGAACCGGCTGTGGGATTTGAAGCTTTCGATGAATGAACTGGCTGAGCTTGGCGCTGAGATCGGATCTGATGTCTCCTTTTGCGTACATGGAGGAACGGCTCTTGCAACTGGAAGAGGAGAGAAAATCCGTCATATCGAGACTCCGCCGCACTGCTGGGTTGTGCTGGCAAAGCCGACGATCGGCGTATCAACTGCAGAAGTGTACAAGCAGCTGAAAGTCGATGAGATTGAACATCCGGATGTTCAAGGTATGATTTCTGCGATCGAAGAGAAGAATTTTCAAAAAATGTGCGACAAACTCGGCAATGTTCTCGAATCTGTTACATTGAATATGCATCCCGAAGTCGCGATGATCAAAAATCAAATGAAGCGGTTTGGCGCCGATGCTGTGCTGATGAGCGGGAGCGGCCCCACTGTGTTCGGATTGGTTCAATACGAATCAAAAGTACAAAGAATCTATAACGGATTAAGAGGGTTTTGCGATCAGGTTTATGCGGTGCGGATGATCGGAGAACAAAATGAACTTGATTAAATCCGTATGTTAAGTTATATTATTTTTAAAAATATTCGGATTTTGGAGGTAAGTGCATGAAGTTTCGTCGAAGCGGCAGATTGGTGGATCTGACAAATTATTTGTTGACCCATCCGCATGTCTTAGTGCCATTAACCTTCTTTTCAGAACGGTATCAATCTGCTAAATCATCCATTAGTGAAGATTTAACCATTATTAAGCAGACCTTCGAGCAGCAGGGGATCGGGACGCTTCAGACCGTGCCGGGAGCAGCAGGCGGCGTTAAATACATTCCAAAGGTAAAACGCGATGAAGCGGAGGAATTTGTAAAGTCGCTCGGTGAGTCATTGATCGATTCGGAACGGATATTGCCCGGCGGATATTTGTATTTAACCGATATCCTTGGCAAGCCCTCTGTATTAACGAAGGCCGGCAAGATTTTTGCTTCAGCTTTTTCAGACAGGGAGATCGATGTCGTGATGACGGTGGCGACAAAAGGAATTCCTCTGGCATATGCGGTAGCCAGCTACCTTGATGTGCCGACGGTGGTCGTCAGAAAAGACAATAAGGTAACTGAAGGTTCAACGGTCAGCATTAACTATGTGTCTGGATCTTCCAACCGCATTCAGACGATGTCTCTTGCAAAACGCAACTTGCAGACGGGCTCGCGCGTTTTGATTATAGACGACTTTATGAAAGCGGGAGGAACGATCAACGGTATGATCAATCTTCTCGAGGAATTCAATGCCCATGTAGCAGGCATCGGTGTTCTTGTGGAGGCTCAGGGAGTCAAGGAGCGGCTGGTCGATGAGTACATGTCCCTTTTGACTCTTTCTGAAATTGATATGAAGGAAAAAAAGGTGGAAATCCAAAACGGAAACTTTCAGCGTTTTTTTGCAGACAATGAATAGGAAATGGGGAGTTTGAGATGACAAAGGTTGTTCAGACAAAAGAAGCACCGGCGGCGATCGGACCGTATTCACAAGGAATTGTTGTCAATAATATGTTTTACAGTTCAGGGCAAATTCCACTGACCCCGTCGGGTGAAATGGTGACTGGAGACATCACAGAACAGACGCATCAAGTTTTCCGCAATTTAAAAGCCGTGCTGAAAGAAGCGAACGCCTCTCTGGAGACTGTCGTCAAAGCAACTGTGTTTTTGGCGGATATGAATCAGTTCGCAGAGGTGAATGAAGTTTACGGACAGTACTTCGATACCCACAAACCGGCGAGATCATGTGTTGAGGTGGCAAGGCTGCCGAAAGACGCGCTCGTTGAAATAGAAGTCGTCGCATTAGTAAAATAGAAAAAACTCCGAAAAGATGGTTTTGGTCTCCAAAATCATCTTTTTTGTTTGGAAAATTTGTCAATTCAGTGTTTTTTTATCCCAATATTACAAAAATATTTTTAATTATGCAGGAAAACAAAAAAAAACCGTTGAATAGTTACACTAATGTTTTTATATTGGGAAAAGGTGGTGAACTACTGTGGAAGTTACCGACGTAAGATTACGCCGCGTGAATACCGATGGTCGCATGAGAGCGATTGCATCCATCACGCTGGATCACGAATTTGTAGTGCATGATATTCGTGTAATTGATGGAAACAATGGTCTTTTCGTTGCGATGCCAAGTAAGCGTACACCTGATGGAGAATTTCGTGATATCGCTCATCCAATCAACTCAAGCACCCGCGGAAAAATTCAGGACGCGGTGTTAAATGAATATCATCGTTTGGGTGACGTTGAGGAAATAGAATATGAAGAAGCTGGAGCTTCTTAAAAAAAGAAGGGCTTATGGATAAGCCCTTTTTGTTTTGAAAAAAAATAATCTTATCATAATAAAATGACAATATATGGTTTGTGATTGCGTATAACAGAAACAGGAGGTAAAACATATGGCGGTTTGAGAATCCCATCCCGAAGGAATCAATTTGTCTCCCTGATCAGTGAATCCTAAATATACTCTGAATATCCAAAATATGCTGTCTTGATTTTCCGATTTCTCATTTTGGCTTGCTTGAAATCAACTCATATTTAGGATATATTTTTCTATGGATAATAGGGATAATGGAGGCCAATACATGGATAAGCGGTTTGCAGTTGTGTTAGCAGCTGGTCAAGGAACAAGAATGAAATCAAAGCTTTATAAAGTTCTTCATCCGGTTTGCGGAAAACCTATGGTCGAGCATGTTGTCGACGAAGCTCGCAAGCTATCATTAGAAAAACTTGTCACAATAGTTGGACATGGAGCCGAAGATGTCAAAAAACACCTCGGGGAAAAAAGCGAATATGCCCTGCAGGCTGAACAGCTCGGAACAGCCCATGCCGTTAAGCAGGCCAAGTCGATTCTTGGAAGCGAAAAAGGAACGACTATCGTCATTTGCGGAGATACACCGCTTTTAACTGCCGAAACGATGGAAGCCATGCTCAATGAGCACCAGAAAAAAGCAGCAAAAGTGACGATTTTAACCGCTGTAGCGGAGGATCCGACAGGCTACGGACGCATTATTCGCAATGAAAACGGCGATGTTGCAAAAATTGTCGAACATAAAGATGCAACAGACGAGGAAAGACTTGTCAAAGAAATTAACACAGGAACTTATTGTTTTGACAACGAAGCTCTTTTTCAAACGATCGAGCAGGTTTCCAATGACAACGTACAAGGGGAATATTATCTTCCGGATGTCATTGAGATCTTGAAAAATCAAGGTGAGACTGTAGCCGCTTATCAGACTGGCAACTTCCAGGAAACGCTCGGAGTCAATGACAGAGTCGCCCTTTCACAAGCGGAAATTTATATGAAGCAGCGGATCAATAAACGCCACATGCGAAACGGCGTAAGCTTAATCGACCCTGACAACACATATATTTCACCGGAAGCCGTCATCGGCAGAGATACCGTGATTTATCCCGGCACCGTTATTAAAGGGCGGGTTGTCATCGGTGAGGACGCGGTCATCGGACAGAACAGCGAACTCGAAAACAGTACGATCGGCAGCAGAACGGTTATTAAGCAGTCCGTTGTCGTGAACAGTGAAGTCGGTGACGATGTTACAATTGGACCGTTTGCTCATATCAGACCTGATTCAAAGATCGGCAATGAGGTAAGGATCGGGAATTTCGTCGAAGTGAAAAAATCGGAATTTGGTGATCGCAGCAAAGCATCTCATTTAAGCTACATAGGAGACGCGGAAATCGGAACGGATGTCAATCTCGGCTGCGGGTCGATTACCGTAAATTATGATGGGAAACATAAGTTCAAAACGAAGATTGAAAATGGGGCATTTATCGGCTGCAATTCCAATTTGGTCGCTCCGGTGACAATCGGCGAAGGCGCATACGTCGCTGCGGGTTCAACGATTACCGACGATGTACCAGGCAAGGCTTTGTCTATTGCCAGAGCAAGACAAGTCAACAAAGAAGACTACGCTGAGAACATACACAAAAAATAATCCTAAATCGGAGGTTTACCATGTCTAAATATGAAGACGACAATTTGAAGATTTTTTCTTTAAACTCAAATCCGGGTCTTGCGAAGGAAATCGCAGATATCGTCGGAGTTGAGCTAGGAAAGAGTTCTGTTAAACGCTTTAGCGACGGTGAGGTTCAAATTAATATTGAAGAAAGCATCCGCGGCTGCGACTGCTATGTCATCCAATCGACAAGCGCACCCGTGAACGAGCATATTATGGAGCTTTTGATTATGGTGGATGCGCTGAAACGCGCATCGGCGAAAACGATTAATATCGTGATGCCTTACTACGGCTATGCCCGTCAGGACCGTAAAGCCCGTTCCCGTGAGCCGATCACAGCCAAACTGGTGGCAAACCTGCTGGAAACCGCCGGAGCTACCCGTGTGATTGCACTTGATCTTCACGCGCCGCAAATCCAAGGTTTCTTTGATATACCGATCGATCATTTAATGGGTGTTCCGATTTTAGGTAATTATTTTGAAGAGAAAAATTTCAAGGATGTCGTGATCGTGTCCCCTGACCACGGCGGTGTGACGCGTGCCCGCAAATTGGCGGACCGCTTGAAAGCGCCGATTGCGATTATCGATAAACGCCGACCTAAGCCGAATGTAGCCGAGGTTATGAATATCATCGGACATATTGAAGGGAAAACAGCCATTTTAATTGATGATATTATTGATACGGCAGGAACGATTACGCTTGCGGCTAATGCGCTCGTCGAAAGCGGCGCAGAGGAAGTGTATGCATGCTGTACACATCCGGTTCTTTCCGGTCCGGCGATCGAAAGAATCGACAATTCGAAAATTAAAGAGCTCGTTGTGACCAACAGCATTGAGCTTCCTGAAGAAAAGAAAATCGCGAAGTTCAAGCAGCTTTCTGTTGCACCGCTTCTGGCAGAAGCGATTATTCGTGTGCATGAAAAACAATCTGTCAGCTTCCTGTTCGATTAATTTGCTGATTCTGGTTTAAAGTTTTGTCGTTATGGGTATGGTTTTAGAAAGACCAATCTAACGATAGGATGGTGCTGAACATGGCAATTTTAAAAGCGGAAGAAAGAACGGATTCCAGACGGTCTTCTTTAAGAAAGATCCGGCAATCCGGGTATGTGCCGGGTGTCATTTACGGAAGAAACCTGGAAAACAAATCCGTTGCGTTAGACAGTATTGAGCTTTTAAAAATTTTGCGAGCTGAGGGCAAAAATACGATTATCAACTTGGATATAAACGGAGACCAGCACTCTGTTATGGTGACTGAGCTGCAGACGGATCCATTAAAAGATTCAATTGTACATGCCGATTTTAAAGTGGTTGATATGGAAGCGGAAATGGAGGCGACGGTTCCTGTAAACCTTACGGGTGAAGCAGAGGGGATTAAACAGGGCGGTGTTCTTCAGCAGCCGCTTTACGAGCTGTCTGTCACAGCGAAGCCGAAGAACATTCCGCAAACGATCGAGGTCGATATTTCCAGTCTCGAAGTCAACGATGTTCTAACCGTCGGCGATATTCCGTCTAAAGGCGATTATTCATACAACCATGAGCCTGATGAAGTTGTTGCATCCATTCTTCCTCCTCAAAAGCAGGAAGAAACGGAAGCCGAATCAGCCGCTCAAGACGTTGAGGAACCAGAAAAAGGCACTGAAGAGGAAAAAGAAGAATAAGTACGTAAGACGTAATCCTCCCGCGGTTACGTCTTTTGTGCTAGAATGAGGGGAAATTAGGATGCTCCCCCTCAGTATGCTGAGGCAGGGTTTTGCTTAAGGGAGGATATAGAATAATGCTTGTGTTTGCAGGATTGGGCAATCCGGGTAAAACATATGAAAATACGAGACATAATGTAGGATTTATGACGATCGACGAGCTTTCAAAAGAGTGGAACATTCCGCTTGATAAAACAAAGTTCAACGGTCAATACGGAATCGGATTTGTTTCCGGCAAAAAGGTTCTACTTGTTAAGCCGCTTACATATATGAATTTATCGGGAGAATGTTTGAGGCCGCTTTTGGACTATTATGAGATCCCTGTTGACAATTTGAAAGTGATTTACGATGACTTGGATCTTCCGACCGGAAGAATCCGTCTGAGGACGAAAGGAAGCGCAGGAGGCCATAACGGCATCAAATCGATGATTCAGCATCTGGGAACAACTGAGTTTAACCGGATCAGAATCGGAATCGGCCGTCCGGTCAACGGCATGAAAATCGTCGATTATGTGCTTGGCGCTTTTACAGATGAAGAAGAGCCGGCGATACAAGAGGCCGTCAGACAATCGGCCAAGGCCTGTGAAGCTTCTCTGGAAAAACCTTTTTTAGAAGTCATGAATGAATTTAATGCCAAGGTATAAGGCAGAAGGGAACGGAACATACTAGTTTTAAAAAGACTCGGTATGGAGGTTCCTTTATGGCTTTACATTATTATTGCCGGCATTGCGGCGTTAAAGTCGGAAGTCTTGATCATTCTTATGTAAACAGTGAACAGTTAGGCTTTAACCACTTAACAAACGATGAAAGAAACGATATGATTTCTTATATGGATAATGGGGATTTACACGTGAAGACGATATGTGAAGATTGTCAAGAAGCGCTTGAGCGAAACCCGGATTATCACCAATATCATTCGTTTATTCAATAAATAGCTTTGGTGTAGAGACTAGACCAAAGCATTTTTCTATTTGAGGAAGAGAGGAGGGGCTCATTTGAACAATATTCAATCCTATATCACAAAAAGCGATGATTTTAAATCCATCGTCAACGGCTTGAACGAAGGGCTGAAGGAACAGCTGCTTGCGGGGCTCTCCGGATCTGCCCGGTCGTTATTTACAGCCGCTCTTACAAAAGAAACGAGACGGCCGGTATTTTTAATTACGCATAACCTTTATCAGGCTCAAAAAATTACAGATGACTTGACAGGGCTCATAAAAGATCAGCCTGTCCTTTTATATCCTGTCAACGAATTGATTTCTTCTGAAATTGCGGTGGCAAGCCCTGAGCTGCGCTCGCAAAGGCTTGATGTCTTAAATCGGCTTGCAAGCGGTGAAACGCCTATCGTTATTGCTCCGGCAGCAGCCGTCAGAAGAATGCTGCCCCCTGTCGAAGTATGGCAAAACAGTCAGATTCGCATTGAGACGGGGCGCGACATCGACCCGGAACAGCTGCTTCAGAAGCTTGTTCAAATGGGGTATGAGCGTACGGATATGGTGGCGGCTCCAGGCGAATTCAGTATTCGCGGGGGGATTATCGATGTCTATTCATTGACCGAAGAAAACCCTGTCCGGATTGAATTGTTTGATACAGAAGTTGACTCGATTCGTATATTCAATACGGATGATCAGCGCTCACTGGAAACGCGCGATGAAGTAACGATCGGCCCTGCGAAGGAACTGATCGTGCGGGATGAAGATCGGCAAAGAGCGCTTGAACAAATCGATAAAGGTCTTGCCAACAGTCTTAAAAAGCTGAAGCTTGATAAACAAAAGGAAATTCTCGATCAAAATATCGCGGAAGATAAAGAGCGGCTCAAGGAAGGTCATATCGGCCAGGAAATGGTTAAATACCTTTCTTATTTCTATGAGAGGCCTGCTAGTTTACTAGATTATTTCCCAAAAAATACTTTGCTGATACTAGATGAGATCAGCCGTATTCATGAAATGGAAGACCAGCTTCAAAAGGAAGAGGCAGAATGGATTACGAGCCTGCTGGAAGAAGGGAAAATCCTTCATGATACAGCAATGTCATTTCCTT
Organism: Bacillus sp. PK6-013; assembly: GCF_054161445.1. Lineage (NCBI taxonomy): Bacteria > Bacillati > Bacillota > Bacilli > Caryophanales > Bacillaceae > Bacillus > Bacillus sp. PK6-013. The sequence continues at coordinate 4,221,643 of NZ_CP096417.1, read as the reverse complement.
TTCACAGCCTCATTTCAAAACAGTCCCGCCCGATTTTGTATTACTCGCTGTTTTTAAGGCATGTGCAGCACACCAGTCCGCAAAACATCGTCAATGTTTCAAGCAAGCAAATGCAGAGCTTTCACGGACAAATGAATGTGCTCAAAAATGAGATTGAACGGTTTAAGAAATCGAAATATACAACGGTTTTTCTAGGGGACAGCAAAGAACGCGTCGAAAAACTTGCGTCTGTATTGTCCGATTATGAGATCGAAGCCGCCCAGGCCGACCAGGATGCAGCGCTTGCCCAAGGCCAGATTTACATTATGGAAGGCGGTCTTCAATCCGGCTTTGAACTTCCGATGATCAAGCTGGCCGTCATTACCGAAGAAGAACTGTTTAAAAAGCGTGTCAAAAAGCAGGCGCGCAAACAAAAACTGACCAATGCCGAACGGATCAAAAGCTACTCGGAGCTTCAGATCGGCGATTATGTCGTCCATGTGAACCACGGTATCGGAAAGTATTTAGGGATTGAAACGCTGGAGATCAACGGCATTCATAAGGATTACCTGAATATTCACTACCAGGGAAGCGACAAGCTTTACGTACCGGTTGACCAAATTGATCAGGTGCAAAAATACGTCGGTTCCGAAGGCAAAGAGCCGAAGCTTTATAAACTCGGGGGAAGCGAATGGAAACGGGTTAAGAAAAAGGTTGAAAGCTCTGTCCAGGATATCGCCGATGACTTGATCAAGCTTTATGCCGAAAGGGAAGCAAGCAAAGGTTACGCGTTTTCTCCCGACCATGAAATGCAGCGTGAGTTTGAAGCCGCATTTCCTTATCAGGAGACAGAGGACCAGCTGAGATCGATCCATGAGATTAAAAGAGACATGGAAAAAGAAAGACCGATGGATCGGCTCCTTTGCGGCGATGTGGGCTACGGTAAAACGGAAGTGGCGATCCGCGCCGCCTTTAAAGCGATTGCAGACGGAAAACAGGTCGCGATCCTCGTGCCGACTACGATCCTCGCACAGCAGCACTATGAAACGATATTGGAACGTTTCCAGGACTACCCGATTAATATCGGTTTGCTCAGCCGGTTCCGGACGAGAAAAGAAGCAAATGAAACGATCAAGGGCTTAAAAAACGGAACGATTGACATCGTAATCGGCACTCACAGGCTGTTGTCCAAGGATGTCGTGTACAAAGATCTTGGACTGCTTATCATCGATGAAGAACAAAGGTTTGGTGTCACGCACAAGGAAAAAATTAAACGCATTAAAGCGAATGTCGACGTTTTGACGTTAACGGCAACTCCGATACCTCGAACCCTTCATATGTCCATGCTCGGTGTCAGAGATTTGTCAGTCATTGAAACGCCTCCGGAAAACCGCTTCCCTGTACAGACGTACGTTGTCGAATACAACGGGGCCCTAGTCAGAGAAGCGATAGAACGCGAGCTGGCCAGGGGCGGTCAGGTTTACTTCTTGTACAACCGGGTGGAGGATATTGAAAGAAAAGCGGAAGAAATCTCGATGCTTGTGCCTGATGCCAAGGTGACGTATGCCCATGGGAAGATGACAGAAAACGAACTCGAATCGGTCATGCTGAATTTCTTAGAGGGAGAATCGGATGTGCTCGTCAGCACAACGATTATTGAAACGGGCGTTGATATTCCAAACGTCAATACCCTAATTGTATTTGACGCAGATAAGATGGGGCTTTCCCAGCTGTACCAGCTGAGGGGCCGTGTCGGGCGCTCAAACCGTGTAGCTTACGCTTACTTTACGTACCGGAAGGACAAAGTCCTTACGGAAGTGGCCGAAAAAAGGCTTCAGGCGATTAAAGAATTTACAGAACTCGGGTCAGGATTTAAAATCGCGATGCGCGATTTAACGATCCGCGGCGCCGGAAACCTTTTAGGTGCGCAGCAGCACGGGTTCATTGATTCTGTCGGTTTTGATTTATATTCGCAAATGCTCAAGGAAGCAATAGAAGCTCGCAAGGGAGATGTACCGCAAGCTGAAAAATTTGAACCGGAAATCGATTTGGAGCTTGACGCATATATTCCGCAGACTTATGTGACAGACGGCAAGCAAAAAATAGATATGTATAAACGGTTCAGAGCGATTTCAACCATTGAAGAAAAGAGCGAGCTTCAAGACGAGATGATCGACCGCTTCGGCGAATACCCGAAAGAAGTCGAATATTTATTCGCCATCGCAGAGGCGAAGGTATATGCCATCACCGAACGCGTCGAGCTGATCAAGCAGGATAAAGACGCCGTCAGACTGACGATTGACGAAAAAGCTAGTGCCGAAATAGACGGCCAAAAACTGTTTGAACTCGGCAGTAAGTACGGCAGACAGATCGGCCTCGGGATGGAAGGAAAGAAATTGAAAATTTCGATTCAAGTGAAAAACCGAAATCCGGAAGAGTGGCTGGAAACGCTTCTCGAAATATTGAAAGGCCTTCAAAACGTTAAAAAGCAAACGATCGCTTCATCATAAAAATTTGTTGTTTCTCGCGTATATTACATTTGATGTGAAGGATACTAAAACCAATCAAGAGTGGAGAGTGTTACATAAGTACACAGCTCTGTTTATATCCACCAGATATATCATCAAATGAAAGAGAGGCAGCAGAGATGAAAGCAACTGGTATCGTACGTCGAATTGATGATTTAGGCCGGGTCGTGATCCCGAAGGAAATCCGCAGAACTTTGCGCATTCGTGAAGGAGACCCTTTGGAAATATTTGTGGACCGGGATGGGGAGGTTATTTTAAAAAAATATTCTCCGATCAGCGAGCTCGGCGACTTTGCAAAGGAGTATGCTGATGCGCTTTATGACAGCATGGGCCATTCCGTGCTGATTTGCGACCGGGATGTGTATATCGCAGTATCCGGGGGGTCTAAAAAAGACTATTTAAACAAATCGATCAGCGACATGGTCGAAAAGGCGATGGATCAGCGAAATTCTGTTTTGGAAGGAGACGCCAAGACAATTCAGCTTATTGATGGTATTGACGAAGAGGTTGCTTCTTATACCGTCGGTCCGATTGTTGCAAACGGCGATCCGATCGGAGCGGTTGTCATTTTTTCGAAAGACCAGTCAATCGGAGAAGTGGAACATAAAGCGGTTGAAACCGCCGCTGGTTTTTTGGCCCGTCAAATGGAACAATAGGTCTCATTCCTTTTATTTTGACATTCCTGCTCGAACGAGCTGGAATGCCGAAAGCGTTTTTCTCAGCTTGAATCAGCATCAGCAGTTGGAACAGCACCTTTTGGGCTGTTCTTTTTTAGTTCACAGTTGCAGGCGGGGTATGAGTCTTGAATATGGTATAATAAGCACGTTTCGTGCGCTTTTTAGAAAGCTGAGAGAAAGCGCATTGGAAGGAGCTTAAAGGAATGGGGTTTTTAAAAGGCCAAAGACAATGGATTTGGCAAGGCGCCTTTGTTTTATCATTGGCGGGGATATTATCAAAGATATTAAGCGCTGTATATAGAGTGCCTTTTCAAAATATAGTTGGAGATGTCGGTTTTTATATTTTTCAGCAGGTGTATCCGATGATCGGAATATCTGTGATGCTTGCCACCTCCGGGTTCCCGGTCATCATTTCAAAGTTGTTGAATGATTACGGGACGGCAAACCGGGCAAAAATTCTCCGGGTGTCTATGTTTTTTTTGTCGGTCGTGGGCCTTGGCTTTTTTCTTCTCTTGTTTGCCGGAGCCGAAGCCATCGCAGGGTTTATGGGTGATCCCGCCCTTGCCGGGGTGATCCGCGCCGTGTCGTTTTCTTATTTGCTGCTGCCGCTCGTGTCTTTGCTTAGAGGCTATTTTCAAGGAGGCGAACGGATGCTTCCGACGGCACTTTCTCAAATTGGAGAGCAGACACTCCGGGTCGGGGCGATCCTCATTTTGACGTGGTGGCTCGTCAAAAACGGCTTTTCCTTATATGACGCCGGGGCAGGGGCTGCCTTTGGCTCCCTTGTCGGCGGCCTTGCGGCGTTTTTCATTCTCGCCGTGTTTTGGGCCAAGCGTGAAAAGCAACCCGCTGCCGCCGGGATAGAGGCCGGTACAGGCGATATTTTGAAACAGCTGTGTCTGTACTCGGTTACGATTTGCACGGCCGGCCTCATGCTGATTCTCATCCAGCTCGTCGACGCAATGAACTTGTATTCATTGCTGGCCGGACAAGGAATGGACGAACTTCAGGCGAAACATACAAAAGGGGTGTATGACAGAGGACAGCCGCTTTTGCAGCTTGGAACCGTTTTTGCTGCGAGCATTGCGACAGCTCTTGTCCCGTCCCTTACAAAAGCGAAGAAAAATGGAGAAACGGCGGTTCTGGAGGAAAAGATCCGTTATTCGCTAAAAATGAGCTTCGTCATCGGCACTGGAGCAGCCGCCGGTCTGATATGCATTTTGGAGCCGGTGAATGTCATGCTGTTTAAGAACAGCGATGGAACGGCTGCGCTGCAGATTTTCAGCGTGTCGATTCTGTTTGCATCGTTGGCGATCACGATGACTGCTGTTTTGCAAGGACTCGGCAATACATGTCTTCCAGCTGTTTCCGTCTGCTGCGGCTTTTTTGTGAAAGCCGTATTGAACGAGCTCCTGATCCCCGGTTTCGGCATTTCCGGCGCCGCTTTTGCGACTATGATGTCATTCGCTACTGTCGCTGGACTCAATTTTTTTCAGCTGAAAAGGAAAGGCTGGATCAAGCTGCCGGAATACAGGATAGCGGGAGTTTTGCTGTCGGCTGTGATCATGTCGGCCGCTCTGGCGGTGTGGCTTTTTGCTTTTGAAGCGGCCATACCTCATGAAAACAGATGGATCGCGACTGCGGAAAGTCTTAGCGCCGTATTCGTCGGCGGCATTGTCTTTTTGTCCGGTATCTTCACATTACGCGTGTTTTCAGAAAAAGAACTTGAGCTTGTACCTTTTGGCAGCAAGCTCCTGACATTAAAACGAGAAAGGGGCGGCAGGCATGGCCGGTAAAATCACGGTAGTCGGCCTGGGGGCAGGCGATATGAATCAATTAACCCTCGGTGTATATAAACGGCTCACACAAGCGGAGGTTCTTTATGTCAGGACGAAAGACCATCCGTTAATAGAAGACCTGAAAAAAGAAATAGCTGAGATTCATTTTTTTGATGAGGTCTATGAAAAGCATGATCAATTCGAAGATGTTTACGAGGAGATCGTAGAGCGGCTGTTTGAGGAGGCGAAGCAGCGCGATGTGCTCTATGCCGTTCCGGGCCATCCGTTCGTCGCTGAAAAAACGGTTCAGCTTTTGCTTGAGAGGCGGGGCGCTCATCAGGCCGATGTCGTTGTCGAGGGAGGCCACAGCTTTATTGATGCGACATTAAATGCTTTGCAGATCGATCCGATTGACGGGTTTCAGTTTGTCGACGCCGTCCGGTTTTCCGCTGACGAAGTCGAGCTCCGTCATCATTTGATTATTTGCCAGGTATATGATCAAATGACGGCATCAGAGGTCAAACTGACGTTGATGGAAAAGCTCCCTGATGACTATGAAGTCGTCATTGTCACAGCGGCCGGAAGCAGTATGCAAGACATTCGGACAGTGCCTCTTTACGAATTGGACAGAAGTGTCGGTATCAATAATTTAACGAGCGTCTACGTTCCGCCGGTCAAAGACGAGGAGGTTCTGTACAAGGAATTTTCGATGTTCCGCAGCGTCATCAGGAAGCTGCGCGGACCGGACGGCTGCCCGTGGGATCGGAAACAAACCCATGAATCGCTCAAAAAATACTTAATTGAAGAATGCTATGAGGTGCTCGAGGCGATTGATGAAGAAGATCCCGACCACCTTGTTGAGGAGCTCGGCGATGTGATGCTCCAAGTTCTGCTGCATGCGCAGATCGGCGAGGATGACGGTCTTTTTACAATTGACGATGTGATTCGCGGCATTACGGCAAAAATGATCAGAAGGCATCCGCATGTCTTCGGAGAAGTATCTGTTCGTGATGAGGCCGACGTCATGGTAAACTGGGAAGAGATCAAGAAACAGGAGAAACAAGCGGACGATCCATCCCTTCTCGACGACATTCCAAAGCCGCTGCCTGCTTTGTCAAAAGCGAACAAGCTTCAGAAAAAGGCGGCAAAGACCGGATTCGACTGGTCGAATGTCCAGGATATTTGGGATAAAGTTCACGAGGAAATGAAAGAATTTTCTTCAGAAATTTCCGAAGCCGAACAGTCCAGCAAAAAAATGAAAGAAGAGTTCGGCGACCTTTTATTCGCTCTCGTCAACATCGGCCGGTTTTATAAAATTGAACCGGAAGAAGCCCTGGCGATGACAAATGCCAAGTTTTACAGAAGGTTCACACATATTGAACAATCTGCAAAGCGCATGGGCAAGGATCTGGAAATTATGACGCTTGAAGAAATGGACGAATTGTGGAATGAAGCGAAAGACATTGAAAGGAGCTGACAAGTGATGAGACTCGACAAATTTCTCAAAGTATCAAGGCTGATTAAAAGACGGACGCTTGCAAAAGAAGTGGCTGACCAGGGAAGAATTTCGATCAATGGCCAGCAGGCGAAAGCAAGCTCTGTTGTCAAAGCGGGAGACGAGCTTGCGGTGCGTTTTGGCCAAAAGCTTGTAACCGTCAAAGTCAATGAATTGAAGGATACGACAAAAAAAGAAGAAGCCGCTGATATGTATACCGTTCTCAAAGAAGAGAAGCTGGGAGGAGAATAGGCTTGTTCTAAAAAAATCCCCCGTCTCATACAATGCAGTATCGAATCTTTAGTATGAGGATATGGGGGATGAATCGATGAATGTATATTATGATCAGCACAACCCTTCCGGCGGGGCATCTGGTCCTGAACATAATGTGACGATGAAGGGCCGCAAGCTGCTGGATATATCCGGTGTCAAACAGGTCGAGAGCTTTGACAATGAGGAATTCTTACTTGAGACGGTCATGGGCATGCTGGCAGTCAGAGGCGAAAACCTGCAGATGAAGAATCTCGATGTGGAAAAAGGCGTTGTCTCCATCAAGGGAAGAGTGCTTGATCTCGTCTATTTGGATGAGCAGCAGGGGGAGAAAGCTAAAGGATTTTTTAGCAAGTTGTTTAAATGACGCTGACCACTCAGTTCTATACGATGCTGGCCATGGCCGGAATGGGGGCATGGCTTGGCGCTTCCCTTGACACCTACACCCGTTTCGTTGTCCGCTCGAAAACAGCAAGGTGGCTGTTGTTTCTCCATGACTTTTTGTTTTGGGTGGTACAAGGTCTCCTTTTTTTCTATGTTTTGCTGAGCGTGAATGAAGGGGAATTCCGAATTTATATCTTTCTGGCGGTCATGCTTGGATTTGCCGCTTATCAAAGCCTTTTTAAGCAGATCTATATCAAGCTTTTGGAATGGATGATTTCCTTTTTCATATTCATCTCCAGGCTGGTCTCAAAGATGATGCAGATGATGGTGTTTCGGCCTGTTGTATGGACGTTTCAAGCTATTTTTGCCATCATTCTCTTTACAATGAGAAATATCTATGTTCTTTTTCGTTTTTTTGCGGTATGTTTATATAAGATATTAAAATTTGCAGGATATCCGATCTATTTTATACTATATCAATGCTGCAGGCTTCTTCCCGCCCCGGTTCGGGGATTGTTGAGACGCTTTTTGCAAAAAGGAGCAGGATTTTTCGAAAAGGGGAAGAAACTATTCATAACAATTAAGGCAAAACTTTTAAAAAAATGAGGGGAGGCCGTCTGGAATGAATGATCCCATGAGACGCAACATATCGCAAATACAGAACGAATACAAAGAGCAGATGGAGCGAAAACAGCAGCAGCTGAAAAGAAAAAGACGCGGTCTATACAGACGGTTGATGGTTTTCGGCGCCGTTGTGCTGCTGTCGGCGATTGTGATTGTCAGTTCTCTTTGGTCGCAGACTTCGGATATCAGCGCGAAGCAAGAGAAGAAAGAAGACCTTTTGAAACAATTGGAACAACTGGAAGCAAAAAAATCGGATTTGAAAGATGAGATTGTGAAATTAAAGGATGAGGACTACGTTGCAGAGCTTGCCAGAAAGGATTATTACCTCTCAAAAGATGGCGAAATCATCTTCAAGTTTGAAGATAAGAGCAAGTAGCCTTGTTGACACTTATTTTTTTCTTTATGTATAATTAAACAAATGATCTTTTTTAAGTCTAAGGAGGAGCACTTTTTTTATGTCGATTGAAGTTGGCAGCAAGTTGCAAGGGAAAGTAACAGGTATTACAAATTTCGGAGCGTTTGTTGAACTGCCTGGAGGATCAACAGGTCTTGTTCATATTAGCGAAGTAGCCGATAACTACGTGAAGGACATTAATGATCATCTGAAGGTTGGTGATCAAGTAGAAGTTAAAGTCATCAATGTTGAGAAAGATGGGAAAATCGGCTTGTCGATCAAAAAGGCTGTAGACCGTCCTCAATCATCAAGACCTGCGAGACCTAAAAATGATTTCCGCTCTAAAGAAACGTTTGAACAGAAAATGAATAAGTTTTTAAAAGACAGTGAAGATCGCTTATCGTCTCTAAAACGCAACACGGAATCAAAACGTGGAGGGCGCGGAGCAAGAAGAGGTTAACTTGCTGCTTTCTATATATACGAAAGGCATTCGTCTTATCCCAACGGATGCCTTTTTATTGTCTTATAAAATTTTTATTAAAATTTCTATTGACGGATAGGACAATCCTTTGTATTATAGAACTTGTGCGTTAAAAGAAATCAACAACATGGCGGTGTAGCTCAGCTGGCTAGAGCGTACGGTTCATACCCGTGAGGTCGGGGGTTCGATCCCCTCCGCCGCTACTTATATGAAGGCCCGTTGGTCAAGTGGTTAAGACACCGCCCTTTCACGGCGGTAACACGGGTTCGAATCCCGTACGGGTCATTCCGGAAACCGGCTTCTTCTGAAGCCGGTTTTTTTGCTGCATAAAAATACGCAAAATAACGGGAATGGACTCGACTTATCAAGAGTGATTGAAGCATGCTACAAAAAGCGTCGAACAGTTCTTTGAATTCATTACCTTCTTTTGACAAAATCCTATTTCATCTTTCGTTATAATGGCAAGCAACGAATAAACGAGTGGGAGATGAGAGCATGGAAAAAGCGGAAAGAAGAGTGAACAGCCCAATAGCTGGACCTGTTGTTCAAAAATTGTATTCATGGATTGGCAGCACGACGAAGCTTGTAATGCAGCATTTATATTCCCTCTTTTTTTATAAAGGGCTGATCTATATGATCATCGGTTTTTTATTGGGACGAGCCTTCATTCTGTCAGAGGTCATTCCCTTTGCTCTTCCATTTTTCGGAGCGATGCTTTTAATTAAAAAAGATAAAGCTTTTCTTGCATGCCTGGCACTTCTTGCCGGGGCTCTGAGCATATCGCCTCAGCATTCGCTGTTCGTGCTTGCGGCTCTGTTTGCATTTGCGATATGTTCCAAAATGACGTCTCTTATTATAAAAGATCGCGTCAGAACGCTGCCTGTCGTCGTCTTTTTAGCGATGGCTGTGACAAGATGCGGATTTGTATATGCCGAATACGGAACGGTTTCGGGTTATCACTATATTATGGCTTTTGTTGAAGCCGGGTTATCGTTTATCCTCACACTGATTTTTTTGCAAAGCCTGCCGATTGTTACATCAAAGCGGGCGAAACAGTCGCTGAAAATTGAAGAGATCATTTGTTTTATGATTTTAATCGCTTCTGTTCTCACAGGTTTGACAGGCGTTTCTTTTCAAGGCATGCAGGCTGAACTGATATTGGCCCGTTATGTCGTGCTCGCTTTCGCGTTCATCGGGGGCGCGAGCATCGGCTGTACAGTCGGTGTTGTGACCGGGCTGATCCTCAGCCTTTCAAATATCGGCAATTTATATCAGATGAGCCTGCTGGCTTTTTCAGGCCTTCTCGGCGGTTTGTTAAAAGAAGGAAAAAAGTTCGGTGCTGCGGTCGGCTTATTGATCGGATCTCTATTGATTTCTCTGTACGGAGAAGGTTCAGCTGAACTTGTGCCGACGCTTTATGAATCACTGATTGCAATCGGTCTGTTCCTTTTAACCCCTCAGTCGATTACGAAAAAAGTGGCTAAGTATATACCGGGAACGACTGAACACGCTCAGGAACAGCAGCAATATGCAAGAAAAATCCGCGATGTCACCGCGCAGAAGGTCGATCAGTTTTCGAGTGTTTTTCACGCATTATCCGAAAGCTTCGCTACCTTTTATCATTCGGTTCCGGATGATGAAGGAAAAGAAAAAGAGATCGATCTGTTTTTGAGCACTGTAACAGAACACTCCTGCCAGTCCTGTTATAAGAAAAACAAGTGCTGGGTTCAGAACTTTGATAAAACATATGACTTGATGAAACGAGTTATGCAGGAAACAGAAGAAAAGCAATATTTTAAAAACCGCAAGCTGAAAAAGGAGTTTCATCAGCACTGCTCCAAATCAAAGCAAGTAGAAGCGCTGATGGAAGACGAGCTGTCTCATTTTAGGGCAAACCAGACATTAAAACAAAAGGTGCATGACAGCAGGCGTCTCGTCGCAGAGCAGCTGCTCGGGGTTTCTCAGGTCATGGCGGACTTTTCTCGGGAAATAAAAAGGGAGAGGGAGCAGCATTTTATTCAAGAAGAACAAATTCGGGATGCGCTGCAGCATTTCGGCATTGAAATTCAACAAGTCGAAATTTACAGCCTAGAGCAGGGAAATATCGATATCGAAATGAGTATCCCGTATTGCAACGGCCACGGGGAGTGTGAAAAAATCATCGCTCCGATGCTGTCCGATATTTTGGAAGAACAAATTATCGTCAAAGCGGAACAGTGCGCCGGCCATCCGAATGGATATTGTCATGTTGCTTTCGGTTCGGCGAAGTCATACAGGGTGGTGACGGGAGCCGCACATGCAGCAAAAGGAGGAGGGCTTGTCTCCGGCGACAGCTACAATATGATGGAGCTCGGCACCGGCAAATATGCGGCCGCCATCAGCGATGGTATGGGAAATGGCGCAAGGGCCCATTTTGAAAGCAATGAGACGATCAAGCTGTTGGAAAAGATTCTTCAGTCGGGCATCGACGAAAAAGTGGCGATTAAAACGATCAACAGCATTCTTTCATTAAGGACGACAGATGAAATATATTCGACATTGGATTTATCGGTCATCGATCTTCAGGATGCGAGCTGCAAGTTTTTGAAAATCGGCTCCACCCCGAGCTTTATTAAAAGAGGCGATCAGATTATCAAAGTGCAGGCCAGCAATCTGCCGATCGGCATCATTACAGAATTCGATGTTGATGTAGTCAGCGAGCAATTAAAAGCGGGAGACCTTTTGATCATGATGAGCGACGGAATCTTTGAAGGGCCTAGACATGTTGAAAATCATGATCTGTGGATGAAGCGTAAATTGAAATCTCTGAAAACCGAGGAGCCGCAGGAAATCGCCGACTTGATCATGGAAGAAGTGATTCGGACAAGGTCGGGTCTGATTGAGGACGATATGACGGTGATTGTTATCAAGCTGGACCATAATACGCCAAAGTGGGCCTCCATTCCGGCGCCGTCTTTTTTCCAAAAGAATCAAGAGATTTCTTAGCCTTCGTATAAATCAAATTTCTTCTGGCGATGATGGAACTAAATCAAGATATCTTTGTCCAGGAGGAATAAAAACGATGAAAAAGGGGCACTTGAATCAAATCCTGCTTTTGACGGACGGCTGTTCAAACCGCGGCGAAGACCCGCAGGCCATGGCCGCCTTTGCGAAGGAGCAGGGAATTACCGTGAATGTGATTGGGATTATGGACGAGCATGAAATGGATCAGGAGGCGATGAAAGAAGTTGAAGGGATCGCCCTCGCAGGCGGGGGAGTTCACCAGGTTGTTTACGCGTCGCAGCTGTCGCAGACTGTTCAAATGGTGACAAAAAAGGCGATGACGCAAACCCTTCAAGGCGTTGTCAATAGTGAGCTCAAACAAATTCTCGGCAAGCATACCGAAATGGATGAACTGCCTCCTGATAAACGCGGTGAAGTTATGGAAGTCGTAGATGAGCTCGGTGAGACCGTACATCTTCATGTATTGGTTCTTGTCGATACAAGCGCGAGCATGAATCCGAAGCTGCCGACTGTTAAAGAAGCATTGATAGACCTTTCCATCAGTCTCAATTCAAGAATCGGCGAAAATGAATTTGCGATGCTTATATTTCCCGGGAAAAAACAAGAGGTCGAGCTTGTGCTTGATTGGACCCCGAAGTTTGAATCTCTTTCTTCAATATTTTCCAAGCTTTCAGCCGGCGGCATTACGCCGACAGGACCCGCAATACGAGAGGCGATTCAGCATTTTAACAAAATCGGCTCAAGAAGGAGAATGTTAGAAGACGATGAAAAACACTTCGACGAGTTTGGCGGCTAGTCTAAAGCCGGGTGCAGCCGTTGTTGGAAAGTGGAACAATCATTCCTACAAGATCATCAGACAGCTTGGAAAAGGGGCGAATGGCGTTGTATATCTGGCCGATTCGGGAAAGGGCCGCGTTGCATTAAAAGTGAGCGATGACAGCCTGTCCATTACCTCGGAAGTGAATGTTCTGAAATCTTTCTCAAAGGCCCAGGCAAAAGCAATGGGGCCTTCTTTTTTTGATGTGGATGACATGATGGTTGCGGGTGCGGGCAAAAAACTTTCATTTTATGTCATGGAATATATTGAAGGTCCGCTTCTTTTAAGATATGTAAACGAAAAAGGCGAGGAATGGATACCGGTGCTAATCAGCCAGCTTCTCTCAAGTTTGTCGGCCATTCATCGCGAAGGATGGGTGTTTGGAGATTTAAAGCCCGAGAATTTAATCGTGACGGGCCCGCCGCCGCAAATCCGCTGCATTGATGTGGGCGGGACGACAAAAGAAGGCCGGGCAATCAAGGAATATACAGAGTTTTTTGACAGAGGCTATTGGGAATTTGGAACCCGTAAGGCTGAGCCTTCGTATGATCTGTTTTCAGTCGCCATGATTATGGTGAACTGTGCGGTGAAAAAAGAATTTAAAAAGACAGCAAGACCTCAGGAACAGCTTATGTCAGTCATCGACGGACAGCCGTTTTTAAAGCGGTATAAGCCGGTTCTTGCTTCTGCTTTAAAAGGAAGCTATCGAACAGCTGATGAAATGAAGGGAGACCTCCTGGCAATCGGACGGCCGGCCAGAATGCAAAGCAGCCGCCAGTCGAGAACCGCCCGCTCTTCATCGGCATCCGCCCCGTCTCAAGGCCCGCGGCATAAGCGGGGGACGCCTCAGCAGCAAATGTTAAGAAGCGGGCGCAGAAAGCAAAGAAACAGTTCTAAATCCGGCGGTGTTTTTGAAACGCTGCTGATCGTCGTAAGCGTTCTTGCCCTTTACTTTGCGTATATCGTTCTCTTTTTTATTTAGCTCTGCTTTGCTGGCGGATAGCTCTTCTTTGCAGGGACCGATTGAAAGTGTTAGGATATTTATATCTTTTGAAATACACCCTGCTCTTAGTGGGAGGACATTGTGAAAAGTATTGAAGATTTCATGAGAAAATACGAACTGTCATTTGATGGAGCGACACTGGTTGCAGGCGTCTCCGGCGGGCCTGATTCGATGGCGCTGCTGCATGCTCTGCAACGTACGGTTCCTGCCTCGGCGACGCTGATTGCCGCACACGTCGATCATATGTTCAGAGGCGAAGAGTCTGAGCATGATATGCGGTTCGTTCAGGACTACTGCGAGGCGGAAGGCATACAATGCGAGGCGGTGCAAATCGATGTCCTGACATTTGCCGCGGAAAACAATCTGAATAAACAGGCTGCTGCGAGAGAATGCCGGTATGCGTTTTTTCAAGAATTAATGAAAAGGCGCCGGGCTGAATACCTGGTTCTGGCTCATCATGGCGATGATCAGGTGGAAACGATGCTGATGAAGATGGCAAAAGGCACTGTCGGGCTCGGGCTTGCTGGAATTCAGCCAAAGCGCCGTTTTGACAGCGGCTGGCTGCTTAGGCCGTTTCTAAGGCTGTCAAAGGATGATCTTTTGGCTTACTGCAAAGAGAATCGAATACCGTATAGAACCGATCCGAGCAACAGTGAGGATGATTACACAAGGAACCGGTTCAGGCACCATGTTCTCCCTTTTCTGAAGAAAGAGTCGGAAGATGTCCATAAAAGGTTTCAATCCGTCAGTGAATTCCTGACAGAAGACGAATTATACTTACAGGCATTAACGAAAGACAAAATGAATACAGTAATCACAAGCAAGTCAAGTTCCGGTGTCGAAATCAGCATCGATCGGCTTCTTGCGCTCCCTATGCCTTTACAAAGAAGGGGAGTTCATCTAATATTAAACTATCTTTATGAAAACGTTCCATCAGCGTTTTCAGCCCATCATATTCAAGTGTTTCTGGATTGGATTTCACAAGGTGGACCATCCGGTTCCCTTGATTTTCCGAATGGGCTAAAAGTTGCAAAATCTTATCATACATGTTTGTTTACATTTCAGCGTTTACAATGTGAAAATGTTTCCTATCATTATGAAATAAGCGGGGCAGACGAAGAAGAACTGAAGCTTCCCGACGGCTCCTCCCTTCATGTGAGCGGACCCGGTTCAACCCGGAAGCTGCAAGGAAACGATGTTTTTGCAACAAGTCCCAAGCAGGTTCAATTCCCCCTTTATGTACGGACAAGGCAAAACGGAGACCGAATCAAACTTAAAGGGATGAACGGCTCAAAAAAGGTTAAAGATATATTTATTGATGAAAAAGTGCCTCTTGCGAAAAGAGACAGCTGGCCCATTGTAACAGACGCGGTTGGAAACATTATTTGGATACCTGGTCTGAAAAAAACCATTTTTGAGGAACTTGATGTTACAAACAATGATCGCATTGTATTACAATATAGACAGCATGAAAAGTGTAGGGGGCTAGCAAAGAATGAAACAGGATATTGAAAATATCTTGATCTCAGAAGAAGAGATCCAAAAGAAAGTCAAGGAGCTGGGCGCAACTCTGACAGAAGAGTACAGCGGCAAGTTTCCGCTGGCAATCGGTGTGTTAAAGGGAGCCATGCCGTTTATGGCTGATCTTTTGAAGCATATTGATACATATTTGGAAATGGATTTCATGGATGTATCAAGCTACGGCAGTTCAACGGTTTCTTCCGGAGAGGTAAAAATCATTAAGGATTTGGACACATCTGTAGAGGGCCGTGACATCTTAATTATTGAGGATATCATCGACAGTGGGCTGACCTTGAGTTATCTTGTAGAGCTTTTCCGATACCGCAAAGCAAAATCGATTAAGATCGTAACCCTTCTTGATAAACCAAGCGGACGAAAAGCGGATATCAAAGCGGATTACGTCGGCTTTGAAGTTCCCGATGCATTCGTTGTCGGATATGGTCTCGATTATGCTGAACGCTATCGTAACCTTCCGTACATCGGAGTGCTGAAACCTGCGGTTTATGAGAGCTGATTCGGGCTTGTTAGCGAAAGGGATATCTGTTGTATTGGAACGATTTTCTATGATACTATTGAACATAGTTGTGCTTACTGTGGGAGGAGGTAAGGAATGAATCGGGTCTTCCGTAATACCATTTTTTATTTACTTATTTTATTAGTTGTGATCGGAGTTGTGAGCTACTTCCAAACCGCAAATCCGAAAACAGAAAATATGACGTATAGTGACTTTGTTTCAAACCTAGATAAAGGGAAGGTTGAAAATGTCTCCATCCAGCCTGTCAGGGGCGTGTACGAGGTTCGGGGACAGCTGACGACCTATGAGAAAGATCAATATTTCCTGACCCATGTTCCTGAAGGAAAAGGGGCAGATCAAATCATTGATCAAGTGAAAAAAACGAAGATACAAGTAGAACCTGCACAGGAAGCAAATGGATGGATGACGTTCTTTACCACCATCATCCCTTTTGTTATTATCTTCATTCTTTTCTTCTTCCTGCTTAATCAGGCTCAAGGCGGCGGAAGCCGTGTTATGAACTTTGGAAAAAGCAAGGCGAAGCTCTATACAGAAGAAAAGAAACGCGTCAAATTCAAAGATGTGGCAGGAGCGGATGAAGAAAAGCAAGAGCTTGTGGAAGTCGTTGATTTCCTCAAGGATCCCCGCAAGTTCGCTGAACTCGGAGCAAGGATTCCGAAAGGCGTGCTTTTGGTCGGACCTCCGGGTACCGGTAAAACATTGCTGGCGAAAGCTTGTGCCGGAGAAGCAGGGGTGCCTTTCTTCAGCATCAGCGGTTCTGACTTCGTTGAAATGTTCGTCGGGGTTGGTGCATCACGTGTTCGCGACTTATTCGAAAACGCTAAGAAAAATGCACCGTGTCTGATTTTCATCGATGAAATTGATGCTGTCGGACGCCAGCGGGGAGCAGGTCTTGGCGGAGGGCACGATGAACGTGAACAGACGCTCAACCAGCTTCTTGTTGAAATGGACGGATTTAGCGCCAATGAAGGAATCATCATTATCGCTGCGACAAACCGCGCCGATATTTTAGACCCTGCATTGCTGCGTCCGGGACGTTTTGACCGTCAAATTACAGTTGACCGCCCAGATGTTAAAGGCCGTGAAGCTGTACTTCAAGTACACGCAAGAAACAAGCCGCTTGATGAATCCGTAAACTTAAAAGCGATCGCGATGCGGACGCCTGGATTCTCAGGTGCAGATCTTGAAAACCTTTTAAATGAAGCGGCTCTCGTAGCAGCGCGTCAAGATAAGAAAAAGATCGATATGCGAGACATCGATGAAGCGACAGACCGCGTCATCGCCGGACCTGCAAAGAAAAGCAGGGTCATTTCGAAAAAAGAACGCAATATCGTGGCTTATCACGAGGCGGGACACACTGTAATCGGACTTGTCTTGGATGAAGCGGATATGGTGCATAAAGTAACGATCGTACCGCGCGGCCAAGCGGGCGGATACGCCGTTATGCTTCCTAAGGAAGACCGTTATTTCCAAACCAAACCCGAACTTCTCGATAAGATCGTCGGCTTGCTTGGAGGCCGTGTAGCTGAAGAGATCATCTTCGGTGAGGTCAGCACGGGTGCCCATAACGACTTCCAGCGCGCTACAGGCATTGCCAGACGAATGGTAACTGAATTCGGTATGTCTGAAAAGCTCGGTCCTCTTCAATTCGGACAATCGCAAGGCGGGCAAGTGTTCTTGGGACGCGATTTCAACAATGACCAAAACTACAGCGACGCGATTGCGTATGAAATCGATAAAGAAATTCAGCGCTTCATTAAGGAATGTTATGAACGTGCAAAAACAATCCTTACTGAAAATCGCGACAAACTTGAGCTGATCGCTCAAACATTGCTGGAAGTTGAAACGCTCGACGCTGAGCAAATCAAACATTTGTCTGAGCACGGAAGACTTCCTGATCGCACATATTCGGATGATCAGGAAAAGACAGACGATGTGAAAGTCAACATCAATAAACGAGATGACGAAGAAAAAAACGAGGATGAGAAAGAATAACGACTTATTTCCGCCTCTTCAGGAAAACTGCCAAGCTCTGCTTTTGGCAGTTTTCTTTTTTTATGGTTAAAAAACCTCTTTGGAAAATCTTTGTTCACTACGATTTGATTCGTTTACAAACAGAATCGGCATCGTGTATTGTATGATGGTAGAATGTTTTATGCCCAAGTAAGAGAAACTAGTCAAAAGTGGTGATCAGAATGTTGCTTGTTATAGATGTGGGAAATACAAACACCGTCCTTGGCATCTACCACGAAGGAGAGCTCGAATATCATTGGCGGATTGAGACAAGCCGCCATAAAACGGAAGATGAATTCGGCATGCTTCTTCGTTCTTTATTTGATTATGTCGGACTGATGTTTGACCAGATCGAAGGAATTATTATTTCATCAGTTGTACCTCCGATCATGTTCTCCCTCGAAAGAATGTGTATTAAATATTTTCAGATCGAGCCTCAGATTGTCGGTCCGGGAATGAAAACAGGATTAAACATAAAATACGATAATCCGAAAGAAGTCGGAGCAGACCGCATTGTAAATGCAGTGGCGGCTATTCATCTCTATGGGAGCCCCCTGATTGTCGTTGATTTTGGAACCGCTACGACGTACTGTTATATTAACGAGCGCAAGGAGTACATGGGCGGTGCGATCGCGCCGGGCATCACGATTTCAACTGAAGCGCTTTATTCGAGAGCTGCCAAGCTTCCCAGAATTGAAATTGCACGGCCCGATCATATTGTCGGCAAAAGTACGGTCAGCGCGATGCAGTCCGGAATCCTTTACGGCTACGTCGGACAGGTTGAAGGCATTGTCAAACGGATGAAATGGCAGTCCAAGAAAAATCCGAAAGTCATTGCGACGGGAGGTCTTGCTTCCTTGATAGCAGACGAATCGGACTGCATCGATATCGTTGACCCGTTCCTTACATTGAAGGGACTAGAGCTTATTTATGAACGGAATCGTGTTGAAAGTGTATAGGAGGATGAGGTATGGATTATTTAGTGAAAGCCATCGCATATGACGGCAAAGTGAGAGCATATGCAGCGAATACAACAGAAACGATTCATGAAGCCCAAAGAAGGCATAACACATGGCCTACCGCTTCCGCCGCTTTAGGAAGAACGATGACGGCGGCTGTCATGCTCGGTGCCATGCTGAAAGGCGAAGACAAGCTTACCGTCAAGATTGAAGGAGGCGGACCTATCGGCGCGATTGTCGCTGACGGAAATGCAAAAGGAGATGTCAGGGGCTACGTGTCCAATCCGCACGTTCATTTTGACTTAAATGAACACGGCAAACTGGACGTCAGAAGAGCCGTCGGTACGTCCGGCACACTAAGCGTAGTAAAAGATCTCGGTCTCCGCGATTTATTTACAGGCCAGGTTGAGATCGTTTCCGGAGAAATCGGCGAGGATTTTACATATTATCTCGTATCTTCTGAACAGGTTCCTTCTTCGGTGGGTGTAGGGGTGCTCGTCAACCCCGACAATACGATTTTAGCTGCAGGCGGATTTATCCTTCAGCTGCTGCCGGGCACGGACGATGAAACAATCACGAAGCTTGAAACAAACCTTTCTCAAGTGGAGCCCATTTCAAAGCTGATTCAGAAAGGTTTGACACCTGAGGAAGTGCTGGCTGCGGTATTGGGAGAAGAACCGGAAATACTGGAAACCGTTCCTGTCCGGTTTACATGCAATTGTTCAAAAGAGCGTTTCTCAGGAGGCATCATCGGTCTTGGCAAAGATGAAATTCAACAGATGATTGATGAAGATGGCCAAGCTGAGGCTCAATGCCATTTTTGCAATGAGAAGTATCTGTTTACAAAGGAAGAGCTTGAAGCGCTTCGAGATGAAATATAAGCCCGCTATGCAGTAGCGGGTCTTTTACAATGGGGAAAGGGGAGACACCATATTGAAATCAAGAACACTTTGGCCGATTATTTTAGGTGCGATCTTTGTCAACTGTATCGTGATCGCGTATGTTTTGACGAAATCGCAGACTGCTTCTTCACCGTCCGCTCAAGAAGTCATTGCACATATCGGAAAAAACGGCATCACGCGTGAAGAATGGCTGAGCGAAATGGAAGAGCGCTATGGAAAATCAACGCTTGAAGATATGATCAACGACCGCGTTGTTACCCAAATGGCCGAAAAAAATAAGATCAAAGTGTCTGATGAAGACATTGAAAGAGAATTTCTGCTGATTAAAGCTGTATACAATTCCTTCTACGAAGACGAAGCCACAACAGAAAAAGAATGGAAAGAGCAGATCAAGCATAATATTCTTCTAGAAGAGCTCCTGACAAAAGATATTGTCATTTCTGACAGCGAATTGAAGTCATTCTATAACAAAAATAAGGACTTATATAAATTCGATGATTCTTATCGCCTCAAGCATATCGTTGTCAAAGATAAAGACGAAGCAGAACAAGTTCTTAAAGAGCTGAAGGAAGGATCCAGCTTTGAAGCGGCCGCGGCTGAACATTCGACTGACCGGTATACGTCTCCTTACGGCGGCGACCTCGGGTTCGTCAATGATCAGCACGAAAACATTCCGGCCGAATATTTAGAGAAAGCTGAGCAGCTAAAGGAAAATCAATGGGTGGATGAACCGATTAAAACGAGCCAAGGCTATGCAATCATCCAGCTCAAAGAAAAGCTCCCGGGGCAAGCTTTCACTTACAGCGAAGTGAAAAATCAAATCAGAAGGCAGATCGCGATGGATCAATTAGGCGACAAAGCTTCGGTGAAGACACTTTGGAAAGATGCGAAAGTATCTTGGTTTTATGACGATAAAAAATAAAGATTGACAAAATATTTTGATATTGATAAATTAGATATAATCCCAATAAAATTACTCGGAAATTGAGGTGTTCAAATGGTTCGCGTTGCAAACTCTGTTTATGACTTAATCGGAAATACACCTGTCGTTAAATTAAATCGACTAGTTGATGAAGACAGTGCTGAAGTATATGTGAAACTGGAGTATATAAACCCTGGAAGCAGCGTAAAAGACCGGATTGCGCTTGCCATGATAGAAGATGCTGAAGAGAAAGGCCTTCTGAAAGAAGGAGATACACTGATTGAACCGACCAGCGGAAATACGGGAATCGGACTTGCCATGGTCGCTGCAGCGAAGGGCATCAAAGCGATTCTTGTTATGCCTGATACAATGAGTTCTGAGCGCCGCAACCTTCTGCGTGCATATGGAGCTGAGCTTGTGCTGACTCCGGGTGCTGAAGGAATGAAAGGCGCGATTAAAAAAGCGGAAGAACTGGCTGAGGAGCACGGCTATTTTATGCCTCAGCAATTTAACAACCCTGCGAACTCAGAAGTTCACCGCCGCACAACGGGAAAAGAAATCGCCGAACAATTCGGAGACGGTTTAGATGCATTCATTGCAGGTATCGGAACCGGCGGAACGATAACAGGTGCCGGAGAAGTCCTGAAAGAAAAAAATCCGTCCATCAAGATTTTCGCGGTGGAACCGACTGATTCTCCTGTTCTTTCCGGAGGAAAACCAGGTCCGCACAAAATTCAGGGAATCGGAGCGGGATTCGTTCCGAAAATCTTGAATACGGAAATTTACGATGAAATCATCACAGTGAAAAACGAAGAAGCCTTTGAATTTGCCCGTAAAGCGGCGAGAGAAGAAGGAATTCTCGGAGGAATTTCTTCGGGTGCTGCGATCTGTGCTGCTCTTCAAGTCGCTAAAAAGCTTGGGAAAGGCAAAAAAGTTCTCGCTGTTCTTCCTAGTAACGGAGAGAGATACTTAAGCACGCCTCTTTATCAATTTGAATAGGCTCCAGTTGAAACGGGAGGCTGCCGACAATGTCGGCGGCCTTTTGTTTTTCGCGGGCGAAGCCTTTTAAAAGCTCGGTGTCCTTGAGTGAACATGCTCAAGGACTTTTTTCTATATTGGAAATGAAATTCTCTTTTCCTAGAAAAAAGATATGCATTACAATAAGGACATTAGACTAACGGCAGAGGAATGATATGATGAGACAACGAAGGCCTGTAGCCAGAGCGTTCCCATTTTCCAATCAACGGTTTTTAGAGCAATTTGAAAGCCTGTCGAAAGGAAAGCAATACCGCGTTCTGCTCGAAAGTGCGAGAGGCGGAGAATACAGCATAGCCGGGCTCGACCCTGTCGCAATAGCAAAAGGGAAAGACGGCATCACGACGATTCAATACAAAGGGGACATCATATTCAAAGAGGGGGATCCGTTTCAGCAGTTTTCTCAGTGGTTTGAAACGCTGAAAACGGAGACGGTTGCAGATTTTCCCGACTTTCAGGGCGGGGCTGTCGGTTTTCTAAGCTATGACTATGCCCGATATATTGAGAAATTCAAAATCCTGTCTATCGATGATCTGCAAACGCCGGATTTATTCTTTCTCGTATTTGATGATATAGCCGTCTATGATCATAAGCAGCAGCAGCTTTGGGTGATTACCCACACCGTTGAAGAATCGCCGGCCGCTTCGGAAGAGAAACTGGACAGGCTTGAGCAAATGTGGAAGACGGAACATCCGAAGACCGCTGGCGGTCATCAAACAAATGATAATAAAAGCCCGTCATTCGCAGCTTCATTTACAGAAGCCGGCTTTTCTCAGGCCGTTGAGAAGGTGAAGCAATACATTGCAAGCGGCGACGTATTTCAGGTGAACCTTTCTGTTCGCCAGTCGGAGCGCCTGTCTGCGCCTCCTTATGAGGTATACAAAATGTTAAGAGAAATCAACCCTTCGCCGTACATGTCCTACTTGGAAACCCCGGATTTTCAAATCATCTGCGGGTCGCCCGAACTGCTCATTAAGAAAAAGGGCACCAGGCTTGAGACAAGACCGATTGCCGGGACGAGATCCCGCGGGGCGGATGAAGCGGAGGATGAAGCGCTCGCGAACGAACTGATCATGAATGAAAAAGAGCGCGCCGAACATGTGATGCTCGTTGATTTAGAGCGTAATGACCTCGGCAGGGTCTCCAAGTACGGTTCGGTCAGGGTCGATGAATTCATGGTGATTGAGAAGTATTCCCATGTCATGCATATCGTCTCTAATGTGTGCGGGGAACTAAGGGACGAATGCGATGCCGTGGATGTCATCCATGCCGTGTTTCCCGGCGGTACGATTACAGGAGCGCCGAAAGTTAGAACGATGGAAATTATAGAGGAGCTTGAGCCGACGAGACGGGGGCTTTATACTGGTTCTATAGGATGGTTCGGATATAATCAGGATATGCACTTTAATATCGTTATCCGAACGATATATGTGAAAGCGGGCCAGGCGTTCATGCAGTCCGGAGCTGGAATCGTCATCGATTCCAACCCTAAGCATGAATATAAAGAGTCAATTAAAAAGGCCCTGGCGATGAAAAAGGCGCTGCAGTTGAGTGAAGAAGAGAAAAAAGAGCAGAGGAGAGCTGAGATATGATTCTAATGATCGACAATTACGATTCATTTACGTACAATTTGGTTCAGTATTTAGGCGAGCTTGGCGAGGAGTTAGTCGTCAAGCGGAACGATGAGATCACGCTTCAGGAAATAGAGGATATGTCGCCTGACTTTTTGATGATATCTCCCGGTCCTTGCAGTCCGGATGAGGCCGGGATCAGCCTTGAAGCGATCCGCCATTTTGCCGGGAAGATACCGATTTTCGGGGTCTGTCTCGGACATCAGTCGATCGCCCAGGTTTTCGGAGGCGATGTCGTCAGGGCGGAACGGTTAATGCATGGGAAAACTTCCGAGATCTTGCACGACGGGTTGACGGTCTTTAAAGACTTGGAACATCCGCTCACGGCCACGAGGTATCATTCGTTGATCGTCAAACCGGATACGCTGCCCGGTTGTTTTGTGACATCGGCTTGGACGGAAGAAGGGGAGATTATGGCCATCAGGCATAAAGAACTGCCTATTGAAGGCGTTCAGTTCCATCCGGAGTCGATTATGACTGCCTCCGGAAAAGAAATGCTGAAGAATTTTATTGAGACTTACCGAAAGAAAGTGAACACATGATCATTTACCTGAACGGTCAATATGTGAAGGAGGAGGAAGCAAGACTTTCTCCTTTTGACCATGGTTTTTTATACGGAATCGGGGTATTTGAAACGTTCCGCCTTTATGAAGGGGAGCCCTTCCTTTTAGACTGGCATATGGACAGACTGAACAACGCTTTGGAACAGCTGAGAATTGAGCTTGAGCTGACAAAAAGCGAAGTGCTTGCCATTCTTGACAGGCTGCTTCAGTTGAATCAGCCCCCAAATCTGGATGCCAAGGTCCGGTTAAATATATCTGCCGGTCCCGGTGACTCAGGTCTTTTTCCTGATTCATACAAAAAACCCGGTGTTATGGTGATGATGAATCCTTTTCATCCTGAATCGGTTCCGTTTGAAAAGGAGGGTGTCATTTTACAGGTCCGACGCAATACGCCAGAAGGTCCGTTCCGCTTGAAATCACATCACTTTTTAAATAATCTGTTCGGAAAAAGAGAGCTCGGACCAGACGCTGCCAAAGAAGGGATTTTTCTTACCGAAGGCGGAGCTGTAGCCGAAGGGATCATTTCCAACATTTTTTGGGAAAAAGACGGTTGTGTGTATACACCTTCTCTTGATACCGGCATATTAGGCGGCGTCACCCGGCGTTATGTCATCGAGCGCCTTGCAGATATGGGAATCGAAGTTATGCAGGGGGTATACCCTTTAAAGGAGCTTCTCTTTGCGGACGAAGCATGGATGACCAATTCCGTTCAGGAAATCGTTCCATTCCGGAGAATCGGCAGCACTCAATTTCCGGGAAAGGATGGAAATTTGTCGAAACGTCTGCAAGAGGCATACACTAACGATAGAAAAGCAGCAAAAGACTATATTTCAATTAAAGGGTGAAGGATATGGCGCTTCAAACAGCAGTGCGTTCAAAGAAGTTGACCGCAAAGCAATACACATTGTCTTATGAAGATAAAACATTGATCATGGGGATTTTAAATGTGACGCCCGATTCTTTTTCAGACGGCGGAAAATATATCAGCATCGACCGCGCCGTTATTCATGCAAAGCAAATGATCGAAGACGGCGCCCATATCCTTGATATCGGAGGAGAATCAACGAGGCCGGGGGCGGAAAAGGTTTCTCTTGATGAGGAGCTGTCAAGGGTCATACCTGTAATTGAAAAACTTGTTCAGGAAATCGACGTGCCGATTTCTGTTGACACTTATAAAGCAAAAGTGGCGGATGAAGCCCTTAAGGCCGGTGCAGCGATTATCAATGATGTCTGGGGAGCAAAAGCAGACCATGACATGGCCCGGGTTGCGGCCGCTCATAATGTGCCGATTATCTTGATGCATAACCGCGAGGAACGGAATTATAAGGACTTGATCCCGGACATGCTGTCTGATTTGATGGAATGTGTGAGCATTGCAAAATCAGCAGGCGTTCAAGATCATCACATCGTACTTGATCCGGGTATCGGCTTTGCCAAAACGTATCATGACAATCTGGCGGTCATGAACCAGCTTGAGAAATTCAGCGAACTCGGATACCCGGTTTTATTGGGGACGTCACGCAAAAAATTTATCGGCCGTGTTCTGGATCTGCCGCCTGAGGAGAGGGCGGAAGGCACGGGCGCGACGGTATGCCTCGGTATTCAAAAAGGGTGCGATATCGTCAGGGTGCATGACGTCAAGCAAATTTCCAGGATGGCAAAAATGATGGATGCCATGATTGATAAAGGAGGCGTTTATCATCGATAAAGTGTATGTAGAGGGCATGGAGTTTTACGGATATCACGGTGTTTTCAAAGAAGAAAACAAACTTGGCCAAAGATTCCGCGTTGATCTGACAGCATTTCTAGACTTAAGCGAAGCCGGAAAAACGGATCGTATTGATGCCACCATTAATTATGCTGATTTGTATAAGCTGTGCAAAGAGGTTGTGGAGGGAGAGCCGGTCAACCTTGTGGAGACCCTCGCAGAAACGATTGCCGCAAAAGTGCTGAAGCATTTTGAAGCGGTTCAGGAATGCACGGTCAAAGTCGTCAAGCCTGACCCGCCTATACCGGGACACTATAAATCGGTGGCCATCGAGATGACGAGGAAACGACAATGAACAATTCGGCATATATAGCGCTCGGCTCGAATATCGGCCAGCGGGAAGAATATTTAAAAAAAGCTGTCTCTCTCCTCCATCAACATCCGTCTGTACAGGTGACAGACATCTCGTCGATTTATGAAACAGATCCTGTCGGGTATACAGACCAAGATCTATTTTTAAACATGGCTGCAGCTGTTAAAACATCTCTTTCACCGTTTGAATTGCTTGATTTGACTCAGCGTATTGAAAAAGAACTCGGCCGCAAACGCGACATCAGATGGGGGCCGAGAACTGCAGACCTTGACATTTTGTTGTATAATCGTGAAAATATTGAGACAGAGCAACTTATCGTTCCTCATCCTAGAATGCATGAACGTTTGTTTGTGCTCATCCCGCTGCTGGAGATTTATCCCGAGCTTGAGGGAGCTGTCAATCATGCGAAAAATCAAGAAGGTGTAAGAGTATGGAAGCAGAAATCTGGGGTAGACGAATTCGTGCATATCGAAAGCTGAAGGGTTATACTCAAGAAGGGTTTGCAAAAGCATTGGGTATATCCGTTTCTGTGCTTGGTGAAGTAGAACGCGGGAATCGTATGCCGTCGGAGAGCATGCTCAGGGATGTAGCCAATACTTTAAATATAACAGTGGAGGAATTATCTCCATCAGAAGAATAAGAAAGGAGGACTAAAAATGTTTAAAATCGGTGATATAGAATTAAAAAACAGGGTTGTGCTTGCGCCGATGGCCGGTGTCTGCAACTCCGCCTTCCGCTTGACGGTTAAGGAATTCGGAGCGGGTTTGGTCTGCGCCGAAATGGTCAGCGATAAAGCGATCCTTTACAATAATGCAAAAACGATGGGAATGCTTTATATCGATGAACGTGAAAAACCGCTCAGCCTGCAGATCTTCGGCGGCGAAAAAGAAACGCTTGTCGAAGCGGCGAGGTTTGTTGACCAAAACACAACTGCGGATATTATTGATATAAACATGGGATGTCCGGTGCCAAAGATTACAAAATGTGATGCAGGAGCCAAATGGCTGCTTGATCCGAATAAAATTTATGAAATGGTTTCTGCAGTAGTGGAGGCTGTTGACAAGCCGGTGACCGTAAAAATGAGAATGGGCTGGGATGAAGACCATATCTTTGCCGTTGAGAATGCGAAAGCTGTAGAGCGCGCAGGCGGAAAAGCGGTCGCTCTTCACGGGCGGACCCGCGTGCAAATGTACGAAGGATCGGCAAATTGGGATATTATCAAAGAAGTGAAGCAGTCCGTTTCAATACCGGTAATCGGAAACGGTGATGTCAAAACTCCGCAAGATGCAAAACGCATGCTTGATGAAACAGGGGTTGACGGTGTCATGATCGGCCGTGCAGCGCTGGGTAACCCGTGGATGATTTACCGTACGGTTCACTATTTAGAAACAGGCGAATTGAAAGATGAGCCGAAAGTGCGTGAGAAAATGTCTGTCTGCAAACTTCACCTTGACCGATTAATTGGACTGAAAGGCGAAAATGTTGCGGTTCGCGAAATGAGAAAGCACGCAGCCTGGTATCTAAAAGGCATAAGAGGAAACGCAAAGGTCCGGAATGAAATTAATCATTGCGAAACGAGGGATGAGCTCGTTCAGCTTTTAGACGCGTTTACGATTGAAGCCGAGGCAAAAGAGCTTCAGGATGCAAAAGTAGGATAAATCCGACCTCTGCTCACTGCCAGTTTTCACTGGCAGTTTTTCTGCTTTTTTCCTGAAAGACTAAAAGTAACGGAGTGATATATGATGAGTCATGAAGAGCATAACCATGAAGAATTAAACGACCAGCTGCAAGTCAGACGCGATAAAATGAATCAATTGAGAGAAAACGGGAAAGATCCTTTCGGGCAGCGTTTTGACCGCACCCATCAATCAACTGATCTCATTGAATCATATAATGAATTCTCAAAAGAAGAATTAGAGGAAAAAGCAA
This sequence comes from Bacillus sp. PK6-013, assembly GCF_054161445.1. Classification (NCBI taxonomy): domain Bacteria; kingdom Bacillati; phylum Bacillota; class Bacilli; order Caryophanales; family Bacillaceae; genus Bacillus; species Bacillus sp. PK6-013. Next base: position 4,194,119 of record NZ_CP096417.1, on the reverse strand, counting down.
TTGAAGTGACGATTGCCGGCCGGATGATGACAAAGCGTGGAAAAGGAAAAGCGGGATTCGCGCACATTCAGGATTTAAAGGGCCAGATTCAGATCTATGTCAGGAAAGACAGTGTCGGTGAAGAGCAGTACGAATGGTTTAAAAGCTCTGACCTCGGGGACATTGTCGGCGTTACAGGCGTCATGTTTAAAACGAATGTTGGCGAATTGTCTGTCAAAGCTACATCCTTTGATTTATTAACAAAAGCACTTCGTCCGCTTCCGGACAAATATCACGGATTAAAAGACATCGAACAGCGCTACCGTCAGCGTTATTTGGACTTGATCGTAAACCCGGAAAGCAAAAATACGTTTATTACGCGCAGCAAAATCATTCAATCGATGAGAAGATACTTAGATGACCACGGATACTTAGAAGTTGAGACGCCTACGATGCACGCGATTCCGGGCGGAGCGTCTGCCCGTCCGTTCATTACGCATCATAATGCGCTTGATATGCCGCTTTACATGAGGATCGCTATCGAGCTCCATTTGAAAAGGCTGATTGTCGGCGGATTGGAAAAAGTCTATGAAATCGGACGTGTATTCAGAAATGAAGGAGTTTCCACACGGCACAATCCTGAATTTACAATGATTGAACTTTACGAAGCTTATGCTGACTATAAAGATATTATGAGCTTGACGGAAAACCTTATCGCTCATATTGCACAAGAAGTGCTTGGCACTACAACCGTTCAATACGGAGATTATGAAGTTGACCTCAAGCCTGAATGGAAGAGACTTCATATGGTCGATGCTGTTAAAGAAGCCACCGGTGTAGACTTCTGGAAAGAAATATCGGTAGAAGAAGCAAGAACATTCGCGAAAGAACACGGAATTGAAATTTCTGAAAGCATGTCAGTAGGACATATCATTAATGAGTTCTTCGAGCAAAAAGTTGAAGAAACGTTGATTCAGCCTACTTTTATATACGGACACCCTGTGGAGATTTCTCCGCTTGCTAAGAAAAACCCTGAAGACCCTCGATTTACAGACCGTTTTGAGCTGTTTATCGTCGGCCGTGAACACGCGAATGCATTTACTGAATTAAATGATCCTATCGACCAAAAAGAACGCTTTGAAGCTCAATTAAAAGAACGTGAAGAAGGAAACGATGAAGCGCATATGATGGATGAAGACTTTGTCGAAGCACTGGAGTACGGAATGCCTCCTACCGGCGGTCTTGGAATCGGCATTGACAGACTGATTATGCTTTTGACGAATTCTCCTTCAATCAGGGACGTTTTACTATTCCCGCAAATGAGACATCGTTAAATGACGTTTGGGCAGCAGCCGTGTAACAAGCGGCTGCTGCGCATTTAAAACAAATTAAATTTTTTCTCAAAAAAGTATTGCACAATCATAAATACGGTGGTATATTATTATTCGTTGCCGCAAAACGGCGGCGAAAGAAAAAAAGAACTTAAAAAAAGTTCTTGACTTAATATCCGAGATTGGATATAATATAAAAGTCGCTTTAATAATGATCTTTGAAAACTAAACAAGACAAAACGTACCTGTTAATTCATTAAATAAATCGTACATGCGAATGTGCGTAGTCATTATCAAACTTCATGGAGAGTTTGATCCTGGCTCAGGACGAACGCTGGCGGCGTGCCTAATACATGCAAGTCGAGCGGACAGATGGGAGCTTGCTCCCTGATGTTAGCGGCGGACGGGTGAGTAACACGTGGGTAACCTGCCTGTAAGACTGGGATAACTCCGGGAAACCGGGGCTAATACCGGATGCTTGATTGAACCGCATGGTTCAATTATAAAAGGTGGCTTCGGCTACCACTTACAGATGGACCCGCGGCGCATTAGCTAGTTGGTGAGGTAACGGCTCACCAAGGCAACGATGCGTAGCCGACCTGAGAGGGTGATCGGCCACACTGGGACTGAGACACGGCCCAGACTCCTACGGGAGGCAGCAGTAGGGAATCTTCCGCAATGGACGAAAGTCTGACGGAGCAACGCCGCGTGAGTGATGAAGGTTTTCGGATCGTAAAACTCTGTTGTTAGGGAAGAACAAGTACCGTTCGAATAGGGCGGTACCTTGACGGTACCTAACCAGAAAGCCACGGCTAACTACGTGCCAGCAGCCGCGGTAATACGTAGGTGGCAAGCGTTGTCCGGAATTATTGGGCGTAAAGCGCGCGCAGGCGGTTTCTTAAGTCTGATGTGAAAGCCCCCGGCTCAACCGGGGAGGGTCATTGGAAACTGGGGAACTTGAGTGCAGAAGAGGAGAGTGGAATTCCACGTGTAGCGGTGAAATGCGTAGAGATGTGGAGGAACACCAGTGGCGAAGGCGACTCTCTGGTCTGTAACTGACGCTGAGGCGCGAAAGCGTGGGGAGCGAACAGGATTAGATACCCTGGTAGTCCACGCCGTAAACGATGAGTGCTAAGTGTTAGAGGGTTTCCGCCCTTTAGTGCTGCAGCAAACGCATTAAGCACTCCGCCTGGGGAGTACGGTCGCAAGACTGAAACTCAAAGGAATTGACGGGGGCCCGCACAAGCGGTGGAGCATGTGGTTTAATTCGAAGCAACGCGAAGAACCTTACCAGGTCTTGACATCCTCTGACAACCCTAGAGATAGGGCTTCCCCTTCGGGGGCAGAGTGACAGGTGGTGCATGGTTGTCGTCAGCTCGTGTCGTGAGATGTTGGGTTAAGTCCCGCAACGAGCGCAACCCTTGATCTTAGTTGCCAGCATTCAGTTGGGCACTCTAAGGTGACTGCCGGTGACAAACCGGAGGAAGGTGGGGATGACGTCAAATCATCATGCCCCTTATGACCTGGGCTACACACGTGCTACAATGGGCAGAACAAAGGGCAGCGAAGCCGCGAGGCTAAGCCAATCCCACAAATCTGTTCTCAGTTCGGATCGCAGTCTGCAACTCGACTGCGTGAAGCTGGAATCGCTAGTAATCGCGGATCAGCATGCCGCGGTGAATACGTTCCCGGGCCTTGTACACACCGCCCGTCACACCACGAGAGTTTGTAACACCCGAAGTCGGTGAGGTAACCTTTTGGAGCCAGCCGCCGAAGGTGGGACAGATGATTGGGGTGAAGTCGTAACAAGGTAGCCGTATCGGAAGGTGCGGCTGGATCACCTCCTTTCTAAGGATATTATACGGAATATAAGACCTTGCGGTCTTATAGACAGGTGCGTTTAGATCTTGTTTAGTTTTGAAGGATCATTCCTTCAAAGCGTGTTCTTTGAAAACTAGATAACAGTAGACATCACATTCAATTAGTAAGCAAGATATCACGTAGTGATTCTTTTTAACGGTTAAGTTAGAAAGGGCGCACGGTGGATGCCTTGGCACTAGGAGCCGATGAAGGACGGGACGAACACCGATATGCTTCGGGGAGCTGTAAGCAAGCTTTGATCCGGAGATTTCCGAATGGGGAAACCCACTGCTCGTAATGGAGCAGTATCCATATCTGAATTCATAGGATATGAGAAGGCAGACCCGGGGAACTGAAACATCTAAGTACCCGGAGGAAGAGAAAGCAAATGCGATTCCCTGAGTAGCGGCGAGCGAAACGGGAACAGCCCAAACCAAGAGGCTTGCCTCTTGGGGTTGTAGGACACTCTGTACGGAGTTACAAAGGAACGAGGTAGATGAAGAGGTCTGGAAAGGCCCGCCATAGGAGGTAACAGCCCTGTAGTCAAAATTTCGTTCTCTCCTGAGTGGATCCTGAGTACGGCGGAACACGTGAAATTCCGTCGGAATCCGGGAGGACCATCTCCCAAGGCTAAATACTCCCTAGTGACCGATAGTGAACCAGTACCGTGAGGGAAAGGTGAAAAGCACCCCGGAAGGGGAGTGAAAGAGATCCTGAAACCGTGTGCCTACAAGTAGTCAGAGCCCGTTAACGGGTGATGGCGTGCCTTTTGTAGAATGAACCGGCGAGTTACGATCCCGTGCAAGGTTAAGTTTGAAAAGACGGAGCCGCAGCGAAAGCGAGTCTGAATAGGGCGCATGAGTACGTGGTCGTAGACCCGAAACCAGGTGATCTACCCATGTCCAGGGTGAAGTTCAGGTAACACTGAATGGAGGCCCGAACCCACGCACGTTGAAAAGTGCGGGGATGAGGTGTGGGTAGGGGTGAAATGCCAATCGAACCTGGAGATAGCTGGTTCTCTCCGAAATAGCTTTAGGGCTAGCCTCAAGGTAAGAGTCTTGGAGGTAGAGCACTGATTGGACTAGGGGCCCCTACCGGGTTACCGAATTCAGTCAAACTCCGAATGCCAAAGACTTATCCTTGGGAGTCAGACTGCGAGTGATAAGATCCGTAGTCGAAAGGGAAACAGCCCAGACCGCCAGCTAAGGTCCCAAAGTATACGTTAAGTGGAAAAGGATGTGGAGTTGCTTAGACAACCAGGATGTTGGCTTAGAAGCAGCCATCATTTAAAGAGTGCGTAATAGCTCACTGGTCGAGTGACTCTGCGCCGAAAATGTACCGGGGCTAAACGTATCACCGAAGCTGCGGACTGTTCTTACGAACAGTGGTAGGAGAGCGTTCTAAGGGCTGTGAAGCGAGACCGGAAGGACTCGTGGAGCGCTTAGAAGTGAGAATGCCGGTATGAGTAGCGAAAGAGGGGTGAGAATCCCCTCCACCGAATGCCTAAGGTTTCCTGAGGAAGGCTCGTCCGCTCAGGGTTAGTCGGGACCTAAGCCGAGGCCGAAAGGCGTAGGCGATGGACAACAGGTTGATATTCCTGTACCACCTCCTCACCATTTGAGCAATGGGGGGACGCAGGAGGATAGGGTAAGCGCGGTATTGGATATCCGCGTCCAAGCAGTTAGGCTGGGAAATAGGCAAATCCGTTTCCCGTAAGGCTGAGCTGTGATGGCGAGCGAAATATAGTAGCGAAGTTCCTGATTCCACACTGCCAAGAAAAGCCTCTAGCGAGGTGAGAGGTGCCCGTACCGCAAACCGACACAGGTAGGCGAGGAGAGAATCCTAAGGTGATCGAGAGAACTCTCGTTAAGGAACTCGGCAAAATGACCCCGTAACTTCGGGAGAAGGGGTGCTCTGTTAGGGTGCAAGCCCGAGAGAGCCGCAGTGAATAGGCCCAGGCGACTGTTTAGCAAAAACACAGGTCTCTGCGAAGCCGTAAGGCGAAGTATAGGGGCTGACGCCTGCCCGGTGCTGGAAGGTTAAGAGGAGCGCTTAGCGTAAGCGAAGGTGCGAATTGAAGCCCCAGTAAACGGCGGCCGTAACTATAACGGTCCTAAGGTAGCGAAATTCCTTGTCGGGTAAGTTCCGACCCGCACGAAAGGCGCAACGATCTGGGCACTGTCTCAACGAGAGACTCGGTGAAATTATAGTACCTGTGAAGATGCAGGTTACCCGCGACAGGACGGAAAGACCCCGTGGAGCTTTACTGCAGCCTGATATTGAATGTTGGTACAGCTTGTACAGGATAGGTAGGAGCCTTGGAAACCGGAGCGCCAGCTTCGGTGGAGGCATCGGTGGGATACTACCCTGGCTGTATTGACCTTCTAACCCGCCGCCCTTATCGGGCGGGGAGACAGTGTCAGGTGGGCAGTTTGACTGGGGCGGTCGCCTCCTAAAAGGTAACGGAGGCGCCCAAAGGTTCCCTCAGAATGGTTGGAAATCATTCGCAGAGTGTAAAGGCACAAGGGAGCTTGACTGCGAGACCTACAAGTCGAGCAGGGACGAAAGTCGGGCTTAGTGATCCGGTGGTTCCGCATGGAAGGGCCATCGCTCAACGGATAAAAGCTACCCCGGGGATAACAGGCTTATCTCCCCCAAGAGTCCACATCGACGGGGAGGTTTGGCACCTCGATGTCGGCTCATCGCATCCTGGGGCTGTAGTCGGTCCCAAGGGTTGGGCTGTTCGCCCATTAAAGCGGTACGCGAGCTGGGTTCAGAACGTCGTGAGACAGTTCGGTCCCTATCCGTCGCGGGCGCAGGAAATTTGAGAGGAGCTGTCCTTAGTACGAGAGGACCGGGATGGACGCACCGCTGGTGTACCAGTTGTTCTGCCAAGGGCATCGCTGGGTAGCTATGTGCGGACGGGATAAGTGCTGAAAGCATCTAAGCATGAAGCCCCCCTCAAGATGAGATTTCCCATTCCGCAAGGAAGTAAGATCCCTGAAAGATGATCAGGTTGATAGGTCTGAGGTGGAAGTGTGGCGACACATGGAGCTGACAGATACTAATCGATCGAGGACTTAACCTAAATGTTTGTGAATCGTCTGACCGTTATCTAGTTTTGAGAGAATGCCTCTCAAAAGCCAAAGGCAAGGAAACTCGGCTAAAGGCCCTCACATCCTGTGAGGAACGCCCAGTACCTTCATCCTGAAGGCAATAGTTTGGTGGCGATAGCGAAGAGGTCACACCCGTTCCCATACCGAACACGGAAGTTAAGCTCTTCAGCGCCGATGGTAGTTGGGGGCTTCCCCCTGTGAGAGTAGGACGCCGCCAAGCTGTTGCACGCAAGTGCAAACGGAGGATTAGCTCAGCTGGGAGAGCATCTGCCTTACAAGCAGAGGGTCGGCGGTTCGATCCCGTCATCCTCCACCATTATAATATTTTGTTGATTAAGCCGGTGTAGCTCAATTGGTAGAGCAACTGACTTGTAATCAGTAGGTTGGGGGTTCAAGTCCTCTTGCCGGCACCACTTTTTTATGATATAATATTTAAGTCTCTTTTAAAGAGCCATTAGCTCAGTTGGTAGAGCATCTGACTTTTAATCAGAGGGTCGAAGGTTCGAGTCCTTCATGGCTCACCATTTTATGCGGGTGTGGCGGAATTGGCAGACGCGCTAGACTTAGGATCTAGTGTCTTTACGGCGTGGGGGTTCGAGTCCCTTCACCCGCATTATAAAAAAGATTTGCGGAAGTAGTTCAGTGGTAGAACACCACCTTGCCAAGGTGGGGGTCGCGGGTTCGAATCCCGTCTTCCGCTCCAACCATCCACGCCGGGGTGGTGGAATTGGCAGACACACAGGACTTAAAATCCTGCGGTAGGTGACTACCGTGCCGGTTCAAGTCCGGCCCTCGGCATTGACATATGCGCCCGTAGCTCAATTGGATAGAGCGTTTGACTACGGATCAAAAGGTTAGGGGTTCGACTCCTCTCGGGCGCGCCATTATGTGTAACGGGAAGTAGCTCAGCTTGGTAGAGCACATGGTTTGGGACCATGGGGTCGCAGGTTCGAATCCTGTCTTCCCGACCATTCTTTGGGGCCTTAGCTCAGCTGGGAGAGCGCCTGCTTTGCACGCAGGAGGTCAGCGGTTCGATCCCGCTAGGCTCCACCATTTATTTTCAAAAAAGCACTTGACTATTTATCTTAAAAGAGATATAATAATAGAGTTGCTTTAATAATGATCTTTGAAAACTAAACAAGACAAAACGTACCTGTTAATTCATTAAATAAATCGCACATGCGAATGTGCGTAGTCATTATCAAACTTCATGGAGAGTTTGATCCTGGCTCAGGACGAACGCTGGCGGCGTGCCTAATACATGCAAGTCGAGCGGACAGATGGGAGCTTGCTCCCTGATGTCAGCGGCGGACGGGTGAGTAACACGTGGGTAACCTGCCTGTAAGACTGGGATAACTCCGGGAAACCGGGGCTAATACCGGATGCTTGATTGAACCGCATGGTTCAATTATAAAAGGTGGCTTCGGCTACCACTTACAGATGGACCCGCGGCGCATTAGCTAGTTGGTGAGGTAACGGCTCACCAAGGCGACGATGCGTAGCCGACCTGAGAGGGTGATCGGCCACACTGGGACTGAGACACGGCCCAGACTCCTACGGGAGGCAGCAGTAGGGAATCTTCCGCAATGGACGAAAGTCTGACGGAGCAACGCCGCGTGAGTGATGAAGGTTTTCGGATCGTAAAACTCTGTTGTTAGGGAAGAACAAGTACCGTTCGAATAGGGCGGTACCTTGACGGTACCTAACCAGAAAGCCACGGCTAACTACGTGCCAGCAGCCGCGGTAATACGTAGGTGGCAAGCGTTGTCCGGAATTATTGGGCGTAAAGCGCGCGCAGGCGGTTTCTTAAGTCTGATGTGAAAGCCCCCGGCTCAACCGGGGAGGGTCATTGGAAACTGGGGAACTTGAGTGCAGAAGAGGAGAGTGGAATTCCACGTGTAGCGGTGAAATGCGTAGAGATGTGGAGGAACACCAGTGGCGAAGGCGACTCTCTGGTCTGTAACTGACGCTGAGGCGCGAAAGCGTGGGGAGCGAACAGGATTAGATACCCTGGTAGTCCACGCCGTAAACGATGAGTGCTAAGTGTTAGAGGGTTTCCGCCCTTTAGTGCTGCAGCAAACGCATTAAGCACTCCGCCTGGGGAGTACGGTCGCAAGACTGAAACTCAAAGGAATTGACGGGGGCCCGCACAAGCGGTGGAGCATGTGGTTTAATTCGAAGCAACGCGAAGAACCTTACCAGGTCTTGACATCCTCTGACAACCCTAGAGATAGGGCTTCCCCTTCGGGGGCAGAGTGACAGGTGGTGCATGGTTGTCGTCAGCTCGTGTCGTGAGATGTTGGGTTAAGTCCCGCAACGAGCGCAACCCTTGATCTTAGTTGCCAGCATTCAGTTGGGCACTCTAAGGTGACTGCCGGTGACAAACCGGAGGAAGGTGGGGATGACGTCAAATCATCATGCCCCTTATGACCTGGGCTACACACGTGCTACAATGGGCAGAACAAAGGGCAGCGAAGCCGCGAGGCTAAGCCAATCCCACAAATCTGTTCTCAGTTCGGATCGCAGTCTGCAACTCGACTGCGTGAAGCTGGAATCGCTAGTAATCGCGGATCAGCATGCCGCGGTGAATACGTTCCCGGGCCTTGTACACACCGCCCGTCACACCACGAGAGTTTGTAACACCCGAAGTCGGTGAGGTAACCTTTTGGAGCCAGCCGCCGAAGGTGGGACAGATGATTGGGGTGAAGTCGTAACAAGGTAGCCGTATCGGAAGGTGCGGCTGGATCACCTCCTTTCTAAGGATATTATACGGAATATAAGACCTTGCGGTCTTATAGACAGGTGCGTTTAGATCTTGTTTAGTTTTGAAGGATCATTCCTTCAAAGCGTGTTCTTTGAAAACTAGATAACAGTAGACATCACATTCAATTAGTAAGCAAGATATCACGTAGTGATTCTTTTTAACGGTTAAGTTAGAAAGGGCGCACGGTGGATGCCTTGGCACTAGGAGCCGATGAAGGACGGGACGAACACCGATATGCTTCGGGGAGCTGTAAGCAAGCTTTGATCCGGAGATTTCCGAATGGGGAAACCCACTGCTCGTAATGGAGCAGTATCCATATCTGAATTCATAGGATATGAGAAGGCAGACCCGGGGAACTGAAACATCTAAGTACCCGGAGGAAGAGAAAGCAAATGCGATTCCCTGAGTAGCGGCGAGCGAAACGGGAACAGCCCAAACCAAGAGGCTTGCCTCTTGGGGTTGTAGGACACTCTGTACGGAGTTACAAAGGAACGAGGTAGATGAAGAGGTCTGGAAAGGCCCGCCATAGGAGGTAACAGCCCTGTAGTCAAAATTTCGTTCTCTCCTGAGTGGATCCTGAGTACGGCGGAACACGTGAAATTCCGTCGGAATCCGGGAGGACCATCTCCCAAGGCTAAATACTCCCTAGTGACCGATAGTGAACCAGTACCGTGAGGGAAAGGTGAAAAGCACCCCGGAAGGGGAGTGAAAGAGATCCTGAAACCGTGTGCCTACAAGTAGTCAGAGCCCGTTAACGGGTGATGGCGTGCCTTTTGTAGAATGAACCGGCGAGTTACGATCCCGTGCAAGGTTAAGTTTGAAAAGACGGAGCCGCAGCGAAAGCGAGTCTGAATAGGGCGCATGAGTACGTGGTCGTAGACCCGAAACCAGGTGATCTACCCATGTCCAGGGTGAAGTTCAGGTAACACTGAATGGAGGCCCGAACCCACGCACGTTGAAAAGTGCGGGGATGAGGTGTGGGTAGGGGTGAAATGCCAATCGAACCTGGAGATAGCTGGTTCTCTCCGAAATAGCTTTAGGGCTAGCCTCAAGGTAAGAGTCTTGGAGGTAGAGCACTGATTGGACTAGGGGCCCCTACCGGGTTACCGAATTCAGTCAAACTCCGAATGCCAAAGACTTATCCTTGGGAGTCAGACTGCGAGTGATAAGATCCGTAGTCGAAAGGGAAACAGCCCAGACCGCCAGCTAAGGTCCCAAAGTATACGTTAAGTGGAAAAGGATGTGGAGTTGCTTAGACAACCAGGATGTTGGCTTAGAAGCAGCCATCATTTAAAGAGTGCGTAATAGCTCACTGGTCGAGTGACTCTGCGCCGAAAATGTACCGGGGCTAAACGTATCACCGAAGCTGCGGACTGTTCTTACGAACAGTGGTAGGAGAGCGTTCTAAGGGCTGTGAAGCGAGACCGGAAGGACTCGTGGAGCGCTTAGAAGTGAGAATGCCGGTATGAGTAGCGAAAGAGGGGTGAGAATCCCCTCCACCGAATGCCTAAGGTTTCCTGAGGAAGGCTCGTCCGCTCAGGGTTAGTCGGGACCTAAGCCGAGGCCGAAAGGCGTAGGCGATGGACAACAGGTTGATATTCCTGTACCACCTCCTCACCATTTGAGCAATGGGGGGACGCAGGAGGATAGGGTAAGCGCGGTATTGGATATCCGCGTCCAAGCAGTTAGGCTGGGAAATAGGCAAATCCGTTTCCCGTAAGGCTGAGCTGTGATGGCGAGCGAAATATAGTAGCGAAGTTCCTGATTCCACACTGCCAAGAAAAGCCTCTAGCGAGGTGAGAGGTGCCCGTACCGCAAACCGACACAGGTAGGCGAGGAGAGAATCCTAAGGTGATCGAGAGAACTCTCGTTAAGGAACTCGGCAAAATGACCCCGTAACTTCGGGAGAAGGGGTGCTCTGTTAGGGTGCAAGCCCGAGAGAGCCGCAGTGAATAGGCCCAGGCGACTGTTTAGCAAAAACACAGGTCTCTGCGAAGCCGTAAGGCGAAGTATAGGGGCTGACGCCTGCCCGGTGCTGGAAGGTTAAGAGGAGCGCTTAGCGTAAGCGAAGGTGCGAATTGAAGCCCCAGTAAACGGCGGCCGTAACTATAACGGTCCTAAGGTAGCGAAATTCCTTGTCGGGTAAGTTCCGACCCGCACGAAAGGCGCAACGATCTGGGCACTGTCTCAACGAGAGACTCGGTGAAATTATAGTACCTGTGAAGATGCAGGTTACCCGCGACAGGACGGAAAGACCCCGTGGAGCTTTACTGCAGCCTGATATTGAATGTTGGTACAGCTTGTACAGGATAGGTAGGAGCCTTGGAAACCGGAGCGCCAGCTTCGGTGGAGGCATCGGTGGGATACTACCCTGGCTGTATTGACCTTCTAACCCGCCGCCCTTATCGGGCGGGGAGACAGTGTCAGGTGGGCAGTTTGACTGGGGCGGTCGCCTCCTAAAAGGTAACGGAGGCGCCCAAAGGTTCCCTCAGAATGGTTGGAAATCATTCGCAGAGTGTAAAGGCACAAGGGAGCTTGACTGCGAGACCTACAAGTCGAGCAGGGACGAAAGTCGGGCTTAGTGATCCGGTGGTTCCGCATGGAAGGGCCATCGCTCAACGGATAAAAGCTACCCCGGGGATAACAGGCTTATCTCCCCCAAGAGTCCACATCGACGGGGAGGTTTGGCACCTCGATGTCGGCTCATCGCATCCTGGGGCTGTAGTCGGTCCCAAGGGTTGGGCTGTTCGCCCATTAAAGCGGTACGCGAGCTGGGTTCAGAACGTCGTGAGACAGTTCGGTCCCTATCCGTCGCGGGCGCAGGAAATTTGAGAGGAGCTGTCCTTAGTACGAGAGGACCGGGATGGACGCACCGCTGGTGTACCAGTTGTTCTGCCAAGGGCATCGCTGGGTAGCTATGTGCGGACGGGATAAGTGCTGAAAGCATCTAAGCATGAAGCCCCCCTCAAGATGAGATTTCCCATTCCGCAAGGAAGTAAGATCCCTGAAAGATGATCAGGTTGATAGGTCTGAGGTGGAAGTGTGGCGACACATGGAGCTGACAGATACTAATCGATCGAGGACTTAACCTAAATGTTTGTGAATCGTCTGACCGTTATCTAGTTTTGAGAGAATGCCTCTCAAAAGCCAAAGGCAAGGAAACTCGGCTAAAGGCCCTCACATCCTGTGAGGAACGCCCAGTACCTTCATCCTGAAGGCAATAGTTTGGTGGCGATAGCGAAGAGGTCACACCCGTTCCCATACCGAACACGGAAGTTAAGCTCTTCAGCGCCGATGGTAGTTGGGGGCTTCCCCCTGTGAGAGTAGGACGCCGCCAAGCACTTAAAAAGACCAGCTGATATCAGCTGGTCTTTTTTCTTGTTCCCTAAGGTTTTACGATAGCCAAAAGTGGAAATAATAAAGGACGAAGAGCAATTAGTTGAAAAAAAAGCGAAAACCACTTATAGTAAAGTTAAAGTCAAATATAGTCAAAGTCAAGTGAAGGAGGGGGCTGAGTGGGGAAAAATATTTCTGACATAATCGAACAGTATTTGAAACAAATATTAGAACAGAACGGGAAAGAAATATTAGAGATTAAACGGAGCGAAATAGCCGATAAATTTCAGTGTGTTCCTTCTCAGATCAATTACGTGATCAATACGCGTTTTACGAGTGAGCGCGGATACATCGTCGAAAGCAAAAGAGGCGGCGGCGGTTATATCCGAATTATTAAAATTAAAATGAACGATAAAATTGATTTGATTGACAACATTATGAATCATATCTATACAAGGCTCTCCCAGGCTGCTTCAGACGATATCATTTTAAGGCTTTTAGAAAATGGTGTCATTACAAAAAGTGAAGCAAAATTGATGGTGAGTGTCATGGATCGTTCTGTATTATATATTGATTTGCCTGAACGAGACGAATTAAGAGCAAGAATGATGAAAGCCATGCTTACGTCACTTAAATTTAAGTAAAGCGGGTGAGAAGCGTGATATGTCAAGAGTGTAAAGAAAGACCAGCAACTTTTCACTTTACGAAAGTCATTAATGGCGAAAAAAAAGAAATGCATATCTGTGAACAATGTGCGAAAGAAAACAGTGAGTCATATTCTATGAATGAAAGTGGCGGATTTTCCATCCATAATTTGTTATCCGGACTGCTGAATTTTGACTCGTCTTTTACTAACAGCAGCGAGGCTCAGCTTTTTCAACAGCCGGACCAGGTTCTGAGATGCAAAAAATGCAATATGACATTCCCGGAATTTCGAAAAACAGGCCGATTTGGATGTTCGGAATGTTATAAAACCTTCCATTCCTATATCACTCCGGTTTTAAGGAAAGTTCACAGCGGGAACACGGTCCATGCCGGTAAAATACCAAAGCGGATCGGCGGTAACCTGCATGTAAGAAGACAAATTGAAGCATTGAAAAAAGAGCTGAAAGAATTAATTCAGCAGGAGGAATTTGAAAAAGCAGCCAACATTAGAGACCAGATCAGGTCGCTTGAACAAAACCTGAATGCAAACAAGGAGGAGGAGGACTGATGTCACTGCAGCATTTTATTCAGAATGCTTTAAGCAATTGGATGCGGCAGGAAGGCCCTGAAAGTGACATCGTGCTTAGCAGCCGGATCCGTCTTGCTCGCAACTTGGATAAAGTTCGTTTTCCAACGCTTTTTTCAAACGAAGAGGCTTCAGCGATTATTACATTGTTTGAAGAACAATTCACAGGCTATGAAGTGCCAGGTATTGGGAAATTTGAGCTTGTGAAAATGGATCAGGTGCAGCCTTTGGAAAAAAGGGTTCTTGTAGAAAAACATCTGATCAGTCCGCATTTGACGGAAGCTTCCTTTGGCGCATGCCTTCTTTCTGAAAATGAAGAAGTGAGTATTATGCTGAATGAGGAAGATCATATTCGCATTCAATGTCTGTTCCCGGGATTTCAGCTTTCAGAAGCATTAAAAGCAGCAAATCAGGTGGACGATTGGATTGAAGAACGGATTGACTATGCTTTTTCAGAACAAAGAGGCTACTTAACCAGCTGTCCTACAAATGTCGGAACCGGGCTTAGAGCTTCTGTCATGATGCACCTTCCTGCTTTAGTGTTAACTAGGCAAATAAACAGAATTATTCCGGCAATTAATCAATTGGGGCTTGTTGTTAGAGGAATTTACGGTGAAGGCAGCGAAGCATTAGGGAATATCTTTCAAATTTCCAACCAAATTACCCTCGGTAAATCGGAACACGACATTGTCGAAGATCTGAACAGCGTCGTTGCTCAGTTGATCGAACAAGAGCGTTCAGCAAGAAAGGCGCTTTATCAGACTTCGCAAATCGAGCTTGAAGACCGCGTCTACAGATCTTACGGCGTACTGTCCAATTGCCGGATGATCGAATCGAAAGAAACAGCAAGATGTCTTTCAGACGTTCGTCTTGGAATTGACCTGGGGATAATAAAAGGTCTTTCCAGCAATATACTTAATGAGCTGATGATCCTCACGCAGCCTGGATTTCTCCAGCAATATTCAGGAGGAGTCTTAAGGCCAAACGAGAGGGACATCAGGCGGGCTGCTCTTATCAGGGAGCGTCTGAAATTAGAAAACAACGGCAATAGACAGGAGGATGAAACGATATGATGTTTGGAAGATTCACAGAAAGAGCACAAAAAGTATTGGCGCTTGCTCAAGAAGAAGCTCTGCGTCTGGGCCATAATAACATTGGAACAGAACATATTCTCCTCGGCCTTGTCCGCGAGGGAGAAGGGATTGCTGCAAAGGCGCTGCAGGCATTGGGACTCAGCCCTGACAAGATTCAAAAAGAAGTTGAAAGCCTCATTGGCCGAGGGCAAGAGATGTCACAATCGATCCATTACACACCGAGAGCCAAAAAAGTGACTGAACTGGCGATGGATGAAGCAAGAAAGCTTGGTCACTCCTACGTTGGAACTGAACACATCCTCCTCGGCTTAATCCGAGAAGGGGAAGGTGTTGCGGCAAGGGTGCTGAATAATTTAGGCGTCAGCTTAAACAAAGCGAGACAGCAAGTATTGCAGCTGTTGGGCAGCAATGAGAGCGGTGGCGCTGCTTCAGGCGCCAACAGCAATGCCAACACACCAACCTTAGACAGTCTTGCCAGGGATCTCACGGCGATTGCAAAAGAAGACAGCCTTGACCCCGTAATCGGCAGAAGCAAAGAAATTCAGCGCGTAATTGAAGTGCTGAGCCGCAGAACGAAAAACAACCCTGTGTTAATCGGGGAGCCCGGTGTCGGTAAGACAGCGATTGCCGAAGGCCTCGCCCAGCAGATCATCAATAACGAAGTACCGGAGATTCTCCGCGATAAGCGAGTTATGACGCTTGATATGGGAACGGTTGTTGCTGGTACGAAATACCGCGGTGAATTTGAAGACCGCCTGAAAAAAGTGATGGACGAAATTCGTCAAGCGGGAAATATCATCCTCTTTATCGATGAGCTGCATACTCTCATCGGAGCCGGGGGAGCGGAAGGGGCCATCGATGCCTCCAATATCCTTAAACCGTCGCTGGCGCGCGGAGAGCTGCAATGCATCGGAGCGACAACCCTTGATGAATACCGCAAATACATTGAAAAAGATGCTGCACTCGAACGGCGTTTTCAGCCGATTCAGGTTGACCAGCCGTCTCCTGAAGAGAGCATTCAAATATTGAGAGGTCTCAGAGACCGCTATGAAGCCCACCACCGCGTATCGATTACGGATGAAGCGATCGAAGCGGCTGTGAAGCTGTCAGACCGGTATATTTCGGACCGTTTTCTGCCTGACAAGGCGATCGACTTAATCGATGAAGCCGGTTCAAAGGTTCGCCTGCGTTCATTTACAACGCCTCCGAACTTAAAAGAGCTTGAACAAAAGCTTGATGAGGTAAGGAAAGAAAAAGATGCCGCTGTCCAAAGCCAGGAATTCGAAAAAGCAGCGTCATTACGGGATACGGAGCAGCGCCTGCGCGAACAGGTCGAAGAAACCAAAAAAACCTGGAAAGAAAAGCAGGGACAGGAAAATTCCGAAGTGACCGTCGACGATATTGCAATGGTTGTTTCAAGCTGGACCGGAGTGCCGGTTTCGAAAATTGCGCAGACTGAAACAGACAAATTACTGAACATGGAGAGCATTCTTCATTCCCGCGTTATCGGCCAAGATGAGGCTGTCGTTGCGGTTGCCAAAGCAGTCAGACGCGCACGTGCCGGCTTAAAAGATCCAAAACGTCCTATCGGTTCGTTTATTTTCCTCGGCCCTACAGGCGTAGGAAAAACGGAGCTTGCCCGTGCACTTGCCGAGTCCATTTTCGGCGATGAAGAAGCCATGATTCGCATCGATATGTCCGAGTATATGGAAAAACATTCAACATCAAGACTCGTCGGTTCCCCTCCGGGATATGTCGGCTATGATGAAGGCGGACAGCTCACTGAAAAAGTGAGAAGAAAACCGTATTCCGTCGTCTTGCTTGACGAAATCGAAAAAGCGCACCCTGATGTCTTCAATATTTTGCTGCAAGTGCTTGAAGACGGTCGCCTGACTGATTCAAAAGGGCGCACGGTCGACTTTAGAAATACGATTTTGATCATGACATCAAACGTCGGTGCGAGCGAACTGAGAAGAAATAAATACGTCGGGTTTAATGTGCAGGATGAAACCCAGAATTATAAAGATATGAAAGACAAAGTCATGGGCGAATTAAAACGCGCCTTCAGACCTGAATTTATCAACCGGATTGATGAGATTATCGTCTTCCACTCTTTGGAGAAAAAACATTTGAAAGATATTGTATCCCTCATGTCAGAACAATTAACTAAGCGTCTGAAAGAACAGGATCTGTCAATTGAGCTGACTGAAGCGGCTAAAGAAAAAATTGCCGATGAAGGCGTGGATCTCGAATACGGGGCGCGCCCTCTCAGAAGAGCAATCCAAAAACACGTGGAGGACCGGCTGTCTGAAGAGCTCCTGAAAGGCCATATTGAAAAAGGCCAGCATATTGTTTTGGATGTAGAAGGCGGAGAATTTGTCGTAAAAACCGAAGCTAAAACGAACTAATATAGAGACAAAAGAAAGAGGCATACGATGTTCATCAGTATGCCTCACTTTCTTATAAAGGGAGCGTTTTGAAAAATCAATGGCTAAAACAAAGACTAAATTCATTTGTCACTCATGCGGTTACGAATCCGCCAAGTGGATGGGGAAGTGCCCCGGATGCGGCACATGGAATACCATGGTGGAAGAAACGATAAAAAAACCCGCCGCCAACAGAAGAACCGCTTTTTCACATTCCGTTCAAACGGTGCAAAAGCCTTCACCTCTCACTTCAATCGAAACAACAGAAGAGCCGCGAATTAAAACGAAACTGGGCGAATTCAACCGCGTCTTGGGAAACGGTATTGTCAAAGGTTCACTCGTTTTAATCGGAGGCGATCCCGGCATCGGGAAATCAACCTTGCTGCTTCAAGTATCTGCCCAGCTCGCTGATTCAAAAGAAAATGTCCTGTACATCTCAGGTGAAGAATCGGTCAAGCAGACAAAGCTGAGAGCAGACCGTCTAGGCATCAACAGTCCCACTCTTCACGTTTTATCTGAAACCGATATGGAGTATATTACGTCTTCTATAGAAGAGATGAATCCATCATTCGTGGTGGTTGATTCGATTCAAACCGTTTACCAAAGTGATATTACATCTGCTCCAGGCAGCGTGTCCCAGGTCAGGGAATGCACCGCTGAGCTGATGAGAATTGCAAAAACAAAAGGGATTCCGATATTTATCGTCGGGCATGTCACAAAAGAAGGTTCGATTGCCGGACCGAGACTTCTGGAACATATGGTCG
Organism: Bacillus sp. PK6-013; assembly: GCF_054161445.1. Taxonomy (NCBI): domain Bacteria; kingdom Bacillati; phylum Bacillota; class Bacilli; order Caryophanales; family Bacillaceae; genus Bacillus; species Bacillus sp. PK6-013. The sequence goes on along the minus strand of NZ_CP096417.1, from coordinate 4,176,218 downwards.
ACACCGTCCTTTATTTTGAAGGTGAGCGGCATCATACATTTCGGATTTTAAGAGCCGTCAAAAACCGGTTTGGATCAACGAATGAAATGGGAATCTTTGAAATGAGGGAAGAGGGCCTGACAGAAGTGCTGAATCCGTCGGAGATCTTTCTCGAAGAGCGCTCGGCTGGAGCAGCCGGCTCGAGTGTCGTGGCTTCAATGGAAGGCACGAGGCCGGTCTTAGTAGAGATTCAGGCGCTGATTTCCCCGACAAGTTTTGGAAATCCGCGCAGGATGGCAACCGGAATTGATCATAACCGCGTCTCATTGCTGATGGCGGTTTTAGAGAAAAGGGTTGGGCTGCTGCTGCAAAATCAAGACGCCTATTTAAAAGTCGCCGGCGGCGTCAAGCTGGACGAGCCGGCGATCGACCTCGCCGTTGCTGTGAGCATCGCCTCAAGCTTCAGAGACACCCCGCCTCATCCGACGGATTGTTTTATCGGCGAAGTCGGCTTGACAGGGGAAGTCCGCAGAGTATCAAGGATAGAACAGAGGGTGCAGGAAGCGGCGAAGCTTGGTTTTAAAAGAATGATTATTCCTTCTGCAAATGTGGAAGGATGGACAAAGCCGAAAGGAATTGAAGTCGTCGGCGTTGAAAATGTAGCTGAGGCCCTTCGAGCTTCATTAGGAGGATCATAATATATGGAAAAAGACAAAAAAGGAGCGAAACAGGATCTTTCAGAAATATTGCAGTTTGTCGCCCCCGGCACACCTCTTCGCGAGGGAATCGAAAACGTCCTTCGGGCCAAAACAGGCGGATTAATCGTGGTCGGCTTCAATGATAAAGTGAAAGAAGTGGTTGATGGAGGGTTCCACATTAATTCTTCTTTCTCTCCGGCTCATCTGTACGAGCTGGCTAAAATGGACGGGGCGATTATTCTCAGCGATTCAGGGCAGAAAATTTTATATGCCAATACGCAGCTTATGCCTGAGGCGACGATACCATCCTCTGAGACGGGCATGAGGCACAGAACGGCCGAGCGTGTGGCCAAGCAGACCGGCTGTCTGATCATTGCGATTTCTGAAAGGCGGAATGTGATTACGCTCTATCAGGAAAATATGAAATATATACTCAAAGATATCGGCTTTATCTTAACAAAAGCCAATCAGGCGATTCAGACACTCGAAAAATACAAACTCATTTTGGACCATGCGATTTCCAATTTGAATGCGCTGGAGTTTGAAGAGCTTGTGACATTTGGGGATGTCATCTCTGTTCTGCATCGATATGAAATGGTGCTCAGAATCAAAAACGAAATTAATATGTATATTAAAGAGCTTGGAACAGAAGGCCATCTCATCAGGCTCCAGGTTAGTGAACTGATCACTGATATGGAGCAGGAAGCGGCGCTGTTCGTTAAAGATTATGTGAAAGAAAAAATCAAAGACCCGTTTGTCCTGCTGAAGCAGCTACAGGATATGTCGAGTTTCGAATTGCTGGATGACTCGATTCTCCTTAAGCTTTTAGGCTATTCAGCAACTACGAATATGGAGGAATACGTTTTCCCGAGAGGCTACAGGCTCCTTCACAAAATCCCCCGTCTCCCGATGCCGATCGTAGAAAATGTTGTCGAAGCATTTGGCCATTTAAAGCTCATTATCGAAGCGGATGTAAAAGAATTGGATGAAGTGGAAGGAATTGGGGCGGTCCGTGCCCAAAAGATAAAGAAAGGGTTAAAGAGACTTCAGGAGAAACATTATACTGACAGGCAGCTGTGAGAAAAATTTCTAAAAGTGATTAAAATTTGCAATTTATGGGTATATTATTCTTACTTTTTGTTTTCCCTTTTTCCGGTTGAAACAGCTGCATTCATAAAAATTAAAACGATTATTTTAAAGGAGGTGAAGGTATGTTGAAACGAATAGTTCAAGCGTTCTTTGCGATTTTGGGAGGCGTTATCGGTATTTTTCTCATACCGGAATTGTTTGTGCTGTTAAATGTACAGGACATACCTTTAGTAACAAACCCGTATGCGTCCGCTTGTTTAGGAGCTATCATCTTTTTTCTTCTGGGCATCTGGTGTGCGGATCATGTCATCAACTGGGTGAAACAAATTGAGGATTCCTTGATCAAAGCACCTGTCTCAGATTTATTGTTCGGCTCTTTGGGATTAATCTTCGGACTTATGCTCGCTTATCTTATCGTCAACGTCATTCCGTTAAAAGACATCCCTTATCAGTTGATCAGCACGGTCATTCCGATTGTGTTGGCCGCATTTCTCGGCTATCTCGGATTCCGTGTAGGTTTCAAGAAAAAGGATGAAATGCTGACACTTTTCACATCGAGAAAGAAAAAAGGTTCTGCTGAGGAAGAGCGTCCTGAAGAAGACAAAAAGCTGAAAATTTTAGACACAAGTGTTATTATAGATGGGAGAATTGCTGATATTTGTCAGACCGGATTTCTTGAAGGCGTCATTGTGATTCCTCAGTTTGTGCTTGAGGAGCTGCAGCATATCGCCGACTCTTCAGACGTCCTCAAACGAAACAGAGGACGGAGAGGACTGGATATTTTAAATCGGATCCAGAAAGAGCTCGATATCAAAGTTGAAATTTATGAAGGCGATTTTGAAGATATTCAAGAGGTCGACAGCAAGCTTGTCAAACTGGCGAAATTGACCTCAGGCGTTGTCGTTACCAACGATTTCAATTTGAACAAAGTATGCGAGCTCCAAAAGGTTGCCGTATTGAACATCAACGACCTTGCCAACGCCGTCAAACCTGTCGTGCTTCCGGGAGAAGAAATGAAGGTGCAGGTCATCAAAGACGGGAAAGAACATAATCAGGGCGTGGCTTATCTGGACGACGGCACGATGATTGTCGTGGAAGAAGGGCGGAATTATATCGGCAAACATATCGACGTGCTCGTGACCAGCGTGCTGCAGACAGCGGCTGGCAGAATGATATTCGCCAAGCCAAAACTGCTGGAAAAGGCGCTTTGAAAAAGGGAGAAATAAAATGAATTACGAAGTCGTCATTCCTGCCGCCGGACAAGGTAAACGAATGAATGCCGGGAAAAACAAACTGTTTATCGAGGCGAAAGGAATACCTGTGATTATTCATACATTAAAGGTGTTTGAAAACCATGATGCCTGCAAAAGGATCATTCTTGTCATCAATGAACAGGAATTCGGTGAATTCAGCACCCTTTTAAAAACCTATCATTTTACAACTCCGATCGAGATGGTTCCGGGCGGAAGAGAACGCCAGCAAAGCGTATTTGCGGGTATTAAAGCGGCCGGCAAAGAGGAAACGGTCCTCGTCCATGACGGAGCAAGACCCTTTATTAAACGGGAATATATCGAACAGCTTGTCGAGAAAGCGAAGGAAACAGGGGCTGCTATCGTTGCCGTACCTGTTAAAGACACGATCAAACGCGTTCAAGACGGTGAAGTAGCCGGAACGATTGAACGTTCAAGCTTGTGGGCCGCTCAAACCCCACAAGCTTTTCGTCTTTCTATTCTGATGAATGCTCACCTTGAGGCTGAAACAAAAGGTTTCCTCGGTACGGACGACGCCAGTCTGGTCGAGGAAGCCGGAGGTACGGTTGCAATCATTCAAGGGGATTATCAAAACATCAAACTGACGACCCCGGATGACTTGCTTGTCGCAGAAGCGATATTAGAAGCGGAAAAGAGGAATGAACATGTTTAGAATAGGCCAAGGATTTGACGTCCATCAACTAGTGGAAGGCAGGCCGCTCATTATCGGGGGAATTACGATTCCTTACGAAAAAGGCCTGCTCGGACATTCGGATGCCGATGTGCTTTTGCACACGATTGCGGATGCGTGTCTCGGCGCCGTCGGCGAGGGCGATATCGGAAAACACTTTCCGGATACCGACCCTGAGTTCAAAGATGCCGACTCCTTCAAACTCCTTCGTCACGTCTGGATGATTGTGAAGGAAAAAGGCTATACGCTCGGGAACCTGGATTGTACAATCATCGCCCAAAAGCCTAAAATGGCGCCGTATATCGAAGACATGAGAGCCAGAATTGCCGAAGGGCTTGAGGCGGAAATGTCCCAAATTAACGTAAAAGCGACCACAACCGAAAAGCTCGGATTTACGGGAAGAGCCGAAGGAATCGCCGCTCAGGCTTCCGTTCTGCTCCAAAAGGTATAATTCATTTTGAAGACAGGTTCATTTGATGATAGAATAGGAAATAAATTTGAACTCTGTTAGAGACGAAAGGAAGTTAGACAGATGGGAAACGAAGTTCGGGTTCGTTATGCGCCGAGCCCAACAGGCCATTTACATATCGGAAATGCCAGAACCGCTCTCTTTAATTATTTGTTTGCCCGGAGCCAAGGCGGAAAATTCATCATCCGCATTGAAGATACGGACCGGAAGCGTAACATTGAAGGCGGAGAGCAAAGCCAGCTGAACTATTTAAAATGGCTGGGCATCGACTGGGATGAAAGCGTGGATGTCGGCGGAGAATACGGACCATACCGCCAATCCGAAAGAAACGACATTTACAAAACATATCACGAGGAGCTTCTTGAAAAAGGGCTTGCCTACAAATGTTACTGCACGGAAGAAGAGCTTGAGAAAGAGCGCGAGGAACAGGCTGCCCGCGGAGAAATGCCGCGCTACTCAGGCAAGTGCCGCAATTTAACTAAAGAAGAGCAGGAAAAGCTCGAAGCTGAAGGAAGACAGCCGAGCATCCGCTTTAAAGTCCCTCAAGGAGAAGTCATCAGCTTCAATGACATCGTCAAAGGAGAAATTTCTTTTGAAACAGACGGCATCGGCGACTTCGTTATCGTGAAGAAAGACGGAACGCCTACTTACAACTTTGCCGTAGCTGTCGATGACTATTTAATGAAAATGACGCATGTCCTGCGCGGCGAAGACCACATTTCCAATACGCCGAAGCAGATCATGATTTACAACGCCCTTGGCTGGGACATCCCGGCATTTGGACATATGACATTAATCGTCAATGAAAACCGTAAAAAACTGAGCAAACGGGATGAGTCCATCATTCAATTTATCGAACAGTACGAAGAGCTCGGCTATTTGCCGGAAGCATTGTTTAACTTCATCACTCTTCTCGGCTGGTCGCCGGTCGGAGAAGAAGAGCTTTTTACAAAAGAACAGTTTATTGAGATATTTGATGTACACCGTTTGTCAAAATCACCAGCGGTATTTGATACGCATAAACTGAAATGGGTCAACAACCAGTATGTGAAAAAACTTGATCTTGATCAGGTGATCGAATTGACCGTTCCGCATTTGCAAAAAGCGGGCAAGGTTTCAGAAGAGCTAACAGGCAGCGAACAGGAATGGGTTCGCAAGCTGATTTCTCTATATCAGGAACAGTTGAGCTACGGCGCTGAAATCGTCGAGTTAACAGAGTTGTTCTTTAAAGACGATATCCAGTATAATCGTGAAGCAAGAACAGTTTTAGAAGAAGAGCAGGTTCCGGAAGTGCTTCGCGTATTTGCCGAAAAGCTTGAGCAGCTTGACTCGTTTACGGCAGATGAGATCAAGGCATCCATCAAAGCCGTTCAAAAAGAAACAGGACATAAAGGGAAAAAGCTGTTTATGCCGATCCGCGTAGCGACGACAGGCCAGACCCACGGTCCTGAACTGCCTCAGTCCATTGAATTATTGGGGAAAGACACCGTTTTAAAACGGCTGAATAACATTATTCAATAAGATAAATCGTTGACAGGGATAAGTATAAAGCCAGGGCCTTTAAAGAGAGAGTCTTCATCGGCTGGAAAAGACTTAAGCGCCGGGCTTTAGAAATGCACCTCTTGAGACCTTTGAAGAACGTTTTTACACAAGTATTCAAAGGCGGTATCCGCCGTTATGGATGAGAGTTGAGAAAACAGTTGTGCTGTTTTCTAAACAGAGTGGAACCGCGCGTCAAAAAGCGTCTCTGTCATTAGACAGAGGCGTTTTTTTATATGGTTTGACAATAGATAGAGACAAAGGAAGCGGGGAACGGGGGGAATCATGTGTTCTTTAAAATGCTGAAAGAAGATGTAGACGTCGTATTTGATCAAGATCCAGCTGCGAGAAGCTACATTGAAGTCATCTTAACTTATTCAGGTTTGCATGCTATATGGGCGCATCGAATTGCACATGCTTTATATAAAAGAAAAAGGTTTTTCATCGCCAGAACGATCTCTCAAATCGCCCGCTTCTTTACAGGCATCGAAATTCACCCGGGTGCCAAGATCGGCAGGAGGTTTTTCATCGATCACGGCATGGGGGTTGTGATCGGCGAAACCTGTGAGATCGGAAACAATGTCACGGTTTTTCAGGGCGTAACGCTAGGAGGAACTGGAAAAGAAAAAGGCAAAAGGCATCCGACAATCGAGGATCATGCCCTGATCTCAACAGGGGCAAAAGTGCTTGGATCCATTACAATCGGAAGAGGGGCGAAAATCGGCGCCGGCTCCGTCGTCCTGCATGATGTGCCTGAATGCTCCACCGTTGTCGGCATCCCGGGCCGCGTCGTCGTACAAAACGGAAAGAAAATCAGACGCGACTTGAACCACCAGGACTTGCCGGATCCGGTGGCTGACCGCTTCAGAGAATTGGAAAACGAAATCAGGCAGCTGAAACAAGAGCTCCGGAGAAAAGAAAGGGAAGATGAGCTGTGACACTAACACTGTATAATACTCTCACACGAAAAAAAGAGCCGTTTGTGCCTCTTGAAGAAGGCAAGGTCAAAATGTATGTGTGCGGTCCGACCGTATATAACTACATTCACATCGGAAACGCGAGGCCGGCGATCGTCTATGACACGGTCAGAAAGTATTTGGAGTATAAAGGCTATGACGTCCAATACGTCTCCAATTTTACAGATGTCGATGACAAATTAATTAAAGCGGCAAATGAGCTTGGAGAGGAAGTGCCGGTCATCGCCGAACGCTTTATTAAGGCGTACTTCGAAGATGTCGGTTCACTGGGCTGCACAAAAGCGGATTGCCATCCGCGCGTCACTGAAAACATGGATGAAATCATCGATTTTATTCGAACGCTGATCGATAAGGGCTATGCTTATGAGGCAGACGGGGATGTTTATTATAAAACAAGATCGTTTGAAGGTTATGGAAAGCTGTCGCATCAATCAGTCGATGAGCTGAGATCAGGCGCCCGGATTCAAGTGGGCGAGAAAAAAGAAGATGCGCTCGATTTCGCATTATGGAAAGCGGCGAAAGATAACGAAATCTCCTGGGATAGCCCTTGGGGAAAAGGCCGTCCCGGCTGGCATATCGAGTGCTCTGCGATGGCGAAAAAATATTTGGGCGATTCGATCGACATTCACGCCGGCGGCCAGGATTTGACCTTCCCACATCACGAAAACGAAATTGCCCAATCGGAAGCATTGACAGGGAAGCCTTTCGCAAAGTATTGGCTTCATAACGGCTACATTAATATCGATAATGAGAAAATGTCAAAATCGCTCGGTAACTTTGTGCTTGTGCATGACATTATTAAAGAGCATGATCCCCAAGTGCTGCGGTTTTTCATGCTGTCTGTTCATTACAGACATCCGATCAACTATTCGGTCGAACTTCTTGAGAACACAAAAAATGCTTTTGGTCGTCTAAAAACAGCTTATAGCAATTTGCAGTATCGCCTGAAAAGCAGTACAAATTTAACAGAGGGCGATTCAGAATGGCTTGGAAAAATTGAAGAGCAGCGAAAAGCCTTTGAAACGGCAATGGATGATGATTTTAATACAGCGAATGCAATTTCCGTCCTGTTTGATCTGGCCAAACACGCCAACTACTATCTGCAGGAAAAGAATACTTCAGAACATGTCATTCAGGCATTTCTACAGCTGTTTGACGAGATCTGCTCAGTTCTCGGCTTCTCCCTCAAGGAACAGGAACTTTTGGATAAGGACATTGAAGAACTGATCGAGAAGCGGAATGAAGCCCGCAGAAACCGTGACTTCGCAACATCTGACCAGATTCGCGACCAGCTGAAAAGCATGAACATTATCCTGGAGGACACTCCACAGGGTACACGCTGGAAAAGAGGAGAATCGTAAACATGAATTTGGAAACCATTAAAGACGCCAAACAGCTGAATGGTTTGGCGCTTGCTTACATGGGTGATGCCGTATTAGAGGTATACGTCAGGCATCACCTCTTAAAGCAAGGCAGGACAAGGCCCAATGATCTGCACAGGCGGTCGAGGCGCTATGTCTCTGCCAAGTCGCAGGCAAGCATGCTGTTTGCGCTAGAGGAGCAGGAATTTTTCACCGAGGAAGAACAGGCTGTGCTGAGAAGAGGACGGAATGCCAAATCCGGAACGGTACCGAAAAATACGGATGTTCAAACATATCGTTACAGTACGGCTTTTGAGGCGGTCATCGGGTATCTTTTTCTTGAGAACAGGGAAGATAGGCTTAATGAACTCATCAAAGCAGCACTGGAAAAACGGGATGGCAGGGAGGAAGTCAAATGAGTGAGCAGCATGATTACGTCATAGGAAAAAACGCGGTCATCGAAACATTAAAGTCAGGCCGGGAATTGTATAAGCTGTGGATGGCGGAAAACACAGTGAAGGGACAGGCTCAGCAAGTCGTTGAACTTGCCGCCAAAAAAGGCATCACGATTCATTATGTCCCAAGAAAAAAACTTGATCAAATGGTTTCCGGACAGCATCAAGGCGTCGTCGCTCAGGTCGCGGCTTACGAGTATGCCGAACTGGATGATCTTTTTCAAAAGGCCGAAGACAGAAATGAACAGCCGTTTATCCTCGTTTTAGACGAGATTGAGGATCCGCACAATCTGGGCTCTATTATGCGCACCGCAGACGCGGTAGGGGCTCATGGCATCATCATCCCGAAGAGGCGCGCGGTCGGCCTTACGACGACTGTCGCCAAAGCCTCGACAGGAGCCATCGAACATATTCCGGTCGTCAAAGTGACCAACCTGTCGCGAACCCTGGAAGAAATGAAGCAACGGGGCATTTGGGTAGTCGGTACCGATGCGTCTGGAAAACAGGACTACAGGTCGCTTGACGGAAATATGCCGCTTGCGCTTGTCATCGGCAGCGAAGGAAAAGGCATGGGAAGGCTTGTAAAAGAGAAATGTGATTTTCTCATCCGCCTGCCGATGGCGGGAAAAGTTACGTCCCTGAACGCCTCAGTCGCAGCCGGCCTCCTGATGTATGAAGTGTACCGGAAACGAAGCCCTCTGGGAGAATAGACGGAATGGACATCCTGTTGGTCGACGGTTATAACATGATTGGGGCATGGCCTCAGTTGAAAGATTTAAAAGAAAACAGTTTTGAAGAAGCAAGGGATCTGTTGATACAGAAGATGGCGGAATATCAATCGTATACTGGGTTCCGGGTAATCGTTGTCTTTGATGCGCATCTCGTTAAAGGAATCGAGAAAAAGAAGGTCAATCATCGCGTAGAAGTGATATTCACAAGGGAAAATGAAACGGCTGATGAACGGATCGAAAAACTGGTGTCAGACTTGAATAATATTCAGACGCAACTCCATGTTGCCACATCTGACTACACAGAGCAATGGGCGATTTTCGGCCAAGGGGCCCTGCGCAAATCAGCCAGGGAGCTGCTCAGGGAAGTCGAAGCGATCGAAAGGCAAATCGAAAAAAGGGTGAAACAAATCACTTCAGAACGTCCCGCGGGGAAAATTCCATTGTCAGAAGACGTCTTGAAGATCTTCGAAAAATGGCGGCGTGGCGACTTGGATTAGGTTGACGCTTTTTTGTCCATTACTGTATAATATTTCTATCTACGTGCGGTCGGGGGGATCGGAGTGAACTTACAAAACAACCAGGGAAAATTCAGCAAAGAACAGTTCAGCAAAGAACGTTTTTGCCAGTTGGAAGACGAGCAGGTCATTGAAATGGTTCATGTCGGAGACAGTGATGCGTTAGATTACTTGATTACAAAGTACCGTAATTTTGTAAGGGCAAAAGCAAGATCCTACTTCTTAATCGGGGCTGATCGGGAAGATATCGTTCAGGAAGGCATGATTGGACTCTACAAATCTATCCGTGATTTTAGAGAGGACAAGCTGACTTCATTCAAAGCTTTTGCAGAATTATGCATTACCCGCCAAATTATTACCGCTATCAAAACAGCTACTCGCCAGAAACATATTCCGCTCAATTCTTATGTGTCGCTGGACAAGCCCATTTATGACGAGGAATCAGACCGGACGCTTCTCGATGTGATTTCCGGAGCCAAGGTCATGAATCCTGAAGAGCTGATCATCAATCAGGAAGAATTCGATGATATCGAGCTGAAAATGGGAGAATTGCTTAGTGATTTAGAAAGAAAAGTTCTTGCGCTCTATCTCGACGGAAGATCCTATCAGGAAATATCCGAAGAACTAAACCGCCATGTAAAATCGATCGATAATGCGCTCCAGCGTGTCAAAAGAAAGCTTGAAAAGTACCTGGAGCTCCGCGAAATCAGCTTGTAGCCAATGCTTATGGCATATTGACAGTCATTTTATGACTGTGATATGTTACTTAGGAAAATGATCGTCCAGAAAAAGGTGTAAACATGAAGAAAAAAGTAACGTTAGCCTGCAAAAATTGCGGAAGTCGTAATTATACGACAATGAAAAGCTCCGCAGCTTTGGCTGAACGGCTCGAAGTAAAGAAATACTGCAATAACTGCAATTCACATACAGTACATCTGGAAACAAAATAGGCGTTTTTGTTTTTAGGTTGTGGAGGTTTCTTACCATGGGTATTATCAAATTTTTAAAGAATGTCGGAAAAGAAATGAAAAAGGTCACCTGGCCTAAAGGAAAAGAACTAACGCGCTATACGATCACTGTTATCACCACCGTTATCTTTTTCGCTATCTTTTTTGCACTCATCGATTCGGGTATTACGCAATTAATTCGTTTAATAGTTGAATAATGATCAGCATAACGTGTTATAATAGATCTAAATATGACTTGCCAAAAAACCCGTTTAACGGGTTTTTTCATTGTTTCAAAATATGAGGCTCGTATAAAAGAAAGTGTCAGTTTCCCGGTACGGCCAAAAACTTTTAAGGTGTGGGGAGGGAAGGACTGAAAGGGTCCTGAATGAGAATGGAAAAGAAATGGTATGTGGTTCATACGTACTCCGGCTATGAAAATAAAGTAAAGGCGAATTTGGAAAAACGGGTGGAATCGATGGGGATGCAGGATAAGATATTCCGCGTCGTTGTACCTGAAGAGGAAGAAACCGATATTAAAAACGGCAAGAAAAAAGTCGTTAAAAAGAAAGTATTCCCTGGGTATGTACTTGTCGAACTAGTCATGACGGATGATTCCTGGTATGTTGTTCGAAATACGCCTGGCGTGACCGGGTTTGTCGGTTCAGCCGGATCAGGTTCAAAGCCGACTGCGCTGCTTCCGGGCGAAGCGGAAAAAATTCTGAAGCGGATGGGGCTTGAAGAAAGAAAAACAGAAATCGACTTTGAATTAAAAGAAACCGTCAAGGTGATCGACGGCCCGTTTGCTGATTTCACAGGGACGATCGAAGAGATCGACCACGACAAAAATAAAGTCAAAGTATTCGTTAATATGTTCGGAAGAGAGACCCCGGTTGAGCTCGAATTTACTCAAGTTGACAAATTGTAATGGAAAAGCGCTTGAAATCACTATATAAAAGTGATAATATACAAAGGTGCGTCTTGGCAAAAAGGTCAAGGCAGCTAGCTTGATATTTTCATCATTCATATAAAGAATGAGACCTTGAGTGGGAGGGTTCACCCTATTACCACATCACGGACTTAAGGAGGTGTGTCTCGTGGCTAAAAAAGTAGTTAAAGTTGTAAAATTGCAAATTCCTGCTGGAAAAGCGAATCCAGCTCCGCCAGTTGGTCCTGCATTGGGTCAAGCCGGTGTTAACATCATGGGATTCTGTAAGGAGTTTAACGCTCGTACATCTGACCAAGCTGGTCTGATCATTCCTGTAGAAATTTCGGTTTACGAAGACCGTTCATTTACATTTATCACAAAAACTCCGCCTGCTGCTGTATTGCTTAAAAAAGCGGCTGGAATTGAGTCAGGTTCTGGTGAGCCTAACCGTAATAAAGTCGCAACCGTTAAACGCGATAAAGTACGTGAAATCGCCGAAACAAAAATGCCTGACTTAAATGCGGCAGATGTTGAAGCGGCTATGCGTATGGTTGAAGGAACTGCCCGCAGTATGGGTATTGTGATCGAAGACTAATTTTTGTCTCTTTGCTGGGTTGCGAGTTTGGATCAGACAAGTTCGCAACCCTTATTCGTGGGAGGTTATTCCGCTAAAACCACTAAGGAGGAAATTTTAAAATGGCTAAAAAAGGTAAAAAATACGTCGAAGCTGCCAAGCTTGTAGAGCGTACAAAAGCTTACGACGTAAACGAAGCGATTGAGCTTGTGAAAAAAACAAACACAGCTAAATTCGATGCCACTGTTGAAGCGGCATTCCGTTTAGGTGTTGACCCTCGTAAAAACGACCAGCAAATCCGCGGTGCAGTTGTACTTCCAAACGGAACAGGCAAAACTCAGCGCGTTCTTGTTTTCGCTAAGGGCGAAAAAGCGAAAGAAGCGGAAGCTGCTGGTGCAGACTACGTAGGCGATTCTGATTACATCAACAAAATTCAGCAAGGCTGGTTTGATTTTGATGTAATCGTTGCGACTCCTGATATGATGGGTGAAGTCGGTAAAATCGGACGCGTGCTTGGACCAAAAGGTCTTATGCCAAACCCTAAAACAGGAACGGTTACTTTCGAAGTTGAAAAAGCAGTCAACGAAATCAAAGCTGGTAAAGTTGAATACCGCGTTGATAAAGCAGGAAACATCCACGTTCCAATCGGAAAAGTGTCATTCGAAGAAGGCAAGCTTGTAGAAAACTTCGCGACAATGTACGACACAATTTTGAAAGCGAAACCTGCTGCTGCTAAAGGTGTATACGTGAAAAACGTTTCTGTTACATCTACAATGGGACCTGGAATCAAAGTGGACCCATCAACTTTCAACGTAAAATAATATTGACTTTTGATAAGACGTTCTGATATAATTCAAAACGTTGTAAAAATAAAATATGTCCATTTATACCGTAGACAGTAGGTGCCCATAAGGCTTAATCTCCTACCGAGGTGTATATATATCACAGCTCTAGCGTTACGTATGCTTGTATATACAGCCTCCATGTCGAATGGAGGCTTTTTATATGGAACATGTCGTTAAAGAACGTGATCACCGAACGGTATAAGTGTTACACAGATGAATCTTACAGGAGGTGTAACCATGAGTAGCGCAATTGAAACAAAAAAAGTTGTTGTTGAAGAAATTACTTCTAAACTGAAAGAAAGTAAATCAACGATCATCGTTGACTATCGCGGCCTTAACGTAGCTGAAGTAACAGAACTTCGTAAACAGCTTCGCGAAGCTAACGTTGAGTTCAAAGTGTACAAAAACACGATGACTCGCCGTGCGGTTGAACAAGCTGAACTTGATGGTTTGAACGATTTCTTAACAGGACCGAATGCGATTGCATTCAGCACTGAAGATGTTGTCGCTCCAGCTAAAGTTCTTAACGAGTTTGCTAAAAAGCACGAAGCTCTTGAAATCAAAGCGGGCGTAATCGAAGGCAAAGTATCTACAGTTGAAGAAGTGAAAGCTCTTGCTGAACTTCCATCTCGCGAAGGCTTGCTTTCTATGTTGCTTAGCGTACTTCAAGCTCCAGTTCGCAACCTTGCTCTTGCAACTAAAGCTGTTGCAGAACAAAAGGAAGAACAAGGCGCTTAATAGCATCAGTATCTAAAAAATAAAACAAAATGGAGGAATTACAAATGGCTTTAAATATCGAAGAAATCATTGCTTCCGTTAAAGAAGCAACTGTACTTGAATTGAACGACTTAGTAAAAGCAATCGAAGAAGAATTTGGCGTAACTGCTGCTGCTCCTGTAGCTGTAGCTGGCGGAGCTGCTGCAGGCGGTGCTGCTGAAGAAAAAACTGAATTTGATCTTGTTCTTGCTGGTGCAGGAGATCAAAAAATCAAAGTTATCAAAGTTGTTCGTGAAATCACTGGTCTTGGCTTGAAAGAAGCTAAAGAACTTGTTGACAACACTCCAAAACCTCTTAAAGAAGGTATTGCGAAAGAAGAAGCTGAAGAGCTTAAAGCTAAACTTGAAGAAGTTGGCGCTTCTGTAGAAGTTAAGTAATCTTCACCTAATCTTTAGGGGAAAGCTCGCTTTTAAAAGCGGGCTTTTTCTTTGCTAATTAATTGTAGTCCCTTCCGCATAAGATACGCCATCTTGTTTCAAGATATCTGGAGAGTTCACCAACTGAGGAGGTTCTGTGATGACTGACCATTATTATTCGGAAAAACCTTCAGCAAAAAGCAGCAGATCAACGTGGGCATTTCGCTTGAGAAACCGGACGTTTACTTTTATCAGCGACAGCGGAGTTTTTTCAAAAAGAGAAGTGGACTTTGGCTCAAGGCTGCTGATTGAAGCTTTCCGGGAACCGGATACAGAAGGTGATTTTTTGGATGTAGGCTGCGGCTATGGCCCGATTGGTCTTTCGCTTGCTGCGGATTTCGAAGACCGAATGGTTCACATGATCGATGTTAATGAAAGAGCTGTCGAACTTTCGAAGGAAAACGCGTTAAATAATCAGATCGACAACACAAAGATCTATCAGAGTGATCTGTTTGCCAACGTCGAACCTGCAAAAAAATTCGCTTCTATTATTACTAATCCCCCCATACGCGCCGGGAAAAAAACTGTGCACGCCATCTTTGAAAAAAGCGCTGAACATTTGCGGCCTTCAGGAGAGCTGTGGGTCGTCATTCAGAAAAAACAAGGCGGGCCTTCTGCCATTGAAAAATTAAAAGAACTTTTTGCGGACGTTGAAGTCGTTCACAAAAAGAAAGGGTACTATATCATCAAAGCAAAAAAAGTTTGACTCGGATTTTCAGCTATGTTAATATTATAAAATGCCAATGTATATATTTTGCTGCTGTTTTTAAGAAACGCCTAGGTTTGTATAAAATATACATTTTTGGGAACACTAATAAAATCGGTATTTTGTTTTTGGATGTGGTTTTCTAAATTAGAAACCCTTTTTTCTTTTGTCTTGTAAAAGTATTTCTTACATATTTGCGGAAGAAATGCTTGTTACACATATATTACGCATGATTTGAGGGGTGAATCAGTTGACAGGTCAACTAGTTCAGTATGGACGACACCGCCAGCGCAGAAGCTATGCACGCATTAGCGAAGTGTTAGAATTACCAAATCTCATTGAAATTCAAACCTCTTCTTATCAGTGGTTTCTTGATGAGGGTCTTAGAGAGATGTTTCAAGACATATCGCCAATTGAGGATTTCACTGGTAACCTCTCTCTGGAATTTATCGACTACAGCTTGGGCGAGCCTAAGTATCCGGTAGAAGAATCAAAAGAGCGCGACGTGACCTACTCAGCTCCGCTGCGTGTTAAAGTCCGCTTAATCAACAAAGAGACCGGTGAAGTAAAGGATCAGGATGTCTTCATGGGTGATTTCCCTATTATGACAGACACTGGAACCTTTATTATCAACGGTGCGGAACGGGTCATTGTATCTCAGCTCGTTCGTTCTCCAAGTGTATATTTTAGTGGTAAAGTAGACAAAAACGGTAAGAAAGGTTTTACCGCGACTGTCATTCCAAACCGTGGCGCATGGTTAGAATACGAGACTGATGCGAAAGATGTTGTTTATGTACGCATCGATCGCACACGTAAGTTGCCGGTTACGGTTCTTTTGCGTGCTCTTGGCTTCGGATCTGACCAAGAGATCATTGATCTCGTCGGTGAAAACGAGTATTTGCGCAATACGCTTGATAAAGATAATACGGAAAACACCGATAAAGCGCTTCTTGAAATCTACGAGCGTCTTCGTCCAGGAGAGCCGCCTACAGTAGAAAACGCAAAAAGCCTGCTTGATTCAAGGTTCTTTGATCCGAAAAGATATGACCTTGCAAGTGTAGGACGTTATAAAATTAATAAAAAGCTTCACATCAAAAACAGACTGTTTAATCAGCGGCTTGCTGAAACGCTGATCGATCCTGAAACAGGCGAAATTCTTGCCGAAAAAGGCGCGATTTTAGACAGAAGAACGCTTGACAAAGTCCTTCCGTACCTTGAAAACGGAATCGGTTTTAAAAAGCTGTATCCGAACGGCGGAGTTGTCGAAGATGAAGTGACGCTTCAGTCTATTAAAATCTATGCCCCGACAGATCAAGAAGGGGAGCAGACAATCAATGTGATTGGAAATGCTTATATTGAAGAAGGCGTTAAAAATATTACACCTTCTGATATTATCTCTTCCATCAGCTATTTCTTTAACCTGCTTCACGGAGTGGGCGATACCGACGATATCGACCATTTAGGAAACCGCCGTCTCCGTTCAGTGGGAGAGCTTCTGCAAAACCAATTCCGTATCGGTTTAAGCAGAATGGAGCGTGTTGTTCGTGAAAGAATGTCTATTCAAGATACAAACACGATCACGCCACAGCAGCTGATCAATATTCGCCCTGTCATCGCATCAATCAAAGAGTTTTTCGGAAGCTCGCAGCTTTCTCAGTTTATGGATCAGACGAATCCGCTTGCTGAGCTGACGCATAAGCGCCGTCTGTCAGCGCTCGGACCGGGCGGTTTGACCCGTGAGCGCGCCGGAATGGAAGTCCGTGACGTTCACTATTCCCACTACGGCCGGATGTGTCCGATTGAAACTCCTGAGGGTCCAAACATCGGCTTGATCAACTCGCTTTCTTCATTCGCGAAAGTGAACCGTTTCGGCTTCATCGAAACGCCGTATCGCCGCGTTGACCCTGAGACTGGAAAAGTAACGCCGAGAATCGATTACTTGACAGCTGATGAAGAAGACAACTATGTCGTTGCCCAGGCTAACGCACGTCTGAATGATGACGGATCTTTTGTGGATGACAGCATCGTCGCCCGTTTCAGAGGGGAGAACACCGTTGTTCCGAAAGACCGCGTCGACTATATGGACGTTTCGCCTAAACAGGTTGTCTCTGCCGCGACTGCATGTATTCCATTCTTGGAAAACGATGACTCAAACCGCGCCCTAATGGGAGCGAACATGCAACGGCAGGCTGTACCTCTTATGCAGCCTGAATCTCCGATCGTCGGAACCGGAATGGAGTATGTATCTGCAAAAGACTCCGGTGCCGCTGTTATTTGCCGCCATCCTGGAATCGTTGAACGGGTGGAAGCGAAAAACATCTGGGTGCGCCGTTATGAAGAAGTCGACGGCCAGAAAGTCAAAGGAAACCTTGATAAATACAGCCTGCTGAAGTTTGTTCGTTCCAACCAGGGAACTTGCTACAACCAGCGTCCGATCGTAAGCGTCGGTGATGAGGTTGTAAAAGGTGAAATTTTAGCTGACGGTCCGTCTATGGAAAAAGGTGAGCTTGCCCTTGGACGCAACGTCATGGTCGGCTTTATGACATGGGATGGCTACAACTACGAGGATGCCATCATCATGAGCGAACGCCTTGTAAAAGACGACGTATACACGTCTATTCATATTGAGGAATACGAATCAGAGGCCCGGGATACAAAACTCGGACCTGAAGAAATTACACGTGATATTCCAAACGTCGGTGAAGACGCTCTTCGCAATCTCGATGAACGCGGAATTATCCGTGTCGGTGCTGAAGTAAAAGACGGAGATCTTCTTGTTGGTAAAGTAACGCCTAAAGGTGTTACAGAGCTTACTGCAGAAGAGCGCCTGCTTCACGCCATCTTCGGCGAAAAAGCGCGTGAAGTCCGCGATACGTCGCTGCGTGTGCCTCACGGAGGCGGCGGTATCATCCTTGATGTAAAAGTGTTCAACCGCGAAGACGGAGACGAACTGCCTCCGGGCGTTAACCAGCTCGTCCGCGTTTACATCGTTCAGAAGCGTAAAATTTCTGAAGGGGACAAAATGGCCGGACGCCACGGGAACAAAGGTGTTATTTCGAAAATCCTTCCTGAGGAAGATATGCCGTATCTGCCTGACGGAACACCGATTGACATCATGTTAAACCCGCTGGGCGTACCATCGCGTATGAACATCGGGCAGGTGTTGGAGCTGCACCTTGGTATGGCTGCACGCCGTCTCGGTCTGCATGTCGCGTCGCCGGTATTTGACGGTGCCCGCGAAGAAGATGTGTGGGAAACGCTTGAAGAAGCCGGCATGTCAAGGGACGCAAAGACAGTCCTTTACGACGGCCGAACTGGGGAGCCGTTTGACAACCGGGTGTCTGTCGGCATCATGTACATGATCAAATTGGCTCACATGGTTGACGACAAATTGCACGCGCGTTCTACAGGTCCTTACTCACTCGTTACCCAGCAGCCTCTCGGAGGTAAAGCGCAGTTCGGTGGACAGCGTTTTGGAGAGATGGAAGTTTGGGCGCTTGAAGCTTACGGTGCAGCATATACACTTCAAGAAATCCTGACTGTTAAATCGGATGATGTCGTAGGCCGTGTGAAAACATACGAAGCCATCGTAAAAGGCGACAATGTTCCAGAACCTGGTGTTCCGGAATCGTTCAAAGTATTGATCAAAGAGCTTCAAAGCTTAGGTATGGACGTCAAAATCCTATCAAGCGACGAAGAAGAAATCGAAATGAGAGACTTGGAAGACGACGAAGACGCGAAACAAAACGAAGGGCTTTCTCTGCCGAATGATGAAGAGTCTGAAGAATTCGTTTCTGCTGACGCAGAGCGCGATGTCGTCACAAAAGAATAAACGAATTTTATACGCAAGTGACAGGGTATAACCCGAAGATAAAAAGGGAGGTAGGCCCCTTGCTGGATGTGAACAATTTTGAGTATATGAACATCGGTCTCGCTTCACCTGACAAAATCCGTTCATGGTCTTACGGAGAAGTGAAAAAGCCTGAAACAATCAACTATCGTACTTTGAAACCTGAAAAAGATGGTCTATTCTGCGAGCGCATTTTCGGTCCTCAAAAGGACTGGGAATGCCACTGCGGAAAGTACAAGCGGGTTCGTTATAAAGGCGTAGTCTGCGACCGTTGTGGAGTTGAAGTAACCCGGGCTAAAGTCCGTCGTGAGAGAATGGGGCATATCGAGCTGGCAGCCCCTGTTTCTCACATCTGGTATTTTAAAGGAATCCCGAGCCGTATGGGTCTTGTGCTGGATATGTCTCCGCGCGCATTGGAAGAAGTCATTTACTTTGCTTCTTATGTCGTAACAGATCCGGCCAATACACCGCTTGAGAAAAAACAGCTTCTTTCTGAAAAAGAGTACCGGGCGTACCTTGATAAATACGGAAATAAATTCCAGGCATCAATGGGTGCTGAAGCGATTCATAAGCTCCTTCAAGATATCGACCTCGATAAAGAAGTGGATATGCTGAAAGAAGAGCTTAAAACGTCACAAGGACAGCGCCGCACACGTGCGATCAAACGCTTGGAAGTATTGGAAGCATTCCGCAACTCCGGAAATAAGCCGTCCTGGATGATCCTCGACGTTCTTCCGGTCATTCCGCCTGAGCTGAGACCGATGGTACAGCTTGACGGTGGACGTTTTGCAACTTCCGATCTGAACGATTTGTACCGCCGTGTCATCAACCGTAACAATCGTTTAAAACGTCTTTTGGATCTTGGAGCGCCAAGCATTATCGTTCAAAACGAAAAGCGCATGCTTCAAGAAGCCGTGGACGCGCTGATCGATAACGGACGCAGAGGCCGTCCTGTTACAGGTCCGGGAAACAGACCGTTAAAATCCCTTTCTCACATGCTGAAAGGTAAACAAGGCCGTTTCCGTCAAAACCTTCTCGGTAAACGTGTTGACTACTCAGGCCGTTCGGTTATCGTCGTAGGTCCGAACCTGAAAATGTATCAATGCGGTCTTCCGAAAGAAATGGCGCTGGAACTGTTCAAGCCATTCGTCATGAAAGAGCTTGTTGAAAAAGGTCTTGCCCACAACATTAAGAGTGCGAAGCGTAAAATTGAGCGCGTTCAGCCGGAAGTCTGGGATGTCCTTGAATCAGTTATCAAAGAACACCCTGTGCTTCTCAACCGTGCACCTACGCTTCACAGATTAGGTATTCAAGCGTTTGAACCAACGCTTGTCGAAGGCCGTGCCATCCGTCTTCATCCGCTTGTATGTACGGCATACAACGCTGACTTTGACGGTGACCAAATGGCGGTTCACGTTCCTTTATCAGCAGAAGCGCAAGCTGAGGCGCGCATCTTGATGCTTGCCGCACAAAACATCCTGAACCCTAAAGACGGAAAACCGGTCGTTACGCCGTCTCAGGATATGGTGCTTGGAAACTACTATCTGACGCTAGAACGCCCAGGCGCAGTCGGCGAAGGTATGGTTTTCAAAGATACGGATGAAGCGCTTCTTGCGTATCAAAACGGATATGTTCATTTGCATACGAGAGTAGCCGTTGCGGTTAACTCCCTGAAAAATGAAACATTTACCGAAGAACAGCGTTCCAAGCTGCTCGTTACAACTGTCGGAAAACTGATCTTCAACGAGATTCTTCCGCCGTCGTTCCCATACATGAACGAACCGACGAAGAGCAACATTGAAGAAAAAACACCTGACCGTTTCTTCTTGGATTACGGTGCAGATGTTAAAGAAGCCATTAAGAACCAGGAAATCAACCAGCCGTTCAAAAAAGGCATTTTGGGTAAAATCATTGCGGAGATCTTCAAAAGATTCCATATTACAGAAACATCAAAAATGCTTGACCGCATGAAAAACCTTGGATTTAAATATTCGACAAAAGCCGGAATTACGGTCGGTGTTTCCGATATCGTCGTATTGGACGACAAACAGGAAATCCTTGAAGAAGCGCAAGGAAAAGTTGATAACGTCATGAAGCAGTTCAGACGTGGTCTGATTACTGAAGAAGAGCGTTATGAACGGGTCATTTCCATCTGGAGTGCAGCTAAAGATACGATCCAAGGCAAGCTGATGAAATCCCTGGATGAAATCAACCCGATCTACATGATGAGTGATTCCGGAGCCCGGGGTAACGCATCAAACTTTACGCAGCTTGCGGGTATGCGCGGTCTGATGGCCAACCCGGCTGGACGGATCATCGAACTTCCGATCAAGTCAAGCTTCCGCGAAGGTTTAACGGTACTCGAGTACTTTATCTCTACTCACGGTGCGCGTAAAGGTCTTGCGGATACGGCTCTGAAGACAGCCGACTCAGGTTACCTGACACGCCGTCTCGTAGACGTAGCCCAAGACGTCATCATTCGTGAGACTGACTGCGGCACAGACCGAGGTATTCTTGCCAAAGCCATCACGGAAGGCACAGAAGTGATCGAGCGTCTTGAAGAGCGTCTTGTCGGCCGATTCGCGAGAAAACCTGTTAAACATCCGGAAACAGGTGAAGTGCTTGTGGATGAAAACGAGCTGATCGACGAAGATAAAGCGCTCGAAATTGTCGAAGCAGGCATTGAAGAAGTGTGGATCCGCTCCGCATTTACATGTAATACGTCACATGGTGTATGTAAACGATGCTACGGCCGCAACCTGGCAACAGGAACCGACGTCGAAGTCGGGGAAGCAGTCGGAATCATCGCTGCCCAGTCCATTGGTGAGCCGGGTACACAGTTAACAATGCGTACCTTCCATACGGGCGGGGTTGCCGGAGACGATATTACACAAGGTTTGCCGCGTATCCAGGAATTGTTTGAAGCGCGAAACCCTAAAGGTCAAGCGACGATCTCTGAAATTGACGGTGTCGTAGCTGAAATCAATGAAGTGCGTGACAAACAGCAGGAAATCGTCGTTCAGGGCGAAGTCGAAAGCCGTTCATATACGGCGCCTTACAACGCGCGCCTGAAAGTCACTGAAGGAGAGAAAATTTCCCGTGGCCAGGTGCTGACAGAAGGTTCGGTTGATCCGAAAGAGCTTCTGAAAGTTACTGACATCACGACGGTGCAAGAATACCTCCTTCATGAAGTGCAGAAGGTTTATCGTATGCAAGGGGTTGAAATCGGGGATAAGCACGTCGAGGTTATGGTTCGCCAGATGCTTCGCAAAGTGCGTGTCATCGATGCCGGCGACACGGAAGTGCTGCCAGGCACGCTGCTCGATATTCACCAGTTTACCGAAGCGAACAAAAAAGTTCTGCTCGGAGGCAAACGCCCTGCAACAGGCCGTCCGGTGCTTCTCGGTATCACCAAAGCATCGCTTGAAACGGATTCCTTCCTGTCTGCCGCGTCATTCCAGGAAACAACACGTGTCCTGACAGATGCAGCAATCAAAGGAAAACGCGATGAGCTTCTCGGCCTGAAAGAGAATGTTATCATCGGTAAGCTTGTTCCTGCTGGAACGGGTATGCTGAACTACCGTAAAGTGAAGCCGGTATTGCAAGTCCAATCATCTGATGAAATGGTTCCGGCTGAATAAATGAAAAAATCCTAAAGAAGGATGTCACTAAAAATTGTCATCATGTGTTGACATCCTTCTTTCAGGATGATAATATAACCAAGGTGCTCAATTTAAACCTGTTACTTTGGAGGATATATGATGTCTTATGATAAAGTATCACAGGCTCAATCTATTATTATCGGTACGAAGCAGACAGTCAAAGCGCTGAAGCGCAATTCTGTTAAGGAAGTCGTCGTAGCAAAAGACGCTGATCCTTTTCTGACGTCAGATGTTATTAACCTGGCAAATGAACAAGGGATTCCCGTCTCAATGGCAGAGTCCATGAAAAAGCTCGGCAAAGCCTGCGGAATTGAAGTCGGAGCTGCAGCTGTTGCCATTATTCAATAACGTACTCGTTGTTTTTGCTTTTATGCAAAGGCATTGTTTTTTGCTTTTAAATGAACCACCTGGGTATGTGGGTTATAAAACATGATGAAGGGAGGAATTACAAAATGCCTACAATTAATCAGCTAGTCCGCAAAGGACGCGTAAGCAAAGTTGAAAATTCTAAGTCTCCAGCACTTAACAAAGGATACAACAGCTTCAAGAAAGAGCACACTAACGTATCTTCACCACAAAAACGCGGAGTATGTACCCGTGTCGGTACAATGACACCGAAGAAGCCGAACTCGGCGCTTCGTAAATATGCCCGTGTTCGTTTAACTAACGGAATCGAGGTTACGGCCTACATTCCTGGTATCGGACACAACCTGCAAGAGCACAGTGTCGTATTGATCCGCGGTGGACGTGTAAAAGACTTACCGGGGGTACGCTACCACATCGTGCGTGGCGCGCTTGATACTGCCGGAGTTGAAAACCGTGCACAAGGCCGTTCTAAATACGGTACAAAACGTCCTAAGAAAAAATAATTCCGTTTAAATACAAATAAAAGGGTTTTTAAAAGCAAGGAGTTCTGGCAATGCTGTTAAGGGCATCAGGCTTTTCGCGCCTAGCGCTGGTTTGATCCCGGCAGCTGAACCGTGAAATCCCTCTGCTTACTGTAAACCCGTAACAAGAGAAGGGAGGATAATCAGATGCCACGTAAAGGTCCTGTAGCAAAAAGAGATGTTTTACCTGATCCGCTTTACAACTCTAAACTGGTTACTCGTTTGATCAACAAAATGATGATCGACGGTAAAAAAGGTAAAGCTCAAACAATCCTATACAAGTCATTCGATATTATTAAAGAACGTACCGGCAACGATGCAATGGAGGTTTTCGAACAAGCATTGAAGAACATTATGCCAGTGCTTGAAGTTAAAGCACGCCGTGTAGGTGGTGCAAACTACCAAGTACCTGTAGAGGTTCGTCCTGAACGCCGTACGACTCTTGGACTTCGCTGGTTAGTAAACTACGCTCGTCTTCGCGGAGAAAAAACGATGGAAGAGCGTTTAGCTAACGAAATCCTTGATGCAGCTAACAACACTGGTGCAGCTGTTAAGAAACGTGAAGATACTCATAAGATGGCTGAAGCAAACAAAGCGTTCGCTCACTATCGCTGGTAATCTCACACGACAAAATATTATTCCCTAAGAAGGAAGGAGAAAAGACCCAATGGCAAGAGAGTTCTCCTTAGAAAAAACTCGTAATATCGGAATCATGGCTCACATCGATGCCGGTAAAACGACAACAACTGAACGTATCTTGTTCTACACAGGCCGTATCCATAAAATTGGTGAAACTCATGAAGGGGCTTCCCAAATGGACTGGATGGAGCAGGAACAAGAACGCGGTATCACAATCACATCCGCTGCAACAACTGCACAGTGGAAAGGTTACCGCGTAAACATCATCGACACACCAGGACACGTAGACTTCACAGTTGAGGTTGAACGTTCCCTGCGCGTACTTGATGGTGCCGTTGCCGTTCTTGACGCACAATCAGGCGTTGAGCCGCAAACTGAAACAGTTTGGCGTCAGGCAACAACTTACGGAGTACCTCGTATCGTATTTGTCAACAAGATGGACAAAACGGGTGCGGACTTCCTTTACTCTGTAGGAACTCTTAAAGACCGTCTTGAGGCGAACGCTCACGCGATCCAATTACCGATTGGTGCCGAAGACAATTTCGAAGGGATCATCGACCTTGTAGAAAACGTTGCGTACTACTATGAAGATGATCTTGGAACACGCTCTGATGCGCGTGAAATCCCTGCCGAGTACAAAGACAAAGCTGAAGAGCTTCGCGCCAGCTTGATTGAAGCTGTTGCTGAGCTTGATGAAGAGCTTATGATGAAGTACTTGGAAGGCGAAGAAATCACAGTTGACGAGCTGAAAGCGGCAATCCGCAAAGGAACTTGTAACGTGGAGTTCTATCCGGTTCTTTGTGGATCAGCTTTCAAAAACAAAGGTGTTCAATTAGTGCTTGACGCAGTTCTTGACTACCTGCCAGCTCCAACTGACGTACCGGCAATCAAAGGTACTCTGCCTGATTCTGAGGAAGAGGTTACTCGTGAGTCTTCTGACGACGCACCTTTCTCAGCGCTTGCATTTAAAGTTATGACTGACCCTTACGTTGGTAAATTGACGTTCTTCCGTGTGTACTCAGGAACACTTGATTCCGGTTCATACGTAAGAAACTCAACAAAAGGCAAACGTGAGCGCGTCGGACGTATCCTGCAAATGCACGCCAACAGCCGTGAAGAAATCTCTACTGTGTACGCAGGGGATATCGCTGCTGCTGTAGGTTTGAAAGACACGACTACAGGGGACACGCTTTGCGACGAGAAAAACCTTGTTATTCTTGAATCTATGGAATTCCCTGAGCCTGTTATCCACGTTGCAATCGAGCCTAAATCTAAGGCTGACCAAGACAAAATGTCTACTGCACTGGCTAAATTGGCTGAAGAGGATCCAACATTCCGTGCGCATACTGACCCTGAAACAGGTCAAACGATTATCGGCGGTATGGGTGAGCTTCACCTTGATATCATCGTTGACCGTATGAAACGCGAATTTAAAGTTGAAGCCAACGTTGGTGCTCCTCAAGTTGCGTATCGTGAAACATTCCGTGCGAGCGCGCAAGTTGAAGGTAAATTCGTACGTCAGTCTGGTGGACGCGGACAGTTCGGACACGTTTGGATCGAATTCTCTCCAAACGAAGAAGGAAAAGGCTTTGAGTTCGAAAACGCAATTGTCGGTGGTGTCGTTCCTCGTGAATACATTCCGGCTGTTCAAGCAGGACTTGAAGATTCACTTCAAAACGGTGTAGTCGCAGGTTACCCTGTTATCGACATCAAAGCGAAATTGTTTGACGGTTCTTACCATGACGTCGACTCAAACGAAATGGCGTTTAAAATCGCTGCTTCAATGGCGCTTAAAAACGCGGCAAGCAAGTGTAACCCGGTTATTCTTGAGCCGATCTCCAAAGTTGAAGTCGTTATCCCAGAAGAATACATGGGAGACATCATGGGTGATATTACATCACGCCGCGGTCGCGTAGAAGGTATGGAAGGACGCGGAAACGCTCAAGTCGTTCGCGCGATGGTTCCACTTTCTGAAATGTTCGGTTACGCTACGGCTCTCCGTTCAAACACACAAGGACGCGGTACGTTCACAATGGTCTTTGACCATTACGAAGAAGTGCCTAAGAGCATTGCTGATGAGATCATCAAAAAAAATCAAGGTGAATAATTGATTTTGCCTCTTCATTAAAGTATAAATACTATTGTAAGATGAGAAAGTGAAACATCGCTTTCACTTTCTATCACTCTATATAACAAAAACTAACCTTTTTAAGGAGGATTTTCAGAATGGCTAAAGAAAAATTCGACCGTTCCAAATCACATGCCAACATTGGTACAATTGGACACGTTGACCATGGTAAAACTACATTAACAGCTGCTATCACAACTGTGCTTCATAAGAAATCTGGTAAAGGTACTGCTATGGCATACGACCAAATCGACGGTGCTCCAGAAGAGCGTGAGCGCGGTATCACAATCTCTACTGCACACGTTGAGTACGAAACAGAAACTCGTCACTATGCACACGTTGACTGCCCAGGACACGCTGACTATGTTAAAAACATGATCACTGGTGCTGCGCAAATGGACGGAGCGATCCTTGTTGTATCTGCTGCTGACGGTCCAATGCCACAAACTCGTGAGCACATCCTTCTTTCTCGTAACGTAGGTGTGCCTTACATCGTAGTATTCTTGAACAAATGCGACATGGTAGACGACGAAGAGCTTCTTGAGCTAGTTGAAATGGAAGTTCGCGATCTTCTTTCTGAGTATGAGTTCCCTGGTGACGATGTACCAGTTATCAAAGGTTCTGCACTTAAAGCTCTTGAAGGTGACGCTGAATACGAAGCTAAAATCTTCGAACTGATGGATGCAGTTGACGAATACATCCCAACTCCAGAGCGCGATACTGAAAAGCCATTCATGATGCCTGTTGAGGACGTATTCTCAATCACAGGTCGTGGAACAGTTGCTACTGGACGCGTAGAGCGCGGACAAGTTAAAGTCGGTGACGAAGTTGAAATCATCGGTCTTCAAGAAGAAAACAGCAAAACAACTGTTACAGGTGTTGAAATGTTCCGTAAGCTTCTTGACTATGCAGAAGCTGGAGACAACATCGGTGCACTTCTTCGCGGTGTATCTCGTGAAGATATCCAACGTGGTCAAGTACTTGCTAAACCAGGTACAATCACTCCACATAAAAAGTTCAAAGCTGAAGTTTACGTTCTTTCTAAAGAAGAGGGTGGACGTCACACTCCATTCTTCTCTAACTACCGTCCTCAGTTCTACTTCCGTACAACTGACGTAACGGGTATCATTCAGCTTCCAGAAGGCGTAGAAATGGTTATGCCTGGAGACAACATCGAAATGACTGTTGAATTGATTTCAACAATCGCGATCGAAGACGGAACTCGCTTCTCTATCCGTGAAGGCGGACGTACAGTTGGTTCTGGCGTAGTATCTTCTATCACTGAATAATACTTATAAAATAAAAAACGAGATCCGACCGGGTCTCGTTTTTTATTTGTCCTGAAGTCCTTGATTATCCTTGCTGGAATCTGTATAATAAAAAAAGTGTGCAAAAGCCGGTAATATTCAATATTACCTTGCATCATGCCTATAAATTTTGTATAATAGTGCATGTTGGTCTTTGACTGCGATGAAGTGAGAGGTTGCTGACACACCCGGCCGCTTTGCCATGGCAAGGTGATTCAGGTTTTTCTCACGGAGAATTGTCTAATGTAAGTAGGCGAAAAGGAGGGAAAATAATGGCAAAACAAAAAATTCGTATTCGTTTAAAAGCGTATGATCATAGAATCCTTGATCAATCTGCTGAGAAGATTGTTGAAACGGCTAAACGTTCCGGAGCCAGCGTTTCTGGTCCGATTCCGTTGCCAACTGAGAAATCAGTTTACACAATCCTTCGTGCGGTGCACAAATACAAAGATTCTCGTGAGCAATTCGAAATGCGTACACATAAACGTTTAATCGACATTGTGAACCCAACACCACAAACTGTCGATGCTCTAATGCGATTAGATTTACCATCTGGTGTCGATATCGAAATTAAACTTTAATCTAAAATATAGAATGATTTTTATAGGAGGTGTGACGAATGACCAAAGGAATCTTAGGAAGAAAAATTGGTATGACGCAAGTTTTCGCAGAAAACGGTGATCTTATTCCGGTAACTGTTATCGAAGCTGCTCCTAACGTTGTACTTCAGAAGAAAACTTCTGAAAACGACGGCTATGAAGCGATTCAGATCGGTTTTGACGACAAGCGTGAGAAGCTTGCCAACAAACCAGAAAAAGGACACGTTGCAAAAGCGGAAACTGCTCCTAAGCGCTTCGTTAAAGAATTACGCGGAGTGGATATGGATGCGTATGAAGTTGGTCAGGAAGTCAAAGTTGATATTTTCTCTAACGGAGAAGTCGTAGATGTAACAGGAACATCGAAAGGTAAAGGTTTCCAAGGTGCTATCAAACGCCACGGACAATCTCGCGGACCTATGTCTCACGGTTCACGCTACCATCGCCGTCCTGGTTCAATGGGACCGGTAGACCCTAACCGTGTATTCAAAGGAAAGCTGTTGCCTGGACGTATGGGCGGAGAGCAAATCACTGTTCAAAACCTTGAAATCGTAAAAGTGGATGCAGAGCGCAATCTTCTTTT
Source organism: Bacillus sp. PK6-013 (assembly GCF_054161445.1). Classification (NCBI taxonomy): domain Bacteria; kingdom Bacillati; phylum Bacillota; class Bacilli; order Caryophanales; family Bacillaceae; genus Bacillus; species Bacillus sp. PK6-013. The sequence continues at coordinate 4,147,619 of NZ_CP096417.1, read as the reverse complement.
AGTTAAAGGTAACGTTCCTGGTGCGAAAAAATCATTAGTCGCTGTTAAAAGCGCTGTTAAATCTAAATAATTCTCTTAGGAAAGGAGGAAATTGATCATGCCAAAAGTAGCTTTATATAACCAAAACGGTTCTACTGCTGGTGATATCGAATTAAACGACTCTGTATTTGGAATCGAGCCAAATGAGAGCGTAGTATTCGACGCTATTCTTATGCAAAGAGCTTCCTTACGTCAAGGAACTCATAAAGTAAAAAATCGTTCGGAAGTACGTGGCGGAGGTCGCAAACCTTGGCGTCAAAAAGGTACCGGCCGTGCTCGTCAGGGATCTATCCGTTCACCGCAATGGCGCGGAGGTGGTATCGTATTCGGTCCTACACCACGCAGCTATGCATATAAATTACCGAAAAAAGTTCGCCGCTTGGCTATCAAATCAGCATTGTCTTCTAAAGTGAATGACAACAACTTGATCGTTCTTGAAGATCTTAATCTTGATGCGGTTAAAACAAAAGAAATGGCAGCTATCCTTAAAGGTCTGTCTATCGAGAAGAAAGCTTTAATCGTAACTGCGGATGCAAACGAGACAGTTGAACTATCTGCTCGTAACCTTCCAGGAGTTACTGTTGTTGAAGCTAACGGAATCAACGTCCTCGATGTTGTCGGTCATGAGAAGCTTGTGATCACGAAAGCAGCGGTTGAAAAAGTAGAGGAGGTGCTTGCATAATGAAAGATCCTCGTGATGTTCTAAAGCGCCCCGTCATTACTGAACGTTCTGCTGATTTAATGACTGAGAAAAAATATACGTTTGAAGTAGACGTAAGAGCTAACAAAACAGAAGTGAAAGACGCTGTTGAGCAAATCTTTGGAGTGAAAGTTGAAAAAGTCAACATCATGAACTACAAAGGGAAATTCAAACGTGTCGGCCGCTACTCTGGTATGACAAACAAACGCAGAAAAGCGATTGTTAAGCTTACTGAAGACAGCAAAGAAATCGAAATTTTTGAAGCTTAATCACTTGTAAAAAGAAGGAGGGAAATTCAAAATGGCGATTAAAAAGTACAAACCGACCTCTAACGGACGTCGCGGCATGACTACGTCTGATTTCGCGGAAATCACGACAGATCAGCCGGAAAAATCCTTGCTTGCCCCGCTTCACAAAAAAGGCGGACGCAACAACCAAGGTAAATTAACTGTACGTCATCAAGGCGGCGGACATAAACGCCAATACCGTATTATCGACTTCAAACGCGATAAAGATGGTATACCTGGACGCGTTGCTACAGTTGAGTACGATCCAAACCGTTCAGCTAACATTGCTCTAATTAACTATGTAGACGGAGAAAAACGCTACATCCTGGCTCCTAAGGGCCTTCAAGTAGGAACTGAAATCATGTCAGGACCAGAAGCTGACATTAAAGTAGGTAACGCACTTCCACTGATCAACATCCCTGTTGGTACAGTCGTGCACAACATTGAATTGAAACCTGGAAAAGGCGGACAGCTTGTACGTTCAGCTGGTACATCTGCTCAAGTTCTTGGTAAAGAAGGAAAATACGTTCTTGTACGTCTGAACTCCGGTGAAGTTCGCATGATTCTTTCTGCTTGCCGTGCTTCTATCGGTCAAGTAGGTAACGAACAGCACGAACTGATCAACATCGGTAAAGCAGGACGTTCACGCTGGAAAGGCATCCGTCCTACAGTTCGCGGTTCTGTTATGAACCCTAACGATCACCCGCACGGTGGTGGTGAAGGACGCGCTCCGATCGGACGTAAATCACCTATGTCTCCATGGGGTAAACCAACTCTTGGATTCAAAACTCGTAAGAAAAAGAACAAATCAGATAAATTTATCGTACGTCGTCGTAAAAATAAATAACGGGGTTGTCTACGGTTCATATCGGACCGTAGTGCAATCACGAAGGGAGGTTCCAAAATGGCTCGCAGCTTAAAAAAAGGACCATTTGTCGATGATCATCTAATGACAAAAATCGAGAAATTAAATGAAGCGGATAAGAAACAAGTTGTGAAAACTTGGTCTCGCCGTTCTACTATTTTCCCGCAATTTATCGGTCACACAATCGCAGTCTATGATGGACGCAAACATGTGCCTGTTTACATCTCTGAAGATATGGTAGGTCACAAGTTGGGTGAATTCGCACCGACACGCACTTACAAAGGTCATGCTAGTGATGACAAAAAAACAAGACGCTAATGAGAGGAGGCTTTTAAATGCAACAAGCTAAAGCTGTCGCAAGAACAGTCCGTATTGCTCCTCGTAAGGCACGTCTAGTAATGGACCTGATTCGAGGCAAGCAAGTAGGTGAAGCAGTATCGATCTTAAACCTTACGCCAAAAGCTGCTTCCCCGATTATTGAAAAAGTTTTAAAATCTGCTATCGCTAACGCTGAGCACAACTACGAAATGGATGCAAACAACCTGGTTGTTACTCAAGCTTACGTGAACGAAGGCCCTACGTTGAAAAGATTCCGTCCGCGCGCTATGGGACGTGCAAGCCAAATCAACAAACGTACGAGCCACATTACTATTGTTGTATCAGAAAAGAAGGAGGGATAACTCGTGGGTCAAAAGGTAAATCCAGTCGGTCTTCGTATTGGTGTTATACGTGATTGGGAATCTAAGTGGTACGCTGGCAAAGATTACGCTGACTTCCTTCACGAAGATCTAAAAATCCGTGAATTTATTAATCAACGCCTGTCTGACGCTTCTGTTTCTAAAGTGGAAATCGAGCGTGCGGCAAACCGTGTAAATATTACGATCCACACAGCTAAGCCTGGTATGGTTATCGGTAAAGGCGGTTCTGAAGTCGAAGCGCTTCGCAAAGCCCTTAACAGCCTTACTGGCAAGCGTGTACACATTAACATTCTTGAAATCAAAAGAGCTGATCTTGATGCTCAGCTAGTTGCTGATAACATCGCTCGTCAATTGGAAAACCGTATCTCTTTCCGTCGTGCGCAAAAGCAACAAATCCAACGCACAATGCGCGCTGGTGCACAAGGAGTTAAAACAATGGTTTCCGGTCGTCTTGGCGGTGCAGACATCGCTCGTTCTGAATACTACAGTGAAGGAACTGTTCCATTGCACACACTTCGTGCAGACATCGACTATGCTACATCTGAAGCTGACACAACTTACGGCAAGCTTGGTGTAAAAGTCTGGATCTATCGTGGAGAGGTTCTTCCTACTAAGAAGAAAACTGAGGAAGGAGGAAAATAATATGTTAATGCCAAAACGCGTTAAATATCGCAGAGAGCATCGCGGAAAAATGCGCGGCCGTGCAAAAGGCGGCTCTGAAGTGCATTTCGGTGAATACGGCATCCAGGCTCAAGAAGCTTCTTGGATTACAAACCGTCAAATCGAAGCTGCGCGTATCGCAATGACTCGTTACATGAAACGTGGCGGTAAAGTTTGGATCAAAATTTTCCCTTCTAAGCCTTATACAGCTAAGCCTCTAGAGGTTCGGATGGGTTCCGGTAAAGGTGCTCCTGAAGGATGGGTAGCTGTTGTAAAACCGGGCAAAGTTTTATTTGAAATTTCTGGTGTGTCTGAGGAAGTCGCTCGTGAAGCTCTTCGTCTTGCATCTCACAAATTGCCAATTAAAACGAAGTTCGTAAAACGTGAAGAAATTGGTGGTGAATCAAATGAAAGCTAATGAAATTCGTGACCTTACCACTGCTGAAATTGAACAAAAAGTAAAGTCTCTTAAAGAAGAACTTTTCAATCTTCGCTTTCAATTAGCGACAGGACAACTTGAAAACACTGCTCGCATTCGTGAAGTGCGCAAGTCAATCGCGCGCATGAAAACTGTGATTCGGGAAAGAGAAATTGCTGCCAACAAATAATTCCGGAGGGAGGTTCTCTAAAACATGAGCGAACGCAATCAGCGCAAAGTCTACCAAGGACGTGTTGTTTCTGACAAAATGGATAAAACCATTACTGTTGTTGTAGAAACTTACAAAAAACATTCACTCTACGGTAAACGCGTAAAGTACTCTAAAAAATTCAAAGCACATGATGAAAATAACCAAGCTAAAATCGGAGACATCGTAAAGATCATGGAAACTCGTCCATTATCTGCGACTAAACGTTTTCGTCTAGTTGAAGTTGTCGAAGAAGCTGTTATTATCTAATAAAGTTCGGAAACCTTTTTCCGAAGGGAGGTAACAAATAATGATTCAACAAGAGACTCGTTTAAAAGTAGCTGATAACTCTGGTGCCCGTGAAGTATTAACAATCAAGGTGCTTGGTGGTTCTGGACGCAAAACAGCTAACATTGGTGATGTCATTGTTTGCACGGTTAAACAAGCAACACCAGGAGGCGTTGTCAAAAAAGGTGAGGTCGTAAGAGCTGTAATCGTACGTTCTAAGAGCGGCGCGCGCAGAAATGACGGATCTTACATCAAATTCGATGAAAATGCATGTGTTATCATCCGTGACGACAAAAGCCCGCGCGGAACTCGTATCTTCGGACCTGTAGCACGTGAACTTCGTGATAACAACTTCATGAAAATTGTTTCTCTAGCTCCAGAAGTACTTTAATGATATCAATGCCGGACTAAGGAGGTGCGATCAGGATGCATGTTAAAAAAGGCGATAAAGTAATGGTTATCTCTGGTAAAGACAAAGGGAAACAAGGTGTGATCCTTGCAGCTTTCCCTAAAAAAGACCGCGTAATCGTTGAGGGTGTCAACATGGTGAAGAAGCACTCAAAGCCGACTCAAGCTAACCCTCAAGGCGGAATTTTAAATCAAGAGGCGCCAATTCATGTGTCAAACGTAATGCCGCTCGATCCTAAAACAGGTGAAGTGACTCGCGTAGGATACAAAGTGGAAAATGGCAAAAAAGTTCGTATTGCAAAAAAATCTGGGCAAGTTCTAGATAACTAGTAATAAAGGAAGGGAGGTCTATCTCATGAACCGCCTTAAAGAAAAGTACAATAAAGACATTACACCTGCATTAATGAAAAAGTTCGAATACAAATCTGTGATGCAAGTGCCTAAAATTGAAAAAATCGTAATCAACATGGGTGTTGGTGACGCTGTTCAAAACGCTAAAGCTATCGATAGCGCTGTTGAAGAACTAACGTTTATCGCTGGTCAGAAACCTGTCGTTACTCGTGCGAAGAAATCTATTGCTGGATTCCGTCTTCGTGAAGGAATGCCAATCGGTGCGAAAGTAACTCTTCGCGGAGAGCGCATGTACGATTTCCTTGATAAACTAATTTCTGTTTCTTTACCACGTGTTCGTGACTTCCGCGGAATTTCAAAAAAATCTTTTGACGGTCGCGGAAACTACACACTAGGAATCAAAGAACAGCTGATCTTCCCTGAAATTGACTATGATAAGGTAACTAAAGTTCGCGGTATGGACATCGTTATCGTAACGACTGCCAACACTGATGAAGAAGCTCGTGAACTGTTAACTCAATTAGGTATGCCATTCCAGAAATAATCAATGAAAGGGAGGCGAAATCGTGGCTAAAAAGTCAATGATTGCGAAACAAAAACGCACACCGAAGTTTAAAGTACAAGAGTACACTCGCTGCGAACGCTGCGGCCGTCCGCACTCTGTTATTCGTAAATTTAAACTTTGCCGTATTTGTTTCCGTGAACTTGCATATAAAGGACAAATTCCTGGCGTTAAAAAAGCCAGCTGGTAATCCCCGTTTATGGGAAGGAGGTTATTAAATAATGGTTATGACAGATCCGATTGCAGATATGCTGACTCGAATTCGTAATGCAAACATGGTACGTCATGAGAAGCTCGAAATTCCTGCTTCGAAGTTGAAAAGAGAAATCGCTGAAATCTTGAAAAGAGAAGGTTTCATCCGTGACGTAGAATTCATTGAAGATAACAAGCAAGGTATCATCCGTGTTTTCTTGAAATACGGACAAAACAACGAGCGTGTCATCACTGGCCTTAAGAGAATCAGCAAACCAGGTCTGCGCGTTTACGCTAAGTCAAACGAAGTGCCTCGCGTACTGAACGGACTTGGAATCGCAATTCTTTCTACATCACAAGGTGTGTTAACAGATAAAGAAGCCCGCGCTAAACAGGCTGGCGGAGAAGTATTAGCATACGTTTGGTAAGAAGTTTAACATGAATGGAGGTGTTTGGTATGTCTCGTGTAGGTAAGAAGCTACTTGAGATTCCTTCAGGCGTTACAGTTACTCTGAACGACAACACTGTAACCGTGAAAGGACCAAAAGGAGAATTAACTCGTACGTTTCATCCTGATATGAAGATTAAAATTGAGGACAATGTACTTACTGTAGAGCGTCCTTCAGATAATAAAGAACACCGTGCGCTGCATGGCACAACTCGCAGCATCATCGGAAACATGGTTGAAGGTGTATCTAAAGGTTTTGAAAGAGGTTTGGAATTAGTCGGTGTCGGTTACCGTGCTTCTAAATCCGGAAACAAACTTGTTTTGAACGTTGGATACTCTCACCCTGTAGAAATCGTTCCTGAAAACGGAATTGAAATCGAAGTTCCATCTCAAACAAAAGTGGTTGTAAAAGGTACAGATAAAGAGCGTGTTGGAGCTACTGCTGCAAACATTCGCGCTGTACGTTCTCCAGAACCTTACAAAGGCAAAGGGATCCGCTATGAAGGAGAAATGGTTCGTCGTAAAGAAGGTAAATCTGCTAAGTAAAACCGCTTAATGTGAGAAAGGAGTGACCCAGATGATTACGAAAACAAGCAAGAATGCTGCACGTCTTAAAAGACACGGTCGTGTTCGCGCGAAGCTTTCAGGAACCCCTGAGAGACCTCGTCTAAATGTTTTCCGTTCAAACAAACATATTTACGCACAAGTGATCGATGACGTGAACGGTGTTACACTTGTGAGTGCATCAACTCTTGATAAAGACTTTAACGCTGAAAATGGCAGCGATACGTCTGCGGCTGCAAAAGTTGGCGAGCTTGTTGCAAAACGCGCTTCTGAAAAAGGTATCACAAATGTCGTGTTCGACCGTGGCGGTTACCTTTATCATGGACGTGTAAAAGCATTGGCTGATGCTGCACGCGAAGCTGGATTAGAATTTTAATAAAAGAAGGAGGGACATATGAATATGCGTCGTATTGACCCAAGCAAATTAGAGTTAGAAGAACGCTTAGTTACCGTTAACCGCGTAGCGAAAGTTGTTAAAGGTGGTCGTCGTTTCCGCTTCGCAGCTCTAGTCGTTGTCGGTGACAAAAACGGACACGTAGGATTCGGTACTGGTAAAGCACAAGAAGTACCAGAAGCGATCCGCAAAGCTGTTGAAGATGCGAAAAAGAATTTGATCGAAGTACCAATGGTTGGAACTACAATTCCACACGAAATCATCGGACGTTTCGGTGCAGGAAACATCTTGTTAAAACCTGCTTCTGAAGGTACGGGAGTTATCGCTGGAGGCCCAGTACGTGCGGTACTTGAGCTTGCAGGTGTAGCTGATATCCTTTCTAAGTCTTTAGGTTCTAACACACCGATCAACATGATCCGTGCAACAGTCCAAGGTTTAAGCGAGCTGAAACGCGCTGAGGACGTTGCGAAGCTTCGTGGAAAATCTGTAGAAGAACTGTTAGGATAAGGAGGGAACATTAATGGCTAAATTAGAAATTACCCTCAAACGCAGTGTAATCGGACGCCCGGAAGATCAGCGTATTACTGTAAGAACGCTCGGTTTAAAGAAAACAAACCAAACTGTCGTTCATGAAGACAACGCTGCAATCCGCGGTATGGTTAACAAAGTATCTCATTTAGTTTCTGTTAAAGAACTTTAAAAATAAACGATAGGCTAAGGAGGTGTCCAAATGAAACTTCATGAATTAAAGCCCGCAGAAGGTTCACGTAAAACGCGCAACCGCGTAGGTCGTGGTATTGGTTCTGGTAACGGTAAAACAGCAGGTAAAGGTCATAAAGGTCAAAACGCTCGTTCTGGCGGCGGTGTACGTCCTGGATTCGAGGGTGGACAAATGCCTTTGTTCCAACGTCTTCCTAAACGCGGTTTCACAAACATCAACCGCAAGGATTTCGCTGTAGTCAACCTAGACAAACTCAACAGCTTTGCAGAAGGGACGGAAGTTACTCCTGAACTTCTTTTAGAAACAGGTGTAATCAGCAAGTTGAAATCTGGAGTGAAAATTCTTGGCGACGGTCAATTAGAAAAGAAATTAACTGTTAAAGCCAATAAATTCTCCGCTTCTGCTAAACAAGCAATTGAGGCTGCTGGCGGTACAGCTGAGGTGATCTAACTTGTTTAAGACAATCTCCAATTTTATGCGTGTGAAGGATATTCGGAATAAGATTATCTTCACTCTTTTAATGCTTATCGTCTTTCGTCTCGGTTCGTTCATTCCTGTGCCGCATGTAAACACAGAAGTTTTAAAGGCACAGGATCAAATGAGCGTATTTGGGATTCTAAACACATTTGGCGGCGGTGCATTGTTCAACTTCTCCATTCTTGCAATGGGAATCATGCCTTACATCACAGCTTCAATCATCATTCAGCTCCTGCAGATGGATGTTGTGCCGAAGTTTACCGAATGGTCTAAGCAAGGAGAAGTTGGTCGCCGAAAACTAGCACAGTTCACAAGGTACTTCACAATCGTTCTTGGATTTATCCAGGCTTTAGGTATGTCTTACGGGTTTAACAACATGGCCGGCGGCGCGTTGATTACAAACCCTGGAGTCGGTACTTATTTGCTTATTGCGGTTGTACTAACTGCTGGAACTGCTTTTTTAATGTGGCTGGGAGAACAAATTACGTCTCATGGAGTTGGTAACGGAATATCCATTATCATCTTCGCCGGTATCGTTGCCGGCATTCCGCAGACGATTAATCAGATCTACGCTCAGCAGTTTGTAGATGCTGGAGATCAGTTATTCTTGCAAATCATAAAGGTTGTCGTTATATTGGTTGCGATTTTGGCGATTGTCGTTGGCGTTATTTTCATCCAACAGGCAGTTAGAAAAATTTCAATTCAATATGCGAAAGGTTCAGGCCGTTCACCGGTTCCTGGCGGCCAGTCTACACACTTGCCGCTGAAGGTTAACCCGGCGGGAGTTATTCCGGTTATCTTTGCAGTAGCATTTATCACCACTCCGCGGACCGTGGCAACATTTTTTGGTACCAATGACGTCACGAATTGGATTCAAAAAACGTTTGATTACACGCATCCGGTCGGAATGGGAGTTTATGCGGCGTTGATCATCGCCTTTACCTATTTCTATGCATTTGTGCAGGTAAACCCTGAGCAAATGGCCGATAATCTTAAAAAACAAGGTGGCTATATTCCGGGAGTTCGTCCAGGAAAAATGACTCAAGATAGAATTACGAGCATTTTGTATCGACTTACATTTGTAGGCTCCATATTCTTGGCCGTGATTGCCATTCTTCCTGTCTTGTTCGTTAATATTGCTGGGCTGCCTTCATCTGCACAAATTGGTGGAACAAGTTTGCTGATTGTCATCGGGGTTGCACTTGAAACAATGAAGCAGCTTGAAAGCCAGCTGGTAAAACGAAACTATCGTGGATTTATGAAGCACTAGAGGAAATGGGGCGCGCCCATTCCCTCTAAAATAGAGAGGACGGGGAATCCGAAATGAACTTAGTCTTAATGGGACTGCCTGGGGCCGGTAAAGGGACACAGGCTGAACGGATTGTTGAAGATTTTGGGATACCTCATATCTCAACAGGAGACATGTTCCGCGCTGCGATGAAAGAAGAAACGGATCTGGGACTCGAAGCCAAATCATACATTGATAAAGGTGAGCTTGTTCCGGATGAAGTGACAATTGGTATTGTCAGGGAGAGACTTGGCAAGAATGATTGTGACGGAGGTTTTCTTCTGGACGGATTTCCGAGAACAGTCGCTCAAGCTGAAGCACTTGAGGAAATTCTTAAAGGACTTGGCAAGTCGATTGACCATGTCATCAACATTCAAGTCGATAAAGATGCATTGATGGAACGTCTGACAGGACGCAGAATCTGCAGAAACTGCGGTGCAACTTATCATTTAGTCTTTAATCCGCCTGCGAAAGAAAATGTATGCGACAAGTGTGGAGGAGAGCTTTATCAGCGTGAAGACGATAATGAAGCTACTGTATCTACACGGTTAGAGGTCAACATGAAGCAAACCCAGCCTTTACTCGATTTCTATGCGGATAAAGGATATCTCGTAAACATTGACGGGCAGAAGCACATCAATGAAGTTTACGCTGATATAAAGGAGCTTCTCGGAGGCCTGGACAAATGATTATTTGTAAAACTCCCCGAGAAATCGAAATCATGCGGGAAGCCGGAAGAATTGTCGCTTTAACTCATCAGGAGCTGAAAAAGCACATTAAACCCGGCATCTCGACAAAAGAACTGGATCAAATTGCCGAACGTTTTATTACAAAGCAAGGTGCAATCCCGTCTTTTAAAGGGTATAATGGTTTTCGCGGGAGCATTTGCGTTTCGGTCAACGAAGAACTCGTGCACGGTATTCCGGGAAAACGGGTCCTTCGCGACGGAGACATCATCAGCATCGATATCGGTGCGAAGCTGAACGGTTATCATGGTGACTCTGCATGGACTTATCCAGTGGGTACGATTAGCGATGATGATCAAAAGCTGCTGGATGTGACAGAGGAGTCTTTATATAGAGGCTTGAAGGAAGCAAAACCGGGAGAACGTTTGTCGAATATTTCCCACGCAATTCAAACGTATGTCGAAAGCGAACAATTTTCAGTCGTCAGGGAATATGTAGGACACGGGGTAGGGCAGGATCTTCATGAGGATCCGCAAATTCCTCACTACGGTCCGCCGAACAAAGGCCCGCGTTTAAAGCCTGGCATGGTCCTGGCCATTGAGCCGATGGTCAATGCAGGCACACGCTATGTCAAAACATTGGCTGACAACTGGACGGTTGTAACTGTGGACGGGAAGAAGTGTGCTCACTTTGAACACACGATTGCCATAACGGAAGCCGGTTTTGAGATACTGACAAAAGCCTAGGTGAAATGAGATGTATCGGAAAACACCTGAAATTGGACAGTTCGTACGCATAGCAAAAGGCCGCGAAATGAACCAATACGCAGTTGTTATTGATATAGTCGATCATCATCATGTGCTGGTAGCAGACGGAGAAAAGCGTAAATTTCATTCTCCTAAGAAAAAGAATATCAATCATTTAACCTTTTATGATTGCGTATCTCCGGAAGTTCAGAACAGTATAAACGAAACAGGGCGTGTGACAAACGGAAAATTGAGATTTTCTCTTTTGAAATTTGTCAGAGAGCAAGTTACTGATTTGAAGAAGGGAGAACACTTGAATGGCGAAAGACGATGTAATTGAAGTGGAAGGTACTGTAGTCGAAACGCTGCCAAACGCAATGTTCAAAGTTGAACTTGAGAATGGTCATACGGTTTTGGCTCACGTATCTGGTAAAATCCGCATGCACTTCATTCGCATTTTACCTGGAGACAAAGTTACGGTAGAATTATCTCCATATGACTTAACTCGTGGTAGAATTACGTACCGTTACAAATAAAGCACTCCGGAAATTGAAGGAGGTTGGAAACACATGAAAGTGAGACCATCAGTTAAACCGATCTGTGAAAAATGTAAGGTCATTCGCAGAAAAGGAAAAGTAATGGTGATCTGTGAAAATCCAAAGCATAAACAAAAACAAGGATAATTTTTAAGGAGGTGCGAGAGAGATGGCTCGTATTGCTGGTGTAGATATCCCACGTGATAAACGTGTTGTTATTTCATTAACATACATCTTTGGAATCGGTCGTACAACGGCTCAGCAAATCTTAAAAGAAGCTGGAGTTTCTGAAGATACTCGCGTTCGTGATTTGACTGAAGAAGAACTTGGTAAAATCCGTGACGTGATTGACAAATTGAAAGTTGAAGGTGACCTTCGCCGTGAAGTGTCTCTTAACATCAAACGTCTGATCGAAATCGGAAGCTACCGCGGAATTCGTCATCGTCGCGGATTGCCTGTTCGCGGTCAAAATACTAAAAATAACGCGCGTACTCGTAAAGGTCCGCGTCGTACTGTAGCTAACAAGAAAAAATAAGCAAGGGAGGTAATTAAACAATGGCTGCTGCTCGTAAAACAAACACGCGTAAACGCCGCGTGAAAAAGAATATTGAATCTGGAATTGCTCATATCCGTTCAACTTTCAACAACACGATTGTTACTATCACAGATGTTCATGGTAATGCTCTTTCTTGGTCAAGCGCCGGATCTCTTGGATTTAAAGGTTCTAAAAAATCCACTCCGTTTGCTGCGCAAATGGCCGCTGAAACAGCTGCTAAAGGTTCTATCGAACATGGACTTAAAACTCTTGAAGTTACTGTAAAAGGACCTGGTTCTGGCCGTGAAGCTGCAATTCGTGCACTTCAAGCTGCTGGACTGGAAGTTACAGCAATCAGAGACGTAACGCCTGTTCCTCATAACGGATGCCGTCCGCCAAAACGTCGCCGCGTGTAATTTGTTTGTATAGATTTTGTGTCCCTGTCAATAATGGGTTATGATACAGTTAATTTATAAAACGAATGCACACTCGTTGCCTGAGCACATACGGGACTAAACAATGGGGAATTTCGGATAGAATCAGAGAAATTCTTTCCGGGGTTTCGACGTTTTGAAGGAGGGTTTTATGAAATGATCGAGATTGAAAAACCAAAAATCGAAACGGTTGAAATCAGCGACGATGCCAAGTATGGTAAATTTGTCGTAGAGCCACTTGAGCGTGGATATGGTACAACTTTGGGTAACTCCTTACGTCGTATCCTTTTATCCTCACTCCCTGGTGCCGCTGTAACATCGATCCAAATAGATGGTGTACTGCATGAATTCTCGACGATCGAAGGCGTCGTTGAAGATGTTACAACGATTATCTTAAACATTAAAAAACTTGCACTGAAAATCTACTCTGAAGAAGAGAAGACGCTTGAGATTGATGTACAGGGTGAAGGAGTTGTAACAGCTGCTGATATTACCCACGACAGTGATGTTGAGATTTTGAATCCTGATCTTCACATTGCGACTCTTGGCCAAAATGCGAGTTTTCGAGTTCGCTTAACCGCTCAAAGAGGTCGCGGGTATACACCAGCTGACTCGAATAAGAGAGACGATCAGCCAATTGGGGTCATCCCGATTGATTCCATCTTTACACCTGTTTCTCGTGTAACATATCAAGTTGAGAATACTCGTGTGGGTCAGATTACAAACTATGACAAACTTACGCTTGACGTATGGACAGATGGAAGCACTGGACCAAAAGAAGCAATTGCGCTTGGTTCAAAGATTTTGACTGAACACCTTAATATTTTTGTCGGTTTGACCGACGAAGCTCAGCATGCTGAAATCATGGTTGAAAAAGAAGAGGACCAAAAAGAAAAAGTTCTTGAAATGACTATTGAAGAGCTCGATCTTTCAGTCCGTTCTTACAACTGCTTGAAGCGTGCGGGAATCAATACAGTTCAAGAACTTGCGAACAAAACTGAAGAAGATATGATGAAAGTTCGCAACCTGGGTCGCAAGTCGCTTGAAGAAGTAAAAGCGAAACTTGAAGAACTTGGACTTGGCCTTCGCAAAGACGATTGACTAGTTTCCATGTGAACTAGGATTTTCGTGTGTTTTTTATTTCAGATCGAGTATTTCAATAAAGGAGGGGACACCACATGTCATACAGAAAACTAGGACGCACTAGTGCACAGCGTAAAGCAATGCTGCGTGATCTTACAACAGACTTGATCATCAACGAGAGAATCGAAACAACAGAAGCTCGCGCGAAAGAACTTCGCTCTGTTGTAGAAAAAATGATTACACTTGGCAAGCGCGGAGATTTACACGCACGCCGCCAAGCAGCTGCATACATCCGCAATGAGGTTGCAGATGCAGAGAAAGACCAAGATGCACTCCAAAAACTTTTCTCTGATGTAGCACCTCGTTATGAAGAGCGCCAAGGCGGATACACACGTATTATGAAGCTTGGTCCTCGCCGTGGTGACGGAGCACCAATGGCTATCATCGAATTGGTTTAATCACATATTTTGTGTGTCTAAAGAAGGGCGGGACAGTTTTTAACTGGATCTATGCCCTTTTTTTAGATACCGGGGAATTTTCTATGATAAAAGAATAGTCAGAAAAGCAGAGCTTTAGAGGAGAGGAGGCCGGACGGGCAAATGAATCAAGATCGATTAATAGCTGCAGAGGATATCACGTTTCGCTACCAGAAAGATGCGGACAGGCCTGCGCTTGATCATGTATCTTTCCATGTGTCGAAAGGAGAATGGCTTGCGATCGTAGGTCACAACGGCTCAGGGAAGTCGACGCTCGCCCGTGCTTTAAACGGACTGATCCTGCCTGACGAAGGATCGATTGATGTCGGCGGTATTCAGCTGACGGAAGAGACGGTCTGGGATGTCCGAAAAAAAATCGGCATGGTGTTTCAAAATCCGGATAACCAATTTGTCGGGACAACCGTCCGCGATGATGTGGCTTTTGGTTTAGAAAACAACGGAGTTCCAAGAGAAGACATGGTGGAAAGGGTGGATTGGGCCGTTCAACAGGTGAACATGCAAGAATTTCTCGATCAAGAGCCGCACCATCTCTCTGGAGGGCAAAAGCAGCGTGTTGCGATTGCGGGAGTGCTTGCCGCCCGTCCTGACATCATGATTCTCGACGAGGCGACTTCCATGCTCGACCCGATGGGACGGGAAGAAGTGCTGGATACGGTCAGAAGGCTGAAAGACCAGGGAATGGTTACGGTCATTTCGATTACACATGACTTAAACGAAGCTGCTAAGGCCGACCGGATCATCGTCATGAACGGCGGAAGAAAATTTGCCGAAGGCACGCCGCAGGAAGTCTTTCGTCTGAATCAAGACCTGATAAAAATCGGGCTTGATTTGCCTTTTTCTTTTCAGCTCAGCCAAATGCTGAAGGAAAGCGGTCTGGCTTTGAAAGGCGATCATCTGACACAAGAAGGATTGGTGAATGAGCTATGGACATTGAAATCAAAGATGTAGAGCACCGATACCAGATGAAAACGCCTTTTGAACGCCTTGCGATCTATGATGTCAACGCCGTGATTAAAGAAGGAAGCTATGTCGCAGTGATCGGCCATACAGGATCGGGAAAATCGACGTTGCTTCAGCACCTGAACGGGCTTTTAAAACCGACAAAAGGACAGATACGCCTCGGCGGGGACGTTCTCGAAGCAGGCAAAAAGAATAAACACTTAAAAGCTTTGCGGAAAAAGGTCGGGATTGTCTTTCAGTTTCCTGAACATCAGCTGTTTGAAGAAACAATTTTAAAGGACATTTCATTCGGCCCGATCAATTTCGGCATGAGCCGGGAGAAGGCGGAAGAAAAGGCGAGGGAAATGCTGAAGCTTGTAGGTTTGGATGAGGAGCTGTCCGACAGGTCCCCGTTTGAACTAAGCGGCGGGCAAATGCGCCGCGTGGCCATTGCGGGAGTGCTGGCGATGGAGCCGGAGGTTCTCGTCCTCGATGAACCGACGGCAGGGCTCGACCCAAGAGGCCGCAAAGAGATCATGGACATGTTCTACAGCCTCCATAAGCAGAGGAATCTGACGACGATTCTCGTCACCCACAGTATGGAAGATGCGGCGGCGTATGCAGATGAACTGATTGTGATGCATAAAGGCACGGTCAAAGCAAAAGGGACGCCGCGGGAGCTTTTTTCAAGGAAAGACGATATCGCTGCCTTTGGGCTTGATTTGCCGGAAACGATTAAATTCCAAAAACGTCTTGAAGAAACGCTGGGCATTACGTTCAAAGCGCCGATCTTGACGATTGAAGAAGCAGCCTCCGAAATTAAAGCTCTTTTTCAGGAGGAAAATGCCCTATGATGGACAATATCATTATCGGCAAATATGTACCCGGGACATCGATCATTCACCGGCTTGATCCGCGTACAAAGCTGTTAACCATTTTCCTTTTTGTCTTTATCGTTTTTTTCGCGAATAATACGGAAACATATGCACTGCTCGGCCTGTTTACGGTCGCAGCCGCAGCTTTGTCGGGCGTTCCGGTGCGATTCCTTTTAAAAGGGATGAAGCCCGTGTTCTGGATTGTGCTGTTTACGTTTCTGCTTCATATTTTTATGACAAGGGAAGGGCCGCTTCTCGCCGATCTCGGCTTGTTTAAAATTTATGAGCAGGGGCTTGTTCAAGGGATTTTTATTTCGCTGCGCTTTGTTTACCTCATCATGATCACAACGATTTTAACATTGACGACGACTCCAATCGAAGTGACCGATGGTTTGGAGCATTTGCTCGGTCCGTTTAAAAAATTAAAGCTTCCCGTTCATGAACTCGCTCTCATGATGTCCATCTCCCTCAGATTTATACCGACTCTGCTCGAAGAGACGGATAAGATCATGAAAGCGCAAATGGCAAGAGGCGTTGATTTTACGAACGGCCCGGTCAAAGAACGTGTCAAAGCGATCGTTCCTCTTCTTGTTCCGCTGTTTGTCAGTGCCTTTAAAAGAGCCGAAGAGCTTGCAACTGCGATGGAGGCGCGAGGATACAGGGGAGGGGAAGGCCGTACAAAATACAGGCAGCTGACGTGGAAATGGAAGGATACTTCCGTGCTCCTCATTTTAGCTGGTCTTGGCGTATTGCTAATTTTATTGCGGACTTAGGTGATAGACGATGAGAATGAAGTGTACGATTTCATATGACGGACACCTTTTTTACGGCTACCAAGTGCAGCCTGGTCAAAGAACGGTGCAGGATGAGCTTGAAAAAGCGCTGCAAACGCTCCATAAAGCGAAGGAGCGTATTCCTATTGTTTCATCCGGGCGCACCGACAGCGGCGTCCACGCGGTCGGACAGACGATTCATTTTGACAGTCCGCTATCCATCCCTGAGGCGAAATGGCCGTATGCTTTGAATGCCCTGCTGCCTGATGATATATCGGTCCACAATGCGGAAGCTGTCGATGATCAATTTCATGCGAGGTTTTCTGCAAAAAGAAAAGAATACCGGTATATGATTTACAGGGGCAGACATCCGGACGTTTTTAAACGCCACTATGCATACCATGTTCCGTATGACCTTGATATGGAAAAAGTCCAAGAAGCCTCCCGCTTTCTGGTTGGAACCCATGATTTCACAAGCTTTTGTGCAACCAAAACCGAAGTGAAGGACAAAGTTAGAACGGTCTATGAACTCGAATGGTCTGACACAGGGGACGGACTGCAGATGAGGATTGTGGGCAGCGGATTTTTGTATAACATGGTTAGAATCATTGCCGGCACGCTTCTTGATGTAGGAACCGGAAAATTTTCCCCTGGAGACATTGAAAAGATGATTCTTGCCAGAAGCCGTGATGCCGCAGGGCGCACTGCACCGGCGCACGGCTTGTATTTATGGCGTGTTATCTATGACAACTAAACCAGGTGTAACATTTTCTTGACAGAGAGTACAGAAAGTTATAAGATATCATATGGTATGTATTTCAACCCCACGATAAGCCCCGGAAACTTATTGTGTTTTGAAATAGAACGTAATTGAAGTTTATTGAAAATGGCAGATTTATTTAGGAGGGAAATTTAATGCGTACAACACCTATGGCTAACGCAAGTAATATTGAACGCAAGTGGTTAGTTGTTGATGCTGCTGGTAAGACGCTAGGACGTCTTTCTACAGAAGTTGCATCTATCCTTCGCGGAAAACATAAACCAACTTACACACCACACGTTGACACTGGAGATCATGTGATCATCATCAACGCTGAAAAAATCGAGTTAACTGGTAAAAAGTTAACGGACAAAATCTACTACCGTCACACTCAACATCCAGGCGGTTTAAAATCAAGAACTGCTCTTGAAATGCGTACAAACTACCCTGAGAAAATGCTTGAACTTGCGATCAAAGGCATGCTTCCAAAAGGTTCTCTAGGTCGTCAAATGTTCAAAAAATTGAACGTATACCGTGGTTCTGAGCATCCACACCAAGCACAAAAACCTGAAGTTTACGAACTTCGCGGTTAATTAAAAAGGAGGTTACCAATTTGGCACAGGTTCAATATTACGGTACTGGCCGTCGTAAAAGCTCTGTAGCGCGTGTGCGTTTAGTTCCAGGAGAAGGCCGTATCATCGTGAATAATCGTGAAATCAGCGAGCACATCCCATCTGCAGCTCTAATCGAAGATATCAAACAACCATTAAATTTGACTGAAACAGCTGGTACTTATGACGTTTTAGTAAACGTTCATGGAGGCGGCTTATCCGGTCAATCCGGAGCAATCCGTCACGGTATCGCCCGCGCTTTGCTTGAAGCAGATCCGGAATACCGTTCAACTCTAAAACGTGCCGGTCTACTGACTCGTGACGCACGTATGAAAGAACGTAAAAAATACGGACTTAAAGGCGCACGCCGTGCACCTCAGTTCTCAAAACGTTAATTTATGGCGTTTCAAAGGCTCTCAAGACTTTTGTCTTGGGGGTCTTTTTTATTGCTGCCGTCCTACATATGAAGCGGATACCGGAACACGGTTCATCTCCCGCGCCCAGACGGATATTTGTCCGATGTGATGTATTTCATGGGCGATCAAATGCCTTAAAATGTCGTCTTGTGTATAGGTATCTTCTGACCAAGACGTTTTGACAGGCTTTTGTTCGGCTGTGCTGGAAAAATGAAAAACCACACTCTCAACCTCGGGACGATACGCTTCAGAAAACTTGATAATGTGCTGAATCGACGGGTAGTCGGAAAACTCGGGAGTGAAGTCCGGCTTGTCTAAAATGGCATACATCCAGCTCACCTCAACATCGACAATATGAAACAAGTTTTTCAAAATGCTTTCCATACCGCCTGAACGCTTCTTTTCGATTTCCTCCGGCTGCTGCTTCAGGCACCAGTCAAACCATTCATCACGAACTTGCCAATTATACTGAAACAAACCTTTCATCTCATGCTCACCTCTCCTAATATGTTCGGCTTTTCGCTCTGTTTCCCTTCCCGGATTGCCAAGGATACACATTCATGATGTAATTAGTCTTACAAAGCATGAAGGAGAGAAAAGATGATTCAAACAATGATGAAACAGTTGCATACTGAATTAAAACAACATTTCCGTCCGTTTTTGAATCCTCCTGCAGCAGAAGAAGACATTCAAAAAGCTGAAAATGAAATGGAAGTCACGTTTCCTGAAGAGCTCAGGGCGCTTTATCTTACCCATAATGGTGAAAAAGAATCGGGTCCCGGATTATTTTTCGGACTTCCTTTTCTTTCCTTACAAGAAATGATCACGGAGTGGCGAATATGGAAGGAGCTTGAAGGAGATGAAGAATTGGGAGAGATCGATGCATATTCGGTTCCGCCGTGTTGGATTAAAGAAAAATATGTGAATCGTCGATGGATTCCGATTAGCAGGGATTACGGAGGAAATCATATTGGTGTAGACCTTGATCCTGATCAGGAGGGGCAAGCCGGACAAGTGATCAATTTCGGGCGTGACGAAGAAATAAAGTATGTGATTGCTCATCATGTGACAGATCTACTGATCCATATAACAAATACGCTCAAAAATGGTCATTATACAATTGATGAATATGATGATGCTGTCAGCTGGAGCTACGGCAAAGAGGAAGAGCTTCATTTCCTGGATGCCATCCGTTCTATGGAACTTCCGGTGTTGCATGCAAGGCCGCAGGAAGCCGATCTTGAACATGCGGACCGATGGCTTCGTCAGCTGGACGATCGCTGGACTGCGATTGTGGAAACGATGGCTGAAAGTCCAAAGGCATTTTGTAACAAGATAAAGCTGCGTTTAGCTGGCAGGGAGCTGATACACATTAAACCGCTATCAATCTGTACGGATATGAGGGAATTAAATATAAGTGCAAATCGTATTCATGATTTAACGCCTTTGCAAAGCATGATCTTTTTGAAAAAGCTTTATCTTGGAAATAACCCGGTAGCAGATTTAAAGCCAATCGCTCAATTGAAACATCTGCAGTATTTAAATGTGGAGAAAACATGCGTGACCGATTTGTCTCCGCTTGCGGATTTATCATCTTTGAGAGAATTGGATATGACAGATATTCAAGCTGCAGAATACGCGCCGCTCATTCACTGTAAAAACCTTGAGTTTTTAAAGGTAGATGTTTGTAACGAAAAGCAAATAAACGATATTTCTCAAATCAGCACGTTGAAACGATTACATATACGCGGAGATGAACATGTATCCGAAGAAGAGATAAAAGCGATAGCAGGTTTGAAAACATTAAGGTCTTTAACGGTTGAAAATATTACGTTAGAAAACGTTGATTTCTTAGGCACGATTCATACGCTTCAAACACTAAAACTTATAAATTCGTCCGTTAAAGACGGAACCGTTCTTGCCGGCCTGGAACATCTGAAAAGGCTGGAATTGGATGGTTCTGAAATCGTAAACCTTAAAGTGGTGGCCCAATCTCCTTCGTTAGAGGAGTTTACCGGTTCTTTTGACCAATTTTATGTATTGAAGGACATATGCAAGAAAAAAGTGGATTTCTCTAAAGTAATTGGCGATATGTCTGAAGAAGAAGAGGAGATATGGAGCAGCTATGTGAGTGAATAGCTTTTCATCTCGCGGCTCCTAATATTTTCGGCTTCTTCCTCCGTTTCCCTTCCTTAGAAAAGCATGATTTCCGGCTCCTGACTGCACAATACAAGGTAAAAAGGAGGCGGTTCTATGGGGACGGTCGTATCTTTTAACAATGAAAAACAAAAGAAGCAGATCAATTTGGAAAAAAAGCTTCTGCGCGAACTGTCTTTGGAAAAAATGCTGAATTCTGCGGAGGAATGCTTTGCTCCTCTTTTTCACTTTTTTTCTAAGCACACGGATATTTTGTATGACGGCTGCATCGATTTTGCCATTGAGGCCTATTTGCTGGGAGCCGAGTACGGAAAGTTCGGCTATCACGGAGAACCCGTTCAACGAGCGATGGTCCGCTCAGAAAAAGAAGAAAAACAGCTTCTGCACGAGCTTTATGAATATGCGGTGAGCTGGTCTGAGGCTTTTAATATTCAAACGGCTCATGAACCGCTGTATTATGCGTGCGAATACTTCATCCAAAGCTGGTGGAAGGAAGGCTTCAGCCAGCGTGAAAGACGCTTTAAGCTTCGGCTCAGATAATTTATGTAAAAGTGCGGCCAAGCTGAATCATATTTCCTTTCCTTGTCCCATATGTTGTAGTAAGGACGAGCGGGAGGGAAAGGGATGAAGAAAAAAATAAAATGGCTCGGGTTTTTACTCGGCTTTGTCGTTTTATTATGTTTATTTCAATATCAATTTCACAATGATGATTCTTGGCGGTCATGGAATCTTCCGTTGAGCGGCAAGATCATTTATATTGATCCTGGACACGGGGGCGCAGATGGAGGGGCATCAAGCGGTGAACTCCTTGAAAAAGATGTGGCGCTTGAAGTATCCCTTAGAATCAGGGACTATCTCCAGGAGCAGGGCGCCTTGGTGTTGCTGACGCGGGAGGACGATCATGATCTCGCTCCTGAAGAAACGAAGGGACTCAGCAGAAGAAAAGCGGAAGACTTGCGGAAAAGGGTCGACATGATCAACGATTCTGAAGCCGACCTTTACCTCAGCATCCATTTGAATGCGATTCCTTCCGCGCGATGGAGCGGTGCGCAAAGCTTCTTTTACGGGCAATATGAAGAAAACGAACGGGCCGCCAAGTTTATTCAGGATGAATTAAGACATAATCTTGAAAACACGACGCGGAAGGCAAAGCGGATACACGGCATTTATTTGATGCAAAATGTGAAAAAACCGGGGGCCCTCGTCGAGATCGGGTTTTTGTCAAATCCGAAAGAAGCAAAACAGCTGGCCAAGCCCAAATATCAGGACAAAATCGCGGCATCCGTATATAAAGGTGTATTGCGCTACTTTACAGAAGACAGAGACCCTCCTGAATAAGAGGGTTTCTTTTTGTGTCAAAGACACTATAAGGAAAGATATGCTATACTTATTTTGTAAACGAATACAACAAAGGGTGAGATCAATGTTGCGAGAAGACGATGTAAAAAAAATAGTCGGCGATTTGGACGAGCCATTTCTTCACAAGCCGCTCAGAGAGCTGGATGCCGTCAAGGAAATTAAAATAAAACCCGAAAAACGGCACGTCAGCGTAAAGGTGGCGCTCGCAAAAACGGGATCTGCCGAACAAATGCAGCTTCAGCAGGAAATCGTCATACGGTTAAAAGAAGCCGGTGCAGAGACGGTCGGCCTGCGTTTTGAGGAGCTGCCTGAAGAAGTCGTGATGAATAATCAAGAGTCTGCCCAAGGGCAAGATCAATCTCTGCTGAATAGTGAAAAACAGCCTGTGTTTTTAGCGGTGGCAAGCGGTAAAGGCGGCGTCGGCAAGTCGACGGTGTCCGTCAATTTGGCTGTGTCTTTGGCTCGAATCGGAAAGAAAGTCGGATTAATCGACGCCGATATTTACGGATTCAGCGTTCCGGATATGATGGGAATCACTGTACGGCCGACGATTGAAGGAGAAAAGGTCGTGCCGGTTGAAAGATTCGGAGTCAAAGTAATTTCGATGGGATTTTTTGTTGAAGACAATGCCCCTGTCATTTGGAGAGGCCCTATGCTTGGAAAAATGCTGAATAACTTCTTCCATGAGGTTGAATGGGGAGATGTCGATTATATTATCTTAGACCTGCCGCCGGGAACAGGCGATGTAGCGCTTGATGTTCACTCAATGCTTCCAAGCTGCAAAGAGGTGATCGTGTCGACGCCGCACCCTACTGCCGCGTTTGTCGCTGCAAGAGCGGGCGCGATGGCTTTGAAGACCGATCATGAAATCTTGGGAATCGTTGAAAATATGGCTTATTACGAAAGCGTCAAAACAGGCGAAAAGGAATACGTATTCGGCAAAGGCGGAGGCGAGAAGCTCGCAGAAGAACTCGGTGTTCCGATTCTGGGCAAAATTCCGCTGAAGCAGCCCGATTGGGATGACAGCGAATTCGCGCCGTCCGTTTATGATGAAAGTCATCCGACCGGTGCCATTTATTTGGATATCGCCAAAAAAATCGACGAAAGCATTGGCGTAAAAGCTTAAAGAGCAGAAAAAGCTTCCTCCGCGGAAGAAGCTTTTAGTGAATGAAAAGCGGCTTAGCTTTGTTTTTCTTCGCCGCCTTTCATTTCTTCTTTCATGCTTTCAGAAGCAGCTTTTTTCAGTTCCTCTTCAAACTGCTTTCTGTAGAGCGGGCTTGACAGAGTGTCGGATATTACTTCCTGCAGGTGGGTTCGGAATTCCTGGCTTCTGACAAGTTCGCCGTATTTTTTGGCCATTTCAGGATCCTGCATGACCTGGATCAGCATTTTTTGGTACTCAGGATCTTTCATCAGTTTTTTCAGCACTTTTTCATGTTCATTTTGAAGTGTTTTGGCAAAGCCTTCTGCGAATTTTGGATCTTCGAAGACTTTTTTCCAAAATTCGGCTCCTTTTTTGGAGGTCATTGTTTTTTCAACGGTTTCTTTGACGGTTTTTTCATCCATCACAAGTGTTTCATTTAATTTGTCATCATTTAATATTTCTTGAATCGCTTTTTTTCCGTCATCTGTCTTTAATATATCGACAACCATCTTTTTGGTTTGATCATAGTCCATCTCAGCTGCTTGGTCCGTGGGAGCACAAGCTGTTACAGATAGAAACAGAAAACAGCTTATCGATAGCATTGTGGTCTTGAACATGCTTAAGCTCCTTTCGAAAACTTGTCTTACCTTTAATATGAATGTCTTTTATAAATTTATACATAACAAAATATCGCTGCTACAGCGTTTACTTAGGGGTTGGGAAGTCTACAATGAAAAGCCGTAATCTCGTCCGATTTTTCTTTTCCGTGTTGGGTGTCGGAGCTTTGACTACAAGTATTGTCGGTTTTGCCATTGAGTGGGGAAGATATAAGGAGCTGTTTCTTTCCTTCGAGATATTGGAGATTCTTTCTGTTCTATTTTGGTTTATCGGGGTTGGCATGATCTTTAGCGTGATTGCTCAAATGGGGTTTGTGATTTTCTTAACGATTCACCGTTTTGCACTGGAAATCTTCAGATCTCATTCTTTGTGGAATTCGATTCAGCTGTTTTTGATTGTATTTGTCGCGTTTGATTTGGTTTACTTGCGTTTTCTGTTTTTTGAAAAAGAGGGAGGCTCCATCATTCCGTATATTTGGCTGCCGCTCTTTATTTTGGCGGTAAGCATTGCGGCCGCTTATGCAAAGCAAAAACAGTCCTCTAAAAAAACGTTCGTTTCCGCATTATTTCTAATGTTTGTTTTTACTGTGATGGAGTGGTTCCCGGCGTTAAGGGTCAATGAAGAGGACTGGCTCTATTTAATGCTGCTTCCTTTATTAGCCTGCAACGCTTTTCAACTTTTAATGCTGCCAAAGTTTCAGGCCCGCGCTTAGACCGGTTGCTATTTTACTTCTGATGATTTTGCATCCGTATTTGCAATTAAATCGCTAACGGTTACATTTTTGAGTCCCTTGCTTCTGAGATGGTGCACGATCTCAGGCAGGGCTTCTTTTGTTTGTTTGGCCGAATCTGAAGCGTGAAAGAGCACGATATCACCAGCGCTCACCGTTTCATTTACGTTTTGTACGATCTTTTGAACCCCCGGGTTCGTCCAGTCATCCGAATTGATACTGTAGTGAACGACGGTATAGCCGTACTGTTTAGCGACATTAAGTACGTCTTTATTAAACTGGCCGGTCGGCGGCCTTAAAAGCGTGAGATCCTCAAGACCGAGTTTTTGAAAAGAGTTTTGTGCTTTTGTTAAGTCTTTTTTGATTTCGCTTTTCTTCATTTGCGAATAGTTTTTATAAGCATAGCCCATGCTCCCGATCTGATGACCGTCTTTACGGATTCTTTCCACGACATCCGGATGTCGCTCCGCCCATGAAGCTGAAAGAAAAAAGGTCGCGTCTTTAATACCGTTTGCTTTTAATGTATCTAAAATAGGCATGGCCTTTTGATCTCCCCAGCTAATATTAAAGGTAAGAGCGACTTCGTTTGTATCTGAGTCTCCTCTATATACCGCTTTTGCTCCGCTTTCTGTAGAAAACACAGGAAGAGGGA
>NZ_CP096417.1:3652500-4117500 GCF_054161445.1 Bacillus sp. PK6-013 | reverse complement strand
TCCCTGAAAGATGATCAGGTTGATAGGTCTGAGGTGGAAGTGTGGCGACACATGGAGCTGACAGATACTAATCGATCGAGGACTTAACCTAAATACTTTTGTGAATTGTCTGACCGTTATCTAGTTTTGAGAGAACACCTCTCATACATAGTTTGGTGGCGATAGCGAAGAGGTCACACCCGTTCCCATGCCGAACACGGAAGTTAAGCTCTTCAGCGCCGATGGTAGTTGGGGGCTTCCCCCTGTGAGAGTAGGACGCCGCCAAGCTGTTTATATATCTTTACCCTGCATGAATTGAAGCTTATCTTATTCCGCAGTAGCTCAGTGGTAGAGCTATCGGCTGTTAACCGATCGGTCGCAGGTTCGAATCCTGCCTGCGGAGCCAATGCTTCCATAGCTCAGCAGGTAGAGCACTTCCATGGTAAGGAAGAGGTCAGCGGTTCGAGCCCGCTTGGAAGCTTAAGTGAATACGTTGATATGACAAGGTTTCTCCTATGGTGGAGAAAGCTTTTTTTGTTTTATGATATTTTGCTTTCAACTTATAGAATGTATAAAAGCAGGCTTAACGCCTGCTTTTATTGCTATATCCACTCATATAAAACGTTAATTGTGACTTCTAAGACAAGAAGGAACAACATATAACTCCCGTACTTTAACGTATCAGGTTCATGCTGTTTTGAGTCTTTAAAAGTCCATATAAATAATGCTACAACGCCAATAACGGTCACGATTTTGCTAAGAGTTAATAATGACATGACAACCTTCCTTTATATTGAAAATTATTTATTATCCATCTTCCATATTTATAATTAAAATCCCTTTTAACCGTAAAAACTTTTTCTGCTATTAAACAAGCTCTCTGACTCGGATGACAGGAGCTTGTTTAAATATGTTTAAAATCCATTTAAAATAGAGAAGATCCGATTGTTCACACTGCCAAAAGATTTGATGTTGTTTTGGATGTTAGAAAATAGAATGACGTATCTGCTTCCTGTCAGACTGAAGCTGTTTAATATGTTATAGCCGGGCATGACACCGTGACTAGAATAGCTTCCCGGCGACACATAAAAGCCCATACCGTATGTTGCTTTGTTTGGCGTAAACATTTTCATAAAACTTTCATTGGAAATGATTTTTCTTTCGTAAAGTGCTTTATCAAATAAATACATATCATAAGCGGTCATATAAATATCACCAGCCCCATAAAGCTGTGATAAATTCGGCATGTCAGGCGTATAAAGCTCTTTTTGCGGGTTTAATTTATACCCTGTCGACGGATTTGACTCTTTAGCAAATGTTTTATAAAAGCCTGCGTGTTTCATACCGGCAGGTTTAAAAACGTGCTTTTTGATGTATTGATCGACTGGTTCACCGCTTACCATGGAGACAATGTATGCCAGAACCGAGTAATTGGAGTCTCTATAATCCCATTTCCCAGTTGGGTATTTTACGCCTCGTTTTTCGATATCTTTCATTAAATCTTCCGGCGAAATATATCCGTGGCCTTCTTTGTGCCCCCTAATCCCTGATGTGTGTGTCAAGAAATGATAAAGGGTGATCTTTGAGCCGTTTGGAAAGTCAGGAAGATACTTAGAAACGGGGTCATTTACTGATAGCAATCCCTTTTCCTCAAGCTGTAAAATTGCCGTTGCAATAATTGCTTTTTGTGATGACCCAACATAAAAGACGGTGTCCGGTGTATTGGGGACCATTTCCTCGCGGTTTGCATATAAATACCCTTTGCTTGTCACAACGTTTCCGTCTTCTACAATTAATGCTGTGCCGCTGAATCCAATGCTTTTTAAATATTGATCCAATTGAGCATTATCATTTTTTGTGATGATAGGGTTCTTTTTTGTTTCATTTTGATTTGTCTTCTTCTTTGCTTCAGGCTGTTCTTTTTTTTCAGTTGCCTGTAGTTGATTTTCTTGGTGATCTCGCATACCGCTTGGAAGTGCAAGATAAATTACCCCACAAACAAGAAGAAAGGAAAGAATGATGAGCCTTCTTTTTGTTTTCTTCTTTTTTCTTTTCTTTATTCGCGTTCTGTATGTTCTTGCCATGGCGGGTACTCCTTCTTTTATATGTGACGTATTTACTGACGCAATAACCCCTTAAAAAGTTTCTTCAAAATGCTAATATTTTCATACATGGTTTGGGATAATGCCAAAATTTACATTTTATTTACACTTGAATAAGAACAAATGTTCCTATAAAATAAAGATGTGAGGTGAGACGATGAATAAGCTGTTGTATCGTTCAATGGAAGACGGTTTTCCGGTAGAAATCATTTACATGAAAGAAAGCAGTTTTTCTAAACGGGCGATTCTCGTGAAAGAAATTAAAAACGGTTATGTGAAAGCATTTTGCTTCCAAAAACAGCAGTTCAGAATGTTTAAGATAGAGGCCATTTTAACCGTGTTCCCCTATAAAAAAAGAAGCATAGCTCATTATGCCTAAAAGCTGCTCTTTCATCTTGCTGTCTTCTTTTCTGTATTCCCTTCCTGTTTTGATATTCCATCTTTTGTTATAATGAATGTAAATTCGATTTAAAGAGAGCGGGCGTTTTACATCTATGCTTCAGACGATCAATAAAACACTTGGTAAGATTATGCCTTTACTGACGCCTTTAAGTGTTGTCAGCGGGGTGTTGCTTGCGGATTACTTAAATGGGCTGTCCGGTCTTGTGCCGTGGATTTTTGCGTTTATGACATTTGCTGGCAGCCTTGGGGCAAATTTTCAGTCGCTGAAAACAGCGATGGTTCATCCCTTGCCGATGCTACTCGCTTTATTTGTTTTGCACATATTTATGCCTGTTCTGGCATGGGGCACGGGGCATCTTGTGTTTAGCGGAGATTCATTAACGATTACAGGGCTTACCCTTGGTGTTGTCATTCCGACGGGTATTACGAGTATGATTTGGGCTGCCATGTATAAAGGAAACATCGGCTTAACCCTATCGATTATTTTAGTGGACACGATTCTTTCGCCTTTCATCGTTCCGTTCAGTCTTTCCATCCTGGCCGGGGCGCATGTTGAAATGGATGTAATCGGTATGATGAAAGGTTTAGTCGGAATGATTGTGATTCCTTCTTTGTTAGGAATGCTCGTCAATCAATTTTCAATACCGGAGCGGACAGCGCGTTTAAGCGCAAATTGCGCTCCATTTTCGAAAATCGGGTTAGCCGCCGTGGTGGCGATTAACAGCTCAGTTGTCGCTCCTTACCTGAAAAACGTCGATTTAAAGTTTTTAACGATAGCCGTTACGGTTTTTTTGGTTGCATTTACTGGATACATGACAGCTTGGCTGATCGGTCGGCTGATGAAACGGCCCCAGGAGGAAATCGTGGCTTTAATTTTTACCGGAGGAATGCGGAATATTAGCGCCGGCGCTGTGTTGGCCACCGGATTTTTTCCGCCGCAAGTGGCGGTGCCCGTTGTCATCGGCATGCTGTTTCAGCAGATCCTGGCTGCGCTATATGGGCATTTGCTTGCAAGAAGCGAGCTGAAAAAAACGTATCATTTAGACAAAAAAACGAGTCTGCCCTCATAGTTGGCAGACTCAAACCTTACAGGAGAGAAAAACAATGAAAACCAATAGGGTAAGTGTGATGATTTGGACTTTAATTTCCGCATTTTTGTTTTGTTCTTTATTAGTCACAGCTTCACTTTCTCCGCCCGCTCATTCAGGCCCCCATGCTAATGAGTTTGGCACTTTGGGGATGTGGGCGGCAATCGGAACCGTTTTACTCTTTTATATCCTTCCCCTTGCTGTTTATATGGCCGGGTTTGATGCGATGAAGTTTGTAATGGCTGTTCTTTGCGGAATTGGATTAATCATCACGCTGACCATGATTCCAGTGGTTATGTTGATTGGCGCTTTTGGCGGATATGCTTCTGCTTTATTGGGCGTCGTATGCCTTTGCATTCTGTCAGCGATCGTGAATGTGATTTGGTTAGTCGCCGCTTTTCGCAGGCCGTCAGCGGCTGCTTCTTTCTAATATTTAAAAACCGCTTTCCCGCGTTGTGTTCAAGTTCGCCAAGCTCCTTTTGCGATCAGGTGGACGTTTCCCCCGATGTGAATTTCTATGCTGTTTTCCGTTGTGTGCGCTTCAATATAAAGCAGGGAAGGCCGGTTTATTTCATACCCTTGTTCAGCCCTTATGCTGAGGTCATTTTGATTAAAATAACCGTGATGCAGTAAATATCCTGCGAGATCCCCGATTGCGCTTCCTGTTGCCGGATCTTCGGGAACGCTGAGACAGTCGCAAAAAACTCGTGTATTGATGTGATTTTGTTCATGATAGGTTTCCGTAGAAAAAACGAGCAGACTGGCTTCTGTTTCTTTCATAAAAGCTTCAAACCGATCCTTGTTGATTTTGCATTTTTTAACTGCACTTAGCGAATTTAACGGGACGATAACTGCTGGCAGACCTGTGGAAACCTCTTGTATCGGGAAATCCAAATCCATATCACATGTGTCGATACCGAGTACTTCTGCCATCATTTCTTTATCAAAAGTTCGATTAAATACAGGCGGATTTTGCTTCATCCAAATGATCTGATCTTCACCTTTGTCAAACGATACCGGTATTGCGCCTGCTCGAACATTTAAAATGACGCTTGAAGATGGTTCAGTTTCGATTTCATTCTTTATGATAAACGCTGTGCCCAGCGTCGGATGTCCTGCAAACGGAATTTCTTTTTCCGGGGTGAAGATTCGGACATCATACCCGCTGTTTTCCTGTTTCCCTAATATAAATGTTGTTTCGGAAAAATTAATTTCCCTAGCTATTTTTTGCATTTTATCACTTGATAGGTTCTTTTCTGCTTTAAAAACGGCGAGCTGGTTTCCTGTATATTTTGTTTCTGCAAACACGTCCACAAGGTAAAATTCCATCCGATATCTCTCCCCTTTAAAATGACCTTCCTGCCCTAAAGGCAGTTTTACATATCTTACATGAGATGAGAATCATTGAACAGTCTAAAAAAATAAAGAAGAGCGGATCCCGCTCTTCCTAATAAAGCAAATACTTCTTTCTGATATTCATAAACCGTTTTTGATCTGCTTCGTATTTTTTGACGATTTCATCAATTGAAGCGCCTTGTTCAATCATAGCTTTGACCCATCCATTCCCGATCAGACGGTTGAAATTGCCTGAAGGGAGGAACTCAAAGTCGTCCGGGTAGAGGTTATGGACGGTTTTGATGATCGCGATACCGGTATTTACAGGCTTAAAAGCGGACCTGTTTGTCACGTAAAGCTCCACCCCGTGGCACAGTTTATTTTGATGCTTTGAAAATGTCGGAGTGAACGAGGCGGCTCTGAATCGGACGCCAGGAAGCTTCAGACCGTTTAATTTTTCGGCGAGTTCCGTACTTTTCATGTAGGGCGCACCAATTAATTCAAAAGGCTTTGTCGTGCCCCTTCCTTCTGACATATTGGTTCCTTCAATTAAACCTGTGCCCGGGTAGACGATGCCCGTATCCGGCGTCGGCATGTTCGGGGAAGGCAGGACGAAAGGAAGACCAGTGTCTTCAAAGAACATCTGTCGCTTCCACCCTTTCATTTTGATGATGGTTAAATCGGCGCCGATGTTAAATTCGTCATTAAACAGCTTTGCCAGTTCTCCTGCGGTCATTCCGTGCTTTAAAGGGATGGGATACATTCCGACAAATGAAGAATAATCTGGATCAAGGACAGGTCCTTCAACTTTTAAGCCGCTTTGCGGGTTTGGCCGGTCAAGAACAATGAATGGAATGCCGTTTTCTTTTGCCGCCTCCATCGCATATGCCATTGTGTAAATGTAAGTGTAAAACCGCGTTCCGACATCTTGGATGTCAAATAGCAGGACGTCAACGTTTTTCAACATCTCCGGTGTCGGTTTTCTCGTATCTCCGTAAAGGCTGTAGACGGGGAGACCGGTTTTTTCATCAATATAAGAGTCAACCTTATCGCCGGCTTGAGCGTCTCCCCTTACACCGTGCTCTGGACCATAGAGAGCGGTCAGCTCAATACCGGGGGCTTGGTGAAGCAAATCGATGCTGCTTGTTAATGCTGAATTGACACCGGTTGGATTTGTGATGAGACCGACCCTTTTTCCTTTTAATATGCTTTTCTTGTTCATGATCACTTCAATACCCGGTGAGACCTTTGCTTTCTTTTCTTTGTCCGGAAAGGCCGCTGCTGCGGTTAATGTACTGAAAACAAACATTCCCGCAAGCAGCCAGATCGCTTTTTTTCTCATTATGACCCTCCTTTGTGAAGCGGCTTGCCGTTTTTAATATTCAACCCGTAGCCGAACGGGTAAAGGGTTTCTCCGGGGCGTGTGACCGAAGGAATGTCTACGGGCAATGTTCCTTTAGGCTTTGCCTTTCCGAAGATAACTTCCACTCCGGCCGGAATATTCGGCTGCCTGAAGCGCCCGTTTGCATAGCCTTTAAAGCCGTATACTGCGATCACGGCAGCGGCTTCTTCAAAATTTGCCGTGTCATAAGGGTTTCGTAAGCTCATTAAGACAAATTTTTTCCCGTTTGCCTGAGCGTATTTCATGGCGGCGCGCGGAAAAGCAGTTGCCCACTTGCTTGAGTCTTGAATGCTGTCATCAATGACACCGTCGTTCACAACAGGATCGTTTTTGACTACATATGATCCTGTGATGACATAATCGGCCTCGTCAATTTTCTTTTGAATCTCTTCATCAAACGTTTTTTCTGCAAATCGATATTCGACGACCTTGATGTTTTTCTTTATTTTGCTGATGGTTTTGGCGATTGCTGCTGTTTGCTCTTCGTATGGGGCGAGAATGAGGACGGTATCCCCTTTTTTCGGTTTGAATGGCAAGGTGCTTTTTTCATTTTTAAGAATGGTGACGCTTTCTCTTGCCATTTTCCTTTCGGATTTCATGTGTTTGTTGCTGCCGACCGTTTTCAAGGCGTATTTGATTTTTTTCTGAAGCGGTTCGGAGCCGGTGTGATCGATGATACCGCGGTTTATTTTTAATTGAAGGATTCGCTCCACCGACTGATCGATTTGTTCGATAGGGATCTCACCTTTTTTAACGGCTGTCAGAAGAGCTTCGAATACACGCGCTAGATTTTTTTCGGTCTCAAGCGATGTGACTTGTGCGGGCATGAGGGCGATGTCGACTCCTGCTTTGACAGCCATGACGACGGCTTCCTCCTGTCCGAAATTATCAGAAATGGCTTTCATATTTAAAGCGTCTGTTACGACAACGCCCTTAAAGCCGAGGTCTTTGCGGAGAAGGTCTGTCATGACTTTTTTGGAAAGTGTTGCAGGCACCATGATGTCCTCGCCGTCTTTTTTGCTTTTATAGGTTGTATTGTCAAAGGCGGGGAACTGGACATGCGCTGTCATGATCATGTCAATCCCTGCATCGATCGCTTTTTGAAATGGCGCAAGTTCAATGCTTCTCAGCCTTTTTTCATCATGCGGAACAAGCGGCAATCCGTAATGACTGTCAACCGCTGTATCGCCGTGTCCGGGAAAGTGCTTTGCTGTAGCGATCATTTGCTCGTCCTGCAGGCCCTTCATCATCTGGATGCCGAGCTTTGAAGTCAGCTCAGGCTTGGAACTGAAAGAACGAACGCCGATGACCGGGTTGCCGGGATTGTTGTTGACATCAAGTACAGGACTGAAGTTCACGTTGATGCCCAGCGATGCTAATTCTTTTCCGATGATTTTTCCTGATTTGAAGGCATTTTTGCTGCTTCGCGATGCACCGACTGCCATATTGCCGGGCAGGTTTGTGCCTGATTCAAGTCTGGTGACAATCCCGCCTTCCTGATCGATCGTGATAAAGAGCGGAATGTCAGGACTCGCTTTTTGCAAGCCGTCCGTTAACCGTACAGTCTGCTCTGTGCCTGTGACATTTTCAGCAAAAAGAATGACACCGCCGAGCCGGTATTTTTGAATGATTCCCGCGACTTCGTCATTCATTTTTGTTAATCCTTTGGCGTTCGATTCCCCTTTTTTCTTCCAGTTTCTAAAGTCAGGCATCAGCATTTGTCCGATTTTCTCTTCAAGCGACATGCTGCTGACCATTTGTTTGAGGTGTTGTTCCGGCTGCTGTTTCGCTTCTGCTTCGCGAGCGGCGGGCTGCAAAGCGAGAGACGATAACAGCAATGCAATCAACGCGCATTGAAGAAATCTTTTCATATAAGGGTCGCCTCCTATTGGTGATGTAACGCCTCGTAAATAGCTGTAATGACGCTGCCGTACTTTCCGGTTGCAAATGCGTCACCTTCAAATTGATTCGGGTTTTCTTTAGGGTTGATGACAGGAGAGTGCTTTTTATTGGTTAACAACACAATGCCGATTTGATACACGGGATCGATGATAGTGACGGTTCCCGTCCAGCC
This sequence comes from Bacillus sp. PK6-013, assembly GCF_054161445.1. NCBI lineage: Bacteria > Bacillati > Bacillota > Bacilli > Caryophanales > Bacillaceae > Bacillus > Bacillus sp. PK6-013. The sequence continues at coordinate 4,109,118 of NZ_CP096417.1, read as the reverse complement.
GGTATGGCCGTATGCCTTGTTGCTGGCGTGCTTGCCGAACATCCACTCCATATCGGTATTGCCGTTAAGCCGCCATCCTAGTCCATATGTGGGATTTGTTTTTGACGGCTCAGTAAATTGTGAAATGACCGAACGGCTGAATAGATGTTGTTTCCCGTAACCGCCGCCGTTCAGCATGACTTGAAGGAGCACTGCTGCGTCGTCAACGGTGGAAAAAAGGCCGGCATGCCCAGAGACGCCTTCCATTGAATAGAACGCTTTTTCATCGTGGACTTCCCCTTGAAGCGTGTAAGTTCTGATATTTGGAAACAAGATGGTGCCATCTCTGGTGTTTCCCTTTCGTTCCGTAGCTGCAAAATGCGGCGGTTTAAAGCCCTTTTGGAGCGGATTAAACAAAGTATGCCGCAACCCGAGAGGCCGGTAAAATTGGTTTTCAACAAAGGTATCTAAACGCTCGTTTGTGACTTTTTCTATGATCAGCCCGAGGAGCATATAGTCGATGTCACTGTAAATTTGTTTTGTGCCGGGTTCATATGACAAGGGGGTTTTGACAAGATATTCAAGCGTTTTGCTCCGTGACTGAGAGTAGAGGTGTCCGGCTGCTTTCGGGTCGTAATAGTTCCAGCTTGCAGGGAAGCCTGCGTTATGGTGGAGCAAATCAATGACGCGGAGCCGGTTTTTTCCCTTTACATCGTCTTCCGGGTGATCTTTGAAATCAGGAAGATAATGTGAAATGTTTTTGTTCAAGTCAAGCTTTCCGGTGCTCACTAAATGCTGCAAGGCAAAATTGACGGCATACATTTTTGTATTGGAGGCGAGGTCAAACATCGTGTTTGCTTTCATTTTTTTTGGATGTTTGAGCGTCGAGAGGCCGTTGTATTTCTGCTTGTAGCCGTATGCTTCTTTTTTGACGATTTTTCCGTCTTTTATCAAAATCAAGGCAGCCCCGGGAAAGCCCGCTTTGACATCCTGTTCGATCAGACGGTCCACGGCTTTAAGCTTTTCCGAAGAAAAACCGGCTTCTTCAGGTGTTTTCGCCTTCGTTAATACGGGATATGTCAGCTGACCTGTTGTCTCGTTCGCAATAGCAGTCTGTGCTGATGACGGAAGCGGGAAAAAGCATGTCAGCAACAATAGGGACGATGTGGCAGCGCTGATCATAAACTTTTTCAGCTTGCTTCACTCCTTTCTGTCAAAAAATGTATAGTGGGAATTTTAAACAAACGTTTAATCAAATTCAACTGCCATATCGTCTTTAAAACCAAAGAGATATGTTAAGGCAAAGCCGGCAGCATAGGAAATAAACAAACCGAGAATATACAAAAGAACTTGGTGGGTATGGACTAAAAATGACAAAGGAAGACCTGATACGCCTATCGATTCGGTCGCGATTTTGAAATACGCTTGAAAGGCTCCACCTACTCCGGCGCCGAGGCACGCGGTTAAAAACGGACGTCCGAGTGGAAGAGTCACACCGAATATGAGCGGTTCACCGATTCCGAGCAGGCCTGACGGCAGTCCGCCGGCAATGGCTCTTTTGAGCTTTGCTTTTTTTGTTTTGAAATAGATCGCAAAAGCGGCGCCTACTTGACCTGCGCCCCCCATAGCCAGAATCGGCAGCAACGGGTCATCGCCGATTGAATTGATTAATTCCATATGAACGGGTGTCAATCCCTGGTGCAGTCCGGTTACGACGAGCGGAAGGAAGGTGGCCCCCAGTACAAAGCCGGCGATAATGCCGCCGAGATCTAAGATGGCGAGAAGTCCTGACGTAATGGCGTCAGATATCAAGCCGCCGACAGGCATGAAGACAACGTAAGTGACGATTCCTGTGATGAGAAGGGAGACTGTAGGTGTGATGATGATGTCGAGTGAATGAGGTACAAGGCGCCTGACCCGTTTTTCGAGAAAAGCGATAAATGCAGCTGCGAATAAAATACCGATTAAACCTCCGCGTCCCGGCAAAAGCGCTTCACCGAAAAGCGAAATATCACCAACGGCCGGGTTAATGATTAAAATACCGGCTAATCCGCCGAGTGCGGGGGAGCCGCCGAATTCTTTCGCCGTATTGACCCCGACCAGGATGCCCAAATACGTAAATAAACCTGAACCTATTACCGTTAAAATAATGGCGGTTTGTGATGTTTCAGCGAGCCAGCCTGCTTGGATAACGGCTTTGGTGATTCCGGTAATCAAGCCTGAGGCGACCAAAGCGGGGATCAGCGGTATAAAAATGCTTGCGATCCGCCGAAGAAACAATTTAAAAGGCGTCGCGTTTTTCTTGGAAATCTCAGCTTTATGTTTGGCTGCGGATTGTTTTAAGTCAACGTCTTCCGCGGATTGAAGCAACTTCCCGAATTCGTCTGATACGTGCTGTACGACGCCGGTGCCGAGGATAATCTGAAGCGTTTCCTCCTCAACGACGCCAATCACGCCTTCAAGCGCTTTGATTGAGCCGATGTCGGTTTTTTGACTGTTGACAGGCGTGATGCGCAGGCGCGTCATACAATGGGTATAATCCGCGACGTTAGACGGGCCGCCGATGTGTTGTAAAATCAGTTTTGCCAGGCCGGCATATTTTTTCTCATCGCTCATTTTATATCCCCCTTTTTTACAATTCGCTCATTCCCATCATGCGGATGGCCGCTTTTGTTTGATCAATATACTGAATGATGTCCTGATAGCGCTCCGCGGCTATGCCTAAAAACAGAATGTCAATCATGTAAAGCTGAGTTAAACGAGAGGAGGTGGCGGCGCTGCGAAACGGCGCTTCGTTTGAGCATGACGTATACAGGGCGATATCGCTTAATGAAGAGACAGCAGACTGTCCAAACCGCGTCAGTCCAATGGTTTTAATGCCATGTTTTTTGGCGAGTCTGACTGCATTGGCGATTTCATGCGTTTCTCCTGAATGGGATATGGCAAACAGAACGTCATTCTCGCCGGCATTGGCGATTAATGTCGCGACAAGATGCATATCACTAAAAGCGGTGGCTTTTTTATTGATGCGCAAAAATTTCTGCTGGGCATCTTGTGCGACGATTCCTGAAGCCCCGATCCCGCAAAAATGAACCGTTTCTGCGTTGATCAGTATTTGAATCGCTTTTTGAAGATCTTCGTGGTCAATGTTTTCAAAGGTATCGCGAATCGCCTGAATCGAATTGCTGGTTGTTTTTTGAACGATTGAATGGAGCGGCTCTTGCGGTTCGATATCCCGGTATCCCTGATCAGACGGTTTCATTAAATCGCCGGCGACCCTCATTTTTAAATCTTGAAAGCCTTTCAGCCCCAGAGATTTGCAGAGCCGTATTGCCGCCGCCCCGCTTGTCTTAGCCGAAGAGCTCACCTCTTGAATGGTGCCGTTTACGACCTCGTGTGGGTTTTTCAAAATGTATTCGGCAAGCTTTCGTTCAGATTGCGGCAATCTGTGAAGCATATTCTGAATGATTTCCAATCCTCCTGCAGCCATTGTTTCTTCCTTTCTTCTTTAAACTTGGTCTTCATAAATGGATAGAGCTTTTTCGATATCGCCTTCTGATTTCTCAAGCAGGTTTTCGGAAGCGGCCGCATCTTCGTTTGTTTTCAGCATGATGATGGCGGTTTTGACCTGGTTATGGGATTTTTCTAACGCTAGTGCCGCCGCTTCTTTTGGAACACCTGTGACCGTTTGGATGATGCGAATCGCCCGCTCCTTTAATTTGTCATTGCTTACTTTTACGTCTACCATGAGGTTTTCATAGACTTTTCCCATTTTGATCATGGCCGCCGTTGAAATCATGTTTAAAATCATTTTATGAGCGGTTGCTGCTTTCATTCTCGTCGATCCGGCAATAACTTCAGGGCCGACGACCACTTCTATGCTGTGATCTGACACCTGGCTGATCGCCGAGTTTTTGTTGCATGTCAGTGAGACGGTCTTGGCGCCACTTTCCCTGGCATACTTCAAAGCGCCGAGAACGTATGGAGTCCGACCACTGGCGGCGATTCCGATTACGGTATCATTGTTTGAGAGGTTAACGGCTGATAAATCCCGTCTGCCGAATGCCTCGTGATCTTCAGCGCCTTCGACGGCTTTGTACAGAGCTTTTTCTCCTCCTGCAATGATGCCAATGACCGACTCGGGAGATATGCTGAACGTCGGCGGGCATTCAGCTGCATCGAGTACGCCGAGTCTCCCGCTTGTACCGGCACCGATGTAGATGATCCGTCCCCCTTTCTTTAACGACCCGACGGCGAAGTCAACGGCGGTCTTAACTTCTGGTAAGACTTCTTGTACAGCTTCGGCCACAGTTTTGTCTTCATCATTGATGATTTTCAAAATATCAATCGTCTTTGACTGGTGAATGCGCCTGGATCTTTCATTCCGGCGTTCGGTCGTTAATGAACCTAAATGGCTGTTTTCCATCGACAACTCCTCCTGATGATGAAGTGCATATATTTCTTAATTTTCAGTATATTAAGGGTGGAATATTATTTCAATAAAAAAAGGTAAATATTAAAATTTTATTTCAATGAAGTTCTAAACAACGGATTGCCGACATAAAATAAAGCGCAGATGAACTGCGCTTATGTTCAGGTATTACAGCTCGTCTATTTGGTGTTCGGAAATCACACGGAAGCCTTCTTTTTTCAGAAGCGCTGCTGTAACACCGTTGCCGGCTATTTTTTGGCTTGAGAAACTTCCATCGTATATATGGCCGCTGCCGCAAGACGGGCTGTTTTCCTTCAACACGATCGTATCAGCCTTGATTTGCCTTGCCATCTCCAATGTTAGATAAGCTCCTTTTATATACAGGTCTGTTACGTCTTTTCCCGATTGTGTGTTGATCACCGCCCTGCCGTCTAAAACGTCTTCTCCCGACCCGCCTATAATTTCGGCCGGTTCCCTTGGCGTTTGAAATCCGCCGAGCAGCTCGGGACAAGCAATCACCGCTTTTTTTTCTTCAACAAGCTTATTGATTTTCCCCACATAGCTGTGCGATCCGTTATAGCGGCATTCCACCCCGGCCAGACATGAACTTACCAGTATCATTTTTCGCGTCCCCTCTCTTGCACATCAGATAGCCCTATTTTAAACAAAATTTCTGCGTTTTTCTCAATGTTTATGAATAAAAAATTTGAAAATAAAAATTTTAATTTACCCCTTTACAAATGGGGAGGAACCTGTATATAATAACTTTTGTCAGCTTTACGAGAGCTGCTTGAAACACGATGATGGCCCGTTGGTCAAGTGGTTAAGACACCGCCCTTTCACGGCGGTAACACGGGTTCGAATCCCGTACGGGTCACCATTTTTTTTGGACAGCACGCTGCGAATACCGGAATTTTTAAAAGGAAGGCATGCTAAGGTCGCAACGTCCTGTTGCAACGCGCACTTGTACTTTAAAGGCAAGGAAGGCATGCTAAGATCGCAACGTCCTGTTGCAACGCATGCACTTGTACGTCCTGTACTGCGGAGGATTAGCTCAGCTGGGAGAGCATCTGCCTTACAAGCAGAGGGTCGGCGGTTCGATCCCGTCATCCTCCACCATTTTTCTGGATCGGTTTTTGTCACAACCGCGCCGGTAACTGCATAAGATACCGTATCATGCCGGTCTAGCTCAATTGGTAGAGCAACTGACTTGTAATCAGTAGGTTGGGGGTTCAAGTCCTCTGGCCGGCACTGTTTTTGGAGGGGTAGCGAAGTGGCTAAACGCGGCGGACTGTAAATCCGCTCCCTCAGGGTTCGGCGGTTCGAATCCGTCCCCCTCCACCATTATTGGGCTATAGCCAAGCGGTAAGGCAACGGACTTTGACTCCGTCATGCGCTGGTTCGAATCCAGCTAGCCCAGTTTTTGGACATCCTGTTAGGATGTCCTTTTTATTTTGTCTTTTTTGTATAACTATTCAAAAAAATGTCTTGTTGAGTCAATTCCGAATTGGAAGGTACAATGAAGGTCTGAAAGGGGGATATCATATGTTAAAACAGCAGATTTCAATGATCGGCGTACCGATGGATCTCGGTCAGCTGAGGCGGGGAGTCGATATGGGACCGAGCGCGATTCGCTGTGCCGGTGTTAATGAACGGTTGGAAAGCCTTTGTCAGGATATTGAAGACCTCGGCGATATGACGATCGGGCAAAGAGAGGATGAGAAAGAAGGCGGGGAGCCGGCATCTGAAGAGCTGAGAAATTTGAAAGCGATTACAAAAGCGAGTGCAAAACTTGCTGAGACCGTTGATAAGATCGTGGCTTCAGGTGCTTTTCCGCTCGTGCTGGGCGGTGACCACAGCATAGCGATCGGAACGCTGGCCGGCCTTGTGAAGCATTATCAAAACCTGGGTGTGATCTGGTATGATGCCCATGCTGATTTAAATACGAAAGAAACGTCTCCTTCAGGCAATATTCACGGCATGCCGCTCGCCATCAGCCTGGGGATCGGCCATGAAGGGCTGACAGGCATCTATGGAAAAGAAACGAAAATTAAAGCGGAGAACATCGTCATCATCGGTGCGAGGTCACTTGATGACGGGGAAAAAGAATTGATTCGCGACAAAGGGATCAAAGTGTATACAATGCATGAAATCGACCGCCTCGGTATGACGAGGGTGATGGAAGAAACGATAGACTATTTGCGCGGCAGAACGGACGGTGTCCATCTGTCACTCGATTTAGACGCGCTTGATCCGAACGATGCCCCGGGTGTCGGAACCCCGGTAGCGGGAGGCATCAGCTACAGGGAAAGCCACCTGGCGATGGAAATGCTGGAAGAATCGAAGCTGATTACGTCCGCTGAGTTTGTCGAAGTCAACCCGATATTGGATGAGAAAAACAGGACGGCTGAAGCGGCAGTCGCCTTAATGGGGTCGCTGTTTGGCGAAAAGCTGCTTTAGGTGCGGTTGAAGAGCGGCCTTAGGCTGCTTTTTTTATAAAAAAGTCTCAGTTTCATAATATTTAGATTGTATAATAATTTTAAGCTAATATTAAGCGCATGATCCCTGTCAAAGCATCTACACCCTGCCAAAAATTTGATAAACTATTTTTATGAATTTAATGAAACCTTATAAAAATCAATTCGTATACATAAAGACCGGTGAAGGCAGAGGTTAGATAAATATGGAAACAATGATTAAAAAAAGAATCAAACAGGTGAAAAAAGGCGATCGTAATGCATTTGCAGACATCGTGGATATTTACAAAGACAAAATTTATCAGCTTTGCTACCGTATGCTCGGCAATGCGCATGAGGCGGAAGATATTGCGCAGGAAGCGTTTATCAGAGCATACGTGAATATCGACAGTTTTGATATCAACCGGAAATTTTCCACATGGCTTTATCGAATCGCAACCAATTTGACCATCGATCGTATCCGTAAAAAAAAGCCGGACTATTACTTGGATGCAGAGGTGGCGGGGACTGAAGGACTGACGATGTATTCCCAGGTTGCGGCGGATGTTGCGCTTCCAGAGGATGAAGTGGTTTCTTTGGAGCTGCACAGCACCATCCAGGAAAAAATCTTAAGGCTTCCCGATAAATACAGGACGGTCATCGTATTAAAGTACATTGATGAGCTCTCACTCATTGAGATCAGTGAAATCCTTAATATTCCCGTAGGTACGGTGAAAACGAGGATACACAGGGGCAGAGAGGCTCTCAGAAAACAATTAAGGGATCTTTAAGTGGGGTGATGAAATGAGCTGTCCGGAGCATATTGTTCAGCTTATGCATAAATACCTTGACGGAGACATACTACCGGAAGATGAATCGCAATTAAAAGAGCACCTCCAATCATGCGAAGACTGCAAAAAGCACCTTCATGAAATGGAAAAATCCATCGCTCTTGTCCAGAGCACGTCACATCTTACAGCTCCGGCGAACTTTACAGCCGATGTGCTGGCGAATCTGCCGAAGGAAAAGCGAACGGCATCGATCAACAGGTGGCTTAAAGCCCATCCGTTTTTAGTGGCGGCAGCTTTGTTTATCATTTTGATGGGCGGCAGCTTTTTCTCCAGCTGGAAAAACGATCAGGATTTCAGCGTATCCAGCCAGCCCAATCTCGTAGTGAAAAACAACACGGTCATCGTACCTGAAGGCAAAGTTGTCAAAGGCGATGTGACCGTGAAAAACGGAAAGCTGATTATAGAAGGCAAAGTCGACGGCGATGTCACGATTGTTAATGGCGAAAAATATACGGCTTCAGCAGGACAAGTCACTGGTCAGATCCATGAGATCAACGAAGTGTTCGACTGGATGTGGTATAAGATTAAATCGACCGGAAAATCGGTTTTTGACATGAAGGAGTCTAAAGAGTAGAGCAAAGCGGGCGAATGAGCTTTGCTCTTTTTTTATGAGGGGCCGCCATTTCACTTGGAAAATCAATTTGTGCTATAATAGCGTCTGTATATGTAAAAATAATAGATCATACCATTTTGAAACATATTAACCTTACTAATGACTGAATTCTTGGAGGACGAGGAAATGGCTTTTGAGGATATCCCTTTCTTGCAGTACCTCGGCGATGCCGTTGATATTCTCCTTGTTTGGTACGTAATATATAAATTAATGATGGTCATCCGCGGGACAAAGGCGGTTCAGCTTTTAAAGGGAATCGTGGTCATTGTTCTCGTCAGGCTGGCCAGTCAATATTTAGGATTAAGCACCCTGCAGTGGCTGGTTGACCAGGCGATCACATGGGGGTTCCTGGCGATCATTATCATCTTCCAGCCTGAATTGAGGAGAGCGCTGGAACAGCTGGGGCGGGGGCGCTTTTTTTCGAGGAGCGGAACACCTGAGGAAGAGCAGCAGCAGAAAACGATTGATGCGATTACAAAAGCGATTAAATATATGGCGAAACGCCGGATTGGCGCGCTTCTGACGATTGAACGGGAGACGGGAATGGGCGATTACATAGAAACGGGGATCCCTTTAAATGCAAAGGTCAGCTCTGAGCTATTGATCAACATCTTTATTCCGAATACACCGCTTCATGACGGCGCCGTAATTATGAAAAATGATGAGGTTGCTGCAGCCGCCTGCTACCTTCCGCTTTCTGAAAGCCCTTTTATTTCAAAAGAGCTTGGGACGAGGCACAGAGCAGCAGTGGGAATCAGTGAAGTGACCGACAGTCTGACGGTTGTCGTATCCGAAGAAACGGGCGGCATCAGCGTCGCCAAAAACGGAGACCTTCACCGTGATTTATCGGAAGAGGCATTGAAAAACATGCTTGAAGCGGAATTCAAGAAAAATTCGCGAGAAACTTCCTCAAATCGCTGGTATTGGAGGGCGAAGAAAAATGGATAAGTTCTTAAACAATCCCTGGGCTGTCAAAGTAGTCGCATTATTATTCGCGTTTCTTCTTTACTTTGCGGTCCACAGCGCTCAAGCGCCGACTCCGAAGAAACCAGGTGAATCGTTTTTCCCGACATCGACGACAGACGAAGCGACGCTCACCGATATACCGGTCAAATCGTTTTATGATGATGAAAACTACGTCGTAACAGGCGTGCCGCAGACGGTGAATGTCACGATTAAAGGCCCGACAGGAACCGTCAAGAAGGTCAGACAAGTGAAGGATTTTGAGATTTATGCCGATATGCAGCATCTGAAAACAGGCAGGCACAAAGTCGAGCTGAAGGCCAGAAATGTTGCCGAAGGCCTCACTCTGACCATCAATCCATCGGTGACAACCGTGACCATCGAAGAAAAAACGACGAAGGAATTCCCGGTCGAGGTTGATTTTTATAATAAAAACAAAATGAAAGACGGCTACACGCCGGAGCTGCCGATTATCAACCCGAAAAACGTCAGCGTCACCGGCTCAAAAGCCGTGATCGACAGAATCCAAAACATCAAGGCGACGATCAATTTAGAGGGCGTCGACCAGACGGTTGAAAAAGAAGCCAAGCTAACAGTGTACGACAGGGACGGAAATGTTCTTCCGGTTGAAGTCAGTCCATCCGTCGTTAAAATCACCGTTCCCGTGACAAGCCCTAGCAAAAAGATTCCCGTCAAAGTTGACCGGAAAGGGAGCCTTCCGGACGGTATCAGCATTTCCAGCCTCGATATCAGTCCGGGAGAGGTAACCGTCTACGGGCCGCAAAATGTTCTTGATTCGTTAGAATTTGTCGAGGCCGATGAGGTTGATTTAAGTAAAATGAAAGATGACACTGAGTTGGAAGCCAACATTAAAGTGCCGGACGGCGCTAAAAAAGTGTCACCCGAAAAAGTGAAAATCAAGGTGAAAGTTGACAAGGAAGAAGAGAAAAAACTGAAGAACGTTTCAATTAAAACCGCGGGGCTGAATGACAGCCGGGATCTTGAATTTCTCGATCCGAAGTCAGGCAAGCTGGATATCACGGCAAAGGGCTCGACAGCCGCGATCGAAAAACTCCAGCCTTCCGACGTCGAGCTCTATGTCAATCTGGCGGATCTCGATGACGGCGAGCATAACGTGAAGCTGGAAGTAAACGGACCGCAGAACATGACATGGTCGCTGCCGCGGCAGAGCATTCGAGTGAAAATCTCATCTCAAACAACCCAAAACGAAAAAAATAATGGTCAGAATGAAGAAGAAGAGAATCATTCTGAAAAGGATTCACAACCTTCATGAATCAAAAAGGAGCGATATTAATGGGCAAGTATTTTGGTACAGACGGTGTAAGAGGCGTGGCAAACAGTGAACTTACACCCGAGCTGGCCTTTAAAGTCGGACGCTTTGGCGGATATGTCCTAACAAAAGATAAGGAGCGCCCCAAGGTGCTGATCGGCCGTGATACGCGCATTTCCGGGCATATGCTGGAAGGTGCCCTTGTTGCAGGTCTTCTTTCGATAGGAGCAGAAGTCATGCGTCTCGGTGTGATTTCGACGCCCGGCGTCGCATATTTGACGAAGGCTATGGACGCGGAAGCTGGTGTAATGATTTCAGCTTCCCACAACCCTGTCGAAGACAACGGAATTAAGTTTTTCGGCGGCGACGGATTTAAGCTTTCCGATGAGCAGGAGCTTGAAATCGAGCGTCTGATGGATCAGCCTGAAGATCACCTGCCAAGGCCTGTAGGCGCTGATCTGGGTATGGTGAACGACTACTTTGAAGGCGGACAGAAATATTTGCAGTTTCTTAAGCAGTCTGCTGATGAAGACTTCACAGGCATTCATGTCGCACTTGACTGTGCGCACGGGGCGACATCTTCGCTGGCGACCCACCTGTTTGCCGATCTTGACGCAGATGTATCAACGATGGGGACTTCTCCGAACGGATTAAACATCAATGACGGAGTCGGCTCGACCCACCCTGAAGCCCTGGCCGAATTTGTGAAAGAAAAGGGAGCTGACGTCGGCATGGCGTTTGACGGGGATGGCGACCGCTTGATCGCTGTTGACGAAAAGGGGAATATCGTAGACGGCGATCAAATCATGTACATATGTTCGAAGTACTTGAAGAGCGAGGGGCGCCTGGCGGACAATACAGTTGTCTCTACGGTGATGAGCAACCTCGGCTTTTACAAAGCGCTTGAAGCGGAAGGCATTAAAAGCGTTCAGACAGCTGTCGGCGACCGCTATGTAGTGGAAGCGATGAAAAAGGACGGGTTTACTTTCGGCGGAGAACAGTCGGGACATCTGATTTTCCTTGATTACAATACGACAGGCGACGGCCTGCTTTCTGCGATCATGCTGATGAACACGATCAAAATGACAGGTAAGTCTTTGTCAGAGCTTGCGGCAGAGATGCAGAAGTTTCCACAGCTCCTCTTGAACGTGAAAGTAACCGATAAACATAAAGTAGCGGGGAACGAAAAGGTAAAAGCGGTCATCGAAGAGGTTGAGAAGGAAATGAACGGTGACGGCCGCATCCTTGTGCGCCCGTCCGGCACCGAGCCGCTTGTCCGTGTTATGGCTGAGGCGAAAACGAAGGAGCTTTGCGAGAAATACGTAGGCCGCATTGCAGATGTCGTGAAAGCTGAAATGGGAGCGGAGTGATTTTCCGCAGAAGACTGACGAACGAGACATGCTGATTTGACATAAGATAAAGGGAACCGTTCAATCTTGGAAAAAATGTGAACCATTTTGAAAAATGTTTGACGGTTCCTTTAGTGTATAGTAAAATCAGCTTGTCTTGTTTAATTTAAAAGGAAAGGCAGGGCAGAACCATTTTTTATAGTTATAGCGCCCGGACTAAGCGTGCGGATGAAACAGCTTAGTTGACGAGGATGGAGGTTTATCGAATTTTCGGCGGATGCCTCCCGGCTGACCACAAGATCACAGCCGCAAGGATTTCCTCAAACCAAAGAGGCGACTCTTTGAACAAAGGGAAATCGCATGATCTTCCATAAAAAACATGTAGGAGGGGACGAAGAATGTCCCCGCCTGATAAGCAGACTTTCTTCGTCTCCTGCCTACGACTTTAGGAGGAAGAAAATTATGTGTGGTATTGTAGGTTATATTGGCCAGCTTGATGCAAAGGAAATTTTACTTAAAGGTTTAGAAAAGCTGGAGTATCGCGGCTACGATTCAGCTGGAATCGCTGTAGCGAACGAAGACGGCGTACACGTGTTTAAAGAAAAAGGACGGATTGCCGATCTTCGCGAAGTCGTTGATGCAAATGTGATATCGCAAGCGGGAATCGGACACACACGCTGGGCGACTCACGGGGAACCGAGCCGTCTAAACGCTCACCCGCATCAAAGCGCATCAGGCCGATTTACACTTGTTCATAACGGCGTCATCGAAAACTATGTTCAGCTGACGCGCGAATATTTACAAGATGTAACCCTTAAAAGTGATACGGATACAGAGGTTGTCGTTCAAGTGATCGAGCAATTCGTCAATAACGGTCTTGACACGGAAGAAGCGTTCCGCCAAACGCTTATGCTGCTCAAAGGCTCTTATGCGATTGCATTATTCGATCATGAAAACAAAGAAACAATCTATGTTGCGAAAAATAAAAGCCCGCTTCTTGTCGGCCTTGGAGACAATTTCAATGTGATCGCGTCTGACGCGATGGCGATGCTTCAAGTGACAAACGAATACGTGGAGCTTATGGATAAAGAAATGGTGATTGTCACAGACAAAAAAGTTGTGATCAAAAACCTTGACGGAGAATTGATGTCACGTGCCTCATATATTGCAGAGCTTGATGCGAGCGATATCGAAAAAGGCACATACCCTCACTACATGTTAAAAGAAATCGATGAACAGCCGCTTGTCATGCGGAAAATCATTCAGACGTACCAAGATGAAAACGGCAAGCTTTCCATTCCTGGAGACATTGCAAATGCTGTTGCAGAAGCGGATCGCGTCTATATCATCGCCTGCGGAACGAGCTATCATGCCGGTCTTGTCGGCAAGCAATTTATCGAAACATGGGCGAAAGTTCCGGCTGAAGTCCATGTCGCAAGTGAATTCTCTTACAATATGCCATTGCTTTCCGAGAAGCCGCTGTTTATCTTTATTTCTCAAAGCGGAGAAACGGCTGACAGCCGCGCGGTTCTCGTACAGGTGAAAAAGCTCGGACACAAAGCGCTGACATTGACCAACGTACCGGGATCCACGCTTTCCCGTGAAGCGGACTATACGCTTCTGCTGAATGCCGGACCGGAAATCGCGGTTGCATCAACGAAGGCGTACACAGCGCAAATCGCCGTTTTGGCCATCCTGGCGGCCGTCACTGCGGAAAGCCGCGGCAATGAACTCGGCTTTGACCTTGTTAAAGAGCTCGGCATCATCGGAAACGCGATGGAAGCCCTTTGCGACCAAAAGGATGAAATGGAAATGATCGCGCGTGAATACTTGACCGTTACTCGCAATGCCTTCTTTATCGGCCGGGGACTCGACTACTTCGTCTGCCTTGAAGGCTCCCTGAAGCTGAAAGAGATTTCCTACATTCAAGCTGAAGGCTTCGCCGGCGGCGAACTGAAGCACGGCACGATCGCTTTGATCGAAGAAGGCACACCGGTCATCGCTCTTGCGACACAGGCACACGTCAACTTAAGCATCCGCGGAAACGTTAAAGAAGTGACCGCCCGCGGCGCCAACCCTTGCGTGATCTCCCTGAAAGGTCTGGAAGAAGCAGACGACCGCTTCGTCCTGCCAGAAGTGCATCCGGAGCTCGCACCGCTCGTCTCCGTCATCCCGCTGCAGCTGATCGCATACTATGCAGCACTGCACCGCGGCTGTGACGTTGATAAGCCAAGAAACTTGGCGAAGAGTGTGACGGTGGAGTAAGGCGTTCACTTCAATTAAGATGAAGTTATTGAGTGACAATAAAGTTATTTAAAGAACACACGATATCGATTACAATTAAAGTAATCGAACGTGTGTTTTTTCTATTAACGAAATAAGGGTGTGGGAGAATGGCAGATATTATTAGATATAAAGGAAAAGAACTAACAATACACAAATCGATAAGAAATCCTAATTTTCTTGGTAAAACTGTTTTAGTAGACGATCCATGGGATTATGTTGAAATGTGGCTTAAAAGAAATAATCATAATGATGAAGCTCTATTCTATTGGCAGCAATCGCGCCAGTTTTATGAAGCTTCTACCATGCTACCTTTAACTTCCTCCCCATTGACGATATATTACTGTTTTTTAAATGCAGTGAAGGCATTATTAATTGTTAATAAAATCACTTATTCAGATTTGCATGGAGTATCGGGTTGGAGTAGAGAAAGTCGTGTATCCCTAAGTAATGAATATATCAAATTTAAAACATCTGGGATTTTCTCAGCGTTATGCAATTATTTAGGAGAACCAGTCCAAGATAGTGAACAATACACACTAAAAAACATACTTTATAACCTTTCTTTTATCCATAGAGCTTATTGTCTAACATATACCTCGGAATCAAATAAAGAGTTATACATTCCTATCCTTAAAGCATTTTTTGTTAAAAAGGGAGGTTCATCAGAAAGCTGGTTTTCTGCAGTAGTAGATCCAAAGTATGCAAATGGTCATACTCTAAATAAACTTAAAGAGAATTTCGAAAGAGATATTAATTTTAATGATGCTTTTGTTGTTAGATATAAAACAAGATTTAGATGGAAAAATGACGGCTTGAATAAAATGGAAAAATTATCTACGTATCATTATAAATTGAGAAAACAACTTAGTTATATATCTGGTCTATCAAGATTATGGTACATCAAACGGGACGGGATAGATGGAATTATTCCACGAAATTCAATGATTTTAAATTTTGCAGCAATGCATAGATTAAGTGAGTTATCTAGGTATGAACCCGTGATTCTTTCTAAACATTTAAATAGTCAACATAACTGGCTATTGTCAGAGTTTATTAAAAATGCCTCAAAGCAATTTATTGATGAAATAGCATCCGAATTAACTGGAGAAGAATTCATGACACCGGGAATAACATCAAGAAAAAATCTTATGTGAATTTAATTTTTGAGTATTCAATTGATAAATTCGGAAAAGTAGTTATGCCACCAAACAGGTTGGACTGAAAGAAAATAACCTCGGTATAATAAAGAAGGTCATGGCCAAGGAGAAATAGGCAATAATAAGTCTTGGGTAACGTTCCAAGATGTAACGTTACATTTTCTAGCTCATCGAGATATCGGGCAAAATAAAACGTGAACATCATTTATTATCCGACCTTTAATTATTACTGGCAGACAGGGGATTTGAAGGTTTTAATGTAGAGAAAAATATTGTATTAGAGAAACTCAATTTACATAAAGCTTGTGGGAAGCAGTAAGGAAACATGAAATAAAATAGCTTTAAAAACGGAGATAAGCATTAAGGAATAGAGAAGAGTTAAACAATAAAGGGATAATTACTATTCATCCAAACAAACTGTTAAAAAAATAAATCACATGCTACTTTTGTTAGGTAACTCAAAAAGAAAAATAGTAGCTACAAAAATTGGATGTGATTACTTTTTTTAATAAAATCGACATTGACAGTAAGCTTGAATAGGTACAAAATATCTAGTATGAGGTGGATTTAATGGCAGCAATATTGAAAGAAGAGAAAAAAAGAAAGAAAATGGTCTATACTTGGCGTGATATGCCTAAAAGATGGGGTCATAGTTTTCATCCTATGTGTTCTTATTTGGCAATGTTTCCGCCTGGTGTACCTAGGTATTTTATTGAGCAATTTACAGATGAGGGAGACGTTGTACTTGATCCATTTTCTGGACGTGGTACGGCTCCTTTAGAGGCAATTGTTTCAGGGAGAATTGGGATTGGTGTAGACCTAAATCCGCTAGCTTATTTATTAACAAGTGCAAAATTATTGGCACCTTCGTTTGGAGAGGTGATAAACAGAATTGAAGAGCTTCGGCGAGAGTATACAGAACCCGATATAACAAATGTACCAGACGAAATAAAAATGCTATACCATGAAGAAATAACATTACCACAGTTGGTATACTTAAAGAATAAATTTGCTAACTGGAAAGAAAATATTTCAGACGTAGATAGATTTATTTTAGCAACAATTATGGGAATCATGCATGGAAAATTTAATAAGTCGGGTACAAGTTATCTTTCGATAAGCATGCCAAATACTTTTTCGATGTCGCCAAATTATGTAAAGAAATTTATTGAGGAAAATGGTTTAATAAAACCAAGAGTAAATGTTTTTGATCAATTGTTGAACAAGGTTAATAGAATGTTTAAAGATCAAAAACCAGCTACAAGTGGATACGCATACTTAGAGAATGCTAAATATTTTTCACAAATAGATAATGAATATATTACAAATAAAAATGTGAAAATGGTATTTACATCTCCACCATATCTTCAAGTTGTTAATTATGGAACATTTAATTGGATACGCTTATGGTTACTAGGCGAAAATATTAAGCAGATTGATAAAAATCTTAAACTAGATGATAACCATACTTTGGATGGTTATGTTAACTTTATGAATGATATTATCTATCAATGTTCAAAAGTACTATGTGATGCTGGTGTAGCTTGTTTTGTAATTGGTGATGTAGCTAAACCGAAAAAAGAGCCTCTTAAATTAGCGGAATATGTATGGGAACAAGTGAAAGAAAAAACAGATTTGAAACTTTTTGGGATAGTGGAAGATCATTTACCTTCTAAAGATAAGGTAACTAGAATATGGGGAAATACTCAAGGTAATGCAACAAAAATAGACAGAATTCTAATCCTGTATAAAGGTAATAGACCAAATCTCAAATTTAGTTTAAGATCGAAGGAAATATTAGGGAAGTACACTATTTAATAATTTTTCAGAATAAAGAAGAGCTTTAGGCTATATACTGAATGCCGTGGCTCCTCCTCACTCTTTATTAACCTTGAGTACCATATAAAAGACCCTCAGAAGAAGAGGATAAAGGTATGAATTCATTCTATCAGTTAGGACAGCTTTTGGTTTGAGTTAATACGAAGGAACGTACACAACATCTTATCCAAAGTGTCAAATGAAAACCAAACGCATTCATGGAAACGGTTGACAATCCATTCAAGGTGCGTATAAAGTTAAGAATGAGAAGGTATCACGATGTACGATGGGTGCTTATTCCTTTTTTGAGATGCTCTCATTTGTTGATCGATACCAACGCCAATACGGTTATGTTGCAACTAATGCTTTGACGTTGAGTTCAGAGAAGCATTTGCAGATACTGGTAGTTTGATGATGCAAACAACCCTGTAAGAAAAGTGCTTTCTCTTGCGATCGTAACTGATGAATTTCAAAGGGGATATATGTAGAAAGAAGCTTCAAACGAATCGTAGTGGATCGCTTTTACTTATTGATCAGGTGTATTGGGTGTTCGTTTGATTATCGGGCAAAACATAAGTATATGAACTCTTGATAAATGGTTTGAGCGAGTCTATTAGCGTTCAAAAAGTTAGTGAAGGCATTCAAACGTTGAAAAAAGATTTTGAATTTCTCCATTTATCTCTAATGGATATATAGAGGGAGTATAGATTAAAAGAGCGTCTTATGGAAGAAAGAGCTACGAAAGAAGATTTTGTGGAGACATGTGGTTAGAAAGAGTGGGAATCTACATCACTATATTATTCAGAGAGTCATGGGTTTATCCATGTTTAGTTAAGTTTTACATTTAAAATAGCAGGACTAACTTTTATTAAATTAGGGGTGAAATTTGCGTGAGTATGGATGTTTTTGATCAGTTAACTAGTACCGATATCTTTGTATTGAATAAACAAAAAAATAATTATATAGGTAGGCCTTTCTATTTAAATTACGAAAAAATAGGAATTTTAACATGTGATGCATGGAAACAAAATGTAAAAGGAATTGCTCAAGGTTCCTTTTTATTAGCTTTTTATGAAAATGAAAAAAGCGTACAAGAAGCATTATTGTTAAGGGTTTTAAATCCGATAAAACTACCAACTGACAATGACATAGTTAGTTCTATGGTCGAGTATTATAAAGATGATTTGGCTACATCAGGTGTTAATAATAGTTTGGACCAATTTACTAGATTTGAGTTTAGTTTTTCCGGTATTGAATGTAGGATATTGGGGACATTTTATAGGGATGAAGATGGGAGAACTTGTTTTGGAGCAGATGTAGAAAATTTCTTTGCCCCTAATAATTATAGTGTATTTAAACCTACCTCTGAAATTTTAGAAGCAATAATTAATTTTAAATCTGATGGTTATTTATCAAAAAATGAAACTGATGTTAAGTTTGGGAAAGTACGTTATAGTTCAAGTGCAAGATATCAACAATATGAAGATGATGTTCCAGTTTATGTAACTTCTCAAGACTTCTTAGGAAAAAGAACAGCTCTTTTTGGTATGACAAGAACCGGAAAGTCAAATACGGTAAAAAAAATAATTGAAGCAACCGTGGAGTTAAGTAACAAAGCACCTCACTCCCTAGAAACTTTCATTGCTCAGGATCCATTTACTGATAATGGTTTACCCCAATATCCTGTAGGACAAATAATTTTTGATATAAATGGTGAGTATGCAAATCTGAATATGCAGGATGAAGGAACTGCTATATACGAAAAATTCAAAAAAGATGTAGTAAGATATAGTGTTCTTGAAAAACCTGAATTTAAAGTGTTAAAGGTGAATTTTTTTAATGAAGTTAAGTCTGGCTTTGAATTAATTAAAGCAGGATTAATAGAGGAAACCAGTGACTATGTACGAAATTTTACTTCAGTTGAACTTATGGATAATGAAGAGATAACCAATTTAGATAGATCAGGAAAAACCAGAGCGGAACGTGTTCTTGCAGCATACTTATGTTGTTTATCTGCAGCAGGATTTGAACCTTCAGACACTATGAGAAAAATAAAGTTTCAAGGACATGTTGAATTAAATAAATTAGTCAAAGAGGATGGAAGTATTGATCCGTCTAAAGGAATTACTATAGAACAGGCAAAACAGTGGTTCACCACTATATGGAGGGAATACTCCTCGAATGAATTTTTTGACGATTATAAAAAGAAAAAGGGACATGAGTGGGCCGATGATGATTTAAAGGCTATGTTAGTAATGTTAACAAGATTCAAAGAAACACAAAAACAACCATCTTTAAGTGGTTTTATCAAATTAAGATCAATGCGAGATTTACATACTAACCAACAGGAAGAGGCTTTCGAATCAAATATATTGAATTGTTTAAGAAAAGGTAAAATAGTTATTGTAGACTTGTCTCAGGGACATCCTGACATACAACGTCTTTATTCTGAGAGACTATGTCAAAAAGTATTTCAAGACTCAATGAGAAGGTTTATAGAAAATAAACCAAATAATTTTATTCAGTTTTACTTTGAAGAGGCACACAATTTATTCCCTAAAAAAGAAAACAAAGATTTAAGTCAAATATATAATCGTATTGCAAAAGAAGGTGCAAAACTTAATTTAGCTTTAGTTTATGCTACTCAGGAAGTAAGTTCAATAAGCTCAAATATTTTAAAGAATACCCAAAACTGGTTTATCGCTCATTTAAATAATAAAGACGAAATACAAGAACTACGAAAGTACTACGATTTCGAGGATTTTTCAGATGCATTGGTTCGATTTAGTGCATCTAATGATAAAGGGTTTGTAAGAGTAAAAACCTATTCAAGTTCCTTTGTTGTTCCAGTTCAAATTGATAGATTTTCAGCGGAAGGGAAATAATTAGATGAGCTATTCAAGTAGGTATGGTAGAAAACCAAATGAGTATGCAAGTAAGTCAGCACATACAATGTTAATTAATGACTCTGAGATGAACGAATATTTAACAGATTGTAATTTTCCAAAAGAAGGAGCAGTAATAGAACTTCCTAAAGAAAACATGTTGAAAGTTTCATTAAATGAGACAACTATTAAATATATTGTAGCAGTTGATGGAGGATACGACACTGTTTCTACTAATAAAAATTTCCCTTCTGCTACTGTTTCATTTTTTCAATTTGGGGCCTTGATGTTTAAAATTGAGGATTTAAAACAAATCGAACAACAAGCATTTATAAAGCCAGCCGATATGCAAAAATTAAAAAACATAGAGAGAATTAAATTAGCTTTACCTACAAGATATGTAACGTATAAAAAAGAGAAGAATTTAATAAACTCTATTAGGAAAACATTGTATGATTTTTTCATGAAAAAGCCTAAAGAGGAAAATGAAAAAACTAGTAACTTTATGAAGACCTTAAGTTGGTTAGTTTTTTCAGAGTATAAAACCAAAAAAGGTGATGCCCACTTTAAAAGTTATTCTTTATCTAGTTGCCCTGAATGTGGGGAAAAAAATATTTTACTAAAAAAAGAAAATATGAGCAAAGATTATACATTTCTTTGTAACTGCGGAGCAGAAATATATTTAGTAGATGTTTTCCGTTTACATGAAGCAATAGATAATGAGTTAGGTGCAGGTGGAATTTTAGGTTATGTCACTAATCTGTTAGAACAATTTGTAATAATAGACTTAATACGAACAATTTATTATAAAAATAAGTTACTGTTAAGAGAAACAATGTTCATCAAAGATGGTCCTTTAGGCTTTTTTGGACAAACAGCGAGGATGCATAAGCTATTCAGAGATTTATTTATCTTTTTGTTAGATGAGGGAGTAGCGATTAATCTTGTTGGTGTTGAAAAAAGCGGTGTCTTTGTGGAACATGCAGACCAAATAAGGGGAAAGCTTGGTAAGGGAGAATGTTTACTTCTGGGTAATGATTATATTTATGGGAACATTTTACCTTCTGTAGATAATGATCAGCCTTATGCTGGAACCTCTTATTATAGTGGGAAAATTATATACAGAACGGATTTGGATCAAATGTTTGTTATAACAATCCCTACAACCTCATCAGAAGTATATATAAATCCAGAAAAACACTTTTATATAAATATTGATAATATATTATCGCATTTGCCTGACCTTAAATGTGATATGTATGATAATGCTCTTTTCCCTGTAGCTATGGCAAATAAGTTAGTATCCCTATCAAGTCATCCTAGTTCGACAATTCTTGAGACTTTTCTTAGAGAAAAGGTTAATAATAAATGATTTGCTTATTAGAAATGATATAATATACAATTACCGGTCACAAAAAAATTAACAACTTTATTGTAGGTTAACAAAAATTTTTGCAAAATATCTACCCATGAAAGGATGGGTAGATAGATATTTTTTGTTTTCTGGAGGCTATATGCTAGACAATACGTGGGAGGTAGAAAAGGGAAAGGCCAACCTGCTGTAATGAATAGAGTTGAGAAGTCGGTAAATCCACAGAAATATCGGGTGTGCAACACGATTTAAGTCCCGAGATTCGTTTAAGCAACTCACTTAGAACTCTTTCAACAGGATGTAAAAAGCCCAATTTCTCAGCTAAACTCCAGGTAACACAAAAATAATGCTATACTGTGTTATGTTTAGCACGGCGAAATGGGGTCTTTCCACGAAGCCTGTGGAACTTATCATTGAAGCCGAACGCACACCATAACCAGCTATACTGTTATTCCCATAACTGCGAATATACAACTTGTACTTATAAAAAAATGCGCGTGAAGGCTTGTTTCCTTGTGTTCGCGGCCACCACCAGGAACAACCGAATTCTTCGGCGTAAAACATATTGACAATTTGCGATATGAAGATATAATGATTGATATGGAACCAATTGAAATTTTCAAGGCGTTATCAAATGAATCAAGGCTGCAGATTTTGCAATGGCTGAAGGAGCCTGATCGTCATTTTACACCCCATGAAGGGATTGATATGAACACAATCGGGGTCTGTGTCAGCCAAATCACTGACAAATTGAAAATGACGCAATCAACGGCTTCGCAATATCTTACCATCCTTTTAAGAGCCGGCCTGATTAAGGCGGAACGAATCGGAAAGTATACGTACTACAAAAGAGACGAAGAGGCCATTGAAAAACTTGCTGACTTTCTGAAAACAGAGATATGATGATAAAAATAAACATCTCAAGGTGTTTATTTTTACGCCCTATACATCGACATATTGCGATGTGTTTATTTTTTTAAATCAAAATATCGATATTTCGCGATATGTTGATTCGTAATGATGAAGGAGTGAACATTGATGTCTAACACCTGGAAAATTTATATTTTAGCCATTGTGAGCTTCCTGGTAGGAACCTCAGAGTACATCATTTCCGGTATTTTGGATCAGATTGCTCATACACTTGGGATCACATTAGCTGCTGCGGGCCAGCTGATTACGATCTTTTCACTTGTATATGCTATTTTCACACCGATTCTCATGGCGCTGACCGCAAGCATGGATAGACGGAAAATCATGATTTATGCACTCGGTTTATTTGTGGTTGGAAATATCCTCGCCTTTGTCCTGCCTGGTTATGGATGGTTTATTGCAGCACGGGTCATAATGGCGATGGGGGCAGGTATGGTTGTTGTAACCGCATTGACGATTGCCGCCAAGATCGCGCCTGAAGGTAAGCAGGGCAGTGCGATTGCTACTGTCGTCATGGGATTTACCGCTTCCCTCATCATTGGTGTTCCACTCGGAAGAATGACAGCGGAGACGTTGGGCTGGAAATCTGTATTTGGCGGAATTGCTCTATTGGGATTCATCGCAATGATCATTATTTCCTTTATGATTCCGCATACGGAAGGAGATAAGCCCGTACCTATACGTCAACAGCTTTCCCTTTTGAAGAAGCGAAAAGTTGCGATGGGGTTATCGATCACTTTTTTCTGGCTCGGGGGGTATTCCGTTGCTTATACTTATTTATCACCATATCTCCTGACCGTTTTAGGGATAAGCAGCCATTTGCTGAGCGGCGTTCTGCTGATTTTTGGCATCGCCAGCTTGGTTGGATCGAAGTTTGGAGGATACAGCACAGATAAGTGGGGAGTGCCCTTTACACTCGTCGGCGGGATGACATTACATGTCATCACACTGATTTTGCTGTCGCTTGTCACCCATTCCTATATCGGTGTGTTGGTGATTCTCATTCTATGGTCGTTTGCCGCATGGTCTACCGGCCCGACACAGCAATATCATCTGGCTACAATCGAACCGGAATTATCAGGTGTATTGCTTGGCATCAATCAGTCGATGATGCAATTTGCCATGGCTGTAGGTGCAGGAGCAGGGGGGATTTTTGTAGAGAACGTATCATTGGCTTCGATCACCTGGATTGGTGCATTGGGGGTTATGATCGCGATTGTCGCTGCTTTGATGACGTCTCATTTTAAACAGAAAGCGCCACATTTAAAAGAAATCAATCAATAATACTCTGCCTTGATTTGCTTCTGAAGATTCAATGGTTTCATTTGCTTCTTGCAGCCCGACAAATCGAAAAATCTGACATCCGCTCGTTACAGACGCGAGCGGATGTTTTTGTTAGTCCGCCAAAATCCGCAAATAAGCCTTCCAAGGTCCGACATCGTCCTGATACCGCTTTGCCAGCACCCTTGCGATTTGCGAGATGTGAGTGAGGTCGTGGGCCACCCATGTCGAGATCTGTTCTCTAAGCTTGACGATTCCAAATTCGGGGTGCACTCCCGTTTGTTCGAAGTCGGTTTCTGAATCAACGAGTTGCCGTAATGTCTTCAGGTTCTCCCGGCGGAGCGCCGCAAACTCGCCAAGTAATTGCTCAATGGTCTTCCCGGCGTTTTGCTGCATCTGCCCGACGCGGTCGAAGGGCGGAAATGTTTCCGTTTCTCCTTTTGTCAGGATCATCTCGATCCGCGGAATCCAATTGTTTTTTTCACCTTCGATTAAATGTCCCACGACATCAAAGGCGTTCCAGGTACCCTCGCCTTCATCACTGCTGATCCACTCACGCGATAATCTAGTCAGCAACTGACTCAGCGTTTCCGGCGTGCGTTCGAGGATTTCGATTGCTTCATCAAGCTGAAAGTTCATGTGGATGACCTCCTTAAACAATTTAAAATAAAAGATTTTGGAGTAATGAAGCGTATGGTTTGAATTACATTTTATTTTAATTGATTGTGTGGAAAACAGAAACATAGAGTCGGCTTTTTTCTGACGAATAGAACAACTCAGACAGATGGTTGAACAATTGGTTTAACCATTTTTTTAATGTTGGAAGAGTCTTGATTTTTAATTGCTAAACTCCATTTATAAAGACGAAAAGGAGTTATTTGAAGATGAATAATGAGTATATCTTGCAAACGAGGCACTTAACCAAAAAATACAAAAAATCGACCATTTTAAACGGTGTATCAATTAATGTAAGAAAGAACACTGTTTACGGCCTTTTGGGTCCCAACGGGGCAGGTAAGTCAACGACGCTAAAAATAATATCCGGTTTGCTCAAACAAACATCAGGAGAGGTAATTTTCAATGGAAATCAGTGGACAAGGAAAGATTTGATTTATATCGGATCTTTAATTGAAAATGCTCCGCTTTATGGGAATTTAACTGCTATAGAAAATCTTGAGGTGATAAATACGATTCTTGGCCTGCCAAAAGAGCGAATTCAGGAGGTTCTTCAAGTTGTTGGGTTAACAAATACGGGAAGTAAAAAAGTGATGAATTTTTCTATGGGAATGAAACAACGACTTGGCATTGCCCTTGCCATTTTGAATCGTCCCAAGCTATTAATTTTAGATGAGCCTACTAATGGATTGGATCCTATTGGGATTCAAGAATTAAGAGAATTGATGGCTTCATTTCCGAAGCAGGGAATGACCGTTCTTTTATCCAGCCACTTGTTATCGGAAGTTGAACATTTAGCTGATGATATCGGCATTATCAGCAATGGAATACTCGGTTATGAAGGTAAATATCATTCATATGATAACTTAGAAAATCTATTTACAGATGTTGTACGAAAGCATAGAGCCCAATAGGAGGTTACCGAATGTATTTATATTTAAAATCAGAAATGATAAAAACAAAAAGAACAATGATTAGAAAAATGTTGTTGGTGATACCCCTAATATGTTCCATTCTTGCACTAGGTTTTAATTTTCTAGGCGGCCCGGATATCGTAAGGCTGAGTGTAGAAACGATCATTAATCATTGGGGAATATTATGGCTATCCGTGTTCGTAGCCCTTTCCACTGGGCTTTTAAATAATCTCGAAAAAAAATCGACGAATTTTAAAACGATTATTGGCTTACCAATAGATCTTCAAAAAAAGGAAATAAGCAGAGTTTTATTTACAACTGGATTAATGGGGCTAGGGTCTCTTCTGTTAATAATTTTTATAATCCTAACAAGTTTGCTGGTTAATACAAGTCCATATTTGGTTTCACTTTCTTCTTGTATTTTAGCGGTTACCTTAATGTTTATAGCTTCACTATGGCAGATCCCGTTTTGCTTGTGGCTTTCTAGAAAAACGAATCTTTTTATCACCTTACTGTTAAATAGCATGCTTAATTTAAATTTAGGTTCAGTTTTTGCTCCTACGGGAGATTGGTGGTTTGTTCCATACAGCTGGCATTTAAGAGTGCAAATGCCTTTAACGAAGCTACACTCTAATGGAATCCCTTTGCCGCAAAATGATGAACTTCTGAGCTATTCAGTTATTCCGACTGCTCTTGTTTTAAGCCTTACATTTTTTTTCATACTGACATTGATTACTGTTAGGTCTTTTAATAAACTTGA
The DNA here is from genome assembly GCF_054161445.1 of Bacillus sp. PK6-013. Lineage (NCBI taxonomy): Bacteria > Bacillati > Bacillota > Bacilli > Caryophanales > Bacillaceae > Bacillus > Bacillus sp. PK6-013. The sequence continues at coordinate 4,083,106 of NZ_CP096417.1, read as the reverse complement.
GGTGAAATAATGCTGCAATTTTATAGATGTTTTCTTGGCGAATGTAAAAAAAGAAAGCGAAGTATATTTTCATTATTACACTTAAGCATTCCGCTCGTTTTATCTGGTGTTTTGGTGATGTACTTCTTATTCAGGAATGTACCCGTAGGTCCGGAAGCAAGCTATATCATTTTTTTCGAATTAATAGGAGTAGGTACACCGGTCATCATTTCGATTATTTGTGGTCTGGTGGCCGATTCTGAAAACGAGGCAGGCCATTTTCAAAATATACTTGGATTAATTCAGAGCAGAACCGTTTCATTCACAAGTCAAACAACAATGATGATATTCTCTTATTTTGCTGCGATGTTTTTAACGATATCAATCTATACCCTAGCTCTGAAGCACCTGATTGGAGTAGGTGAAGTTAACTTTACTCTCTACTATTTAACAGGTATAATTTTTGCAGGAACTTCCATCTTTCAATATTTCTTCTATCAATTCGTTGGTTATAATTATGGGATAGGAATGTGCAGTATATGTGGGTTTGGAGGAGTGATTATCGCAGCTCTGTGCTTGACCACAATAGGAGATAAAATCTGGTGGCTCCTGCCTTGGGCTTGGGCGAACCGATTCGGTGAATATGTAATGGATTATTTGAAAATGACAGGTGTAAAACCGGTTGGAAATTCTACACTTGTAATGGGAGGTTATTCTTTTTTAATTATGACAACAGGAATAATTCTTCTAAGTATCGTTTGGATAAATAGGTGGTCCGGAAAAAAAACAAACGATTAAAGGGTGGTTCAATTTGGCCAAAATCTTGGCGGTTGATGATGACGCTGCAATTCTAAGACTGGTCAGGAAAATGTTGAGTATAAAAAAACATGAGGTTACAACTTTGCAAAGTATTAAAGATATCACGATAGAGGAGTTAAATAAATATAATCTCATTTTATTAGATGTCATGATGCCAGATGAAGATGGATTTAAAATATGTGAGAAGATTAGATCTTTAATTGATATACCGATCATCTTTATGACTGCCAAAAGTGATGAATCTTCAATAATTAAAGGTTTATCCATTGGCGGAGATGATTATATTGTAAAGCCATTCAGCATTCATGAAGTGAATGCACGTATTGAGGCCCATTTAAGGCGGGAAGCAAGGCCGAAAAAGGATACAAAAAGTGTATTTATCGATGGTGACATCCTTATTGATTTGGAAGCAAAAAAAGTAATGGTGAAAGGGGAGGAAGTAAACTTTACTAAAACTCAATACAAAATTTGTGAACTGCTCGCATTACACAAGGGGAAAATCTTTTCCAAAGAAGATATTTATGAGTCTGTCTATTCAATAGAAAGCGATTCTCAAATTTCAACGGTTGTTGAACATATCAGAGTGATAAGGAAAAAAATTGCCCAGTTCAATTTAGCCCCTATCAGTACGGTCTGGGGTGTAGGGTATATATGGGAATAAAGAATACGTTATCGGTTTATTTTATTAAATGGATTACAAAATTAGGTTTTGCAGGTTTGTTTATTTTGACCCTGAATATTGGATTCGTGACTTGGGGAATTAATCATCATTTTTTCCTTCCGGCAAATGAACCGATAAAAAAAGCGGAAAAAATACAGAGTAAAGTTGAAAATGCCAATTATATTGATCCCAGCATCATTCCTCCAGAACTGGATTATACTATTTTTAATAAGCAAACAAACAAAATTGTAAAGAGTAATATGAGTTCCAGAAATAAACAAAGATCAATAGAAGCTTATCTGCATCCTAGTAAGGATAGAATGAGCTCTTTTATAAGATATGACAGTCGATATGAAAGCATTTTGATTCATTATAGCTTGAAAATCCAGTTTGCAAATATTGAATTAAGAAAGGTATTTCCGAACCCTGGCGTATGGATATCAGTTTTTTCAATTTTAATTTATTGTGTTTATTTAGTTTGGAATATAAGAAGTTTTTCTCGAATTATTGTCCAAGAAAACCAAAAGCTTATCCAAGTAGCCCGTAAAATAAAAGAAAGAGACTTAAATATCGAATTTCCGCGAGTTCGATTTAATGAGTACAAAGATGTAATGGGCGCAATGGAGAGTTTATCGGAAGCACTTGTTAAATCCATTCAGAAGGAAATTGAGATTACCAATTCAAAGTCAGAACAGATCAGTTATTTAATCCACGATATAAAAATTCCACTGACTGTGATAAAAGGGAATATAGAACTTTTGGAGACAATGGGAGATGAGGATGCTAAGGAAAATTTTAGCGACATTATGAATTCTATACAGCAGATTGAAGGATACATTCAGGAAGTTATCGATATCAACCTGGACAACAAACAAGACAATACGAATATGGAAGAAGTATCTGTAACCGATTTCTTGTGCAAGCTGGAAGCCGAAGTTAAAAGCTTGGGTAATAATATCATTGTCGAAGATTGGACACATAAAGAGGCTACTAGCCTTTATATAGACGTAATCCTGCTTATTCGAGCAATAAATAATATTGTATTAAACGGAATAGAAAGAACGCCGCCGCATGAAAAAGTGCAAATGATCGTCAAGCAGGATAAAGACCGTATTCAATTTGTTATCATCGATCAAGGACCAGGTTTTTCGGAAGAAGCTCTAAAAAAAGGTACTGAGCTTTTTTACACTGAAAACTTTGGACGGACTAATAACAGCCATTATGGATTAGGATTAACGTTTACCGAAAAGGTAATCAAGCAGCATAATGGAAGAATGAAGCTTAGAAATAATGCCAACAACTCTGGGGAGGTACTGGTAGAATTACCGATTCTATCGAGAAAGGGATAATACAAAAGATAAGTTCATTTTAATGACTAAAAGAGAATACTTGACAGTTTTTGTGTGAAATTTTAATTTTAAAGTGTCCCGAATCCTCGTTCGGGACACCCTTTTATATTTTTGAGACTATGTCAGCTGCCGCTCAGCAAACTCACGATACAGCGCATGCGAAGCAATCAGCTCGTGGTGCCGCCCCCGCCCTGTGATCTCGCCTTTTTCGATAAATATAATTTGGTCCGCGTTCACGATTGTCGATAGCCGGTGGGCGATGACGAAGGTGGTACGGCCTTCCATGAGGCGGGCAAGCGCCTGCTGGACGATGGCTTCTGATTGGCTGTCGAGGCTGGCTGTCGCTTCGTCCATCATTAAAATTTTTGGGTCACGCAGAAAGGCGCGAGCGATGGCGATCCGCTGTCTTTGTCCGCCGGACAGCTTGACGCCGCGTTCGCCGACTTCCGTATCAAGCTGCTCTGGAAATTGTTTAATAAATGTGTCGGCATAAGCCATTTCCGCGACTTTCCACAGTTCTGGATCGTCAATGCTGTCGGCGTAGTCCAAGCCATAGCATAAGTTCTCACGGATGGTGCCGGACATCATCGGGCTGTCTTGAGATACGTAGCCGATCTGGCTGCGCCACGATTTCATCGACAGCTTGTTGACCGGTGTTTCCCCGATATTAATGACCCCTGAGTCCGGTTCGTAAAATCGTTCCAAGAGGCCGAACATCGTCGTTTTTCCGCCGCCGCTCGGACCGACAAATGCAATCATCTGCCCGGGATCGACGTCAAAAGATACCTCCCGCAAGACAGGCTCGTCATCGCCATAAGAGAAAGATACATTCTCGACGCGTATCGGCAGATTGGAGATGTCCATTTCAAGTCCTTCCTGGCCCTCTTCCTCTTCAGTATGCAAAATCTCGATGATCCGCTCTGTTGCCCCTTTTGCTTTTTGCAGCTGAGTGAAAAACATTGTGAACGATGTGATCGGGAAGATGATTTGAAACAGATAAAGCAAAAAGGCGATCAGTGAACCTGCCGACATCGTCCCCTCAGAGACGCGGATGCCGCCGTAGCCGATGATGGCGACGATCACAATCATAATGACAAGGTGCATAAACGGGGAGACAAGCGCAAATATACGGGCTTCCTTGAGTCCGTATTGAAAGAGCTTCGAAATGCCTGATAACCCTTTCATTTTTTCTGTATGCTCGGCGTTTGATGCTTTCATTAATCTGATTTCGCTTAATGTCTGCTGGACATGTCCGGTGAAGGAAGCTGTTTCATCCTGCAGCGTTTTGGAGATGCGCTGCATTTTCATGCCGAGCGGGATCATGATGAAGCTCGTGATCGGAACGGAGATCAGCATGAGCAGTGTCATTTTCCAATCCATGATCAGCAAAATGATCACCGATCCGACAATGGTGATGATGCCGGAAACAAACTGCGGAAAATGGTCGGAAATCAAGCTTTCAACAATGCCGGTGTCATTGACAACACGGCTGACGGTTTCACCGCTCGTCTTTTCGTCAAAGTAGCGGACAGGCAGGCGCAGCAGCTTGAACCACATGCGCTCGCGCAGGGAAGCGACCACTTTTTGCCCGGCATAGGAAAGAAAATAGGTCGAAAACCCGTCGCAGACCGCTTGAACAATAAAAACGAGCGCAAGGATTCCCGCTAAGGCCAGATTGATCGAATTGACGGAAAAGCCGTCAACCATTTCCCTTGTCAACAGTGGAATGGACAGGCCGACCAATGTTGTGACGAGGCTTGCGGCCAAACCGACGGTTAAAGCCAGCCTGGGGACGCCGGATGTGAGAATCATGGTGAAAAACGGTTTCATGCTATTGTTGCTTTCTGTTTTCATTTGATAAACTCCTTATCGATATAATGTCAAAGAAGTGGATGGCGCAAGCTGTAACTCATCATATTACGATATAAACAGCAGAAAGTTCCCGATCATTGCCGATTTTAACTTCATGCTAAAAAGATTGACAGGAGAGATAATTGTAACTATTATTGTTACTATTATTGTTACATAAAGTTGATTGAATGATAAGAAAGGAAGAAAAACATGACGATAAATATTAAAGTATATTCCGATTATGTCTGTCCATTCTGTTTTCTCGGAAAAGACCAATTCGAAAAAGCGATCGAAGGCAAAGATGTGGAAGTCGAGTGGCTGCCATTCGAACTGAGGCCGCGCCCATCGGAGCAGCTTGATCCGTTAAATGATCCATCAAAATTGGCAATGTGGGACGGCGCCATTAAGCCGCGAATCGAGGCTTGGGGCGTCAACATGAAGCTGCCAAACGTCTCACCGCATCCTTATACAGATTTGGCTCATGAAGGCTATCACTTTGCAAAAGAACACGGTAAAGCGAAAGCGTACAATGACCGGGTTTATCAAGCCTTTTTCCAGGAAGATCAAAATATTGGCGACATCGACGTATTAACAGCGCTGGCTAAAGAAGCCGGACTGGATGAGCAGGCTTTTAAAGAAGCTTTAAGCTCCAGAACATATCAGGACGTGCAGCGGAAGGCGCTCCAACACGCTTACGAAGAAGCAGGCATTGCGGCCGTTCCGACATTTATCATTGGCAATGAACGGATCGCCGGGGCCGCTGCGAGGGAAGTGTTTGAACAGGTGATCGAAAAAGAAAGCAAACAAAAACCTGTTGACGGCTTGCAGTGCGACCTTGACGGAAATAACTGCTGAGCAGGAAAAATGAGCGATTTGAAGAACCCTTTAATAGGGTTCTTTTTTATACCGGAAAGAAGAGGGAAGACAGTTGACACTCCATCATTTTATTGCAGCCGATCAGGAGCTTCCGCTGGGGAGTTTCCTGGATCAAACAGAAGAAGGTTTGATTAGCGTCGATGAGCTTGATCAAGGGTACGAAATGATCAAAACAAAATTCAGCAAGCCGTTTGTGTATGAGGCAACCGGCTGTTTGCATAGACCCGGAAATGGTATACGAGCGCTATTCAGCTATATCAATTCAAATATTGCCGATGGCGAAGATATTGAAGTTTACTCTTGCTGGGACGGTGAGGAAGACAGAGAAAAAGACGACCGCTTAGACTTTTTTATTGATCTAAAGGCTCTTCAGCTGGGCAAGCATGTCAAGCTGGATAAAAAGAAATACATCGATGAAATTGCAGGCATGTTTTATTTTGAGGAGCGGCAGCTGGTCAAGATTCGTAAATAAAACATTTGCTGGCGCAGGGTTTTCACACCTTTTTTCGGCCGGTTCATTTAGATGTTCAATCAGTGCACGCGCATTGTCATAGCTCACAGGCTAAGTACGATTAAGGATGCAGATCTCATATTAGTGCTAAAAGACGGAGAGATTCAAGAGATGGGCAACCATTTACAATTGATTCGCAACCAAGGGTTTTACACCAAATTGTACAATTCAAACAATGACCAAGCGATTGTGGGAGGAGGCTAAAACAGTGAATGATTTATTTGATGAAATAAGAGATGAGTCGATTAATATTGGGGGGATTGATGGTTACAAATTCGGCTCCTTAAAAGAGATATTGCGAAATAAAAGATTTGTATTTCTTGGTGAAAGCAGCCATTGCGTCAAAGAATATATTGAGGCGAAGGCAAGCTTGATCAAATATCTGCATCAGGAATTAGGATTTCGTATTCTTGCTTTCGAAAGTGAATTGGGAGATTGCAGCATAGGAAATTATCTTACAGAAGAACTTAGTGCCAAAGAAAATATGTCCGGTTCCATCGGGAAAGTTTGGCAAAACGAATTTATGCTTGATTTGTTTGAGTATATGAAGGAAACTCAACAGCGGCAGCCTTTGCATTTAACAGGCGTTGATGTTCAGCAGAGCATGGATAAGCACTTTTCCTCCTACATGCGTTCGCATTTGACAGGGGATCTCAGGAAAACGTTTGTAACATTTGATACGCGTACAAATGAGATGCTCGATAAAGATTATATGTTAAAGCGGCGTTTTAGGAAAACAGTAGAAGAAATTGAAAGAATAGGCCAAGGACTGATAAGGGAGCTTGAAAAACAGACTTTCCCCTCTGCTATGCTTCGTGATGTCGTGTTACAGACGATGAAAAACAGACTCAATTATTTTAAGGCGAATTTTACAAAAGCTTTTTCAAAATTGTTTGAATATCGTGATGAATTAATGGCGAAGAATCTTGAATTTTTATCTCAGCATGTTTATCCTGATGAGAAATTTATCATTTGGGCTCACAACCTTCACATCAAAAAACAAAGCAGCGTCAATCGGTTTTCACCATATCGATCATTTGTAGAAAACCTTCCGGAATTTATGAAAGAGGACAGTTTTGTTATTGGTCTTTACGCGGGAGAAGGAAGAATGGGTGACAACCAAGGAGGCGATCATCCTATCAAAAAAGTTAACAAAAAGCACATGGAGTGGCTGCTCAGCAATTCACCCCATCCCAATTTTTTTATACCATGTGCTTCAAAGTGGGGGGAAAAAAAGTGGAAGGCTTTTGAGGGAGGAGGCTTGCGTATTTCTTTCAAGCCGGTTCAACAGTATGACGGAGTTTTATTCTTTAAAAAAGTAACCCCAGCAGTTGTTAATGTTGAATAGGATGTTGACGGGTTAAGCATAACCTCTAAGGTGAAGATCTCTGCTTATAGGAATTTTTTGTTGGGAAAAGAACTTTTTCGTTATATTAAATTGCTGGTGGCGGCCAAAGGGAGGAAAACTGAAAGCTGTTTTTTTGGTTTTCAATGGTAAATGGGATTATTGCATGGAGTGCACAAGTCAGACCCAGGGTAATTTCATGGACGTATTAACTTTTGGTAAAGGCGTTTATCAGGACATCCATGAAAAGATATGTTCGGCAGATGAGGAAGGGAATCCTGTTCCCGAGATACCGGAGATGGTGGTTGAGGAGAAATATGAAGAACTCCAAAGGTAAACTGGTAACGCGTTCACAGTTTCTTGAGAGGAAGATCTTCAACAAATCATGATAAAGGGATGGCCGAAGGCTTTTCTTCACAGCTGGATCGCCTTGAAGACGATCTGAAAGCCATTCGTTAAAAGAGGGAGGGTATATTGATGACGACGTTTCCTGAGCATTTCATATAACCGCGTAATCGCGGACCTCCTCATCAAGTTTTTCTATAACCATTAAAAAGAGGAGGTTGATATACATGCGTACAGAGCAGGAAATCATCGATTTGGTGCTGAAGGTCGCACGGGAGGACGACCGCGTTAGAGCGGTCGGTATGAACGGTTCGCGGACGAATCCGAATGTTCCGAAAGACCCTTTTCGCGATTATGATATGGTCTATGTTGTAACAGATATGCAGTCTTTTCTTGATGAGCCGGGCTGGGTTGACGTTTTTGGGGAGCGGATCATCATGCAGACGCCGGAAGCGATGGAGCTGTTTCCGAATGAGCTTGGCAACCGCTTTTCTTATTTGATGTTATTTACTGACGGCAGCCGCATTGATTTGATTCTTGTGCCTCTTGAAGAAAAGCTGGAATACTGCCGGGAAGACGGATTAACCGTGATCCTGCTCGATAAGGATCAGGACCTGCCCGTTATCCCGCCGCCGACGGATCGGGAATATTGGGTGCAAAAACCGTCCCCGCAATGCTTCGCCGACTGCTGCAATGAATTTTGGTGGACGTCGACATATGTGGCCAAAGGGTTGTGGCGGCAGGAAATTCTTTATGCACTCGATCATTTAAACCTCGTCAGGGCCATGCTGCTGAAAATGCTCGAATGGAAGGTCGGTTTTGAAACGGGCTTTTCGCTGAGCATAGGCAAGAATGCAAAGTTTCTTGATCGCTATGTTGATCGAAATACGTGGGAAAGGCTTTTGGAGACGTATCCGCCAGCTGATTATGAGCGTGTATGGAACAGTTTGTTTAAGATGTGGGATCTGTTTGAAGAGACAGCGGCAGCAGTCGCTGAACATCTGGCTGAACAATATCTTTTCGCAGAAGCCGAGAAAGTCAAACAGTACGTGAGACGCGTTCAGCAGCTGAAGCCTGATGCAAAGGTAATTGACTAATCAGATGATGGCCGCACTCCCGGCAGGTGAGCCGGGAGTGTGTTTTTTGCGGAGGTGAACGCCATGTTCAGTCTTAAAAAAATATTGAAGGAGCATTATGGAATCGACAGTGTGAACATTTCTCCCGAGCAAGGGGGATGGACAGCACTCGCTTATCAAGTAACCGATGGAAAAGCCGCTTTCTTTCTAAAAGTGTATGATAAAAATAGGGCATCGACAGCGAAATGGACGGCTCTGATTGATGATTATATGCCTGTTCTCAGGTGGCTGAGTGACCGCACCGCTCTCAGCGGGAAGCTGCCTGTGCCGCTTTTAACAACAAATGGAGAATACAAGTGCGAAGATGATGATGCGGTTTATGTGCTTTATGAATACATCGCCGGGGAAACCATTGGTGGCCGGCCGCTCGGCAAAGGCTGCGCGAAGAAGCTCGCCAGCATCATAGCGGAGCTGCACCGATATGACGAGACGATCCCGGTGAAGACAGAAAATGAAAAGGCAGAGACGATGAGCTTGCTGAAAAACGAGCTTGAGGCCATAGAGGACAGCAAGATCGACTGTTAAAAAGCTAAATGGAGGAACATCTGTGAAAAATTATCGTACTTTATTTTTTGATGTGGATGACACACTATTAGACTTCGGTGCAGCGGAAAAGTCAGCACTGCGGAAGCTTTTTCAGGAACAGCAAATTCCTTTAACAGCTGAAATAGAAGCGAATTATAGACGTATCAATCAAGGTTTATGGAGGGCGTTTGAAAAAGGGGAGATAGACCGCGGCCAAGTGGTCAATACGCGTTTTTCCCTTTTATTCAAAGAATATGGTCTAGAGGCTGACGGCGTTTTGCTTGAGGAGAAGTATCGCAGCTTCCTTGAAGAAGGGCATCAACTGATAGACGGTGCTTTTGAATTAATTGAAAGCCTGCAGGATCAATATGATTTATATATCGTGACGAACGGTATTTCAAAAACGCAGTATAAGCGTCTGCAAGCTTCGGGATTATACCCGATGTTTAAAGGGATTTTTGTTTCAGAGGACACCGGTTTTCAAAAACCGATGAAAGAATACTTTGATTACGTTTTTGAACGAATTCCTCATTTTTCTGCCGATCAAGGGCTGATCATCGGGGATTCATTGACAGCGGACATAAAAGGGGGGCGGCTGGCCGGATTGGATACATGCTGGATGAATCCAGACATGTCAGCGAATCATACGGACATTGAGCCGACTTATCAAATTCAAAGGCTTAATGAACTCCAGCACATTTTAAATCATGGAAAAGTACCTTCGGCCTGATTGCTGCCGATACGAGTAAATCGGTTTTCCATTACCTTTGTATGCAAACTGCAACAGGGAGGATGCGGAAGCTGAACTTCCGACGGCCGAGTTGCGGTGGATTTTCCGGGAGCTAAATTAAAACAAAGCAGAGGAAGACTGGTGAAACATGCAACGAAGAAAGGTTTTGAAAACTGCGGTTTTTTCGTTAGTCGCAGTTTTTGTTCTGTTATTCAGCGCGTTTTTTGTGTGGAGCCGTTTTACATATGAACCATCAAACAAACTCAAAAAGATGATCAACCTTGATCAAGTCGAAAGTAAAAACGGTGTTTACACTTTTCAAGCGGATGGGGCAAATACCGGGATCATTTTATATCCTGGGGCAAAAGTTGAACCGCTTGCTTATGCTTACATCGGCGAAAAGCTGAAACAAAATGGTTACAGTGTCTTTATCCCGCGCATGCCTTTTTCTTTGGCCATATTCAATCCGAATCAAGCAGAAAGAATGATAAAAGATAACAGTAATATTGATCATTGGTATCTCGGGGGACATTCTTTAGGAGGTGCGGCAGCAGCCATGTACGCCAAAAAGCATCCAGATAAGATTGACGGGCTTTATTTTCTCGCCTCCTATCCTTCTGATTCACAATCGATAAAAAGTGCGCCGTACCGTGTTCTTTCTATATCAGGTGAACGCGATGGCCTTTCAACTCAAGAAAAAACAGCAGCCTCCAGAAAGAACCTGCCTGATACAACAGTGTTTGAGGAAATCAAAGGGGGAAACCACGCCCAATTTGGTATGTACGGCGAACAAAGGGGGGATCGTCCCGCGAAGATCCCAGCTGTTAAACAGCAGGAGGAGATCGTGAACGTGATGCTTGACTGGATCAAATCATAAAGAAAGCTCTCGCTTTTTGCGAGAGCTTTTTTTGTTTATGATCCTCTCCTTTAAAGCGCTTTAACCCGTTTCTTCATTTGCCGGCTAAGGCCTATACGAAGCCGTTTGAATCATTTGAATAAAGTTGCTGGCGGAAGGAGCAAGGTGATCATCTCTTCTAATGCATAATGAAATAGGATTTTTTAAATCGACTTGTTCGACATGAACCCGCGCTATATCTCCCCGGTCAATATATTCGTTTACTTCAAGAGAGGATGTGAAAGCGACTCCATAACCTTCCATAACCGTTCTGATCGTTTCATTCAATCCGTTTATTTGTATACCTATTCTGGGTTTGTCGACATGATGCAATGTGCATAAAGAAATTAATTTCTCCCGGGAAAGACTTCCTTCTTCACGAAAGATAAACGGTTCTTTCACCACTTCTTCCAATGTGGTGTACTGTGATGCAAGCCTATGATTTTTATTGACGACAAACAGCATGTCATCTTCTAAAAGCAGCGTCCCTTTTATGAAAGTATCGAATTCCGTTGTCCCGCCGATCAGGCCAATGTCCGCTTCATAGTTGATCAGCTGTTCACAAGCTTTTTGAAAGTTCGTTGTCGTGATTTCAACTTCTGTCTTGGGAAATTGCTGTTTATAGCGGCTGAGCCATCTTGGCAGCAAATAATTGGCGGGGAGGAAGGTGGCGGCAATACGCAGTTTTCCAATTGACCCTTCCCTTAACTGTTCCACGTACAATTCAATTTCTTTTTCAAGTGAAAACAGCCGCTTTGCCTGTTTTGCAAGCTTTGCGCCGGACTGTGTCAGCAGAATCCCCCTGCCTTTAGGAACGAATAAGGTACAGTCGATCTCGCGTTCTAATTTCTTAATTTGGGAGGTGACGGCAGGCTGGCTGATGTTTAGCTGTTTGGCAGCTTGGGTGACGCTGCCTGTTTCCGCGACCGAATAGAACAATCGCAGTGCATGAAGATTCATATTTCACACCTCTATTTATAAATAAAAGTTATCAATATCAAATAAAGATATATTAGAGTTATCTAAATACTTTTACTATTATAAAGTTGAACAACATGTTTTACAAGAAAGGAGAAACGGCTATGAGTACGCTTATCCTAAATAAAACAGCTTATTGCAAGTCTCCGTATGATGTATGGCTGGAGGAATTGAACGAACCGGTGGCCATGCTGACTTCAACCGATCGTGCGGATGAATGCAGAAATTATGATGTGATCGAAGCGTTTGACGATTATCCGGTTAATGGATGCATCGAGATGCGTGCTTTGGAGCTGAATGAAACGTATCACTTTAAAACGATTATTGCATCATCAGAATTTGATATGTTGAGGGCGGGGAAGCTGAGGTCGCTTTTGGGTATAAAAGGGCAGTCTTACGAAAGCGCTCTGTTGTTCCGCAACAAAATATTAATGAAAGAGCAGGTCAGAAAATCCGGTGTAAAGGTTCCGGACTTTAAGAAAATCGACTCGGCGGCCGACTTATATACGTTTGTTCAAACTTTCGGTTTTCCTGTGGTCGTTAAGCCTATTTGCGGATCGGGGTCTGTTGATACAACCGTTTTAAGGCATCGGCAGGACGTGTGGAATTTTCTTTCGAAAGGTCTTCCTGATCATCTGGAGGTTGAGTCGTTTATCGAAGGGGATATGTATCATATAGACGGTCTGATCCTTGATGGAGAGACTGTCCTCAGCTGGCCGTCGCGTTATATCAACGGATGTCTGGCTTTTCAGGAACAACAGTTTTTAGGCAGCCTCCAGCTTGAACGGGAAAATCCGCTCACCCGTCGGTTGATTGATTTTGTTCAAAAAGCGCTTGCTGCCCTTCCTGTTCCGGATATTACAACATTCCATGCTGAAGTGTTTCATACACCGGATGATGAACTGGTGTTTTGTGAAGTGGCCAGCAGAACCGGCGGCGCTATGGTCCGTGAAGCTACTGCGCAGACTTTCGGCTTTGATATCAATGAAGCGTGTGTTAAAGCGCAATGCGGCCTGGACTTTCATATTCCGGCGGTGAACAACAATCCGCGCCGCCTAAGCGGCTGGCTGTTGATTCCACCAAAAGACGGCGTGCTGAAAGAAATCAAGCCGGCACCAGCTACAGACTGGCTAGCGCAACAAAATATTTTCGCTCAAGCCGGAGACAGGTTCCACGGCTCGTCTTCCAGTGTAGACGCAATTGCAGGCTGTTTGATTACCGGGCACACAGAAGCCGAATTAAGCGGCCGCATCAGCTGGCTTGCAACGTGGTTTTATGATCATACCGAATGGGAAAAGACTTCGGATGTTTGCGCAATTTAAAGTATTCAGCCGCCTTCACCCGTTGATCCGATTTTTGCTGATAGGCACGCTTGTCACAAAGGCGGCTAAGTCGATGACAACCCCGTTTTTGGCACTCTATCTTCATATGAAAACGGGATCCGATTTTGGAACCATCGGGCTTGTGATCGGTTTCGGCTATTTTTCAAGCACTGTAGGAGGGGTAGTCGGGGGAGCGCTTTCAGATAAAATCGGCAGAAAAAAAGTGATGCTTTCATCCATTTTCATTTGGAGCTTTGTATTCATTCTTTTTGGACTTGTCCATGATTTCATGTGGTTTTTATTGCTAAATATTTTAAGCGGGCTTTGCCATTCGTGTTTTGAACCTGTGTCAAAGGCTTTGATGGCTGAGTTATCGGAACGGGAGATGAGATTCCGCATTTTCTCTTTGCGGTATTTGGCCATTAATATTGGAGCCGCTGTCGGACCTTTATTGGGCACTTATTTCGGTCTTGCCAAAACCGGAACGCCGTTTATCATCACAGGGCTTGTCTATTTTGGCTATGCTGCACTTTTAAGCTTGATGATGATTCGGCTGATCACGGTGAAAGAGACAAAAACCGCTTCTGAAAAAATTCAGGCAGGTTCCGTTTTAAAAACGTTAAAGCAAGACAAGGCTCTTCGATTTTACATAGCCGGCGGCATCCTTTTTTTATTCAGCTATTCGCAAATGGAAAGTACCTTGCTGCAGTATTTAAATAACGACTTTGCAAACGGAGTTAAAATATTTTCGACTTTAATTACGTTAAACGCAGTGACGGTCATCCTTTTACAAGTGCCGCTCACCCGTTTATTTGAGAAGTATAAATCCTTAACAACAATATCAATTGGAACCGTTTTTTGCATGTTGGGGAATGTCGGTTTTTCTGTCGCAAATGGCTGGATTGTTTTTATGCTTTCGATGTTTGTTCTGACAATCGGCGAAATTTTATGTTTTCCTTCAATGAATGTCCTTTTGGACGAGCTTGCTCCGGATCATATGAAGGGCGCGTATTACGGCATGCAAAACTTATACAACATCGGTGAATTTTTAGGGCCTTGGCTGGGGGGAATGATGCTTGCCTTGTACGGGGGAAAAGCCATCTTTCTCATTGCTGCGTGTTCAGTCTTCTTCGCTCTAGGTGCCTACCATCTGGGAAGGAGAAAGTTTTTATCTGCACAGCATCATGGTGTATCGCCTTTTTCTTATTGAAAATTTAGGCCGCTCATGCATGAATCATCAAGAATTCACCCAACCTATAAGGTAAAAAAGGAGATTGAATCATGGACACAACATTGGGCTACCTCCGTGAGTCACTGTCGAATCACCTTGAACACGGCATAGGACAAAACATTTACAGAAAAATCGTTTCCGGGCGATATGCCAATGAAGAAGAGTTTGTCGAGCACTTGGAGGAGCGGGAAATGGAATTTCTGAATCAAGTGCTTGAACATGAGATGAAATATGCGCTGAATGAACAGGACCATAAACGAACAAGAGAATTAAACGAAGTGTATGAACTGTTGTTTTGAAAGGCGGGCATGAACAATGGGTGCAATAGAGCGGAACGGATACACGTTTGAACCGGAATACAGCGTGACCAGACAAAACGGCGCCATCCATGTATACCGGCGCGGCCGGTTTGTCGAGGAGATTCCCTTTGAGTTTCACGGAGAGTTTCCAGAACATGATTTAATTGAAGAGCTTGTCAATCATTATTGCTATGAAAATAAAATATAAGGTTTGAAGAGGCTGCCGACGGGCGGCTTTTATTTTTGGATTTTGATATCTATCATCCGCTTGCAGTTTTTACAACGGCAGCAGAAAAGCTGCCATAAATATGACAGCTCATGCATCGCTATTTTTTCTTTTCATCGTAGTATTGAACAGGGTACATGGATCCTTCCGATACCATTTTGTTATCTTCGATATCATGCGGAGACGGATGGCCTGCTTTTTCAACCGGGAATGAATCTACGTTGTGTTTTTCCGAAAAGTAAGGGATCTTTTCTTTGACGCTTTGCAAGTACGATTTCAGTTTTTGTCTTCTTGTTTCGTCTTTGAGCATATATGCGGTGACTCCGGCGGCAACGGCGAGACCTGAGATCAGATTCTTTTGCTTCATGGTCATAACCCCTTTCTGATTAGGTGTTTGCAGATGTTATTCCCATGATGGCATCCGTTTAAACCAACTGATCGAGCGCTTCGTCTATATTCGTCGTCGGCTGTCTGCAGGCGAAGTTTTCACAAATATAGACAGTCGTTTTGTTATCGACTGCTTTGTATTCGGCCGCAAAATCGGCAATCCCTTTGAAATCGTCAGGCGATTCTGCGGCGAGGACGGCGTAATTCGGCTGGAAAGCCTGCTGCAAAGTGCTTACGATCTTCTGTCTGTCCGGGTCATGGCGCTTTCCGAGCACAACGATTTCTTTTTGCGGCATGACATGGCTCAACAGGCCTTGGAGAAAGTTTGTATGGCCGCTCGGATAAGCGGAGACATCTCCATTGAATGCAGAAAACATTTTTGCCGCTTGATCATGGAGCGTTAAATCGCCGGTCAACCGACCAAGCCGGGACAGCTGCACGGCCAGGACGCCGTTTCCGGACGGGAGGGCGCCGTCGTATACTTCTTTATCCCGCACGATCAAAGCCTCGGCATCGTTTCCCGTAAAATAAAAACCCCCGTGCTCTTCATCCCAGAACAGCCCCGTCATGTCCTCTGCGAGCTTTTTGGCTTTTCGCAAATCGGTTAAATCAAGTGATGCTTCATACAATTCGATGTAGGCCCACAGCAGGACGGCGTAGTCATCGATAAACCCTTTATGTTTCACCTCGCCGTCACGGTAGCGGACCATGACGCGTCCGTCTTGAATCAATTTATTCTCGATGAACGCGACTGCAGCTCGCGCCATCTCCAAGTATTCGGGCGCATTGTAGACTTTCGCCGCTTTGGCAAGAGCCGCGATCATCAGAGCGTTCCAAGATGTCAGCACTTTGTCGTCGACATGGGGATACGTTCTTTCCTGCCGTTTTTCAAAAAGTTTTATTCTCGCTTCTTCAAGCTTGTTCTGAAGCTCTTCATCTGTCAGCGCGAATTCATCCTTGATGTTTTCCAGCCTGGTGTAGATCAAGTTTGGGATATTGTGGCCTTCAAAATTCCCTTCTTGCGTGATGTTGTAAACAGCGCAATACAATTCGCCTAGTTCATCCCCGAGCGTTTCGAGGACTTCGTCTTTTGACCACACATAATATTTGCCTTCCACGCCTTCTGTGTCGGCATCAAGCGCTGAATAAAAAGCGCCTTTGTCATCGGTCATTTCGCGGCGGACAAATGTGATGATCTGCTCGGAAATCTGTTTATACCGTTCGTTTTTCGTGATTTGATAGGCTTCAGTATATGCGATCAGCAATAAAGCATTATCGTAAAGCATTTTTTCAAAGTGGGGAACGAGCCATTCGTCGTCTGTCGAATAGCGGGCGAACCCGTAGCCGACATGATCGTAAATGCCGCCGTTCGCCATGCTGTCCAACGTTTTCGTCACGCTGTACAGCGCGTTCTCCTCGCCGCTGTATTGATGATAGCGAAGCAGAAATGCCAGCATATGGGGGATCGGAAATTTGGGTGCGCTTCCGAAACCGCCGTATGCCGCATCGAAGCTGTTGATCAGCTGTTGATACGTCCGCCTCAACATGTCTTCGCCGAGCGAATCGCCGGCATCGCTTTTCGCTTTGATTCTCAGGTTGTTGGCGGCTTTTTCGGCAATATCCTCAACATGTTCCCGGTTTTTCGCGAAGGTATCGGAAAGCTGCTTCACCACCTCAACAAACCCCGGCCGGTTAAACCGGCTCGTCTTCGGAAAATATGTACCCGCATAAAACGGCTTCTGATCAGGCGTTAAAAACACATTCAGCGGCCAGCCGCCCTGCCCCGTCATCATCTGGCAGATCGTCATATAAATTGAATCCACATCAGGCCGCTCCTCGCGGTCCACTTTAATAGAGACGAATTTTTCATTCAGGAGCTTCGCAACTTCTTCATCTTCGAAGCTTTCATGAGCCATGACATGGCACCAATGACATGTGCATTAGAGTAACCAAACTAGCTATACCCAATAGATACGAGTACAGGCTTGTTCTCGCGTTTCGCTTTATCAAATGCTTCTTCTCCCCAAGGGAACCAGTCCACAGGATTGTGAGCGTGTTGAAGTAAATATGGAGATTTCTCAGCGATTAATCTATTGGGTTTATTGTTAGTGGGCATGGGATCACCTTCTTTCTATAATTAGTTTATATTTAACTTAACACATTTTTTCAAAAATAATCCCTGTTTTTCATACGAGCAGCGAAAACGAGCATAACTACATCAAATCATAATTCTTCATCTACAGCCTTAATTTCTAAGGGCGATTCTTTGTTTTGTAGAAAATGCATCCACTTAGAAAAGACATTTAATGAAACCGCGGCAGGCCATCCTTAATTAGAATTCCTTCTCATCAAAAAATGTTTGAGGGCCGTTGCCGAAACTGGCAACAGCTCCGCTTCAGCTCTTTTGCAATTTAAAAACGATAAAATCAGGACATCTGAAATCTTCTGCAAATGACGAATTTTTTTCAGCATCTCTTCTGCTGGCTTTGGTTCTATTAAGCCTTACAGCATGAAGCCTGGTTTCATCAAAGTGTTGATATCGCTCGTCATGCTTATTTTAATATTCAAGTCTTCACAGCGCCCATCCTGATACTCAATCGGCAAATCATTTGGCGTGCCTTTCTATTCCCGGTAACTCATCGACAGCTGTTACAGAAGCTCCAGACTTGGTCAACGGAATCCCGTTCTTGCCTTAAATGTATGGAATATGACGAGATGGCGAATTTTTGATTTTTAATAGAGGGGAATTTTGGTATAACAAAGGGAGAATAGGCTCCTCTATAAAAATAGAAATAAAGACTTCATTAGAGGAATTTAACACCAAATAGTAATAAAAAGGGTTCATTTTTGTAGTTTTCTTTTGAAATCCCATGGAAGCTATTTAATTTTTACGTTAATTTATGCTTTGGACATTGGGAAGGAGCTTCTTTATGAAAAAATTGGTAACATTTTTAGCAGCTTTCACTCTATTATTTATTTTATCTATGAATTCAGTTTCTGAGGCTAATGCTGAAGAATCTAAAAGTTTAGGAACAATTAAAAAAATGAATGACAGTGAACTTGAATTAACATTTTATCATTCTGAAGTTGTTATGAATTCAAATGGTGATGTAACCGTAATTGATAGTATCACTGGCAAAAAAGAGACATTGCCAAGTCGTACTGTCGACAAAAATGATAATCCGGTAGATTTAGAATATGAAAAAAACGATAATGGACTATTAGTAAAGGTGATAAAAAGAAATAGCAGCAATATGTTCAGAACACAATCAGTTGCAAAATGTGTACTTGGAACATCTGGAGGAGCTGTTACAGGCGCAGGTACAGGGGGATTAGCAGGAGCAGCTGTTGGTACTGTAACGATACCGATTGTTGGAACGGTTAGTGCAGGCCTTGTAGGAACTATTGTTGGTGGCGTCGGTGGAGGATTGACTGGTGCTGCAGCATCTTGCTTTGATTAACTGTTTAAAAAAATAACGAGGGAAAGAGAAATCCCTCGTTATTTTAATCTGATATATATAAAGGTGATTCCATATGAATAAGTTAATATTACCTTCTATAATCGTAATTTTTATATTGTGGATTTTGTTGCAAATATCATTAAATATGAATATTTTTAAAAATCCATTGAATTATTGCATCGTAATCGTTATATTTTTCTTGTTTTTGAAGTTTGCAAAAGAAAAATAAATAAATACTTTTTCCTTATAATCGTTCTTGTTTCAAATTCTTGCTTTTAACGTTTTTTTAATTTAAAAACGATAAAATCAGGACATCTGAAATCTTCTGCAAATGACGGATATTTTTTCAGTATTTCTTCTGATGGCTTTGGTTCTACTATGCTTTCGAGCATGAAGCCCGTTTTCATCAAAGTGTTAATATAGCTCGTCAAGGTTCTATGGAAGAACAGCATATTCTCCCGATCGCCAAGCTTTTGTTCGTATGTACCTTCATAAAAATACCGGTCTACATTCCAATGCAGTTTTTTTCCGTCTTTTGTTTTTTCCCAGCCGCTTTCCGGCGTAATGAAGCAGGGATGCAAAATTGAAAAAATAAAAAATCCGCGGTCTGTCAGCAGCCGATGCATTTCCTGAAACGCTTTTTCATAATCCGCAAGGTCTTGCATGACCATATTCGATATAATTAAATCAAAGCTTTTGTCTTCCAACATATTCAGATCTTCACAGTTCCCGTGCTGATACTCAATCGGCAAATCATCCGGCGTTCTTTCCTTGGCAATGTTGATCATTCTCGTTGAGTAATCAACAGCCGTTACATTGGCTCCGGCCTTGGCCAGCAGCCTGCTGAAATACCCTTCACCGCACCCGGCATCGAGCACACGTTGATTCTTTACCGTTTCAATGAGAGAAAAAATAGCAGGATTTAAAAACACTTCTTTGTGGATGTCTCCAAGTTCGGTATGATTGGCAGCATAAGCATCGGCAAATCGATTCCATCTTTGAATGGCTTCTTCTGTGCCAATTTTCTTTGTCATATTTCTCCTCCTTTTCAAAGTCTGTTTATTCATTTAACACGATATCTCCTGATCATAAAACTGATCAATTTTTTCAAAGACCCTTTGAATAAGGGTATTAGAGATAAAAGGATTTAACAAAACGGCACGGAGCCAGCGGTTTCCCCTATATGCAGGCAATGAAAAGAAGACGTTTTCTTCATTCAACAAAAACTGCTGCAATTCGAGATTCCAGTTATCCCATTGAGCTTCATCAAGGTGATGCGGGATGCCTCTAAAGCAGATAACGTTTGTATCCGGCTCGCTGGACAGTTCGAGATAATGGCGCTGTTTCACCTGCTTGGTAAACTCGTCTTTTAATGCGAGGCTTTCATGCAACAGCTCCCTGTAGCCTTTTAATCCAATGTGCTGAAGCGATAAATATAACTTTAGGATATCCGCATGCCGCGTGCCCTGAACACTGATTTCGCCCAAGTTAGCAAAGGCTGTTTCATTCATATAAGGGGCGGAAATGCGAAAATCGGTTTCCAAAACGCCGTGATTTTTGAATAAAACCATTGCACAAGTCTTCGCAATGTACATCCATTTTTGCGGATTGAATGTGATGGAATCTGCCATTTCGATTCCGTTCAGCTTATCGCGGTAAGCTTCTGAAAAAATGAGTGCTCCTCCGTATGCCGCGTCGACATGCAGCCATAATCCGTTTTCCTTTGCGATGTCAGCGATCGATCGAATGGGATCGATGCTTCCTGTGACTGTCGTTCCGGCCGTGGCTGCAATTGCAAAAGGAATCTTGCCTTCATTTTTTGCCTGCTTGATTTTCTTTCTTAAATCGTCAAGATCCATTTTCGAATCGCTGCTGCTTTTCACCGGGATTACGCTGGAGGTACCCAGTCCCAACAGCATCGCTGCTTTATGCAGGGAAGTATGGCTGACGTCTGAAGCAAAGATGACCGGCTGTCCGGAAAGACCGAATAACCCCGATTCCTTTACCTTCAATTGATTGTTTCGCGCTGCTGCGAGCGCTTGAAGATTCGCGAGGCTTCCGCCGCTTGTCATCACACCCCCTGAGTTGTCGTCATATCCAAACATACGGGCAATGGTGCCCAAAAGCTGTACTTCCATCTTCGAAAAGACAGGCGACATTTCAAGGCTCAGCATATTGTTATTGATTGAAGTGCTGACGAATTCGCCCAGACAAGACATTAGAGTCGGTATGGAATCCATATGCCCCATATAATTTGGGCCTAGAGGATTCATGGAGTTTTTTACAATCGCCTGCAACTTTTTTAAGAGCTCTTCTAATTCGATTCCGGTCTCGGGTATATCGCAGTAATGTGATGATTCCGGAGAAGGCAAAGTGCGGTGATTTCCGGCGTTGCTTGCGTGCTCAATGACAAATTTGACGATTTGATCAACAAGAATCGATATTTCCTTAATATTCTGTCCGTTCGGATCGATAAAAGTGTTACTGGGCAAAAAGGATAGTTTCATAGTTCACACGCTGCTTTCTTTCACATTTTTTCTCAATTATAGCATTTTGATTTTGGCGTATCATGGTTGATTGCTGAGTATAGAAGGTTCGAAGGAAAAAAATAATGTGGTGACAGAAGCTGCTATGACGCCGGTCACAAGACATTTGAGCATGTCTATCGACAGAAGCCCGACACCACGCCGCGTTCTCTTTGGTTCATGTGAGCGTCGCTAAACAATAGGTAGCTTATCGCCGATCATAAAAGTAAGGATATTGATGCAAAAGGATAGATGAATGGAGTTTTTTGAAAATGGAATTTAACGAGCTTATCGAAACGCGTCACTCTGCAAATAATTTTCTGGAAGATGTTCAAATTACGGTGAAAGATTTGGAGCCTATCTTTGAGGATATCAAGCTAGCGCCTTCAGCGTTCAATTTGCAGCACGCAGAGTATAAAGTGGTATTGGAGAAGGATTTAAAAGAAAAAATCAGGGAAGCTGCGAGCGGCCAATATAAAGTGCATTCAGCCTCTGCCGTGATTTTAGTGACGGGAGACCGCTACGCCTACCGGCAAACGGAAAAAATCAACGAAGGCATGAGGGATTTAGGAATTATTAAGGACTTTGAGCTGCAGGAAATGGTTGAAAACAATACCCAATTTTACGAGACGCGCGGGGAGCCATTCATGAAGGAAGAAGCGATTCGCAATGCTTCTCTTTCTGCGATGATGTTTATGCTTGCCGCCAAAAACCGGGGGTGGGACACATGCCCAATGATCGGATTTGACAGCGATCAGGTCCGCGAGTTGCTAGAGATCCCGGATACACATGAAATCGTCCTCATGATTACGATCGGCAAAGAAAAAGAAAGCAGCCGACGCTTGAGAGGATATCGCAAGCCGGTTAATGAATTTGTTTCTTTCTATTAAAAAAAGGAGAGGGCGCCTTAAGACAGGCAGCCCTCTTTATCATTTTTCCCCGCGGTGAGACAGTACTTCGACTAAGTGGTCAAGATCAAGCTTAAGGTGGCGAATCATCGCTTTTGATGCCTGCTCGTCGTCTCTTTGTTTCATATGGCGGAAAATTTCCCGATGCTGCTCCAAAATGGCTTCAGCCCGTTTTTCTCCTTCAAAATTCAAAATGCGGAAATAATAAATTAATCCTTCCAAATCGTTGAGCTGCTTCCGCAATAGACTGTTTCGTGTATATTGGATAATTAAGTCGTGAAATGTATCATTTAATTGGATAATTGTGTTTTGATCCTTGGATTGAAGGATGGCTTCCTCCGTTTTTTGCAAAACGTCTTCAATCGTTTTCAGTTCCTCTGCCGTTGCAATTCTTGCCGTCAATCCCGCAGCGAATGATTCAAGCGCCGTTCTGCAAAAATAGATTTCTTCAACGTCCTTGATTGTCGGCTGATAGACCTTCACTCTTGAGTCGATGACGATGAGCCCCTCTTTTTCCAGAACTCTGATCGCTTCTCTTAAAGGGCTTTTGCTGACGCCGAGCTCCTTAGCTAACTTCGCTTCGGCGATTCGTTCACCGGGCTTTAATTTCCCTTCAAATATCATTCGCTTAATCGCATGGTAGGATTGTTCATAAAACGGTTTTGGTTTTTCAATCACGCTTCTCATCCTCGTATTCGTTTTCATTTCGTATTTTACCACAGGTTCCTTCGTGATCTCCCGCTATAGCCATTCCAAGTTAATTAAAATAAGAGAATGAACCCTGAAACGGCGGGAGTTAAAAATAAACCCGATTTCAAGACGACTTTCGGCAGGACATTGGTGAATTTAGCTCCGACATATGCGCCGCACATCGTACCGATCAAGATTTTGACCAACAGAACATAATCGACGAAGCCTTCTGAAATATAGCCCGCCCCACCGCCTAACGAGAGCGGAATAATGACGAGCATCGTCGTTCCTACGGAATGGCGAATAGACAGATTCAGCATCATCATCAACCCGATTTGAATAAAAGGCGCCGAGCCGATTCCGAACGTTCCGGACAGGATGCCGGCTACGATTCCCAATAAACTGGCCTTGATCCAAAAGGCAAGGTTCGTTCCCTGGTCAGCTTCTTTTTCTTGCAAAAAGAATAATCTGATTAAAATCAGAATGGCCGATAAGAATAACATTCCTGCGGTCATATAGTGCAATGAACTTGAAGGTATCAGAGAAGTCAGCTTAGCTCCTGCAAAGGATCCTATTGCAGCAAAACAGCCGACGGTTAAGCCGATTTTCAGCTTGATATTTCCTTCGCGAAAGTGGCTGTACGTTCCTGATAAGCTCGTAAAAGCCATACCGGCCAGAGATGTTCCCAATGCTGTATGAATCGGAATGTGAAACATCATCGTTAACAGTGCGATGACGAATCCGGCTCCGCCGGCCCCGACAAAGCCAAGCACAAGACCTAATAAAAACATAACCAACACAATCAACATGTTGCTTCTTCCCCTTTATGAATAACTGATTTCGCATCATCTGAGGGTCGACGGTATCTGGTCGACCAAAATCAATGATAACATCTTACTCTATTATTTCCATATTGACAAGAGAGCCAGGAGGGCGTATGTCGTCTACTTTTATTTTTTTAGCCAAGTGAAAGACATTCCTGTTGACAATCAGTCTATTTGTAATTATGATAGTTACATCAAGTGTAACGTTTTTTGTTACAGTTCGACATTAAAACATTAGGAGGAATTTGATTATGAAAATGTTAGTAACAGGAGCAACTGGAAAATTAGGATCGAAAGTTGTGAAAAAACTGCTGGAAACTGTACCGGCGGATCAGCTGGCGGTCAGCGTGCGCAATCCGGAAAAAGCGGAAGCGCTGCAGGCGCGAGGAGTCGATGTGCGTCAAGGGGATTTTGACCGCCCGGAAACATTGGCATCCGCATTTCAAGGCGTTGACCGTCTGCTGATCATCTCTGCCGATGGAGACAATGAGACGAGAATCCGTCAGCACGGCAATGCGGTAGCCGCCGCAGAACGCGCGGGAGTTCGGTTTATCGCTTATACGAGTATTGCGAATGCCCGCGAAAGCAAAAACTTCCTTGCGCCGACTCACAAAGCAACTGAAGAAGCGATTTTGAAAACGGGGATTCCATACTCCTTCTTGCGCAATAACTGGTACTTGGAAAATGAAATGTCGAGTATTCAAGGTGTTTTGGCGGGAGCCCCTTGGGTGACGTCAGCAGAGAACGGCAAGGTGGGCTGGGCGCTGCAGCAGGATTACGCGGATGCAGCGGCGGCGGTTCTGTCCGGCGAAGGCCATGAAAACACCGTCTACGAACTTTCAGGCAAACTATTAACTCAGGAAGAAATCGCTTCAGCCCTTGGAGAAGTATTGGGCAAAGAAGTACCCGTCCAGCATGTTGACGATGCTGCCTATCGCGATATCATGAAAAATGCGGGTGTGCCGGATTTTCTGATTCCGATGGTTGTCGAAATCCAAAAAGGCATTCGTGAAGGCACACTTGAAGTCGAAAGCGATGATTTTGAAAAAGTGCTCGGCCGTCCGCTCACTCCAATTAAAGAAGGATTGGCTCAAATTGTTGCAAAAATCTCAGAAGCGAAATAATTAACGGCATTCGAAAGAGTGATGAACAAGATTCCAGTGTTCATCATTCTTTTTTTAAAGATAGATAACTAAAAAACTCACCACAATCACCGCGCATACCTTATAGCCCAAATTCTTTTTATTAAATAAGTAAAAATCGACTGGATTCCAGAGCTAATGATGAAGGCGTAAAAAAAGTGTTCAAATGTAAAGTGAAATCCGCGAAATATAAATTGCATGAAAAGGGCGATACCGGTCAGGTAAAACCAGCCGTGATCATCTAACATTTTTTTAAATTCGGATTTAGCTTCATCAGTGGAAGATATAGAAACAGATTCAGTTGACAGCTCCCTTTTTAAAGATAAAAAGCCGGCTGCGAGAACCGAGACCCCTAAAATAAATAGAATAATTGCTTCGAACATCGAATACCTCCGTTTCGACTAACAATAAAAATTCGTCGGGGACGACCATTTTGTATCTTTACAAATATGCACCTTGACCGTTATTTGATCTTTTTTTGCTGTATTAAACTTACGGCCACAAGCATGGCGGTGCCGAGTAAGGCAACCGGAAGAAACCATCCGCCAAATCCGCTTCCCCAATCTAAAGCAATTGACACAGATTCCATTAATATGAGAGAAAAAATGATTAAACATGCATTTTTTAAGCGGTTGATCAACTTTCGGCTGAGCAGGTAGAAGTCTTCAGCATTTGATTCATTCAGACGCTTTGGATGGTTGTGAATCTCAGGGTGCTTTTCTAAGAATTGCATGAACAGAAGGATAAGTAATCCGATTCCCGGCAATATCAAAAGCTCCCATTTTGATCCCCAGCGATCGACTTCACCGAGTGCGTTGTAATGTGCAGGCACTTTTTCGGGGAGTGCTCCCCAGACAGCGGCCAAAAAGATAATTGATCCCAGGTAAAAGAAATAGCCAAATGCGTTCCAAACCCGTTCCCCTTTTGTCTTTTTAATTTTAATGTGAGTACCGTTAGCTCTGTTTGGCATATGTGATCTCTCCTTTAGTTTTAAATACGGTTTAACCCATGAAAAAGTTCGGGATTTTTGCCTGTTGGAATAGGGTATATTTGCGATCAGTACAGGCAATGTTAAGGGAATGTAAATCATCAGCCGGCAATGTTAAGTTATTGTAAATTTTCGATTTGAATCGTTTACATAGGCTTTAATCTCCATCATAATCATAGTGTTTGGTTTGTAGATTTATGTCGAATTAGGGGGGCAACGACTTTGGAAATAGATGTGCAGAAATTGCTTTTTGAATTCATTGGAGGTCTCGGGATTTTTCTTCTCGGTATTAAGTTTATGGGAGAAGGACTCCAAAAATCAGCCGGAGATAAGCTGAGAGACATTTTAGATCGTTTTACAAGCAACCCTCTGATGGGTGTTTTGGCAGGTATGATTGTCACGGTTTTAATTCAAAGCAGTTCCGGCACCACCGTTATTACTGTCGGTCTTGTCAGCGCCGGCTTTATGACCCTCCGCCAGGCGATCGGCGTCATTATGGGTGCGAACATCGGAACGACGGCCACAGCCTTTATTATCGGCTTTGACGTTGGGGCATATGCGCTTCCGATCATCGCCATTGGTTCATTTTTGCTGTTTTTCTTTAAAAACAAAAAGCTCCAGAACATCGGACAAATTCTGTTTGGATTTGGTGCACTTTTCTATGGCTTGGAGTTAATGAGCAGCGGGATGAAGCCGCTTCGGACGGTTGAAGCTTTTCATGATTTAACAGTCAGCATGAGTGCGAATCCAGTTCTCGGTGTGATTGTCGGCACCCTTTTCACCGTTCTCGTCCAAAGCTCAA
The DNA here is from genome assembly GCF_054161445.1 of Bacillus sp. PK6-013. Taxonomy (NCBI): domain Bacteria; kingdom Bacillati; phylum Bacillota; class Bacilli; order Caryophanales; family Bacillaceae; genus Bacillus; species Bacillus sp. PK6-013. Next base: position 4,056,301 of record NZ_CP096417.1, on the reverse strand, counting down.
GTGCAACGATCGGGATCCTGCAAGGGCTGTTTGCCGATTCATTAATAGATCTCAACGGCGCTCTGCCTGTATTATTTGGAGACAATATCGGTACGACGATTACCGCCGTACTGGCATCTCTTGGCGCCTCCGTTGCAGCCAAACGGGCCGCGGCCGTTCACGTATTATTCAACCTGATTGGGACAGTTATCTTCCTGATCTTGCTGAAGCCGTTCACAGCTTTGATTTTAACGCTTCAATCCTCTTTAGGGCTGGACCCTAAGATGGTGATTGCGTTTGCCCACGGGATCTTTAATACGTCGAATACGCTGATTCAGCTTCCGTTTGTCGGCATATTGGCTTTGATCGTTACGAAGCTGATTCCGGGCAAAGATTCGGTTGTGGACTATAAAGCAACACATCTGGATCCGCTGTTCATTCAGCAGTCTCCTTCAATTGCGCTGGGTCAGGTAAAAGAAGAAGTATTGCGCATGGGTGAATTTGCGGTAAAGGGACTTGAGGAAACAAAAGAGTTTTTTAATACAAAACAGGCAAAACATGCGCAAAGCGCTTTTCAAATAGAAGATGCGATCAACAATTTGGACAGAAAGATTACTGATTATTTGATCGAACTGTCAGCGACCACTCTTTCTGAACAAGAATCTGAAGAACATCATATGTTAATGGACACAGTCAGAGACATTGAAAGAATCGGCGATCACTTTGAAAACTTGGTTGAGCTTGGCGAGTACCAGCAATCCAACAGGGTGAAAATTTCCGAAGCGGCAATGGCGGACTTAACAGAAATGCTTGATCTGACCATTTCCACTGTTAAGGAGTCTATCACAGCTCTTGGAGAAAATAACGAAGATGCCGCAAGACGTGTAGTCGAAAAAGAAAATCAAATCGATAAAATGGAACGCAAGCTTCGCAAAAAGCACATTCTTCGCTTAAACGACGGATTATGCAGCGGACAAGCAGGCGTGATCTTCGTCGATATCACCAGCAATCTGGAAAGGATCGGCGACCATGCCGTCAATATTGCAGAAGCTGTTTTAGGCGAAGAAAAGCATTAAAAACCGGGAGTCATTCCCGGTTTTTTATTTTGTAGGCCTTTTTTATCACTGTGTGACATATATACTAAATTATGTGTGGGAAGGAAGAACATTCTTCTTCTGTTGACCTAAATAAAGTATAATAGTTTTATTCTTTAGGAGGTATTAAGATGCAGAAACACAGAAGAAGAAACACAACGGCCTTTACGGTTATGTCATATTTCACATTTTTTGCGGGGGTCTTTTTGTTCGGTATCGGCCTTTACAATGCGGACAACCTGCAGCTCAATGAAAAAGGCTATTACATAGCTGTGATGATTTTAGTGGCGGTCGGCGCGATTTTGACGCAGAAAGTGACGAGAGACAACGCTGAGGACAATGAAATCATCGCGGAGCAGGAGAGAAGACAGAATTTGTCTAGTGGTGAGTGATTGTGGAGGAAGGCATCAGAGGATGCCTTCTTTATTTTTTTGTGGTTAACATATCCTTATATTTATTTTCCAGAATGACATTCATCATCCCGATGATTTTTGCATGGTCTGATTTTTTTCTAAAGTGTAAAAAGTTTTGGTCTTTGTTTCTTTGCGATTTAGTGATCGTGCCGAACACCCAGATGGAGCTCATGATAAGTAATATCGATAACAAAGCCGGAAAATAACCTTTTGAAACGTCGGGTAAAATGGAATTGGCTTGACCCGAACATACAGTAGTTACAATGGAGGCGAATATGGAACTGGCGAGCGAAGCTTTGATCACGTGGCTGATTTTTAGCGTAGGACCTGAAAAATAAACTTTCAGCCGGTTTAACGTGGATAAATCTTGTTTTTCGAGGTATGCCATCAGCTCTTCATCGTTTTCAGCTTTCGATGACAATATAGCTTCAGCTTTTTGTTTTGTTTCTTCGAATAATTGTTTGTCTGTTTGCATGTCTTTTGTCCTTCTTTTTTGTTTAATAGACCAACCAAAGCAGAGGTAATGTTTCTCTGCTTTTTAATCAAATTCTTTTTTAAAACGTTCATCTAAAATAAAATCAATCATACCCGTGATTCTGGAATATTCCGCTCTTTTTTGGAAGTGCAGGATTGTTTGCATCGGTCCTTTTCGTGAGGAGATCAGCATCTTGACGATCCAAAGAAAAGAGAAGATCAGATAGAACATGAAGAAGAATGAAAATAGCCTTGAAAGACCATGGTTGAGGGAGGAGATCTGACCAGATAAAAAGGCTGCCATAATGACAGCAGTCATACTGCTAAAAAAAATCCCTTTAATCAAATACGTTAATGTAAAACTTGGATTTGAGTAATAGATTTTTAGCTGATTTAATGTAACAGATTCTTGATTTGCAAGGTATGTAAGCAGCTCTTCGTCACTTTTGTGAGACTCAAGAAGTTTGGCTGTATGTTCAGCTTTTTGAAATAATTGTTTTTCGTTTCTCATTGGATTGTCACTCCTATTCATAAAAAACATGAGATTTTATTGGTTCGGTATATTTTTTAATGCCTTTTTGTATTTTTGTTGTAAAACATAATCAATCATTTTTACGATACGTGCAAACTCGGCTTTCTTGGAAAAGTGTGTAATGAATTGAATCGGCTTTTTTTTCAGGATGACAAGCTGTTTAAGCACCCAGAATAAACACCCCGTAAATATGACAGCTAATATTAGAATGGAGATGCCGGAAATGAAAGGGAATATCGAATCTGCTTGACCAGAAAGAATTGCAGTTATGAACGAAGCCAATATTATACTGAAAAATGCTGCACTGATGAAATAATGAAGCGCAAATGAAGGATCTGAGTAATAGACTTTCAGCTGATTTAAGGTCAGTGAATCTTGTTTAGCGAGAAAGGCTAATAGCTCTTCGTCGCTCTTATCGCGGTAAGTTTTAAGGGTTTTGGCTGTTTTCTGCGTTTCAATGAATACTTGTTTGTCTGTGTTCAATATGAATACCTCCACGATATTTTATATATTAAAGATTTGGAAAAACTGCATAAATACATTATATTATGTATTTATGCAGTTTTCATTAAATAAACAAATTAATCAGTCGTTTCACCAAATATTGCAAATAACACAGCGGACACTGCCGTGCCAATAGCGATTTCAGGTGCTGCAATTCCCGCTATGACAACAGCTGCTACACCCACAGCAGCTACCATAAACCCTCCGACTGCAACCCCAATTGCTCCCCAATCGATTGGTAACGCTTCTACAGGAGCTGCAACTGGTTTGTTAGGTGAGACATATAATTTCTTAATTTTAAAGGTAATTGTAGCCGACATTTCAGTTTTTGTACCATCGACTACCGGAATTTCATCGCTGAATATTGTTAATGAAAGATCCAAAGATTCAACAGAAGGTGAAACGTTTACCATGATATATCCGTTACGAACCGACAAGCCGATATTCTTTAAAAGCTCATCATACGAATGAATTTGTGAAGAACTCAATGATGTTTTTGAGTTTCCTAATACTTCGGTAATGGATGCTCCGACCTTTCCGTATTTAACTTGTAGTGTGCCCGGTGATGTTTCACTTGGCTTTTTAAATCTCAGTGAAGTAGATAACGTAATATCTAAGTATAGAGACTCGTAAACTGTCTCAGTTTTATCAAAAATAAACATTGTTGTAAATAGTTCAGAAATACTGCTCAGTGCCGGGATATTTGCCAAAACATTTCTCAACATTCTAACTCGTGCGTCATAGACCGGATCTGACGACGGGGTGACACTAGCTGTTCCCTTGTCTCTGCCAGAATAAGCGTCTTTATCAATGCCGATGGCGCCGCTGCCTGTGCCGATTGAATATTCGTAGAATTGGTCAAAGGCCCAGTTTTGCGGCATCGTATACCCGAGGTTGCCGCTGAAGCCGGTCGACATGTCGGCGACGAAGCTGTATTCCGTTAATCCGGCGTCTGCTGTTCTGATACAAATGTTTCTTGGGCCATATACACCGATCTTATATTTAGGGGTATTCGGAATGCTTTGCATTTTATCAAACGCTGCTCTGATTTCGTTAAAATACGGGATGATTTTATTTGTTACTTCATAATCATACGCGTCGAAATCAACGGCAAAATAAATGGTTGTGCCGGATGGGAAGCCTAATCCTTGCGCTGCGTTGACAGCGGCATACGCATCTGTTGTTCCTTGATTTTCTACAAAATACGAGGATTCATAGCCGCCGTCTTGGTAAATCGGAAACACTCTCAAACCTTCATTAAAAATGATTGAAAGCTCGGCAGGAGTCATCGCTTTTGATTTAAGCCCACTGCTTGTCCGCACATTGCCAGTCAAATATCTGCCGACCACTTTATATCCGTTTGTCCGTAAAGTTTTCGCAGTGTCCGCCGTTAAGATTGTGGCAGTATCGCATGCCGCAGCAGCACGTGAAGTATCGCCGGAGCTTGCCAATAAGGCTTTAATCGTTGCCATATTGGCAATTCCTGTTACCGGCAAACACATGAAACTTTGGAAACGTGAGACGGCAGATTTTACTTCAGCATCGTATTTGCCGTCAAATTCACCAGAAGGATAGCCATTGCAATATAGTGCGTACTGAAGAATCTGCACGAGCTTGGTTCGGGAGTCTCCGGGTGAGAGTGTCGGGCATTTGCTTGTTGTACCTGGTCCAAAAAAGCCGTTAGCCACACTTGTACTCATACCTTCTTCTTTTTGCAAGGCATAAATGAGCGCCTTATTTGTCTCTCGGGAATAAACACCGTCACAAGGCATTAGTCCGAAATAATTGTTGTAATCCCGATTTAGATTTTGCTGAATTTGACGGATTTTCGTATCGCCGTTTGAAACCAATGTAAAAGCGCTCATGTTGAGCAATGCTTTCATGATCTGTGCTGTGACAACACCATCTTGTTTGGCCAGGCCCGCAGCTTTTTGAAATTTTTTCACGGCTTCCTCTGTACCTTCAAAGAATTGACCTGTTAATCCGCCGGGATTAAACCCGCTTCCTTTCACCCAAAAAGCGCCTTGTAGAATGTAATTGAGGTTTGTCGGTTTTTCATTTTTGGCCTGCCGTTTGAGCGGAATAAACTTACTCTCTGTTGCCGGTCCGAAATTATCAGCGGGCTCCGCGATTCCGAGCTCGATCTGCAATGCTCTCGTTAGACCGTAAATCGTATTCCAATTCGGTATTCCGTTCTCCTCCACCTTGTTGTAACCGTGTTTCCCGCTGTAGGTTTGGTTTAGCCATTCCTGCGTTTTCAACACCATTTCATCCATTTATGATCCCTCTTTCTTTCATTGTGCTTTCACTATTAGGTGGCAAACGTATGACATAAAAAAATACGGAAATTGACTCCTTCATTAAATGAAGCGAAGTCAATTTCCGTATTTTGTTTATCTCAACAGCCCCAAGCTTCCTGTCAGCCGCGCGACTTTTTTCTTATCGCCGCAAACGCCGATTCCAAAATAGCGGTAATCGGAAGCTGCGGTGCTTTGAAATGTTTCAATAAATTCTTCATATGTATGAATGCCTTGCGCGACATCGGTGAAATCGACAGTCAGAATATCGTTGAATTCGTCGGTCAACAGCTTTTGTCTTAATTGATGAAGCAGCTCGGCGTTGCCTTTTAAAATGGGGATTGGAAGTTTGACGATACCCAAATGGTCGATTCCCGAGCCGTCCGTTACATTTTCTCCGAGCAGGCCGGGGTTGTTTTTGCCGAGTGCAGCCCCCAGGATTGCAGCTGTATTGGCAATTAGCCCGAGCGGCAGGCTTTCATCGATGATCAATGCGCATTTTGTCTCTTCTATCAAATTTGTTCCTCCTTCAGCTGCGGTTTTGGTTTTGTTTCAGAAATATAAAGACCGGCCAATGTGAGCGCTCCTCCGCAAAAAGCAACCCATGTCAGTTTTTCTTGCAGAATGACGACGGATGCGGCAATGGTGATGACGGGTACCATATAGATATAAGCGCTCGTTTTTACCGCCCCAAGCACACCGACCGACCAGTTCCATGTCACAAAGCAAAGCGCAGATGCGCCCGCACCTAAGAACAGGATATTCAGCCAATTGGCGGGGGAGGCGAAAGGGCTTGCGTCGAAGCGGAAATCAAACAGGAACAGAGCGGGAACCATGAATAGCAAGCCGTACAGAAAGATCCGCTGTGTGCATTGGATTGTATGATAACCGAAAGTGCTGATTTTTTTCATCAAAATCGCATATGCTGCCCAGACGAATGCAGAGGCAGCAGCAAGAATGTCGCCGAGCGGATTCAGCTTGAGCATCATTTGTCCGTTAAAGAAAATGAGCGCAAGTCCTGTAAAAGCAGCGGCGAATCCAATGAAGAATCGGGGCTCCAACTTTTCGCCCGAAAGGAAAAAATGCGCCAATACCGCGGTGATCATCGGAATAACCGCGACGATCATGCCGGCGTTTGAGGCGTAGGTAAGGGTAAGCGCGATGTTTTCCAACAGAAAATAAAGCGTCACCCCGCATAAGCCTGCTCCCGCAAACAGCGCTTCCTGCCTCCAGCTCCGGAATGTCAGCACATGCGGATGCACCATAATCAGCACGATCAATCCGATGAGAAACCGGTAAAACAATATATCTACGGGCGCAAAATCCTCGAGCAACACCTTTGTCGAGACAAAAGTGGTACCCCAGATGATGATCGTGATAACAGCTGCGAGGTGTCCGGCGGTTTCGCGTCTTGTCTTCATCCTTTGATCTCCTGCCTGTCATATTCAAAGATTTTCATATATTGTTTCGGCGTCAGCCCGACCTGCCGCTTGAAAAATTTCGTCATATGGCTCTGATCGCTGAAGCCTGTTTGGAAAGCGGCATCGATTGGTTTTACGCCTTCTTCCAACAGCTTTTTCGCATGATTGATACGGACGGTTTCCAAGTAGCTGTAGGGGGAAATTCCTTTCTGCTTCGTAAACGACCGCAGGAGGTGATACTTGCTCCAGCCTGCCAGCTTGCTTAAATGTTCAAGCGTAATGTTTTCCTGGTAATGGGATTCCAAATAACCGCACACCGCTTTGACTTCGTCGGACGGTTCAGGCGCATTTTCGAGAAACGCAACATCAGAATACGTCCGAATCAACTCCTCGAGGAGGTTGAGAAAAAGCTCCTCTTTTTTCAAGGCTTTTTCTTTCTGCAATATTTGAATGTGAAGCTCCTTCAAGCTGGCGTTCAGCTCATGACGGAACAAGACATTTTCCGTGAAATATGGGAGGCTGTCGGTTCCGGTGATCTCCTTCACAAATTTTCTCATAACGTCAGGCATCACATTTATGCAGCGATAATCGAGCGCCTTTCCGTCAATCTGCTCGCAACTGTGCGTGTCATAAGGATTGAAAAGCACGAGGTCGCCCTGATTAATGATGTATTCTTCTCCTTTGCAAAGCAAATAGCGCTGCCCCTTCTCAATAAAACCAATCACAAAGTACTCGTGAAAGTGATTCGGAAACTTCTGCATAATGCCTTTAAAGCGGTAGGCTTCAACATTTAGATCAGGGTCGAGGAAAAGCGTGCGGGTTTCATTTCGCATGTCGGGCCTCCTTGGTGTGATGATGTTTAAGTTTATCATGTTTTTGAGAAATTTCTTGTATGATGTTGCTTAATGAAAAAATCGTATTTTGTGAAAAGAATGAGCAATTTAAAGCTGTCGTGGAATGGAATCACAATGGTGAAGATCATAAGGAGAGTGTTAAACTGACAGCAATTACAGGGTCATAAAAATTGAACCATTGTAACTTTTAGTGTAATATTACACTAAAAAGAACATCGGAGGTTCCTCCATGGATAAAGAATACATAACCGAACTCATTTCATCCAAGTTAAGATTAATCCGTGCGGAAAGCGGCTATACGCAGGAGAAAATGGCGAACGTGCTCGGGATGTCGAAGAAAACGCTCGTGCAAATTGAAAAGGGCAGGTCGGCAGCGGGGTGGGCGCATGTTGTCGCGGTATGCGCGCTTTTTCGGAACAGTGAGGTGCTGCAGGCCGTGCTCGGGGATGAGCCCCTTGAGGTGGTGGAGACTGTCACTCACCGAAGCATCGACAGACCAAAAGGGAAGACGCTCGGCGGAAAAGTGTGGTGGCGGGACATTGAGAAAAAAGGCGAGTTTCGCCTTCAGCAAAACTTGATTTCTCACCATTACCGCATTTTGGATTCGTATGACGACCTATGGTTCAGCACCTTTGAAAAACAGGATGCTGTGGCGCGTTTGGACGAGCTGTTCAATGAACAGGATGGGGTGGAATGAAGAAAAAGTTAAGTCCTCTGAATTTGCTGGTCTTCATTCCTACAAGATAAGACATAGTGAAAAACACTTCGTGTCTCGTCTGTGGAATCGGAGTTGAGAACAGTTTTCCACCCGCTTTATTTTCACTCCAGCACATCATCAAGCAGCTTCCACATCAGCTCCCTCCGGTTTCCTGCGCCCGTCTTCAAAAAAATCGATTTCAAGTGGTCTTGAACGGTGTAAGCCGATATATGCAATTCGTCTCCGATGGCTTTTGTTGAAAGTCCGCGGATGACCCGGTACACGATGTCTTTTTCCCGGTCGGACAGGCTGTAGGCTTCTGCTATCAGCGGTATGGTTTCTGCCGGTGAAGCAGGCTCGAATGAAACGGCGATCTGGCCTGATGGACCAAAGCCGTCTAAACGACTCGCTTTAATGGATAGGCAGGAATGACCCGGAATCGAGATGACCGTTTTTGCCGGATCGGCAGTTTCAGCCGCTGCCCGCGTGCAGACGGCCCGGACAGGTCTCGGCACGGCATCGCTGCCGATCCTTTCCCAGCCGCGCAAGATATTTAGCCAATGGAGGGCCGCTCGGTTGCATGACAAGGGCTGCAGGTCTTCCGACAAAATCAGAATGCCTCCGACATGTTTCATGTGAAACACGTCTTTTTTTGACAGGTGGTGTCTGAATTGCTGAAGGTGCCGGCCGATAAGCGGTGCGAGTGAAGCGAGCAAGCTCTTATCCTTTTCTGTAAACAGCGGCTGTCCTCTTTTCCTCAACAGGGTAAGGTATCCCCGGCACGCCCCCTTGCTGAGCAGAACGGCGCGCAATTCATCTTCATAGCCTGCAGGCCCAAGAATGTTGCTGTAGCGTTTGCTTTGCCGGAAGTCTCCTTTGACCGATTCACTTAATATAGCCGCTGTCTGCCGTGTCTGAATTAAGGCTTCGAATCGATTCACATCCTCCTGCGTGTACTCAAGCTCGAATAATTGCGGATGGATCGCTTCAATTTGATCGTCTGTGACGGCTCCGATGGACAGTAAGGTCTTGGGGTCTACAGCCGTGCAGCATGATGCATCAAACGGAATCGCCTGTTTTAATGCAGACAGCATGGCTTCGATATATTGGGGCGAAGAACGGGTTGTGCGCTGCAGTTCGTTCAGTATGTCTTTTAACGGCCGGTTCATGTCGGTCCTCCTCTTTAAAAATCCCAGGTTTAAGGGATGGTGGTTTGTTGAAACTCCTTTATAATTGAGAACAATTCTTAATTAATTTTACTAAAAGGAGAACGGCTTGTCATGAACATGGACTGGAATCATCCTGATGTCTATCAATACGAAAAGAAAATCCCTTTAAAAATCCCATGCTATGAAATGCTCTACGATATGATGGATCGCTTGTTGACGGTCCGGCTTTCTGAAGATGCGGCTAATGTGATGGTCGTCGGGGCCGGAGGCGGGCAGGAGCTCGTGACGCTTGCAAAAAGACACCCGAATTGGTCATATACAGGAGTCGATCCGTCTGCCAGCATGCTCGGTTTGGCGAGAAAAAGGCTGGAGCTCGCCGGAATTCAGCCTCAAGCCGATCTGATTGAAGGAGAAGTACATCAGCTTGAGTGCGGATTTCAATATGATGCTGCGACATGCATGCTTGTGCTTCACTTTGTCCGCCATAAGCTTGAATTTTTGCAGCAGATCGCCTCAAGATTGGCGGATGGCGCTCCGTTTTTCATTGCGGCCATTCAAGGCAACATGACGTCAGAGGCATTCAAGTGGCAGATGTGTGCCTGGAAGGAGCATATGCTGGCAGGCGGGATTTCTGAACAGGAATGGGAGAGCTTTTCCGCTTCAATCGGCAGCCGCTCTCATCCGGTGCCGGCTTCAGAGGTGGAGGATCTGCTCGGCAAAGCAGGCTTTACAAACGTAACGAGATTTTTCAGCGCTTATGTAATCGACGGCTGGTTTGCTGTGAAAGGAGGCGGCAAACAATGAAGAAACATATTGTCGTGATCGGCGGGTACGGTCATGTCGGCGCCCAAATCTGCCGGAGTCTCGGAGAAAAATATCCGGGCCGTGTGTATGCTGCCGGAAGAAACCTGGATCACGCCGAGCGTTTTAGTCAGGAAACGGGCGGCCAAGTGAAGCCGATGCGTTTCAACAGAGATGCACCGGCTGACTGGGATTGGCTCAAGACGACGAAGCTGGTGATCGTGTGCATCGATCAGGAAAACACTGAGTTGGCAGAGGCTTGTCTGGCGAGCGGCACGGATTATATCGACATTACGGCGAACGGTTCATTTTTAGCTCAGCTTGAACAGCTGAATGACAAAGCATGCCGCGGCACTGGATTATTAAGCGTCGGCCTGGCTCCGGGGCTTACCAATTTACTTGCGCAGAAAGCCGCCCAGGCTCTCGATGAAACGAGCCGGATTGATATTGCGATTATGCTCGGTTTAGGTGACAGCCACGGACAAGCGGCGATCGAGTGGACAGTTGACCATCTGAATACGGTGTATGATGTGAAAGAAAATGGACGCTTGATGGAAGTCAGCAGTTTTACAGACGGCCGGCGGACAAACTTCGGCGGGCGATTAGGGCGCCGGACAGCGTACCGGTTTCCTTTTTCCGATCAGGTGACATTGCCAGGCACATTAGCCGTCCCTTCTGTTTCTACCCGGCTTTGCTTTGATCCAAGGCCTGCCACTGTGCTGATTGCGGCCATGCAAAAAATCGGCGCAGTCAAGCTCTTAAACAATAAGGGAATTCGAAATCTGGCGGTCCGTATGCTGGGGGCGCTCAACATCGGATCAGCGCAATACGCGGTAAAGGTGGATGCTGAAGGATTGAAAAACGGCCGGAGCGCCGGGACAGGCATCGCGCTGTTCGGCGAAAATGAATCATTCATTACCGCACAGACAGCCGCTGCAGCCGCGTCAGCTTTGTATACCGGAAGCTTTCCACACGGAATATTTCATTTGGAACAGCTGTTTGAGCTTGAATGGGAAGGAAGAGAGTCTTGCTTAATTCAGAAAGAAACCGGTGACCGGTTTGTGATATCGTTTGACATCTTGTTAGAAAGTGAGATGATAAATATTAGAAAATAATAGAAGGAGTGGGAAATATGCAGCCTGAAGATATTGTCAGAAGCGGTCCGAACCAGTACGTTTGCAGAGAGGGGATCGCGAAAGAACTGCCGTCATTTGCGAATGCATTCGAACGGCCCGTCATCATTACTGGAGTCAAATCGTTTAAAGCTTTTACGAGTTATACGACGCCTCCAAACAATTGGAAAGTCGTTCAGCATACGGGCTGCAGTTCCCTAAATAAGATTAAAAAAGCAGCAGAAGCAGCAGAATCGGCAGATGTCATCATCGGGATAGGCGGGGGAACCGTCTTAGATACGGCGAAGGCAGCCGCCGATTTGTTGAACATTGAAGTCATGATGATTCCGACGATCCCGGGAACATGCGCGGCAAGCACGCCGTTAAGCGTGATCTATGATGATGACGGCAACTTTTCGGGCGTCCAATACCATAAGCGCTCAAGCTATTTGACGCTGGTCGATCCGCTGCTTCTCCTTTCTTCGCCGGTCGCTTATGTGAAAAGCGGAATCGGTGATACGCTTGCGAAATGGTATGAGGCCGAAGCGATCATCAGAAATACGGCCGATTCGCTTTCCATCATGGTTCAGACAGGGCTGAGACAGTCTGTCTATATTCGGGATATTTTGTTGACAGAAAGTCTGAAAGCCATAGAAAGTCTTGAAAAAGGCGAAACCTCCTCATCTTTCGCACATGTCCTCGAAGCGGTTATCGCGCTGGCTGGCACAGTAGGCGGATATGCGGGACGCTATGGCAGAATGGCCGGAGCCCATGCCATTCACAACGGCTTAACGTTCATCCCCGAAACCCATCGTGTGCTGCATGGCCAAAAGGTAGCCTACGGGATACTCGTGCAGCTTGCTTTAGAAGGACGGACAGATGAAATTGCCGAACTGATTCCCTTTTATGAAGGGCTCGGTTTTCCGAAAAGACTTAGCGATTTAGGCATTTTAGAAAACGTTGAAGAGGCAAAACGGACCGTTGCCGCTCATGCCGCGCGGCCGGATGAATCTTTATGTTTGATGGGATCTTTTCATGAAGCTGATGTGATGGCGGCGATAGAGTCGCTTGAATAAACCTGATAAATAAAACGAGTCAGCCATCCTGTAACGGATGGCTGACTTTGTTAAATTTCCACTTTCACATCGGCGCTTTTTTTCAGTTTTTCAACCTGCTGTCCGAGTTTTTCCTGTCTTTTTTGCTGTTTGAGCATGTCTTGGATTTGTTTCTTGACATCGTCAAACGCAGGTGTGTTTTTCTGTCCGCTGTCTTTTTGCTGTGCGGCAAATTGATCATAGTAATCTTTGATTTCTTTGTCTGTGACCTGATCTGCCGGCAGTTCTTTGTCAATATATTTTTCTGTTTTGATATTGTCGGCAATGTCACTTTTCAGCGTGTTCATGTTTAAGCCGGCTTTCTTGACAGCTTCCTCAAAATCTTGTTCATTTTTATACTGCTTTTTGCTTTCGTCCAGCTGTTTTTCAATTTCTTTCTCAGATGCTTTGTAGCCTTTTTTGTCCGCTTCTTGGGTAATTAAAGCCTGTCCGACCAGGCTGTCGATGGCCTGCTTTTTGATTTGCTGTGCCGCATCTTTTGAAGTCGGATCCTGTCCTGTTTGCTGATACTGCATTTGTGCGGTTGATAATACGCTGTTATAGTCCTTGCCTGTGATCTTTTCATCGTTAACGACAGCCACTGTTTTTGTTTCATCGACTTTTTGCTGATCAAGCTTTTTCTGCATGGCTTTCATTTGCTTTTCTTGATCCTGCTGCCCGCTTTGGGCTGTTTTTTCTTGATTGTTTGCCTTGGATTGCTGATCATCATGATTTGAAGTGCAGGCGCCCAATACGACAGCCAATAATCCGATCATGAGAGATGATATGCCTTTTTTCATAATATATCTCCTTTCTTCAAACAGAAGTGAATCTTAAAATGACCTTTAGTGGGCATTCTAAACGATCGGCTCTAAAAAAGAAACCATTTGGAATCAATTTTCCAAAATGTAATCGAATTGAAAGGAGATCGTAATGTGATGGCCGAGTTCCGGTTTACTTGATATGTTTCGGATCAAAGCCGTAGACTTCGAAGTCCTTCGCAAATATCTCCTGCACCAGCTCTTTTGTTTCGTCATTGTAAAAGCTCTCAAAAGTCGGTAACACCCAGTCGAAGGATGACATGGTGAAAACGGTGTCCGCGAATTTTCCTTTTTTGAGCATAGTATCGGAAAGATGGTGCGGTGATTTCGACAGCTGTGATATCGGAGATTTCAATAATTTGTATTTGTTTTCAATCTCTCTGATTTGCGCGCTGAATTGCTCGAGGTAAATATAATTGGTGACAAACTCTTCTTCTCCTTCGAGATACTGAGGACCAAGGTGCCGGTCAATGGCGCTGATTTCCGGCCCCAAATCTTTTAAATGATGCAAGAATTGGGTGAAAGACAGCCCTGTATTCATGTCACTGTTGAACAGACAGATAAAATTCGGGGAGCAAATTGCCGCCAGAAAGGAACTGACTGCTCTCCGGAAAGGGTTACGCACAAGCTTGTAAGTGTCCTTTTTTCCCTCTCTTAATTCTGCCAGAAGATCCTTCACATAATCCGGCTGCTGCGTATAGATCGTATTTCTGTAGTGATGAACCTCCCCCGCGCATCTTCGGCCAACATCTTCAAGCAGTCCGTTTTGGAAAAAGAACCAGCGATTCAGCGTCGTGCAGCCGCTTTTTGGAATCCAGAACAGAATGATCGGAAAATCTTTCGCAAAAAGAGGGGTATAAAGGTAAATCAAGCGATTCAGTCTCTCATCTTCAAACATGCAGAACACATCCACTTCTTTCTTTGTTTTGGTCCGCCTGAGACAGCGGTTGCCTTTATACACAAAGTATGCCGTCACCAATGAATTGATAGGGCGATAATATGAATATATTTCAAAATGATAAGATCTGGAAGGCGGTTCCTTATTGAACCATATATAGAAAAATAAGTTTATGCTTTAAAACAATCTTATGATACTAGAGCATGCCTGTACAGTTTATATTTAATGGAACTTTCTGTTTCACTGCATACTCCGCCTGAGGTAACATGAAAATGAGAAATGCCTGGGAGCGTTCTGAAAGATCAGATGCTCAAGGAAAATGGAATAAAGGGAGGGTCGCTCATGCAGATTCGCATGACTGAATATCATGTTCCCAACCCCGAGTCGGGTCCGTACGGGATCGCCGTATGTGCAAACGGGCGCATTTGGTTTACTGAACAAAAGGGAAACCGGATCGGTATGCTCACAGAGTCTGGAGATATTACCGAATATACGATTCCGACGAAGAGCGCAGGCGCCTCGATTATTACTCCCGGGATTAGCGGTGAGCTATGGTTTACGGAGTATAAAGCGGGGAAAATCGGAAAAATGACGCCTCAAGGGGAAATAATCGAGTATGCCCTTCCTCTAGGTACTGCCCCGTTTGGGATCGCCGTAGGCTGTGACGATGCCATGTGGTATACCGATATGGCCGGACATCAAATCGGCAGGCTGTCATCTTCAGGCGAAATAACTGAATATAAACTGCCCAAACCGGGAGCCTTCCCGTCATTTATTACAAGGGGAGCAGACGATGCACTCTGGTTTACACAAAATCAAAGCGGCTCCATCGGGCGAATAACGGCAGATGGAGACATCAGCGAGTATCCGCTTCCTGGAGAACAATCCGGACCGGTCGGAATCACTGCAGGCCCGGACGGAGCTTTGTGGTTTACAGAAATAAACGGAAATCAAATTGGGAGAATTGCGGTCTCAGGGAAGATCAGCGAATACCCGCTTCCGACAGCCAATGCCCGCCCGCACGCGATTACCGCCGGCGGCGATGGTGCCCTGTGGTTTACGGAATGGGGTGCGGGTCAAATCGGCCGCATTACAGTCAACGGGGATATTACGGAATATCCAATTCCGACGGCCGAGTCTGAACCGCACGGGATAGCGGCCGGACCAGCCCAATCGATCTGGTTTGCAGAAGAGTGCGGCCGTATTGGGAAAATCTCTATTCTTGATTAAAAAACGTCCAGTTTGCTGGACGTTTTTTTATATATTATTCCGTTCTCGTTTCCATTCTGCGGTTGGGAGAGCCAAGGCCTTTATTCATCAAGTAAAAATGGAAAATGTATTCACCGATTGCCATAGCGACTGCTGCAAAAAACGCGGCCAATGCAGCGGTGTTTGCAGCCGTTCCCGTCGCAAGAGCCATCAGCCAAACGACAAGAAAAGCGACGCCTAAATCGGCTAAAGTGGCTGTGATGTTATTGGTCTTCGGCAAAATAAACAAATCACCCAGCAAATAGGATACCGCGCCAAGAACAATTGTGATGAAGAGGGTTTTTTCAAAACTGAAACTAAACCCGAGCCCGAGAACAAGGTACAGTATCACAATTGTCATGATGCCTTTAATGGCAAGGGCTTTCACATGTTCCATAACAATTCGCTCCTTTATACGAGATTTTAGTTTTTCTTTTCCTCGTATTCAGAAAACGAAACATGCAAACTTGCTTTTTTAACGGGCTCAGACATTTTTCCGCCATTCTTTCTGTTTCTTGCATAGTAGATGATATAGCATAACGCCATAAATGGAACACCGCAAAAAAGGGCGATTCTTTGGTTCGGATCAAAGGCAATGCCGATGCAGGATGCCAGACATAATAGAAAAGCGGCAATCGGTACTGCCGGATAAAACGGTGTCCGGTATTTTAAGCCGTCTGCGGTGTTTCCTTCAGCCAAAAAGCGTCTGCGGAACATGAACTGCGAGGCTGCAATGCTCATCCAGACGGCAACAACGGCAAAGCCTGAAATTGATACAAGAACGATATAGACGGAATCAGGTGCAAAAACACTGGAGAGCAGCGACAGAATGCCGCCGATCATACTGAAAATCAGCGCGTTCAACGGAATTCCTCGTGAAGTCAGCTTTTGAAAAACGGGGTGTAACGTTTTTTCTTTTGACAGTGACCAGAGCATCCGGGAGCAAGCATATAAGCCTGAGTTGGCCGCGGAAAGCAGAGCCGTCAGAATCACAAAATTCATAATGTCGGCCGCATAAGGAACACCGATACGGTCAAAAACGACGACGAACGGGCTTTTGATCACACCGGCTTCTTTGACCGGAATGAGGCATGAGAGCACGAAAATCGTTCCGATGAAGAAAAGCACCAGTCTCCAGAGTGTTGTCTTGATCGCTTTTGGAATGTTCTTTTCCGGTTCGGCGCTTTCTCCGGCGGCAATCCCGATCAGCTCCGTACCCGAAAACGCAAAATTCACGGAGAGCATCGCCATAAAAATTGGAAGGAAACCGTTCGGAAAGAGCCCGCCTTCTCCTGCAAAGTTTGAAAGAAGCGGTGCGGAATCTGTATTTTGTAACGGGATGATGCCGAATATCGCCGCTCCGCCTAAAATAATAAACAATATAATGGCAAGCACTTTAATGCTCGAAAACCAAAATTCGGACTCGGCAAAAAATCTCACTGAGACAGCATTGAACACGAAAATCAGTGCAGCGAAAACCGCGCTCCACATCCACACCGAAGTATCGGGGAACCAGCGCTGCATTAATAACCCGGCAGCGGTAAATTCCGAACCCAGCGCGACAGCCCAGGTCAGCCAGTAAAGCCAGGCGACGGTGAATCCGGTGCCCGGCCCGATGAATTTAGAGGCATACATATGAAACGATCCGGTGACAGGCATGGCAACCGATAATTCGCCGAGGCAGAGCATGACAAGGTAGACGATCAGAGCCCCGACTAAGTAGGCTAAAATCGTTCCGGCAGGACCCGCCTGTGAGATCGTATAGCCGGAACTTAAGAAAAGACCCGTGCCAATAACGCCTCCCAGGGAGAGCATGATCAGGTGTCTCGTTTGCATTTTTCTTTGAAAGTTCTGACGATTGTTGTTTGACTGTTCCATCATATCTCCAGCTTTCTCGCCCAGTCGGCGACGGCTTTTATGTCTTCAGGTGTTGTTCTGCAGCAGCCGCCAATCAGCTGTGCTCCTTGGTTGTACCAGCTGCGGGCGCTTTCTCCGAAGGAAGCTTTGCATGCCGCACCATGCCATGTTTTTGTCTCCGGATCATACTGTTCACCGGAATTCGGATAGACGATAATCGGTTTAGCTGTATGCTTTTTGATGCCGCCGATGAGCGAAGAGACATGCTCCAGTCGCGTACAGTTTACGCCAACTGCCGCAACCTGGTCATGCTGATCGAGCCATTTCGCGCATTCGCCGGCTTTCGTGCCGTCGCTGATATGACGTCCGTCTTTAGCGCTGAAACTGATCCACGCATGTGTGTCAGGGAATTCTTTCAATAAATGAACGATTGCTTTTGCTTCTGAAAGGCACGGTATTGTTTCACAGGCTAACATATCGGCGCCTGCATCGATTAAAGCGGCCATTCGCTGCCTGTGAAAATCGGCCAATTCGTCTTCTGTGACGTCATAATCCCCCCGATATTCGGAACCATCCGCTAAAAAAGCGCCGTAAGGGCCTACTGAAGCGGCTACAAACGGTTTGGGCCGGCCTTTGCGGTTTTCCGGAACCGCCCAAAATTCATCGCGTGCTTCTACAGCAAGACGTACAGACTCCCGGATAAGGTGGAGCGCTTCTTGTTCACTGAGGCCGCGTTTTGTGAAACCTTCAACCGTCGACTGATAGCTGGCTGTCATCGCGCAATCGGCGCCCGCACGGAAATAATCCAGATGCACTTGTTTGATAAGCTCGGGGTTTTCGATGAGCATTTTTGCAGACCACAGGCTGTCGTTCAAATCACAGCCGTACCGTTCAAGCTCGGTGGCCATCGCGCCGTCAAGTGTGATGATAGGAAATTGTTCTAAAATCGATTGGATCGGATTGGTCATCTCATTGTTGAGGATCTGTCGTTTGAGACCCCGGCCTCCTTTTTTAGAGTTTTTAAAAATATATGAAAAATAGTTTAAAAGACTTCAGTAGCTTTTGTCAATCTACCAAAAATCATTTTTTACTAGTAGCTTTTGTCGTTTTCTATTTAGGGTAAAACGGTACGTCTCCGCATATTTTTTTAAAAAAAGACTGATAAGGGGTATTGGATGGATGAAAAAACTGATTATCAATGCTGATGATTTTGGATATTCAAGAGGCGTGAACTATGGAATTATTGATGCCTATAAGCTGGGGATTTTAACATCAGCGACGTTCATGACAAATATGCCGGGCGCAGGTCATGCGGCGCGGCTGGCTCGCGAATCGCCCGGGCTCGGGATCGGCGTACATTTGGTGCTGACCTGCGGAAGACCGCTTTTGTCTGATCACCGGACGATCGTCGATGCAAAGGGGAATTTTCGCAATCTCGCATTTTATCAAGGTGCTTTTACAATTGATACTGATGAAGTATACCGCGAGTGGAAAGCGCAGATTGAAACATGCATCAACATGGGCTTGGAACCCGATCATTTGGACAGCCACCATCATATCAACGCTTCCCCGGGCATCTCAGACGCATTTTTGACGCTCGCCAAAGAGTACCGTTTGCCTGTCAGGCGCAATATGGAGAGTGCTGTGATCACGGAAAAAGGAGTGAAAACAACAGACTTTTTTTCACCTGTCCTCGAAGCGGCTTTAAAGGATGAAGAAGCCGTCTCTGAACTGTTTGAAGAGCATGATACTGTGGAGGTCATGACCCACCCGGCATACCTCGATAAGGAGCTTTTGACGAACTCTTCTTATACTTATCCGAGAGTCGATGAACTTGAATTTTTAACCGATCCGGACGTTGTCATCCGTTTGAATAAGCTTACTGATGTCCAGCTCGTATCATTTAGGAATTTGACATAAGGAGAATGCCGGAATGAAACATATTTTTCAGCTGCTGGGAAAGTCTTTGCTGATTCCGATTACCGTTCTTCCGATCGCCGGCCTGCTGCTGCGTCTTTCTGCGGAAGATATGCTGAATATACCGCTTTTTCAAGCGTCAGGCGTGATATTGAACAATATGGATGTCCTGATCGCAATCGGCATCGCCATGGGCTTTGCCCGTTCAAAAGATAAAGGAATTCCTGCGCTGACAGGATATTTAGCGATAACCGTATTAAAAGAGGGGCTCGGCATCTTGAATCCTGATCTTGATATGAGCGTCTTCGGCGGGGTGCTCGCCGGCCTGATGGCGGCTTTCATTTATAACCGGTTTCAACATACGAAACTGCCAAGCATGTTTTCATTTTTTGGCGGAGAGAAGTTTCCGATTACGATGATCGTATTGGTGACGATTCCGGTGGCAGGCTTTTTTTCAATCGTCTGGCCTTATGCAGAAGCGGCGATCGACACTTTTAGCCAGTCGCTTGTAGGTCTTGGCGCTTTCGGGGTGTTTGTATTCGGATTTCTGAATCGGTTTTTGCTGCCGTTCGGCCTTCACCATGTCATGAATACGTATATTTATTTTGGGCTTGGGCGCTATGAGACGGCATCCGGCGAAGCGGTGACAGGGGAAATTACGCGGTTTTTGAATGGAGACCCGACAGCCGGCTACTTTCTCGGCGGCTTTTTTATCACGATGATGTTTGGCATTCCGGCGATCGCTTTGGCAATCGCGCATGCAGCCAGAACGAGAAAAAAGGAAACGAAAGCGCTCATGTCTTCAGGAGCAGCCACATCACTGATCACCGGGATTACGGAACCAGTTGAATTCACGTTTTTATTTACTTCGCCTTTATTGTACTTTCTTCACTCGGTCTATACGGGACTTGCCGGAGCGGCGCTCTGTTTGCTTGGGATTCGTCACGGCTTCTCATGGGGAGCAGGCGCAATCGATTATTTGCTGAACCTTAATTTATCAGACGGCGGATTATGGATCATACCCGTCGGCCTTGCCTTTTTTGCTCTCTATTATGTTACGTTTTACTTTGTGATTATAAAGCGAAACATTCCGGTGATCGGAAGGGAACAGGAAACACCTGAAGGAAACCGGCTGCATCAGTCTATGGCTGAAGGCATTCTTAAGCATATCGGCGGCCGTGAGAATGTCGTGACTTGCGAAAACTGTATAACCCGTTTGCGAATGAAATTAAAAGACACGTCCTTTGCGGATGAAGCGCAATTAAAGCAATTAGGAGCGCACGGTGTGGTCAAAATTGACCAGCATCATATCCAGATTGTGATCGGAACGGATGCTGGGAATGTGAAAAAAGATTTGCAGAACTTAATCGGGGAGACTCCGCCGGATTAAAAACTGGAGTTGATTGTCCCGTACCTTTTGGAAAAATCACGAGTCTGCGAAAAATAAGCTTGCACCTCCAGCAGCGTGAGGCGTTATGATAGGAATAAATCGTCAGTTGGAGGGGATTTTTATGGAAAATGACGGATATTATTCAATCGGTGTTTTTTCAGAAATGACAGGGACATCCATTCGGACGCTCCATTATTACGATGAAATCGGCCTGTTGAAGCCTGAAAAACAGCCGGGAACAGGCCGCCGTTTCTACACAGACAGAGATGCGAGAGAGTTGCAGAAAATCACATGTTTTAAGTTTCTGGGGTACAGTCTTGAACAAATTCGTGCTTTCATGAAGGATGCATGCTTTGATGCCGGTCTGATTGAGGCGCTGCAGGAGCAGAAAAAGGTGCTGGAGGAGAAAAAGGAACATATTGAAACAGGGCTGAAAGCGATAAACAGGACAATCGGTCTTCTGGAGGAGGAAGAGGAAATCGACAGTTCTGTTTTCATGAGCCTGCTGAACAGCATCCAGACTGAGAAGGAGCAGCGCATATGGCTTGAACAGCAGGTGTCCAAACGTTTTGCCGATGATGTATTCGGCAAATCAGAAGATGAGATGGCCAAATTGGATCAAGAGTATGTTCGTTTATCTAAGGAAGCCAAGCGGCTCATGGGAAAACCGGTTGATGACCCCGAAGTGCAGGAAATGGCGGACCGATATATGAAGACGAGTTTGGAATTTGTCGGAGAGGGCGTGCTGTCGGCTTTAGGACAGATGGAGACAATCGAATCGCAGCAGCTGGCAGAGAAGTTTTCTTCACCTTTTACAAAAGAAGAGGATGAGTGGCTGCAGCAGGTGTTCGAATATTACATGATTCACAACGATTTCTGTCCCGAAAACGGCCGATGAAAAAATCCGCCGGAGCTTTTAATGCAAAAGCTCCGGCTCAATTTTCGCCGTTTCATTATCAAGCGAAACATGCAGTTGATGGTTTTGATTAACAGAAGCGAAAAAGATTTCATCCATTCGTTCAAGCCCTTTCTTCTTCAGCTGGTTTTTGAGCCAGTTTTCCGTTACATTCAATTGGTGAAGGACAGATGTGTACACTTTCCCTTCAATGATGACCGGATATGAAAATTCGCCGCCGCTTTTTTGAATCCCCATATCTTCAGCCGTGACTTCCATTTTATTTGGCTTTTTGTATACCGTTAAATTTCCATTCGCCTCTATAAACGCCATTTCTACGTCGCTGACATTGAAAACATCTTTTTCACGAAGCATTTGCAGAACATTATCCACCGAATATCTGATTCGTTTTAAATTGCCGACAATAAACGTTCCATTTTTGATGACGATGGTCGGTTCAAATGTAATCAGACGTCCGAGTGTTCTGTTTTTGATCATGATTTTTGAAGCGAGTCTTTGCAATAGGGCAATCGCAGCCACCGCAGCGGCGGTATGCAAATGTTCAATCCTCGGATCGGCTATGTCAGCTCCGACCACAGCCCCCAATGTAATAATGATTAAAAAATCAAATACAGGCATTTCGCCGATTGAGCGTTTTCCCATTAGCAATGTAACAGCCAATAAAAGCGGAAGGATGGTGATGATTCGCCCGTAGACAACCAAAATTTCTTTCATAGTTTCCATTTTCTCGCTTCCTTTTTATAGCCTTTTGCCAATTCAAGATTGACGGCCGTCATTTTCGAGTTGAGGTCATGATATGGATAAGAATCGCTTATTTCAGGAAGCCGGTTGGCATCCTCCTGGTTTGAAATCACACGACCCGCCGAAACAAACCGTTTTGGGGGAATTGTAACACCGATTACTGTTGCTCCCGGTTCAATCACCGTATTCTCTTGGATATAGGCATCAAAAACAAGGCTTTGCATTCCGACAAAAACATTGTTGTCAATTCGTACGGGGCCGTGAATTTGACATTGCGGGGCAAGTGAGACTTTCTCGCCTATGTAAATGGAATACGATTCACGATCCTTAAAAACGGATTGTTCAGTAACTGGGCTGTTGTACTCATAGTTTTTCATACCGTGCAAGACAACTCCGTCCTGGATATTGCAATCATGGCCGATGTAGATTTTTAATCCCGTGTCTCCTCTGATCGAAGAGAAAGGCCCGATGAAAACGTTTCGCCCGATGACCACACTGCCGATGACCGAGGCGAAATGATGGATGTATGAGGACGCATCAATATCCGGAATATCTGCTTCTTGATTAAATGACGCGGTAATATTGGGACTGACATTGTCTTGGATCAGCAGCTTTTCAAGAAACTTCCCGGCGAGTGACGAAACCGTTAACCCGAGGATGAGTTTGTTGCTTAATTTCATATGACCTGCCTCCTTTATTCAGGTAGTCTGTCTAAAAAACGGGATAATATTTATGGGCGACGGTCTGAAACTAAAAAAGAGGATATGGGGAGATAACGGCTAATAAAGCAATGGAATAGGTTTTAGGAAGCGTTCAAGACGATTACCATTTTCATCTCTAAAAAACAAAGGAAATGATTCATTTAGAGGAGGAAATTTACGGTCAGCTTGCCTTGGCTGACTCCTCGACAGAGCTCTATTTTAAGGGAGGTTGAAACTTTGAATCTATCTTTGGCAGTTGCATTAGTTATATCTGTGTTTTTAAATATATTTCAGCTGGCACAACTCAAATCCAATAACCGTAAAAACGCAAACTGGAATGAGAGGACAAAAAGGCCGCTCAATCCCTTTACTTCCATTATTTGGACTTATTTCGCCATTATCATTCTTTTAATGTTGGCTGCATTAGTAACCGTTATCATACAGCTTAACGAATAATATTAGCGCTTCTCTTCTGCTGCCGGCTTTTTATTATTGCCACAGTCATAACGAAAAATGCGCAGAAATTGCAAGGAGAAAAAACGATGAAAACGGGATCGCTCGCTTTGACACACACGGAAACGATTGCCCCGAAGAGATCTATTTTAAATGAAGAGACGTTCGAATTTGAAACTCAAAAAAGATGGGCAAATCGTAAAGCATGCGGTAGAAAATCATAAGGAAGAGACAAATACCGCAGCTCCTCCTGCCAAAAAGGATAGAGACATTGGACATGTCAAAAAAAACAGGAGGCAACCCGCTGCCGAATACAGGAAATAATCGCCTGTACCGTGCTTTACTCATTGGACCCATCCTTCTTATTATCGGACTTGCTATGTTTGTTTTAAACTGTAAAAAGACTCAAAATCAAAGTGCGTAAATATTCCCCAAAAGACAGCGTTACGGCTGTCTTTTTCGTTTGCGGAACAGCACTTCGCCCACGGCACCTGCGGAAACGCCGAGCACATAAGCCAATAAATCGCTCCACAAAAATCCATAACCGAGAATGAGTCCGCCGAGCGGAACGGCTCTGATATCATCAATCCATGGAGCGTGATACAGCTGGCTGCATTCGATTAAAAAACAAAATGCGAGCGCAATCAGCGCCACTGAAGCTGTCTTCGCGTTTTTGAACAAAAAGCCTGCGCCGAAGAAAATCATCAGCGCCCACAGCGCATCCCCTAAATAGGCATTCACGATGTCCGGCAGCATATCGGCCGCCTTTCTTGAAGCAAGCCCCGCCGCCATCGCTGCGAATATCAGCGCAAGCCGGCGGATACGGCTTCTTTTCATATTCATGGCTGGACCCCTTTTCTGCCAAAGCAGGTGAAGTAAATCTTCGGAGACATGACGGATACAAGAGGAAAAACGTTTTATTATTTTGGACGGTTTAAAATGAACGAAAAAAGCCGCCGGATACGGCGGCTTGTGTTATATCGCATTTTTGCTTTCGGTTTTTTGTTCGGTGCCGGAGCGTTCCCAGCATTCGACGCCTTCATGGTTTTCAAGAACATCTTTATAAAAGACCGGATCTTTTCCAGCTTTTCGCTGTTTCACATAGTCTTTCAAGGCGGCAAATGCCACTTTTGACAGCAGGAAAATCGCGATTAAGTTGACGATGACCATCAAGCCCATGAACAAGTCGGCGAGGTCCCACACAAGCTGGACTTTTGATACCGATCCGAAGATAACCATCGCAAGCACACAGATTCTGTAAATGAAGAGCCATGC
This sequence comes from Bacillus sp. PK6-013, assembly GCF_054161445.1. Taxonomy (NCBI): domain Bacteria; kingdom Bacillati; phylum Bacillota; class Bacilli; order Caryophanales; family Bacillaceae; genus Bacillus; species Bacillus sp. PK6-013. The sequence continues at coordinate 4,031,643 of NZ_CP096417.1, read as the reverse complement.
TTTGTTCGTGTGCAGGAATTCGATATTCGTTTCTCCATAGTAGTAGTTTCCGATTAAGGTGCTGAAAGAAAACAGGAACACCATAATGGCAAGAAAGCCTGAGGCCCATGCTCCGATGTGCGTGCTGAGCGATGCTTGCGTCAACTCGATTCCGCTCAGCCCCGGTTCTTGATACGCATCGGAAAATAAAATGATAAAAGCTGTGCTTGAACAAATCACCAAAGTGCTCGTGAAAACCCCTAAAGCCTGGACAAGACCCTGTTTGACAGGATGGCTCGTTGTCGCTGCGGCTGCTGCATTCGGCGCGCTGCCCATCCCGGCTTCATTCGAGAAGAGGCCGCGTTTGATTCCGTTCATTAGCGCTGCGCCGATGGCTCCGCCTGCCGCTTGTTCAAGGCCAAACGCATGACCGACAATCAAAGAGATGACGTCCGGCAGTTTCGTAATGTTCATCAGCATGACAAAAACGGCGACGCCGATATATAAGACGGCGAGAAATACGACAATATATTCGGACAGCTTGGCGATCCGTTTGATACCGCCGAAGGTAATGATGCCGAAGGCAATGGTAATAATAATCCCCAGTGTAAGACGGTCTGTGCCGAATGAGTTTTCAAAAGCGACCGTTATCGTATTGGACTGGACCGCGTTAAACACGATTCCGAAGGATAATGTAATCAAGACGGCAAACAGCGCACCCATCCAGCGTTTTTTCAAACCCTTTTCCATATAGTAAGCAGGGCCGCCGCGGAAGCCGTCTTTATCCTTTATTTTATAAATTTGCGCCAGCGTGCTTTCGACAAAGCTTGACGCCGAACCGATGATGGCGATGATCCACATCCAAAAGATAGCGCCGGGTCCGCCCAAGGCAATGGCGATCGCAATCCCCGTAATATTTCCTGTGCCTACTCTCGCGGCCATGCTAATGCAAAAAGCCTGAAAAGGAGAGATTCCGTTTTTGTCGGGTGCTCCTTCCTTTAAAACCCGGAACATGTCTTTCAGCAAGCGAACTTGAAAGAACTTCGATTTAAAAGTAAAAAACAGTCCTGAAGCCAGAAGCATAATAATTAATAGTTTTGACCAAAGAAAATCATTTGTGACAACAATGACTTCTTGAAGGAATTGCTGCATGCTTTCACCTCTTTTTTGTGATTTTAAAAAATACTGAGATCCCATTCACGGGCTATATGTTTTAACAGCATTCCGCCCGTCATGCTGTTGCCGTAATCGTCAATCGCCGGACCGTAGATGCCGATGCCGCATCCATGCCGAAAAGGCTGTTCTCTTTTCATGCTGGCAGGCACCGCGCACATGATTCCGCCGGAGACGCCGCTCTTTGCCGGAATGCCGACAAAGGCCGCGAATTTTCCTGAAGCATTGTACATGCCGCACGTCAGCATTAAAGCTTTTGTCAGCCTGGCGACATCCTTCGGGATCACCTGCTCTTGGCGGAGAGGGTGATATCCGTCATTTGCGAGAATCATGCCGATCAAGGCGATGTCTTCAGTGCTTCCTTCCATGGAGCATTGCTTCAAATAGACTTCAAGCGTTTCTTCGACGTCTGCTTCGAGGAAGCCGGTTTCCTTTAAATAATGGGCCAATGCTCTGTTCCGATGGGCGGTTTGCCACTCTGACCGAAATACTTCCTCATTGATTTCAAGCCGTTTTCCAATCATTTTTTCAATGACTTCATGAAGCGACTCCATTTTTTCCAGTGCCGATTCACCGGGTAGGATCGACGCAACGGTCAGCGCTCCGGCGTTGATCATCGGGTTAAACGGCTTTCCCGGCTTGTGCATTTCAAGGCGGATGATTGAATTGAACGCGTCTCCCGTCGGTTCTACATCAACACGGTCTAATACGTAAGAAATCCCTTTCGTCAAACACGCTGCGATAAAGCTGACCACCTTTGAGATGCTCTGGAGTGTGAATGATACGTCCCAAGTTCCTGCTTTGATCACCGTTTGATCAGAACCGATCACACAGATGCCGAGCTGGTTAGAGTCGATTTTTCCTAAAGCGGGAATGTATTCGGCGTTGCGTCCGCTTGCGGAAAAAGGACGGTAATGTTCAACCAAATCTTCAAGGCGGGATTGCCAGAAGCGGGCGTCATAGCGTTCTTCCAATACTTCATTCATCGAATTTCCTCCAATCTGACCTGTTAAAGCTTGCAGGTTTGCTGAAAAAATACGAGGCTCTAAAAAGCGGTGATTAGGGCATGGCGGCAGAAGGCAAAGGGGTATAAGCCTCTGCCGCACAAGTTGTTTTAAAGCCTGTTCTTTCCTGGGAAAAGGGGTTTGGGTTGCGCAAGGGAGTGAGTTGCGGGAAAATATAAGCGTTTTCAAATAGAGAAAATATACATTCAATTTATAATAGAACCTACATAAACCTACAAAAAGCGACAAAAATATTTAAAAAATAAGCCAATTGATTTAAAAATCAAATCGACTGTGGGTAAAATGGGAGTTGCGGAAAACGTGCGGTTAAAGTCAAAATAAAGCAACACGTTTGTAATGGAGGATCAGCATGATGGGTGGAAATTGGGGAAGCGTGATGAAAAAGGCGGCCCGGCTTGTAAAGAAAGACGGCTATATCTTAACAGTGATGATGTTAACGGTGCCGCTCGCAGGAGAGCTGAAGTTTTATCCGTTGAACGAGACCTTCCGGGTCAGCTTCGGCGTTCCAACTTTTTTCTTTCTTTTGTTGCTGCTGCGGAATGTCCCGGCTGTGCTGTCCGGCTTTTTAACGGGAGCGGCCGTCGTCGGGTTTCGGGTGCTGCTTGATGCATTCGGCCCGGGGCAGATCGATTGGTTGTCATCCTTTTATCACCATTATCCGACTTTTTTCTTTTATTTCACATATGCGTTTCTATTCTACTTGGCAAAAGTGAAGCGATTTCAATTTCGCCCGCTCTACATCGGGTTTCTGGGCTTCGGAATTGAACTGATTGCCGATGGAGCCGAACTGGTCGTTCAATATATGATGTTCGAGTCTACCGTCACCCCGGGAAAGATCCGCGACATGATGGCGATTGCTTTTTCCCACAGCTTTATTGTGCTGAGCTTTTTTAATGTCATGAAGCTGTATGAAACGCAATCGCGGGAAAAGCAGATCCGCGAACAAAATGAGCACATGCTGATGATCGTTTCAAATTTATACGAAGAAACCGTTCATTTGAAAAAGACGTTGAAGAATACTGAAGAGATTACGAACGAATCCTATCAGCTGTACAGGCTCTTAAATAGACAGAGCGATAACAATTCCTCTGTCCGGCAGATCAGCCAGAAGGTGCTGCGCCTCGCCGGTGAAATCCACGAGGTCAAAAAAGACAACCAGCGCATTTTCGCCGGGCTTTCAAAACTAATTTCGAAAGAAAGCTTCAGAGACTACATGGCGGCAGAAGATCTGGTCCGGCTTGTGACCGGCATTAATCGAAAGTATGCCGAATCGCTCGAAAAAGACATTGACTTTCATTATTCGATAGGCGGAGAACATCCAAAATACCACGTGTATACTGTATTATCCGTGATTAATAATATTATGGCGAATGCGGTGGAAGCGATTCAAAGACAGGGCTCCATCCGCCTCAGCCTCTATAGGCGCGCCGATGACATGCTGGAATGCCGCGTGGAAGATGACGGACCGGGCATTCCAGAGAAAGTCGGGGATGTGGTGTTTGAGCCGGGATACACGTCAAAATATGATGAATTCGGAACCCCTTCAACCGGAATCGGTTTGTCTTATGTGAAGGAAACTGTCGAGGAGCTCGGGGGGAGCATTCGATTTCAGAGTGATGCAAGCGGTGTTGTGTTTACGATCAGACTTCCGGTCCAACAATTGATTCAGAAAGGGTGAAGGCCTGTGCGTTTTTTTATTGCAGATGATGACCGTGCTGTGCGATCGATTTTAAAACAAATCATTGAAGACGAAGATTTGGGAGAAGTGGCCGGAGAAGCGGAAGACGGCTGCGATTTGGAAGGCCACGTCCTGAATTTGCAGCAAATTGATATTTTGTTTGTCGATCTTTTAATGCCGCTCCGCGACGGAATTGAGACGGTTCGTCATTTGTATGGCGCTTTCTCAGGGAAGATCATCATGATTTCCCAGGTGGAATCGAAGGAAATGATCGGTGAAGCCTATTCTTTGGGGATTGAATATTATATACATAAACCGATTAACCGCATTGAAATCTTGAACGTCATTCAAAAAGTCAAGGAGCGCATCGAGCTGGAAAGGTCGATCCATGACATACAATCTTCGCTGAACCGGCTCGTGAGTCTCGGCAGCGGACGAAAAAACGGCTTTAGGGAAAAAAGCATTCAGGAAACGGGCGAATTTCTCCTTTCTGAACTCGGAATCGTCGGGGAGAGCGGGTCCCAGGATTTACTCGCCATCCTTCAGTATTTGTTTGATGATGAACAGACTTCATTATATGAAAAGGACTTTCCGCCGCTCAAACAGATTTTTCATCAGATTGCCGAGCAAAAGCTCGGGCCGGCTGCTTCACCCGTGGAGATCAACAGGGAGATTAAAGCGTCTGAGCAGCGGATACGGCGGGCGGTCAGCCATTCGCTAAACCATTTCGCATCACTCGGTTTAACAGATTTTTCAAATCCGCGGTTTGAAAGCTATGCGTCCCGTTTTTTTGACTTTACTGTCATCAGCAAAAAAATGAAAGAGCTGCAGAAAGACTCTGCCGCCGCCTTGCCGTCCGCCCGCGTCAACACGAAGAAATTTATTCAGGTTTTCTTTTTGGAAGCCAAGCGGTTGAGCGAAAGCGCCGGAAAAAGGGGTTAAAAAGAGCTTCCTCACCTTAGAGGAAGCTCTTCTGCATGCCGGTTACCCAGCGTATTCTCTTTTCAGCAGCGAAAACATGTATACGTCAATCAGTCTTCCTTTCGCTTTCTCGTAATCTCTTAGCAGTCCTTCCTTTTGAAAGGATAACGAGTTGAGGAGTTTGATTGAAGGCGTGTTTTCGGGCTCTACCTTCGCTTCGATCCGGTTGAGGTTCAAGCTTGTAAAGCCGTAGTCGATCAGCTTTTGAACAGCTTCGGAAGCAAAGCCTTTTCCCCAATGATTTCTCCCTAAGTCATAGCCGATTTCAGCTCTGCCGTTTTCCTGGTCGATCATATTAAAACCGCACGTCCCGATGACTTCATCCGTTTCTTTCACAATGATTGAAAAGCGGTTTGCCTGCCCTTCAAGGCTTAAATCATTGATCATTTGGATCATGTCCCGCGCCTGTGAGACGTCTGTAAAAGGCGTGATATTCATATATTTTGTGACTTCCGGATCTGACCAGTATTGACAGAGGACATCTGCATCTTCCAATTCCATTTTTCTCAAAGTCAATCTTTCTGTATAAAGGGTTTCCATGTTCTTGCCTCCAAGTTCCGTATTATTAGGAATGTGAAAGGACCATTCATCGATTTGCGCATCATTCATGTTCATAGAATAAAAAGTAAACTGTTATCGGGAAACGGAGGGATAAATCCCTTTTTTATCTAAAATGGAAAGTGCAATTTCGGCAGCGGAGCTTCCGGCAGCCCGTTTTTCACCTTGAATATGAACAGCAAAGAAAAAAGTATTATCGGCAGTTTCTACATACCCGATAAACCAACCGGCATGGAGTTCCCCGTTGATTACCGAGGTTCCGGTTTTACCGGATAAAACCCTGCCATTTGATTCTTCTAAACGTATTGAATCTTTCACAGTTTCAATATTAGACTGTTTAAAATCAAATTCGTTATCATAAAACTTTTTTAATATATTGACCTGTTCAAGTGGGGAAATTTGAAGAGAGCCATCCAGCCAATAATCGGCTGGGACTGAAAAATCCTCATTTCCATAATGTATAGATTTGAGATAATGACGTAAATGATCCTCCCCAATTTGCCGGTCCAATTTTTGAAAATACCATGTTGTGGAGCTGCTCATCGCAGAGAATAAATCCTGGTCTTGATTCCATTCTTTATACGGATATTGAGTCCCATCCCAAGTCATGTGAGAGTCGTTCTTCGTGATGATCCCGGATTCCAGTGCGAGCAATGCGCTAAACACCTTGTAGGTGGAAGCAGGTGCGAATCTGGAGGTGCTTTCTTTCCTATTGTATATTGTATACTTTTTCCTATTAGAATTAAACAGGACAAAGCCCCCTGAGGCTGAAAATTTATCAAAAAAAGTGCTGTAATCTTCGTATTCTACATTGGTGCCGGGTAAAAAGCGTGTTTCTTTTTGCATGGCCAATATAGACACAGAAGGAGTACCGGCTAATATGGCCCCAAGAACAAGAGTGAACACTAAGGCGCTTTTCGCCTTTAGCAAAGGTGATGCCGTCTGAAAGTTGACAACTGTAACAATCCGTCTTTTGATATGTTTGTATGAGCTGCTGAATTCAGAAGCGGCTAACAAAGACGATGTTCTTTGCTTAATTGAAGTGAATTTTAAAATCACCTCGCCATATTTGAGGTGCAACTTTTTATCAAGCGTTTTTAATACGGCAAAGTCGCAAGAAATCTCCATCTCCGTTTTCGCTTCCTTTGATAAATACCATACGAGAGGATTAAACCAATAGACGATTTTCAACAGGCAAAGAAAATAGTTGATAAGCATATCTTTTCGTTTGCAATGGTACAGTTCATGAAGCAAAACACATTTCATTTCGTCGGCTGAAAACATTGAAATATCTTTTGGCAAGATAATATATGGACGAATGACCCCAAATGTAATGGGGGATTTTATCAATGGAGAACGGCCCAAAATGACTTTTTGATGAAAGCGTATTTCCTCTTTACATGTGTGAAAAAGGGATAATAGCTCTTTGTTGTTAACAATTTGCAGGTTCTTTTTTATTTTGCCGATTTTTAGATTGCTATAAAGAGTAGCCAAAAGCATAACGGCAACGCCCAATATCCAAACTGCGAAAAAGGCTGAATCTATCATTTTGGAAGACGATTGTTCAATCGACATCGAAAAGTCCTGCACCCAGTTTACATGTTGGCCGATTGCTTCTGTCGTCTTGTCTGTGGAGTGGGATTGGGATAATGCCGATTGAGCTCCTCCTAAATTCAGAATCCAGTCAAAATGATGGCTTTTTAGAAAATGAAAGGGGATAAAAGGAGCGATCAATGCCAAAAGAGAAATCACGCTAATATAATAGTGGGTGCCTACAGTGATTTGAGTCCTGAGCAGTTTTTTAATGAGTATGATGATAGAAAAAAACAGAGACAATAGAATTTGACTAACCAAAAAGGGAATAAAGAAAGAACTGCTCATTTCATTCCTTCTTTCTGTTCTTATGTTCTTCTAATATTTGATACAATTCATTAATTTCTTCACCTGACAGCTGATCATTCTCCAAAAAGTTTAATACCATCGAATTAAGAGTTCCATTGTAAAACCGGTTTAAAAAACTGTGGCTCTTAACCTCTATATAATCACTTTCGTCTATATTTGGTGTGTAAACGAAAACCCGTCCTTCTTTATGGTGGTTTAATGCGCCTTTTTTAATGAGGCGCAGCAGCATGGTTTGGATGGTTTTAGGGCTCCATGTACTGGTTTTGGATAACTCTTTAATTACCTCATTGGTATTGATCGAAGAATGCTTCCAGATGACTTTCATCACTTCTAATTCCGCATCAGAGATTTGAGGTATTTTTTTCATTTTAATCATCCTATACTTACAAATGTAATACTCTCATTATAGGTTTGCCATTTTAAGAAGTCAATTTAACTGGAGTGAACATGCAGTTTCTGCATTTTTAATTCCATCACTTCCCTCCGTTCATTTGTCCCCGGTGGAAACGAGGTCATCATTTCCTTCCGAAAAAACGGTTGCATTTAAATCTTACATATGTAATACTTTCAAAGACTACATTTGTAAGATTTGATGTTTGAGTCGGCTGAAAGATCGTACGTACCAATTATTGTTTCGTGATCGTTCAAGCCATAACACTGTAGGGATAGTGGAAAGAGTGCTTCATCTGGTTACGATCAATCAAATATTCAAACGGAGGGAGACGATTTTGATGAAATTATGGTTCAGTACTTTAAAACTGAAAAAGGCTGCAGCAGTGTTGCTTTTCTCTTGCGTCGCGCTTGCAGGATGCGCTAACAATCAAACGAATGCCTCGCAACCTGCCGAGAAGAATGAAAAGACGGAGATGAAAGATGATTTTGCAAAACTTGAGGAACAATTTGATGCAAAACTCGGGATCTTTGCATTGGATACAGGTACAAACCGGACGGTAGCGTATCGGCCGGATGAGCGTTTTGCTTTTGCTTCGACGATTAAGGCTTTAACTGTAGGCGTGCTTTTGCAACAGAAATCAATAGAAGATCTGAACCAGAGAATAACATATACACGTGATGATCTTGTAAACTACAACCCGATTACGGAAAAGCACGTTGATACGGGAATGACGCTCAAAGAGCTTGCGGATGCTTCGCTTCGATATAGTGACAATGCGGCACAGAATCTCATTCTTAAACAAATTGGCGGACCTGAAAGTTTGAAAAAGGAACTGAGGAAGATTGGTGATGAGGTTACAAATCCCGAACGATTCGAACCAGAGTTAAATGAAGTGAATCCGGGTGAAACTCAGGATACCAGTACAGCAAGAGCACTTGTCACAAGCCTTCGAGCTTTTGCTCTTGAAGATAAACTTCCAAGTGAAAAACGCAAGCTTTTAATCGATTGGATGAAACGAAATACCACTGGAGACGCCTTAATCCGTGCCGGTGTGCCGGACGGTTGGGAAGTGGCTGATAAAACTGGAGCGGCATCATATGGAACCCGGAATGACATTGCCATCATTTGGCCGCCAAAAGGAGATCCTGTCGTTCTTGCAGTATTATCCAGCAGGGATAAAAAGGACGCCAAGTATGATGATAAACTTATTGCAGAGGCAACAAAGGTGGTAATGAAAGCCTTAAACATGAACGGCAAATAAAAACATTGCGATGAATCCGTCAAAACATCATCTTACATAAAGTCACTTGGTGATCAAGCTCATATCATTGTCCGGCAATGGTGTGGGCTTTTTTTGTTTTCTATCTTTAAAGATCATGTGAAGAAAAACGGGAAAATCGGTCTGCGGGAAAGGACCGGGTTTTTGTCGAAATCATAGGCGAATGGGTTGGATTGTGACAAAATTCGACACATCTACTGGCGGTGCGACTTGATGGACCATCAACCGCGTCTCTCCTCCTGTTTACAATACTTTACAGTTCGTTAATAAACTCTGCCTATAATAGAACCCGATCAATCATTTGTATAGAGAGGGGTAATACGAATGACACATGAAGGACCGCTGGAGGAATGGATGAAAAAGCTGAGCGAGGAAAGCCTCAAGGACAATACGTTTGACCGCCGCCGTTTTATTCAAGGGGCCGGCAAAATAGCCGGGCTTTCGCTCGGACTTGCAATTGCGCAATCGATGGGGGCAATCGAAGTCAATGCAGCACCGACATTCTCCGAATATCCGTTTACACTTGGCGTAGCATCGGGAGATCCGCTTTCTGACAGCGTCGTGTTGTGGACAAGGCTGGCGCCCGATCCGCTAAACGGGGGCGGGATGCCGAATGAAGCTGTATCCGTGAAATGGGAGATCGCGGAAGACGAACGCTTCCGCCGTATCGTCAAACGGGGAACCGAAAAAGCGACACCGCACCTTGCACATTCGGTACATGCTGAGGTATCCGGACTGAAACCGAATCATGTGTACTATTACCGCTTTAAATGCGGCAGCCAGCTGAGCCCCGTCGGCAAGACAAAAACGCTTCCGGCGGCAGGGGCAGATGTTGCTACATTCACATTCGCTTTTGCTTCATGCCAGCAGTACGAACACGGCTATTATACCGCCTATCAGCATATGGCGAAGGAAAAGCTCGATCTTGTGTTTCATCTCGGCGACTATATTTATGAGTACGGTCCGAATGAATATGTTTCAAAAACAGGCAATGTCAGGACACACAGCGGTCCTGAAATCATGTCGCTGCTTGATTACCGAAACCGCCATGCCCAATACCGTTCAGATGCAAACTTGAAAGCCGCGCATGCCGCCTTCCCGTGGGTTGTCACATGGGACGACCATGAAGTGGAGAACAACTACGCGAATGTCATCCCTGAAAAAGGCCAGTCAGTAGAAGCGTTTATTAAACGGCGCGCCGCCGCATACCAAGCTTATTACGAGCATATGCCGCTCCGCCGCAAATCCCTGCCGAACGGTCCTGATATGCAATTGTACCGGAATTTTTCCTACGGAAATCTGGCGGACATTAGCGTGCTTGATACCCGTCAGTATCGCGATGACCAAGCCAATGGAGATGGCAATAAGCCTCCTTCTGATGAATCGAATGATCCGAAGCGGACACTGCTTGGAGCCGAACAGGAGGCTTGGCTGTTTGACAACCTGAGTCGTTCTGGGGCGCAATGGAACATCATTGCACAGCAGATTTTCTTTGCGCAATGGAACTTTGGAACAAGCGCGGCGCCGATTTACAGCATGGATTCGTGGGATGGATACCCCGCTCAGCGCAAGCGGGTGATCGACTTCATCAAATCTCAAAAACTGAACAACATCGTCGTCCTCACCGGTGATGTGCATGCCAGCTGGGCAAATAACCTGCTCGTTGACTTTGACAATCCAAAATCGGACATCTTCGGTGTGGAATTCGTCGGGACGTCGATTACATCTGGAGGAAACGGCGCTGATAAAAGAGCGGATACGGATAAGATTTTATCGAACAATCCTCATATCAAGTTTTTCAATGATTACCGCGGCTATGTGCGCTGTACGGTCACACCGGAAGAATGGCGGACAGATTACCGCGTGGTCCCATATGTGACAGAACCGGGTGCCGCGATTTCGACAAGAGCTTCCTATGTTTATCATAAAGACTACACAGGGCTGAAACGGACCGCTTCCAACATTGTGCCTGGAGGCGTGAAGAAGTCAAACGAAGTCGAAGAAGACCGTTTCCTCGCACATACAAGAGCCCATCAGAAGCAAGTGAAGCAAAAAGAGAAAAAAGTAACCCAGTAATCAATGAAAGGATGACAACAAATGCTTTCAAATATCGGTATTCCTGGTCTCATCCTGGTTCTGGTAATTGCGCTGATCATTTTCGGGCCTTCAAAGCTTCCGGAAATCGGGCGGGCTTTTGGAAAAACGCTGACCGAATTCAAAAGTGCGACAAAGTCTTTAGTATCTGCCGATGACAATGAGATCGGACAAGAGACTAATGTGAAAAAGCAAAGCGATCCATCGGCAAAATAGATGATCAATAGAGCGGGCGGGTGAACCCGTCTGTTCTTTTTTTCTGTTTAGCATGTGAAGGGGAGGAAGGCGAAGGTGAAAAAAAGGGAAACACATTTGATTGCCCATCTTGAAGAGCTGCGCCAGCGAATCATTAAAACGCTTCTCACGTTTATTCTGTTTCTCATCACCGGCTTTTTGTTTGTTCAGGACATTTATGACTGGCTGATCAGAGACCTTGATGAAAAGCTTGCTGTACTGGGGCCGGGGGATATTCTTTGGGTATATATGATGATTGCGGGGGTGCTGGCGATCGCAGCCACCATACCGGTAGCCGCTTTTCAGACATGGCGGTTTGTGGCGCCTGCGCTGACCGACCGCGAACGGAGGGCGGCATTATTTTATATTCCGGGGCTGTTCACTTTTTTTATTTTGGGGATTGTATTCGGTTATGTTGTGCTCTTTCCGCTCGTTCTTCAGTTTTTAATCGGATTATCCGCCGGCCATTTTCAAACGATGTTTACGGCGGAGCATTATTTTCGCTTTATGATGAACCTGACACTGCCATTCGGGTTTTTGTTTGAAATGCCCCTCATCGTGATGTTTTTAACGAGCCTCGGGATTTTAAATCCGGCCAAGCTCAGTAAAATGAGAAAAATTTCTTATTTTGCGCTGATCGTCGTATCAGTTGTGATCACGCCGCCCGATTTTATCTCGGATGTGTTGGTGATCGTCCCGCTGCTTGTATTATACGAATTAAGCATCTCTTTATCGGCATTTATTTACCGGAAAAAAACCGCTGTGCAACCAGGGGCTGAGGCCCAAGGCTGAAGACGGACCGTGTCTTCAGTCTCTTTTTTTTGCTTGATATAAAAAAATCAGAAAATAATGATATTGACAATTTGTTTATTTGTCTTACAATTAAACAAAAAGATGAATGGAGGGATTTTCTAAAACAGAAACATCGCATTTCAACTGAATGATAACGCTTTCTCAGGAAATGAACGACAGGGGGATGACGGAGATGAGTCAATTACGGAAGGCGCCGGAAGGCATATTAGGTTTCCCGGTGGCACCCTTCAACAAGGAAGGAAAACTGGAGGAAGAAGCACTTTACGGAAACATCCGCTTTTTATTGGATGAAGGGCTTGAGGCGGTTTTTATCGCTTGCGGCTCAGGAGAATTTCAGTCTCTCAGCGCAAAGGAATATGAGCAAATGGTCGAAATTGCCGTCTCGGCGGCGGGCGGGAAGGTGCCTGTTTACACAGGAGTGGGCGGCAACTTGAGCACCGCTTTGGAATGGGCGCGGATTTCCGAGGAAAAAGGGGCTGACGGCTATCTGATTCTCCCGCCATACTTGATACACGGAGAGCAGGAAGGCCTCTATCAGTATACGAAAACAATCATTGAAAGCACGGATTTAAACGCCATCATTTATCAGCGAGACAATGCGGTTTTGACACTTGAACAGATTCAGCGGCTGACCGATCTCGAGCAGCTTGTCGGGCTCAAAGACGGCATAGGAGATATGGCGTTGAATATCAGTTTGTCGTATACGATAGGAGACAGGCTGGGCTGGCTCAACGGAATGCCGATGGCTGAAGTCACGATGCCGGCCTATGCTCCGATTGGCTTCACGTCGTATTCTTCGGCGATATCCAATTATATTCCTCATATTTCAAGGATGTTTTATGAGGCATTATTAAACGGCAACGACCAGCTTGTCAAAGAGATTTATGAGCATGTCATCATGCCGATTAACGAGATCCGCAAACTTCGGAAGGGCTATGCCGTGTCTTTGATCAAAGCCGGTATGGAAATCATGGGCCTTCATGTGAAAAACACGGCGAGACCGCCGATCGTTCCGGTGGAAAAAGAACATTGCCGGCAGCTCGAAAACATTCTGAAAAACGCGATGGGGCGTTATCCGAAAACGACCGCTGCCCTATAAACAAAAGGAGGAATTTGAAGATGTCTGTTGCAGCTGAAAATAAAACGTATTTTAACTTTATCAACGGCCGCTGGGTGAAGGCTGAATCGGGCGGGATGGAACAGAGCTTGAACCCGGCAGATACACGGGATATCGTCGGGCTTGTGCAAAAATCTTCGATTGCGGATGTAGACCGGGCGGTTGAAGCGGCCAAGCAGGCCAAAAAGGCTTGGAGAAAGCTGTCGGGAGCGGAGCGCGGTCAATTTCTTTACAAGGCCGCTGATATCATGGAACAGCGCCTCAATGAAATTGCCGAGTGTGCGACGCGTGAAATGGGGAAAACACTGCCTGAAGCAAAAGGAGAAACAGCGCGGGGAATCGCGATTCTCAGATACTATGCCGGAGAGGGAATGCGGAAAACGGGCGATGTGATTCCCTCCACCGACACATCCGCTTTCATGTACACCGACAGGGTGCCGCTCGGTGTCGTCGGCGTCATCTCGCCTTGGAATTTTCCCATTGCCATCCCAATTTGGAAAATGGCGCCTGCCCTCATCTATGGAAACACGGTCGTCATCAAGCCGGCTACAGAAACCGCAGTCACCTGCCTTAAAATTATCTCGTGCTTTGAAGAAGCAGGGATTCCGTCAGGCGTGGTCAATGCGGTGACAGGGCCGGGATCATCGGCCGGCCAAAGGCTTGCCGAACACCCGGATGTGAACGGAATTACATTTACAGGGTCGAACCAAACCGGAAAAATTATCGGCCGGACGGCGTTTGAAAGAGGGGCGAAGTATCAGCTTGAGATGGGCGGCAAAAACCCGGTGATCATAGCAGATGACGCCGACCTTGATAGTGCGGTTGAAGCGGTCATCAGCGGAGCGTTTCGGTCGACGGGTCAAAAGTGTACGGCGACAAGCCGCGTCATCGTCTTAAACGGTGTTTATAACCGGTTTAAAGAAAAGCTGCTTCAACAAACAAAAGAAATTACAATCGGCGACAGCTTAAAAGAAGATGTCTGGATGGGACCGATTGCGAACAAACAGCAGCTTGACAACTGCCTGTCCTATATTGAAAAAGGAAAGCAAGAAGGAGCGGACCTCATTTTCGGCGGCGATAGGCTGGCAGATGGAAAATACGAAAACGGCTATTATATCAGGCCAGCCATTTTTGACAATGTCACTTCCGGCATGACGATTGCCCAAGAAGAAATTTTCGGCCCGGTCATCGCATTAATCAAGGCGGATACACTTGAGGAAGCTTTGGAGACGGCCAATGACGTCAAATTTGGCCTGAGCGCCTCCATTTTTACGCAAAACATCGGCCGGATGCTGTCATTCATAGATGAAATTGAAGCGGGGCTCATTCGCGTCAACGCCGAAAGCGCCGGTGTCGAACTGCAGGCGCCATTCGGCGGCGTTAAACAATCGAGCTCGCATTCACGGGAACAGGGGGAGGCAGCAAAAGAATTTTTTACAGCTGTGAAAACCGTATTTGTCAAACCGTAAATCAATCGTTTCGGTACAAATGAATAAAGGAGAAGATGCTATGAAAAAAAATCGTGCAGCCTCCCCCCATACCGCGGGGAAAAGAAGTTCTGTCCGCTGGTTTGTCGTGTCTATGCTGTTTCTCGTCACATCCATTAATTATGCCGACCGTGCGACACTCTCGATCGTCGGCGATTCTGTGCAGCATGAGCTTGGGCTGAGTTCGGTGGCGATGGGGTATGTCTTTTCCGCATTTGGCTGGGCGTATGTTGTCGGCCAAATTCCCGGAGGCTGGCTGCTCGACCGCTTTGGGTCGAAAATCATCATCGCCGCCAGCATCTTCTTTTGGTCATTGTTTACCCTTTTGCAGGGAACGCTTGGCTTTTTCGCCGCGGGAACGGCCGTTATCCTTTTATTTGCGCTCCGGTTTCTCGTCGGTCTGTCAGAAGCGCCGTCCTTCCCGGGCAACGGCCGGGTGGTGGCTTCCTGGTTTCCAAGCTCTGAACGCGGAACAGCATCGGCGATCTTCAACTCGGCGCAGTACTTTGCACTTGTCATTTTTTCACCGCTGATGGGGTGGCTCGCCCACTCATTCAGCTGGCATACGGTTTTTGTCATTATGGGTGCTCTGGGGATTGCGATGTCGTTTATTTGGCTGAAAACGATTTACGAACCCAAAAAACACCCGAGAATCAATGCCGCCGAACTGGCGTACATCGAAGAAGGCGGCGCGCTTGTCTCGATGGATGAGGGAAAGAACGCGGAAAAGAAGGAAAAGGAGTCCCAATGGCCTTACATTAAGCAGCTTTTAAGAAGCCGGATGCTGCTCGGGGTGTATATCGCCCAATACTGCATCACAACGTTGACCTATTTCTTTCTGACCTGGTTTCCGGTCTATCTCGTTCAGGCACGCGGCATGTCGATCCTTGAAGCGGGTTTTGTCGCATCGCTTCCTGCAATCTGCGGATTTTTAGGAGGATTGCTGGGCGGGTTCGTGTCAGACTTCCTTTTGAAAAAGGGCTGCTCGATAACGGTTGCCAGAAAAACACCGATCATCCTCGGCATGCTGATGTCCTGCTCGATGATCGTATGCAACTATGCAGATTCATCTTGGCTGGTCGTTTCCATCATGTCGCTTGCCTTTTTCGGAAAAGGATTTGGCGCGCTGGGCTGGGCGGTTGTGTCAGATACCTCGCCAAAGGAGTGTGCCGGCTTGAGCGGCGGCATCTTCAACACCTTTGGAAATATTGCGTCCATCACGACACCGATTATCATCGGATATATCGTGAATGCGACAGGCTCATTTAACGGAGCGCTTGTGTTTGTCGGTGCCAACGCGATTGCCGCGGTATTAAGTTATCTGTTTCTCGTCGGGCCGATCAAGCGCATCGAACTGCAGAAAGAGGAAGACCCTGCGGACACCACTTTATCCATATGAAATGTAAGCGCTTTAACAAGAGGGAGGCTAAATCGATATGAATACAAACATCCACCAGCATGTAAAAGAGGAGCAAGCATCGCAAACACCGTCAATTGCTGATATGAAGGTCATACCCGTGGCAGGGCGCGACAGTATGCTTTTGAATTTAAGCGGAGCTCACGGCCCCTTTTTCACACGGAATATCGTGATTTTAAAAGATTCATCAGGCGCTCTCGGTGTCGGCGAAGTTCCGGGCGGCGAACGGATCCGCCAGACGCTGGAGCAGGCGAAGCCGCTTGTCATCGGTCAGCCGCTCGGCGCTGTTCAATCGATTTTGCAGTCTGTCAGGCGTCGTTTTAAAGACCGGGATGCCGGAGGACGCGGGGTGCAGACCTTTGACCAGCGGACGACAATACACGCAGTGACCGCATTGGAAGCGGCTTTGCTCGATTTGCTCGGGAAATTTCTCGGCGTCCCTGTAGCGTCGCTCTTGGGGGAAGGCCAGCAGCGGGAAAAAGTGAAGATGCTCGGCTATTTGTTTTACATCGGCGACCGAAAGCGCACAACGCTTCCCTATATTAGTGAGCAAGAGGCAAGTGACGATTGGTTCCGCCTCCGCCGCGAAGAAGCGTTGACACCCGGGGCGATCGTCCGTCTTGCTGAAGCAGCTCAAGAACGATACGGTTTTCATGATTTTAAATTAAAAGGCGGCGTCCTTTCGGGAGAAGAAGAAATCGAGGCGGCATCCGCTTTGGCAAAACGGTTTCCCGAGGCGAGAATCACCCTTGACCCGAATGGCGCGTGGTCATTGGAAGAAGCGATTGCGCTTTGTAAGGGAAAACGGGATGTGCTCGCCTACGCGGAAGACCCTTGCGGAGCGGAAGCCGGATACTCGGGTCGGGAAATCATGGCCGAATTCCGCCGTGCGACAAGCATTCCGACAGCGACGAATATGATTGCGACAGACTGGCGGCAAATGGGGCACGCGATACAACTGCACGCTGTTGATATACCGCTGGCAGATCCGCATTTCTGGACGATGCAGGGATCTGTCCGCGTTGCCCAAATGTGCCATGAATGGGGGCTGACGTGGGGTTCTCACTCCAATAACCATTTTGACGTCTCATTGGCCATGTTCACCCACGTTGCCGCAGCAGCTCCCGGCGACATCACGGCGATTGATACGCATTGGATTTGGCAGGATGGACAGCGTCTGACAAAACAGCCTTTTTCAATTGCTGACGGATATGTCCAAGTTCCTGATCAGCCGGGGCTCGGCATTGAAATCGACATGGAACAGGTGGAAAAAGCAAATGAACGGTATGAGAAAATGAAAGCAGGCGAGCGGAATGATGCCGTTGCCATGCAGTTTTTGATTGAAAATTGGCGTTTCGACCCTAAACGTCCCTGTCTTGTTCGTTAATTGCGGAAACAACGGTTTGAGAGGCCCCTAGCCGACATTGTCATACGCGATATTTTGTCTTACAATATGAACAACTGAAAGGGGGCCCACAGTCGTGGAAGAAGATATGGAAACATTGCAGGTCGAATCAGTCAATCGCAAGACATTGGCGAAACAGGTTGTAGAACGAATCGTCCATTTATTATCAAGCGGCCAATTGAAACCGGGGGACAAACTGCCGACGGAGATCGAGCTCATGGAAAAGCTGAATGTGAGCAGACCCGTTCTCCGCGAAGCTTTAATATCACTCGAAACGCTCGGAATTATTAAAAGAAAAACCCGGGACGGCACGTATTTTAATGATAAAATTGGCATCCAGCCGTTTTCTGTCATGCTGGCTTTGGCGGTTGATAATTTGCCGGCCATTATTGAAGCGAGGATGGCGCTGGAACTCGGGCTTGTCACGATCGCCGCAGAAAAGATCAATGACAGTCAGCTCGAAAGGCTGCAGGAAACGATCGATATCATTGCAAACAGCACGGATAATCATTATGGAGAAGCAGATAAAGAATTTCACCGGATTATCGCTTTGAGCGCGAACAACCCGGTGCTTGAGGGCATGATTCAATCACTCTTGATCACACACGCCAAAATCGACAGCCAGATTCCATACAGGGAAAGGGACCGGACTGTCGAATATCATACGAATATTTTGAAAGCCCTTCAACAAAGGGACCCATATCAAGCCTATCACCATATGTATGAGCACTTAAAATTTGTACGTGACAAAATACTGAATGGTCTTCGTGATGAAAAAAACAATCATTAAGTTGTTTGACAGCGCTTTCTAACATGTGCCGCAGCGGGAGAAGGGCTGTGGAAAGGCGCTGATCGAAAAGGGGAGTTGATCAATACTTATGCTTGTCAATCAAACTGAAACCCCGCTGTACATTAAGGTGAACGAAAAAGACAATACCGCAATCATCGTCAATGCCGGCGGACTGCCGAAAGGGACGGTGTTTCCTTGCGGGCTTAAACTGCAGGAGCGGATACCTCAAGGTCATAAAGTGGCTTTAACGAACATTACACAGGGCGGAGCCGTTATTCGCTACGGTGAGGTTATCGGCTATGCCGTCAAACCAATCGAAAAAGGCGGGGGGATTTCCGAGTCGCATATCATGCTTCCGGAAGCTCCGCCGCTCGATGAACTGCCCATCGCCAACAAAGTTCCAAAACCCGCTCCCCCTCTTGAAGGGTACACATTTGAAGGATACCGGAATGAAGACGGGAGCGTCGGCACGAGAAACGTGCTTGGCATTATGACAAGCGTGCAATGCGTCGCAGGCGTTCTCGATTACGCAGTTAAACGAATTAAAGAGGAACTGCTTCCAAAATATCCGAACGTTGACGGTGTCGCTGCATTAAATCATCAGTACGGCTGCGGTGTGGCGATTAATGCACCGGAAGCCAAAATCCCGATCCGAACGATTCAAAATATCGCCAGACACCCTAATTTCGGCGGGGAAGCGATGGTGATCGGACTCGGCTGCGAGAAGCTCCTTCCGACGAGGATAGAGCCGGAAGGAGACGCTGAAAACATTCTTTCATTGCAGGAACGGCGAGGGTTTGAGCAAATGATACAATCGATTATGGAAATGGCCGAAGAGCGCTTAAAAAGGCTGAATGAACGGAAGCGGACAACATGTCCCGCTTCAGACCTGGTGATTGGCCTTCAGTGCGGTGGCAGCGACGCTTTCTCAGGAGTGACCGCAAACCCCGCGGCGGGATATGCGGCCGACTTACTCGTCCGGGCAGGGGCCACGGTTTTATTTTCGGAAGTCACCGAAGTCCGCGATGCCGTTCATCTCTTAACACCGCGCGCTGTCAATGAAGAAGTCGGCCGCGCCCTGATTCGGGAAATGGCTTGGTATGACCGCTATCTGGAAAGAGGCGAATCAGACCGAAGCGCCAATCCGTCGCCAGGGAACAAAAGGGGCGGGCTGGCAAACGTGGTTGAGAAATCGCTCGGCTCGATCGCGAAATCGGGAAGCAGCCCGATCAATGCCGTACTCGCGCCAGGTGAAAGGGCTGTACAGAAGGGACTCACTTTTGCAGCGACACCTGCAAGCGATTTTGTATGCGGCACCCTGCAACTGGCTTCGGGCATGCATTTGCAAGTATTTACAACCGGAAGAGGAACGCCGTACGGCCTTGAAATGGCTCCGGTTATGAAAGTGGCAACCCGGCAGTCATTATCAGAAGATTGGCGCGATTTAATCGACGTTAACGCCGGACGGATCGCAACAGGTGAAGCTTCAATAGAAGAAGTCGGCTGGGAAATTTTCAGGACGATCCTTAACGTCGCAAGCGGAAGGAAAACATGGGCGGAACATTGGGGGCTCTCCAATGACTTGTGTTTGTTCAACCCCGCGCCTGTGACTTGATCGAAAAGCACCTTGATAAGGTGCTTTTTTAATTGTGAACTCGTTTTTAACAAGAAGTATAAAGTGGTTCTTTTTTCATATTTCCTCTTTGGTAAACTAAACCGCAGTACCTTTCGGAGCCTTGGCGCATCAACCATACTGCCTGTTTTTTCAGAGGGCCGGCATACGATTTGCAGGGTGGTGATTCTTATTTCCTATTTATCTAATTTATTCCATGTTGTAACATAAAAAAGTATCATTTTCAAGCATGTCATTCGCATTAAAATGAAGTGCTTGCAGCTTAACTTAAAAGCCCTTGGAGGTTTAATAAAATGAAAAAGATGATGATATTGTGTTTTTCTATAATACTAATCTTTACAGGAGGATGCAGTATGAACGACAGCCAAAACGGCAAGAACGGCAATCAAGAAGAAGCGGTCAAGCCGAAAAATATGGACCCGAAAGACCTCCCGCAGGTTCCGGCGTTCCAGGATGAGAAAACAAGAGAATACATGGCATCAACAAAGGAAGTCGAGCCGGGCTATTATTTGCTTGAGTCTAAACTGAAAGGGTTTACGATGTTGTTTCCGGAGAATGGGAGATATGATGACAATTTATCCTCTCTCGGAAAAGATGAAGAGATAATCTCTTTTTATAGCTACGATGAAAAAACGAATGTTTCTCTTAATGCTTCTGTAGAATATTACCTAAATCAATCTTTCATCAATAATCCAAATGAAATGTTAGAACAAGTGAGGGAGGAAAATGGATATAAAGGACAATTTGAAAAGTTCGAGGAAAAAGATAAGGATATTTATTTTGCGTATATGAAAACTGTTCACGACGATACAAATCAAAAAAATAATGAGACTCATTCCTATATTGGTTATGTAAATAAACAGAATTATGTTGGCATACAATTTACATTTGACTTTACTTGTCTAAAAAGTTCTAAACCTTGTTCACTTGATGTTGATTCTGCTGAAAAGAAAGCTAAGAAGTTAGTCAAATCCATCGTATTTTTAACTGGTAAGGAGAAATAGGATGGCAACTAAAAATATATTTGAAAATGAAAATGTGAAACTTCGTATAATAAACCTGGAATACAGCTATAAAAATAGGTTTGCTTCAAATAATCCAAATGAAGTGAAAAAAGCTAAAGATAATTTCGAGGCAGATGTCCGCAGAATTTATAAAGAGGAAACAAATCATGAACTTAAAGAAAATATAGAGATTTTTACGTCAAAAGAAATTCTAGAACATAGTAAGGATAAAACAATCAGTCAATCAGGCTATGATGGAACAGCTATTCATCTAAAGGATAAGACAAAACATATCGATCAGCTCCACATTATTTCCGAGGGCAGCGCCGATAATGAAGATTGGAAATATAATTTCTTTGGATTGTTTTTGGGAATGGATAACAGACAATATAAGGCTACAAGGGAATTTTCAAGGGCCTCCAAGAGAAAGGTCGGTAACTCTAAAGAGTTAAAAACTTATGCTATGGGCCATTCTCTCGCAAACAATAACCAAGTTTTAGTGCAGTTAGTAAATGGTGAATTTGATGAGGTTTATGGTGTAAATGGGGCCCAAATAAGTGTAGATCACTTATTGTTGATTGATAAGAAAATGGCAAGGGAACTAAGAAAGAAGTATCAAGTAAACGATTTATCAACAATCCCAAGACTCAAAAAAGCCATCATCAAATACTACAACGACAAAGGCGTCACAGCCAACATCACCCAGCGCATTTCCAGTGACGATCCGCTCTACGGTGTCAGCGGGAAGGCTGATTTTATTACGTTCGGCGATGTGAAGATGACGAACACACACCCGGATATAAAAGGATTCCGAAGTGTCATTGATCATATTCCTGATGAAGATGTGAGCAAACTGAAAGGGTACTTTCAAAAATATGCTGCTGATTATCGAAAGGGCGGCATTCAGGGTTTTGCTATGGAAGCAATCGGCGTAGATATGGATTTTTTAAACGGAATAATGAATGAAGAGGGTACAGCTCAGCAAATAGCATATTGCTTGAAACATCCGGCCCGCCTCTTGAATATGGTGGGTGCACTTGATAAAAAGCTGCCAGAGTTTAAAGCATTTTTTGCGAAAGTCAAGGCCTACAGCGGCCCTGTTCTCAATCAGCTTGAAGCAAACGGTTATATTGATGAAGCGAAAAAAAAGACCATTCAAAAAGACATTGCCGAAGTAGAGCGACTGACAGGAAGGCTTGACGTTTTATATGAAAAGATCAAATTTCTTGTCGACTGGAAGACTGTCATATTTACTCTAAATAATAGACAACTCTCTCAATCACTAATGAAAAATTTAATCGAATTTTATTCAACTTATAAAGCATTGGAAGAAGCCTTAGGCAAACTGGATCAAGACACAAAAGACCTTCTCAATCTTATTGGCGAAGGCCACAGCATCACCCCGCTTCTAAACGCCCTATCCAAAAAGAAAGGCATCAGCTACAAAGGAGGAGACATCTATTTTTCTAAGAAAGGCAAGGACGGAAAAGAGATAAAGGTCAATCTGTCATCTGCCATCAGGATTTACCAGGCGGGGATGGCTGCCATTTCAAAGATTGAGGCTGAAATTGAACGCTACCAACGTGTTTTCCACCATGAAATCCACGATCATTTCGCAATTAAAAAATCTGAGTTGACAAAAGCCATTCATGACATGGAAGCCAATCCTTCCCGCTACCAATTCGACATTCAGTTCAAGCTCGCCTCAGGCTTCGCCGGATCAAACGGAAAGCTGAATAAAATCGTCGTCCACGACTCGTACCACACGGCCCCGCTTCCTCAGTGCGACGGCGTCGTCAGCGAATTAAAAAAACAAACCTCCAGCAAAAAGAAATTTGTAAAAAGCATTCGCGCCAGCATTGAAAAATTGTTCGATGAAGATGAGCAAATTTCGGCGCTGTTTGATTTTAAGGCATAGGGGAGGGGGATTAAGATGATAAAACCGTTATTGGAGGAAACTGAAACAGTTTCAGCGACATATATGTTTTTAAGCAGTATTTCAGCAAAGGATAAAGCGGCCCGGCTGAACGCGCCGCTGAAAAGCGTTTTAAAAGAACTGAAAGAATTTGATAAAGTGCTAAAAAGCGAAATCGAAGGGCAAAAAGGTATGATGATCACGAAAATTAAAGAAGAATTAGATCACAAAAGTGAAAACCGCAAAACCGTCATCACCCGGATGAAATCAGACAACGAGCAGTTTGCAAACAGTTATCATGACATGATTGAAACTTTGCGGAAGCAAAACGTAACACTTTACTATAAAAAGAATAAGCCCCTTGATCAATAAAAGATGACCCCTGACATCAGAGGTCATTTTTTTGTTCCAATGACTTGTGTTTGTACAACCCCGCGCCTGTGACTTGATCCGTGTTAGTGGGAAAGTAGATTGGTATCCGTCAATAGATCCGGAAGCTACAAGAGGATTCAACTAGAAATATAAATAATTTTTGTAAAAAACACACGTTTTTCAATTACAATGAGTGTACTTGCACGTGTGTTTTTATGTTGAAAAGGATAGGTGAACAAGATGCAGCGCATATTGCTTATTGAAGATGATCATTCGATCAGTGAAATGGTCGATCATTATTTAACAAAAGAAGGGTTTGAGGTCGTGCTTGCTTTTGACGGAGAAGAGGGCGTTCGCTTGTTTCAGCAGGGCAATTATGATGTGATTCTGCTCGACATCATGCTTCCTAAACTGAACGGGATGGATTTTCTGAAATTGATCCGTGAACAGAGCAAGGTCCCGGTTTTAATGATTTCTGCAAAAGACGGGGATGTCGATAAAGCGCTGGGGCTGGGTTTTGGTGCGGATGATTATATTGCCAAGCCGTTTTCGATGATCGAACTGACCGCAAGAATAAAAGCCGCCATTCGGCGCGCAACGCAGTATTCCGCCAGTGAGCCGGCAAATCAAAAACTACGTATTCACAAGCTTACGATTGATATAGAAAATGTATCCGTACAAAAAAATGGTGAACCGCTTCAGCTGACATCAACGGAATGGAAGATGCTGACCTTGTTTGTGACAAACCCTAAAAAAGTATTCACAAAAGAACAAATCTATCGTTCGGTTTGGAATGAGGATTATTTTGGCGATCAAAATATTATTAACGTCCATATGAGGCGCTTGAGGGAAAAGATAGAGGATGATCCTTCCTCTCCGCAATATATTAAAACGCTTTGGGGCATCGGTTATAAATTAGGAGAGTTTTAGCATGACAATGTTATGGATTGGCATGCTGATGATTTTGGCGTCTCTCAATATCGTTCAATATAAAATGAAAAAACAGCGGGACCAAAACTTGAAGTACATCACGGAAAAGCTCAGTATGATGCTAAATGAGCAGGCGGCTGATCAAATTTTATTAGGAACGGATGATAAAGTACTGCGGGATCTGCTCGTGCAAATGAACCTGTTTGTTGAGGAGCGTCAACGCATAACAGCCCGCTTTGCAAAAACGGAGCAGTCAATGAAACGAATGCTGACCAATATGTCCCATGATCTGAAAACCCCGCTGACTGTTGTGCTCGGATATATCGAGGCGATTCAAAATAACTCGGATATGGCGGAAGAAGAGCGTGAAAGGCTGCTGGAAAAACTTTATCAAAAAACAGGAGAAATCATTCAGCTGATGAATTCTTTCTTCGACTTGGCCAAACTCGAATCAGAAGATAAGCAAATACTGCTCACGAAAATACATATCAACGAAATATGCAGAAAAAACATTCTCCAACACTATGATGCCGTTCAGGCAAAAGGTTTTAAAGCTGTCATCGACATCCCGGATACCCCGGTTTATGCACACGGAAATGAAGAAGCGCTTGACCGGGTTCTGCAAAACCTTTTATCAAATGCGATTCAATATGGTGCAGATGGAAAGCTGATCGGATTGTCCCTTACATATGATGACACGCAGATTGTTATTACGGTTTGGGACCGTGGGAAAGGGATTGGCGAGTATGATCAGCAGCGGGTGTTCGAAAGGCTGTACACCCTTGAGGAATCGAGAAATAAAGCGTTCCAGGGAAGCGGGCTCGGCTTAACAATTACAAAAAGGCTCATTGGGAAAATGGGAGGGGACATCTCTCTCCAAAGCAAGCCGTATGAACGGACAGCGTTTTCCATCACGCTAAAACGAATGACCTATTAGCAAACGTAAGAATTTCTTAAGAAACAAGAAATAAAAAAGACAGCGTCCATCGCTACAATAGACACATAAGAAAGACAGGAAAGGGGAAACAGAGTTGACTTACATCGTACAAACAAGCGGGCTTACCAAGACATTCAAAGGTCAAGAAGTTGTGTCAAATGTAAGCATGCATATACGAAAGGGAGAAATATACGGTTTTCTCGGCCCGAACGGAGCCGGGAAAACGACCGTCATGAAGATGCTGACGAGCCTCGTAAAACCGACAAGCGGGGAAATCAATATTCTCGGGCATAAGCTGACAAATCAATCATACGAGATTCTCGGCAAAATAGGCAGCATGATCGAATACCCGATTTTTTATGAAAATCTGACAGCCAATGAAAATTTAAATCTGCACTGTGAGTATATGGGATATCACAATAAAGCCAAGATTCAGGAAGTGCTGGACATGGTGAATTTAAAAAATATCGACAGCAAACCTGTAAAAACATTCTCGCTTGGTATGAAGCAGCGTCTTGGAATCGCGCGTGCCATTCTTACCAAACCCGACTTGCTCATCTTAGATGAACCGATTAATGGCCTTGATCCCATCGGGATTAAAGAAATCAGAAACTTATTTCAAGTATTGAGCAAAGAATATGGAATGACATTGCTCATCTCAAGCCATATCCTGAACGAAGTAGAGCAGATTGCAGATACAATCGGAGTGATTCGGGACGGCAGGCTTGTTGAAGAAGTATCGATGGAAAGCGTAAGAGGCCGGAACACAGAGTACATTGAACTCGTGACCCCGAATCAATTGCGGGCTTGCTTTGTGCTTGAACATGAGCTTCAGATTGCTAATTTTAAAATACTAAATGATAAAACGATCCGAATTTATGATGCCGAAGCTTCTCAAACAGCCATTTCTAAAGCTCTGATTTTGAATGATATAGAAATTGAGTCCATGAATAAAAAGCATACTTCGCTTGAGGACTACTTCCTCAGCTTAATCAACGGCAATGCGGCCAGCGCATAAGGAGGCGGAGACACTTGCTGAATTTATTGAAAATCGAAATGAAAAAGATGAAGCTTGGCTGGTATGTACGCGGAGCCGCCTTTGCCAATTTCATCATCCTCGGTTTTCTGTGGATGGTGACCTTCACAGAAGGCAAGGATACGTTCCAAACGATTGATGAAACATTTCTTGTGATCGGCACTTTCGTCAGAGCGGTTTTTATCATTTTCGGAGCCGTGCTGATTTCAAAATTAATCATTTCAGAGTTTAAAAACAAGACAATACTTGTGATGTTTACGTACCCGATCAACCGAAAAAAACTGCTGGCTGCTAAACTGCTGATCGCAGCCGGGCTGACTTTCATTACGATATTGATATCAAATGCATGCGTTGCCGCTGCTTTTTTTCTGCTGAATTCAATCTATGGGGTCATCCCCGGCGAATTAACAGCTTCTATGGTTTCTCAGCAGGCTCTGAAAATGATCGTTTTTGCTTTTGGCGCCGCAGGAACGAGTTTAGTGCCCATCTTTTTCGGAATGCGGAAGCACTCCGCTGCGGCAACGATCATTTCGTCTGTCGTGATCAGCATGTTGATCAGTTCCACAAGCCCGGACTTTTCCATTTCTTCAATTGTTTATATTCCTTTATCTCTGGCCGCTGTCGGTCTGATTTTTTCCTTTTTGGCAGTAAGGCGGATCGAAAAAATAGATGTATTTTAACGGAGTTGAAGTTCAATGCTGAATTTAATTAAATTGGAGTTTAAAAAAACGAAACTAGGGTGGTATTACAAAGGTGCAGTGATTGCAAATCTATGTATACTGGGTTTTTTATGCCTGATCGGATCGGAGGAAAAAAATCTTACTCAAGACCAAATGGCGATGGCTGACGCGGGATCCACGCTGCTGCTTCTCGGAACTTTTGTAAGGTCTGTGTTTATTGTCTTTGCAGGCGTGCTAATTGCCAAACTGATCATCGGAGAGTATAAAAACAGAACCATCACGGTCATGTTTACATATCCGGTCAGCCGAAAAAAACTGATCGCCGCAAAACTGCTGCTCACCGGCGGATTGACCTTCTTGACAATGATCGTGTCCGAACTGATTCTTGCGTTTATTTTCTCGCAGCTCAATGATATCTATCAATTCAGCCCGGAAAAACTGACGCTGCAAGCCATTGGAAATGAGATTGGCAGTATGCTCATTTACGCTGCTTCTTCGACAGGGTTGAGTTTTATTCCATTATACTTTGGGATGCGCAAACAATCCGTTCCTGCCACTATTGTGACATCCTGCATTTTGATTGCGCTGATCGGTCAGCAAAGTCCTGGATTCTCAATTGCATCTATTATTTATATTCCTGTTTCATTGGCTGTAATCGGGATTGTTATTGCGTTTTGGTCGATCCGAAAAATTGACCGGGAAGATGTATTATAATGGATCAATTATATAGTGAAGGTGCAAATTGACGGATTCCAGGCATTTACCTATACTTGAAGAACTGAAACAACAAGGAAAACGGGTGAACATGTCATGGAATTTGAAATTCGCTATATTTCTTTTTACGTCATTCAGGTCGACGGCAAGGATGAGCAGGCCAACAAGCAATATAAACATTTTCAGACGCTGGATACAGAGGAATTTGAAACCAGCGAACTGAAGGATTTCTTAGACGGGGAATTGAAAAAAATCGTGAAGCGGAAAGCCGAACGCCATCCGAAATCAGAGCAGGTGCCGACGAAAATCGGCCGCTTCATCACAGAACCGGGGCATGAGCTTGATTCTAATCCGAACTACAATCTGTTTCACAAAACAAAACTGGCGGAGACAAAGGAAGAATTCAATGAGCTGAGCGAACAGTTCGTCCGCACATACCTCGACACGAGCGCCGTCAGGGGAGGCGTTTTTTTGGTGGCGACAGCCGTACCGCGCAAATACTTCGATGATACATTTGTCTTTGTCATGAAGTGCGACTTTGAACCGAAGGTCGCTTCGATCGCCGATGAATCATCGCTGATCCGCAAGGTCGAAATGGCGATCACGACGAAAAACATGAAATCGATCCAGTATCCGCACATGCCTGAAGAGGGCATGACAGAGGAAAGCGAAGTGAAAATCCACCAGGCCTCGCACGCCCGCTACTTTGAAGACTTCTTAAAATTCGTCGAGTACGGCGAGTCGATGCCGGAAATCATGAAGTCCCAAGTGATGAACATGGTGCAGGAGCATGTGTACGAAGCATTTGAAGACAAAAGCGAAGAACTCCAGCAATTTGAACATGATCTCGAAATCTGGGAAGCGAGCGAAAAGCGGGAGATTCAGGAACGCCTCGACACCCATCAAGTCATCGAAGCCTCCGCCCAGATCGTTGAGCATATGCCTGAGGCAGAGCTGAAAATGAAGCTGGGAGCAACCGAGATTAAAGGACTGCTGGCTGAATTCGGAGATTCGATCCACCTTGCCAAGGTAAACGGGCGCTATGTCGCGCTGATAGAAGCCGAGACGATTTCCTTTGAAAAGGGCAGTTCTCCGGTGGAATTTTATAAACCTGAGGGACTGCATGAGGTGATTGAGCGGATACGGAATAAAAGTGATAGGGAAGATTAGAAATAAGGAAAGGCATCCGTTTTTTCGGATGCCTTTTGATTTTTCATCCAAATTGATGAGGGTGCTATGTAAATTACTGTTTAATAAGGTTAATATAAACATAATCAAGCCGATATAGGGATTATAGAAAGAATTGAGGAGAGGTACCCAATGCGTCTCAATAGTCAATACATCCGTACACAGCTGATGATTCAGAATATGTTGAAAAGGAATGCGGCTGATCCAACTGTAAAAAATGTCTCTTCCGATATCACTGCCTTTGCGAAGAAGGCCAGCAGTCAAGCGGGAAGACCATCGAAGGAAAGTTTGAGTAAGCTGAACTACTCAAAGGACAGTATTGTGAATCATGCCGAAGCTTTCAGGCGGGCATACGAAGCAGCAAATGATCAAACTGTGGAAGAAACGAAGATCAATGCCCAAAACCCCTATGAGTCAGAAAGTGATATCAGGAAAAAAATCTTAGATGAAAAATACAGCAAAATCAATGCAATGAACAAAACGAAACCTGATCCTTTAGGCTATATTAAGGATAAATACAAAAATTCCAATTCCCCTTATTTCAGAAATGACCTGTCGGCAGCAGAAAGACAAGCTGCATATGACAATGAAACTGAGTGGCTGTTCAAAGGAAAAGCGCAAAACTATAATATGCAGGATGCCGCGTTTCGAAATGTGAATTTTAATGGGGAAGTAGAGGCGGAGAATGAGAAAATATATCAGCGCAGCCAAGTCAACAAACAGCTTCAAGCGCTGCTGGATCAATATCATATTGCCATTCCTGCGGATACGGCGCTCACCTTTACAATTTCACCGATTGATTATCAAGTAAAAGTGAGCGGAACAGATGATGAGCAGCTCATCCATCAACTTGAACATATATTGCAATCAGGAGAAAACAGCAAACAGTTATTTCTGCATATCATGAAAAGCTTGAGCAGCGATTCAGCCCAATATTCCAAAGAAGCGCAGCAAAAATATCACACGGTTCGCGAGATATATGAGGTGACAGGCTATCACCTGAAGGACTTGGAAGTGGTTGATGGCCGATATGTAACACCTGACGGCCGTGATTTGTTAGATGTGTATAAAGAAGAGCTGGAGAAGGACCCTGTCCAAAAGAAAACGGCTCATTTCGCAATCGCTCATTATGGAGCAGAGCTGAACAGACTTGCAGAAGCCGGATATGATTCTGTTCCGGATTTTATCTTATCTATTGACTACAGCAACGGATCTTTGCGGGATACAGGGCAAAAGAAAAGCTATGGAACCGGGGATACGGCTTGGCTAAGAGAATTAAAGCGCCGAACGGGTGTTAATTATTAGTTAGGCAGGAACATATGGGTTTCCTCTATCAGGTTGATTTTCTTAATAATTGAATTTTGCGTTGCGGGTCACCCTGCCACCTGTTAAAATAAGGATAACTTTAAAGAACGGAGGGATTTCCCAAATGGCATACATCAGATTCCGATTGAACTTTGTCCTCGCTAACTAAATCGTGAACAAAGTCTCTGCCTGTGTGCAGGGTAATCGGGATCAGTCTGCCTGTTTTTAGGGGACCCTTTATGCAATAACAGAGGGAGAGGCGCGGATTCCAGCGCCTCTTTTTTTGCCTTTAAAAATAGCTTATCTGAAGCTTGCCTTCAGTTTATTTGTCATATCTTTTTCCGTTTACTTTCCAGCGCAGGCAGACGACCTGTGCTTTTTTTTATTAAAAACCTTCAGTAAAGGGGAAAATCGTATATGACAATTGTAAATGAACAAATTGAACAAATATTAAAACTTGCGGAAAAACACGGCCTTCGGCTGAAACGAAAGCATGCGGAAATCAACGAGTCCGGCATGGATTTTCAAGTCGTCTTTGCCGAAGATGAAGCAGGCAAGAGATGGGTCTTGAGAAAACCGCGGCGCGACGATGTGATTGAAAGAGCAGTGTATGAAGGGAAAGTACTGAAGCTGCTGCAAAACCATCTTCCCGCCGCTGTGCCGGATTGGCGCATTCATACTCCCGAACTGATTGCATATCCGGAGCTTCCGGGGGTTCCTGCCGCGGTCATTGACATGGAGGTGAAGAATTACGTATGGAACATGGATCATGAGCCTCCGGCTGAAGCCTTTGTCAAGTCATTGGCGAAAACGCTCGCGCTATTGCACAGCATTGATCATAAAGCCGCAGAAGAAGCGGGCATGCATGTGATGAATCCGGATGGCGTCAGGCGGTCAAAAGCAGAGCAGATGGAACAGATCAAAAGAGAGCTCGGGGTTAGCGGCGAGCTCTGGGAAAGATGGCAAAAGTGGCTGTCCGACGACTCGTATTGGCCTGAACATACTGCGTTTATCCACGGCGACTTGCATCCCCCGCATATTTTAATTGACCAGCATCAGAGCATAACTGGGCTGTTGGATTGGACGGAAGCGAAAATCGCCGACCCGGCAAAAGATTTTCTATTATACGAGACGATTTTAGGAGAAGCCGAAACCGCCCGGCTCATCTCTTATTATGAAAAAGAAGGGGGCCGGGTCTGGCCGCGGATGAAAGAGCATATTACGGAATTGCAGGCCGCCTACGGCATCGAAATCGGCATGTTCGCCCTGCAGACAAAACAAGAAGAGCACTTGAAGATGGCGCTGGACGCGCTTGGGGTCAGACAATAAAAAAAGGGCTGTCGATTTCGATCGACGGCCCGTTTCACATCATAATTTTTTCAATTATAGCAAAAAAAACCTTTTTTTCTTCCTCTGACAATTTGCCGAAGAGCTTGTCGATCAAGGCCTGGCGGTTTTCCACCATTTGTGCGGCGATCCTCGTTCCTTCTTGCGACAGTTCGATCCAGACGGTGCGCCGGTCATCGTTATTTCTCGATCTGATCACAAAGCCCTCTTTCTCCAAATGGTTCAGAGCTGTTGTCGTTGCTGATGGAGACAGGGCGACCTCCTGTAAAATCTCCTTTATCGTACATGTTCCGTGTCTGTAAATGATACGCAAAATAAACCCTTTGCCGCTCGTGATACTTTTCGGAATCGTTTCTTCGTCCAATTTCTTTGAAGACCGCAAATATTTCGTGAAAGCATGATCCAATAGATTCGCTTCAATCCGATGGTGATTCATGAAGGTTTCCTCATTTCCGACATCGTGTAGTAGATCAGCAATTTTATGCTGGTCAAACAAACATAGGTCTATTTTATCATAAGCGAATGCTCCGCAAAAAACGATTTTATGAATTTTAACATGAGTCATTTAATTTCTTTTGTTATCAATTCATAAAGATAATAATTCTATTATGAAATAGTTTTACAATGGATATATTTTGTTTTAGAATGAATTTGTGCGTCACATAATCTCACCAGGTTTTGTGAGAAACAATGAAAATTTGGAGATGAAAATTTTGAGTACACTTCAGCAATTAATCAATCATCATATGGAAACGTCAGATGGGTTGGAAGCATTGTCCGGAGGAGATCGAACGTTTACGTTCAAAGCGTATCATCAACGGGTGAACCAGCTGGCTCATTATCTGCTGGAGGAGGGTGTTCAAAAAGGAGACCACATCGCGGTTTTATGTAAAAATAATCATCATTTTCCCGTCATTTTGCTGGCGTCTCTTAAAATCGGGGCGACAGTCGTGCCGTTAAGCTGGCAGCTGACATCGTATGAATTAAAAGGAATCTTGAACAACTGCCGGCCGAAGGTGATGTTTTATGACTTGGAATTTGCCGATATACTAACGCCGCTCCGCGAACAGCTTCAGTTCTGCCTGATGATTGAAGCGGGTGCGGGAATGAACACGACTGAACAGTTTGAGAGCCTATTTAAAAACAGGCCGCTGGAGGTGGAGGCCGACCAGGTGACCGAGCATGATTTGGCTTTAATGCTGTTCACCTCGGGCACGACCGGAAATCCGAAAGGCTGTATGGTCAACCACGGCAGTCTGGCCGCATACTTGACAGAGGTGAACGTGAAATCGAAAAAGCTGAAAGGCATGCGCTTTTTAGCGAGCCATCCGCTTTATCATATGAGCTCGCTCAACCATGTTTTTCAGGCGGCTTTTGAAGGAATTGGGCTTCATTTCTTATGGGACCCCGAACCGTTTGAAATCCTGCAGGAGATCGAGAAGAAACACATTCATATGATGATGGCGTTTCCTTCCGTCTACACTTACATGCTGGAGGAAATGAAAAGACATCCATTCGATCTGTCGTCTGTGAAAATGCTTGTCTCCGGCGGCACCAAGGTGCCGGCGCGGCTGATTAAGGAGTACAATGACATGGGAATCCTGATGGTGCAGGGGTATGGCAGCACAGAAGCATGGACGGTTAGCGTATGGCGGCCTGACATGGGCTGGGATAAAGTCAATTCAGCCGGCAAGCCGATTCCGCAAGTCAGCATAAAAATCGAAGACCCTGATACACATGAAGAGCTGCCAAGGGGCGAAGTCGGAGAAGTCGTCGTCAAAAGCCCGTATGTTTTTGAAGGGTATTACCAAAATCCTTCCGCCACGCAAAAGGTGCTGAAAGACGGCTGGTTTTATATGGGGGACTCCGGCAAACTTGATGAAGACGGATTTTTATATATTACCGGCCGGTATAAAGACGTCATTGTCTACGGAGGCGACAACATTTATCCTGACCAGGTGGAGGAGATCATCGATCAAGTGCCCGGAGTCGTCGAATCGGCCGTCATCGGCGTCCCGGATGAAATGTACGGGGAAGTTCCGAGGGCGTATGTGGTGAAAAACGAAAGCTCCGGC
This sequence comes from Bacillus sp. PK6-013, assembly GCF_054161445.1. Lineage (NCBI taxonomy): Bacteria > Bacillati > Bacillota > Bacilli > Caryophanales > Bacillaceae > Bacillus > Bacillus sp. PK6-013. The sequence goes on along the minus strand of NZ_CP096417.1, from coordinate 3,998,181 downwards.
CTTAAGAAGGAGGACATTATCGCGTATTGCAAAGAGCGCCTGTCCGACTATAAAATTCCTGAAATCGTTTTTACCGACAGCCTTCCGAAAAACAGGCTCGGCAAAATCGTCAAAAAAGATTTGCGCGAACTGGCTGTTAAAGGACAGTGAGCGCAGTAACAGAAAGCTTATCCAGCATTGGATAAGCTTTTTTTGCTGCCGTTTTTTGTAACGTTTTCCAATGCTAAACCCACTACAACAGTAGGAGGTGTTGACAATTGAAATCGAAATGGAGTGCGATGGTGATATGGACCGGTCTTTTATTGTTGGCCGGATGCGGAGTGCACAAGGAGGCCGATCCCCCGCCCGTCAGATCCGCGCAAAAAACGGACGCCTCGTTATCTGAAGCTGAACAGCGGTTTGCGCTCGCATTGTTTCAAGACATGATAAAAGAGGAAGGAAGCCGGAAAAACATCTTCCTCTCGCCTTACAGTATTCACCAGGCACTTGTGATGACGGCAAACGGTGCCGCGGGAGACAGCAGAAAGGAACTGCTCGGCACTTTAAACCTCAACCAGACGGATATGACATCGATCAACAGGATGTCACAATCTGTGAATCGTTCGCTAGAAACGCTGCCTCACGGCGAATTTTCATCGGCCAATTCGATATGGTCCAAAAGGGAGCTGAAAGAAAGCTTTCAAGACGCGATCAAAGGCCTTGGCGACGCCTATCAGCTTCATGATGATCCAAATCGGGCAGCAGAAGAAATCAACGGCTGGGTCAAAAAGAAAACGAAAGACCGCATTGATCAGATCGTTGACAAGGTCTCGTCGAATACGATTGCCTACATCATTAATGCCGTCTATTTTAGAGAAAGCTGGAAGCATCCATTTGATCCTCACATGACAGCGGAACAGCCATTTTATTCTGCGGACGGCTCCGCAAAAAAACACCCCATGATGACGCAGACAAACCGCTTTCCTTATCTGGAAAACAAACATTTTCAAGCCGTCAAGCTTCCTTTTCAAGACGAAGGTCTGTCATTGGCTGTTTTTCTGCCGAAAAAAGCGGCAAATCTTGAACAGCTTCTAGCTGGCATGACGTATGATCAATGGCGCGCCTTGCATAAGGGCTGGACGATGAAACAGGTGGAGCTCAAGCTGCCGCGCTTCTCATTTCAAACAGACTACATGTTAAATGAACCGCTTAAACGGCTTGGAATGAAAACCGTGTTTAGCAGCGCGGATTTTTCAAATATGTTTGCCGGAGAAGGCGCCGCTCAAATTGATAAAGTCAGACATAAAACATTTATCAAAGTAGATGAAGCGGGTACCGAAGCATCCGCGGCAACGGCGGTTGAGATCATCGAATCAGCTCCCGTCCCTGAAGTGACGATGACTGCAGACCACCCGTTTTATTTCGCGATTGTTGATGAAACATCCGGAATGAACCTTTTTGTGGGCAGTGTGGCAGAGCCGTCGGATGAGTAAACTTGGAAAAATTCTATTATTTTATAAAATATTCATTAAACTTCCAATTCAATTACCGATATAAGGAAGGGAGTTCCTTTATGGTGATGAATAAACGGGAGGCAATGACAAATGAAAAAAAGTTTGTTTCTTTTCGTGTTCAGTGTGTTTTTGATGGCGATTCCAGCATTTTCGGCTTCGGCAAATGTTTACGAAGATGAGTATGAACCCAACAATTCTTTCGCTGAGGCTTATGATTTAGGATTGTGGAAATACAAGACGATTTCGGCGACGATTCACAGCGAAAGCGATAAAGATTATTACAAATTTTACGCGACAAAGGGAGAACAGCTTGCCATTCACCTAAAGAACATCCCAGCAAATACAGACTATGATCTTTACTTATTTAAAGATGCTTACGGCTATCCTGCAGTAGGATCTTCTGAAAGAACGGGAAACCAAAATGAAATCATCCGCTTGGATGTTCCGGAGACAGGCCGGTACATTGCGGTCGTTACGTCTAAAGACGGTTCATATGACGGTTGGGGATTTTACAGACTTGAATTTATCGACAGAATGAAGAGCGGTGCTTATACGGCGAATTTGTCTCCATCATCCATCTCAAGCCCGGGACAGGGAGTCGTTTCTCCGGTTGCCGCCGTCAATCTTGCCAATGTCTCGGCCATTCCCGAAGGAGCGACTGTGAAAAGCGTTTCCGCCGAGGGAACCATTTCTCCGAGCCTCGGACACACCTACAGGGAAGTTCTGAACAAGGAAGAAGGCGTTTGGCACACATCGGTTTCCGGCGGCACACTGTTTCCGGATCTAAAGCCTGAACTTGCGCTTCCGGTCAAAACGACATGGAATGTGAGATACTATTCGCTCGCTTGGAGCAGTTCAACATGGAGATCGCCGCAGCTGAAGATCAATTATCAATACGATTCAACATACGGCTGGTAAATGGATCCAAATTCCGTCCGATATAAAAAGTAATCGAATGTAATTGGCATGAAAGGAGCTCCCATGAATATTAGAGACAGGGTAAAACTTTCGCTTTATTCCGAGCAGCTGATGAAGCCTGCCGCCGCGGAGATGCCGGCCGAGAATAGAGGTTCCAAGAGAATGGCCGGCAGCCAAACAGATACCCTCTCCATCAGCAAACAGGCTGAAGCGGCTCAAAAAAATGCACCGTCATTACGATCACAAATGAACGGCGTTCAATTTGAGATCTATAATCTTTATGTGGACAGGCAGCGTTTGAACAGCCAGATCGATGAGACGCTGCGCGAGAGCGGAATTTCTCTTTCCGAGAGTGAACATCTGACATTGCAAGTAGACGGAAATAACCGGATTACAGTTGAAGGCATCGAAGATGAACAAAAAAGAACCCGGATCGAAGCCGTTTTAAATAACAGTGATAAACGGTTTGGCGCCCGTCTGTTGAGCCATGCGGAACTGATCGGTGAACAAAATGGAACGCCGCTGGATAAAGAAGCTTATGAAAAATGGCATGTGAATGAGTTTTTGAAAACGATTGCCGGTCTGTCTTTGGCTGATGTCAGTTTGGATGAAAAAGGAGAGCTTGAAGGCGGAAATGAGAGGCTCATCAGAGTGATTGAATCTGCCAAAGACCCGAAAAGCGACTTGGAGAAGAGCTTTCAAAACATGCTGAAGAAGCTGAAGAATGTTCTGGCGAAAGGGCCGGACACCATTGCGGACAGATCGGCTTCTTTCGGATATGCCGGCGGAACGCTCATCGATCTCAATGTATCAAAAGGATTCTCCGCGGGCCAGCTGAACGAGTGGCTGGATGATCCGTTTCTTAAAGAAGTCTTGCTGAACAATTCTTAAAAGACCTGGCAAAGCAATTTTGCCGGGTTTTTTGTTTGTATAAAAAAATTTCAAATTTCGCATTGACCCTCACGTTGCGGGATACTTTATAGTCAATATTGAAGGGAGGTCAGATAAATGAAAATGAAAGTAAAGGAAGTGGCCGACTTAGTCGGCATCAGTGTGCGCACACTGCATCATTATGATGAAATCGGATTATTAGCTCCGTCGGAGACGACCGAAGCCGGGTATCGGCTGTATTCAGATGACGATCTGGAAAAGCTGCAGCAAATCCTGTTTTTCAGAGAGCTTGACTTCCCTTTAAAAAAGATTAAAAGCATTCTTGAGAACCCTTCATTTGACAGGAATGAGGCGCTTCAGCTCCATCGCAAAGCGCTGCTGGAGAAAAGAAGCCGGCTTGACCAAATGATTGCGACAATCGATAAAACGATCCAATTCGCGAAAGGAGAAATCAACATGACAAACGAGGAAAAATTCGCGGGATTTGATTTCAGTCAAAACCCGTATGAGGAAGAAGCGCGGGAACGCTGGGGCGATGAAGCCGTCGACAGATCGAAGGCCTATATCGAATCCATGCCCGAAGGTGAACGGAAAAAGATGGAACAGCAATATGATGCCATTTACAGAAAAATCGCCGCCCTCAGAAAAGGCGCCTCAGACTCAGAGGAAGCACAGGCGGCTATAAAGGAATGGTACGACTTTCTGAACAATAACACCGGCCACAGCTATTCGCTCGAAGCTTTCAAAGGTCTGGGACAAATGTATGTCGCTGACGAGCGCTTTACGAAAAACATTGATCAATACGGCGCCGGCTTGGCGAAGTTCATGTGCGACGCCATGACGGTGTTTGCTGACAGGAATAAGGAATAATCGCTGGAAACCGCCTGATAAGGTCGTGAAATGACCTTTTAGGCGGTTTTTTTAATTTTAATGTGAGCTATTCCTTTTGGGCAATAGCCTGTGCTCACTTATTTGATTTGCAGGGTAAATGCTGTGTTTGATTTGTGTCGAATCTTCTAATATGTTATTATATCGTCAGTCGATATATCGTAAGGCGATGTAAAATAAGGAGGCGAATGATTTGAATACACACTTTACCGGGATGTTATTTGTTTTGAGCGGAATTTTTTTATTAAATTTAGCGATTTTATCAGGAATAAACGGTGTATGGTGGGGACTAGCTCTTGGCGGCAGCATCATTTTCAATCTAATAGGTGTTGTACTGCTCATGAGATATATAAATGAAAAACGCCATACTTAAAATGAGGTGCGAAAAGTGAAGAAAAAAACGGCGGAAAGCTATTTACCGCTTACGCAGGCTACGTATTACATATTATTGTCATTAACTCAACCATTACATGGCTACGGCATTATGCAAAGGGTTGAGAGCATGAGTGAGGGTGAGGTCAAACTAGGGCCTGGCACTCTTTATGGTGCACTAAGCAAACTCGAAAAGCAGGGGCTGATTAGAAAGGAAGGCGAATCCGGCGATAATCGGCGAAAGCAGTATATTTTAACGAATGAAGGATGGCAGGTGATTGAACTCGAATTTAAACGCCTATCCAAATTAGTGACGATCAGTCAATCTATTTTTCAAAAAGAGGGAGATACAAGTCATGAGTAAAAAAAGAAAGCGTAAATTCCGTTTTTTTCTTGCTTGGCAAGACCGGAAGGAGGAGAACTGGCTGAATGAAATGGCAAAACAGGGGTGGATGTTAAAGTCCTTCTTTTTATTTATCTATATATTTGAAAAGACAAAACCAAGCAATACAGTATATCGGCTCGACTATAAGACAACATCAAACCTGGATCAGGAAGAATATATTCATATATACGAGGATGCAGGCTGGAAGCATGTGACACAGTTTTTAAATTGGCATTACTTTGCGGCTGATCCCAGTCAAGTTCAAACAAATGCGATTTATACAGACCGCGAATCTGAAGCAGAAAAATATAATGGCTTACTAAAAGTGCTGTATGCTGCATTTGCCAGTGTATTTCTCAGCTTGGGACTACCGCTTCTCGTCATAGGCATCCCTGGATATTTTTATTGGATAGCAGCATTCAATCTCCTTGTTTTGTGTCTGTTGACCGTGTGTATATTAAAGGTTCGTAAAAAAACAAGAATTTAATGCTGATTGACACATGCTAATTTTCAGAGTAATATATTTTTTACAAATCATGTACGGTTAAACGATATTGAGGAAGAGCAAGTACGTGTCAGAGCATGGGTTTAAGAGAGTCGGTGGCTGGTGTGAACCGATGCCCTTCTGACGCCGAATGGGCTTCTGAATCGCTTCGCTGAAACGGACAGTAGGCGGAGCCGGGATAGTTCTCTCCGTTATCAAGAGAAGCGTATCGAAAGGGCTGACTGTTCCCTTTCCGTATGTTCCAAGCGAATCGTTGATGCGATTAATAAAGGTGGTACCGCGAGACCCTCGTCCTTTTGTGACGGGGGTTTTTTGTATTTTTAAGGAGGTGGTGGCCATGGAGGAAGGCTGGCCGGAGTGGCCGCATCATGTTAAATGGAAACGGAGGTGTGATGGTAAATGGTGATTGCAACGGACGATTTGGAAACGACATGTCCAAATTGCAATGGAAGCGGAAGAGAAGAGCCGGAGCCTTGTCCAAAATGTTTGGGAAAAGGTGTGATTTTGACGGCCCAGGGAAGCACATTGCTCCATTTTATAAAAAAACATATCCACGAATAAAAAGGACGGGTGATACGAGTTGAGTCGAGCAGAGAAGAGTACAGCTGAGCAGAGCGGCCATATTCAAAGCGGCGTTCGAAAAGCGGCCGGGGTCGTTTTTATGGTCTTTGGGACGATGTGTTTTGCTTCAAAATCCATTTTTGTCAAATGGGCTTATGAACAAGGTGCACAGCCGGAAGCGGTGCTGTTGTACCGGCAATTATTTGCGGCGCCGCTGTTTTGGCTGATTTTTGTTGTGTATCGTTCAAAGCTTCCGGCTAAACCAGAAAAAGCGGAGATTTTTAAAGCTTATGCGGCCGGATTGCTTTGTTTTTTTCTGTCGCCATTGCTTGATTTTATCGGCCTTCATGATGTTTCGGCAATCGTTGAACGGATGATTGTGATGAGCTATCCCATGTTCGTATTGATCATCACTGCCTTTGTAAATAAAAAAATGATCTCGGGTCAAACGTTTGCTGCCATCTTGCTTGTGAATGCCGGGCTGTTCTTGGCTGTCGGCGGATGGGATGTGCAAGCATTTGAAGCGAACCTGTCAGGAGCTTTTTTGATCTTATTGTCCGCTGTCGCCTATGCGGTTTATCTTGTTGTGGCGGGAGGCCTTGTCCGTCAAATCGGCGGGATTCGGATGAATGCCTATGGAATGTCGGCGGCAAGTCTTGCGATGGCCGGTTATGCGCTGTTTCGCGCAACAGGAAAACAGCCGGGAATCCTGCTTTCTTATCCTCCCGCAATGTATGGTTTTTTTATGATCATTGCGGCGGTGACGACGGTCATTCCTTTTTTATTCATGCTGGAAGGCATGAAGCGGATAGGAGCGGAGCGGGGAGCCGTCATTTCTATGATCGGCCCCGTTCTTACCATCTTCGGAGGTGTTTTGTTTTTAAACGAACGTTTAACATCCATTCAGTGGCTGGGGTGCTTCCTTGTGCTCCTGACCATCAGTCTGCTGGAATACCGGAAATAGAAAAAGGGGTTCATATCCCTTTTTCATTTCTGTTTTTTGACAGTATGTCCGACCGTTTGAACGCCGCTTGGTGCAATGAAAAACGTCACTTCCTCGACGGTTTCGGGAGGATTGTGGGGGCCTGTATACGTCCTGTATTGAACCTTTGCAATAAATTCATATGATCCGTTGTTGAATTGTTTTTCGGCGGTCGTCCTTCCATAATTCACTCTCTCTACAGATACGATTTTTGCATCATATAATCCGTAATCTTTTTTCATGACTTTTTGTGCGTAAGGATCCAATAATGTAAGAATTAAATCTTTGACATCCCTTTCATTTGTCGTGTAGGCTGTGGTTTTTTCTGAGTTTATCCATAAAAAAGCGCTGCAAAAACAAATTGTGATCAGCAGTTTCTTCAGGGAGCTTGCCTCCTTTCTACGCTTCAATAATAAAGATAGCTTACTCAGTGTCGCCTGTTTTCATAACATAAGTTCTAGCCGCAAAATCGTGGACAGCTTGTTTCGTTTCTGAAAAAACGACGGTTAAATACAGCAGACCGAAAGCAATATGCACCCATGAGACGATGTAGCGCACGAAAGCCTGCCATAGCTTCATCCGTCAGCCTGTATCATCAGAAACAATGCGAATTCTAAAAAGTGCTCTTCCAATGTGCCCCGGAGCTTTGTCAGCGGCATCAAAAGCGGATACAAAAACGAATACCAGCAGTGCTGTTGCACCGACCTCAGGAGATCCGTCTCCAAATCAATGCGGATGAAAAGTGTAATCCGACCGCCAATACGCAATCGATCAACAATGCACCCGCTCTAACCCAAAAACCAGCGTATTGCAAAATGTATAACACCCTCTGTCATAAATGGATGATAAAAACACAGAACTAACTATTTTATAGTCTTTTTTTCTATTTGTCCTCTTTTATAAAATTTTACTTTTCAGCTAAATCATACTGATTTTCATTATCGGATTTCCCCCTCCTGAAAGTTTTGATAAAATAAATAAGTTGTAGTATAAGATACGGAGGTTTAAACGTGGGAAAAGTAAAGAGAAATATGCCTTGCCCCTGCGGCAGCGGGCTGAAATATAAAAAATGCTGCGGCAAAGCAGAGGGAGCGTTTCCGGCTGTCGCGGTGCAGGAATTGAAACAAATCCAGAAAGACGTCATGGAATTCGCTTTTACGGAACATAAAGACACAATCGATCAATTTCTTAATCAGTATTCTTTTCTGTCAGACTTGGATCAGTCTGCACAAAAGATATGTGTTTTTAATCTGGGCGTGTGGGGAGTATTTTCCCGGCCGTTGGCAGACGGAGGATTGACGATTTTCGAAGACTTTTTACAGAAAAAGGGTTCTTCGATTCTCAGATCGCAGACTAAGGAAGCCGTTCAATCGTGGAAAGACCTCTCCCCTGCGCTGCTGCGTGTGAAACATATAACAGATGGCGGCATTCGCTTTGAGGATGCTGTAACAAATGAAGAGCTCACTATAAGGATGAATGTGAAGCGGGAAGGGCCTTTTGTAGGCGAGTACGTGCTCGGCTTTCCGATCAAGATCGGAAGCCATACCGAGTTCTTCTTACAATTCACCATCTATCCTGCAAAAATGGCGGATGCTCTCAAAGACAGGTTAAACGATGCTTTAAGCCGTTTCACAGAAGAAGGCGGAACAAAAGAACAGCTGATGAGAGATGATTTTCATCATGTGTTAATGCAGCTTTGCCGTCAGGAAGAGAGTGCACCGTCTGAACAAGGGTCGGAAGACATCGAATGGGCCAATGAGATGGAGAAAGAAACAGCGCTTGTCTTTGAGAAAGGTATGCTTGACGAAGGACATTCTGAATCATTTGTCTCCTGGGCGGTCGGCCTTTGGAAATCGTATTGTGTTAAAAAAGCGCCGGTCATCAAGAAAACAGAAGCCTTTGCAGCTGCTTTGGAGTATTTTATCAATACGATCTCCAAATCGGAAAAATCGTTATCCCAGGCGAAGCTTGCAAAAAAATACGGTGTCAGCGCTTCGACTGTATCGAATCGTTTTAAAGATATTGAAGCCGTCCTGCAGGACGAACTGGATCATCATCTTGAGCTTATGCCTTCTTAAGGCAAAGGCCGCTAAACCTTTCGGGGAACCGGAAGGTTTTTTGTGTTTGATTCTGATTAAATCTTGAGAAAGGTATTTTAAGATATCGGTACCGATCAGATCAAACAAGGAGAGATTAAGATGAGTACAATTCTATTGGAAACAAGGCATCTTCAAAAAAAGTTTGGAAGGTCGCAAGCGGTCTCAGACGTCTCATTGTCAGTTAAAAAGAACAGTATTTACGGATTGCTTGGACCGAATGGAGCAGGAAAATCAACGACTTTAAAACTTTTAACCGGAATCTTAAACCCGACTGCCGGGGACATTTTGGTTGAGGGGCGGAAATGGAAAAGGTCTGTATTAAAAGACATCGGTTCTTTAATAGAATCCCCGCCTCTGTATGATAATTTAACAGCCTACGAGAATGCCAAGGTGCATGCCACATTATTGGGTCTTCCTGATGCGAGAATAACAGAGGTGCTTAAAACTGTTGATATGCATCATGCCGGAAAGAAAAAAGCGGGGCAGTTTTCTATGGGGATGAGACAGAGGCTGGGAATCGCCATCGCTCTTTTAAATCGCCCTAAATTACTCATACTTGATGAGCCTACGAACGGTCTCGACCCGATCGGTATACAAGAGTTAAGGGAACTGATCAGGTCATTTCCAAAGCAAGGGATGACGGTCATCTTATCAAGCCACATTTTGTCGGAAGTCGAGCAGATCGCAGACCATATTGGGATTATCAGCGGAGGATACCTCGGATATCAGGGGAAAATCAATAAGGGGGACGATCTCGAGCGGCTTTTTATGGATGTTGTCAAATCAACGCGGGGGAAAGAAGGCGGAGAACAATGATCGGATATTATGCGAAAGCGGAAAACCTGAAGTTTAAAAGAACATTTTCGAGAAAGATGATCTTCATTGTGCCTTTGATTAATATTTGCTTCGCCTTTTTAATGAATCCAGGATTCTTTGTAGCAGGTACGTATAATTGGTGGTCTGTCATCTTGATGCCGGTCATGATCGCCTTGCTTTGTGCATTATCACACCAGAAAGAAATGAAAGCGTCGAATTATAACGGCATTTTTTCTTCTCCCGTACATTTACATATGATCTGGTCTGCAAAAATAAGCGTCATTGCGCTCTATTCTTTAGCGTCTCAAGCTGTTTTTTTAGGGTTCATGGTTGTGATGCAGTTTGTCATTCCTCAATTTTCGAGCATTCATTTGACAGTCATTGCCGCGAATCTGCTGCTTTGGCTTACGACACTGTGGGAGATCCCCATCTGTTTATGGATAGCGCGAAAATTTGGGTTTATATCTGCCGTTTTGTTCAATATGCTGGGCAGTATCGTGTTGGGCATCATGTCGGCATCAAGTCCTTTTTGGTGGCTGAATCCGTGGAGCTGGCCGATCAGGGTCATGTGTCCGACAATTGGCATCCATCCCAACGGTGTGCCTCTTGAAAATGGCGATCCTTTAACAAGCTGGGCAGTCGTTCCTCCGGCTGTTGTTCTATCTGTTGTTTTATTTGCTATTTTGGCGCGTCTGACCAGGCGGTCATTTTCCCCTGCCGTTGATCGCAAATCGATAAAACGGGAGGCGGTTTGATTTGTTGCTATTTTTCAGATGCCTTGCGGCTGATTTTCAAAAAACAAAGCGCACATCTTTTATTTGGCTTCACTTGACCGTTCCGGTTATCTGTGCGAGTGTTTTTCTGCTTTATTTCTATAACAGAGATCATGATCCATATCAATTATACCGCACGTATTTTGAGGCAATTGCGATTGCCCTGCCGCTTCTGATTGGAATAGTGTGCGGAATGACGGCTTCATTAGAGGAGCGGGCAGGCCGTTTTCAAGTGCTGTTGGGCGGCACGGCGCCCAAATTAACGGCTTATTTAAGCAAAGTCACACTGCTTCTGTTCATGAACTTGTGTGCGGTATTCTTGGCTATTGGACTCTATGTATTGGGGCTCAAAGTTCTATTTCATGTGCCGAACCTGACAATCGCCCTTTTTTTAGAGGCTGGGGCATGGCTGACAGCCGGAAGTGTCACACTTTATTTCATTTATTTTCTGATCAGCTGCATATTTGGAATGGGGGCTTCGATTTTAATAGGCGGGGCAGGTCTTTTGATGACAGCACTGATGAATACGGGATTGGGCGATGTCATTTGGAAATATAATCCCTGGGCATGGGGAATCAGGCTGACAGGGTATAAGGGGATTGACCGATTTGTCCAAATTGATTCGTCTCTGCGTTCTGTTCTAGACGGGGAAATCAAGCAGGGGGCTTTCATCATGGTGTTTGCTATAATAGCTGTATTCGCTCTAAGCATCGTTTGGTTTATCCGCTGGGAAGGAAGAAAAGCTTATGAATAATGAAAAAGGGTGGTCAGCAAGTGGCGAACATTTTGGCAGTAGATGATGAGAAAGATATTCTTGTACTCATACAAAATATTTTGCGCCGCGATCAGCATCAAGTTCATACATTGAGTCAAGTTAACGCCGAATCTCTCGACGTGTTTTCAGGGTATGATTTAATTTTGCTTGATGTGATGATGCCGGGGATGGACGGATTTGAATTATGCGAGAAAATCCGGCCGCTGGTAGATTGTCCGATCCTGTTTCTCACCGCTAAGACGGAGGAAGAGGCCATCGTTAAGGGCCTCCTGACTGGAGGAGACGACTATATTTCAAAACCCTTCGGCGTTCTTGAGCTCAGTGCGAGAGTAAATGCACACTTGAGAAGGGAAAAAAGAGAGAAACACGAAACTAAACGTGTGATTTCCGGTTTTTTATTTCACTTTGACAGCAAAGAAGTATTTATTCATGATCAAAAGCTGAATTTAACAAAAAATGAATTTAAAATATGTGAGCTGTTGGCTCAGCATAAAGGACGAACTTTTACACGAGAAGAAATTTATGATTATGTATACGGGCTGGAAGGCAATGCATTATACTCCACGATAACCGAATTTATCCGCACGATCCGAAAAAAATGCAAAGAACACGAAAGAGATCCGATCAAAACGGTATGGGGCGTAGGGTACAGATGGGAATAATCCGTAAAAAAAAGACGCTGCGCAGAGAACTGATCAAATATATGCTCACTTTGAGTTTCAGCCTGATCGCGATCACGGCTGTATATGTTTTGATCAATATGATCGGAATGAATGCAGGGCTGTTTTATCCTGCCAATTACAATGAAATCGAAGCTGAAAAGCTTAAGCCCAAGCTTCAATCGGCTGAACGGATAACGGAAGACATGATACCTGATACGATGCTGTATGCCATATTGGATAAAAAGTCGAAACAAAAGACAGCGGGAAACATGAAAGAAACGAATCTTTCAATTGTACGGAAAAAAATTGAGAGCAGGCCGTATGTCACCTTAAGTCAAAAAGGCTATATGATCATCGAACGCAAAGACGAGTATTGTGTGTTGGAGTATCCTTTGCGCGCTGAGTTTCGGTCTCCCCTGCTGAGACGGTTTCTCCCGAACTATGAGCTGACAAGCTTATGCATCATCATTCTGCTTCTAATTACGGTCGTTTTTGCGGTAACAACCCGATTTGCAAACAGGTTAAAAGATCATTTTCAAACATTAAACACCATCGCTGAGCAAATTAAAAAACAAAATTTAAATTTCACTCCGGAGTTTTCGAATATTAAGGAATTTGATCATGTGATCAGTTCCCTGATAGACATGAGGAATGCCCTTCAAGCCTCCCTCCGTGCGCAGTGGCACTTAGAGAAAACGAAAAAAGAACAGATCGGCGCATTGGCTCATGACATTAAAATTCCAATGACCATTATTAAAGGTAATGCGGAATTGCTGAGCTTATCACCGCAAAATCAAGAGCAGTCGGAATATATCAGATACATACTTGATGCGGGGCAAAAAATCGATCAGTACATTGACCAATTAATCCATTTGTCAAAAACGGAGGAAGCATTAAATATCGATTATAGAGAAAGTGCTGTGAAACCGTTAGTCGAAAGTGTTCTCAATGACACTGAAGCATACATAGGGAACAAATCGGTTGACATTGTGCTGAAGGAACAGAACCTTGAAGATAAAAAAGCACTGTTGGACAAACAGCTGCTTCATCGAGCGTTGATGAACATCATGACGAACGCTGCAGATCACACACCAGAAGGCGGGAGAATCGATTTTGAAGCTGTGTGTACGGATGATCAATTGATTTTCACAATCACTGACAGCGGAAAAGGATTTTCTCAAGAAGGCCTGCAGAAAGCTGCCGAGCTTTTCTATATGGAAGATAAAAGCCGGACATCGAATGGGCATTACGGTATGGGACTTACCTTTGCGCTCCGTGTTGTCAAGCTTCATCAAGGCGATTTATCGATTAAAAACGGTGAAGCGGGGGGCGGACAGGTGCAAGTAACCATCCCCCTCTGAGACCAGATCATCATCATTCAATGTCCCATTATGTCATCATCCCAAACCTTCCGACATCAGCCGGAAGGTTTTTTCGGTTCTCCCAGTTCCTGTTTCAAATATTGGTAAAGCTTTGCGTCCGCTTGTTTCAGCGGGAAAGACGCGGTTTTGCAAAGGATGCCGAAGGTTACGCTGATCGGGTCATCGCCGATAAACCGGACAATCGTTCCGGGAGGAGGAGGGGAGACGATGCTTTTCGGAATCAGGGCAACGCCGAGTCCAGCGGCAACATAATTTTTCAAAGCGGTCATGCTTCCAATCTCCATCGTGTTCATTTGGCTTCCCGGCAGCTCTTGAAACGCGATTTCGACTTTCTTCCGGTAGGTGCAATTGTTGGCTGTGATCAGTAGACGGTGCTCCCTAAGATCTTTCAGATGGATGTGTTCATTGTTTCCGGCGGGGTGTCCTTCAGGAAGCAGCACTACGAGCTCTTCAGCATATAGCGGTTCAAAATAAAGATCAGTTCCCATTGCCGGAGTCGAACAGACGGCAAGGTCCAGGCTGCCTTGAACCAGCCGTTCCCCCAATGTCGATGAGTTGGCGATATCTACGGAAACCCGGATCTTCGGATAATCCGCTAAAAACCTCCCCAACATCCGCGGCAAATCACAGCTCGCGATTGGTTCGACCGCTCCCAGACGGATATTTCCCGCTTCGCCAAGCAATAAGTCGGCCATATGATGTTGAAGGTGATCCATATTCTTGACAATATGGCTGCTTTCTTCAAAAAAAAGCCTGCCGGCTTCAGTCAGTCGGAATGTTTTCCCCCGCTCGAGCAATCGGATGCCGAGGTCTTCTTCGAGTTTTTTGATTTGCATTGTGACTGTGGACTGCGCATAATTCAGTTCTTCAGCCGCGCGGTTAAAGCTTCCGCAAGCCACGATTTTATGAAACGTCTTTAACGTTTTGAAATCCATCCCATCACCTCAAGTTCAATAAAATTGAATGAATCCTTCAAATGATTCAATTATACAAAATGATATAACCGTTATACACTATTAAACAATACAAAGGAGGAATAAATATATGCCATTTGTCAGGATGGATCTTTTAAAAGGAAGATCAAACGAAGAGCTTCGACGGATTAGCAGAACGGTTCACAAGGCGATGACGGAGACGATCGATGTTCCGGAAGATGATTATTTTCAGGTCATCACCCAGCACGATGAGGAAGAATTCTTTTTCGATCCCGGCTATATGAATATCGAACGGACGAAGGATTTGATCTATATTCACATCACAATGAAAGAGAGACCGGTCGAAAAAAAGCTGGCGCTGTATCAACGCATTGCAGAATGTTTACAAAAAAACGCCGGCATCCGCCAAGAGGACGTCATGATCATTGCGGCCGAAAACGTGAAAGAGAACTGGTCGTTTGGGAATGGAACAGCACAGCTTGCATCAGTTGAAAAGGGAGTGATGAAAAATGGAAATGAAAAATAAAACAGCCCTTGTCACAGGAGGCGGCACTGGGATCGGCAGAGCGGTATCGCTCGCTTTGGCAAACCGCGGCGCAGCGGTTATTGTCAACTATTCGCGTTCCGAAGCGGAGGCTGAAGAGACGGTTGGGATGATTGAAAATCAAGGCGGCCGCGCGCTCGCGATTAAAGCCGATGTTTCTAAGGTCAATGAAGTTCAAGGCATGTTTGATCGGGCGGCCCGTGAGTTCGGCACCGTCGATCTGCTCGTCAACAATGCAAGCATCACCAGGCATATCGAGCTTGATGACTTGGATGGAGCTTCTGAAGAAGTCTGGGATGAACTGTATGCGGTAAATGTCAAAGGGATGTTTTATTGCGCGAGAGCGGCGGCATCTTTAATGAAGCAAAATAAGCAAGGCGCCATCGTAAATGTCGGCAGCATCGCAGGACTGACGGGCTCAGGTTCTTCGCTCCCCTATGCCGTATCAAAAGCGGCGGTCCACGGACTGACGAAATCATTGGCGCATGCGCTCGCTCCGGATATCAGGGTCAGCTGTGTGGCACCTGGCGCTGTATCGACGAGATGGTGGGAGGGGAATGAAGAGAAAATGAAGCGGCTCAGCCAAAAGCTACCGCTTGAACGGATCGCAAAGCCGGAAGATATCGCCTTGCTCATTTGCGCGCTGCTCGAACAAGAAACGGTTACTGGTCAAATCTTAACGGCGGACTGCGGCCAAACATTATAGCGGTTATAAGTCTATTGTCCTATTTCTATATGAAACCATTTACCTTATGATTAGTCATATCGAAATAGAAAAAAGAGGGAAGAACGTATGAGGCGTTTACAATCGTTAGAAGCCATTGAAAAAGTGAAAAGCGGGGATTATCATGTTTTGCGTGATGCCGAATGGCTCAAGTATCTTGTTTTAACTGAAGAACAAAATGTCAATCTGGAGCGGATATCTTCGCTGGAGAACATGCCTCAGAATCCCGTGTTTCTTTATGTGGAACAGACGCTCTCCATCTTGGAGAAAGCGAACATTCCTGAGCGGGAAAAAGAAATCATTGAAGAGGTTCTTATATGGAGTGAAACGGCTAAGTGCGGCCAGCCTCATAAAAGAAAGGAATGGCGTGAGAAAGGCTTTCAGCTTGCGATCCATAATATCGGGTCGGCGCAGATTTATGCTGATCGAAGACAGGCGTATATGCCGGAGCGGCAGGATATTGAGGAACTCATCTATATTTTGATTTTGACGCATGGACTCGTCGGGCAGTATATCCGCGGGGAATCAAGGTATCGCCAATTCACTCCTCTTATCGATTGGATTGAAGCATCCGAACTTCAGCACATCGACATCAGGCGGGTTCTGTACGTTTTGAACAAATGTATCATTGAAGGGGTTTCGCCGGCACTTTGGGAATCGATTGAACAAGACGTGAACCGGATAATCGGCCAAATCTGCACAGGAGAAAGAAACAAAGATTGGCCGTTTGCGGAAAGGATCAGAAAACTGCGGGGACAGGCGCTCGATTCCGGCGAAGACAGCAGCCGGTACGAGCGGTTTTTGAGGGAACATGCCGCGGAAGATGCGCTGAGACGCTTCTTTCAGCGGGTCGATTTATGGTATGTGGAATCCGCCTTGTCATCGTTCAGTTTTGAAGAGTTTGTCAAAATCTTTTTGCTAGTGCTTCGTTCTGTCAATCCTTTATCAGTCAAGCATATCAGCTTTGAGCCGCTGATGAAGGACATGTACCGTGATTACCAGGGTGTGCGTCATACGAATGTTTATAAAAAACGGATTATCGAAGCGTGCTTAAAAGAGATGTCGATCAGCGATTTGCTTTTCGGCGGGGTGCCTGTAAATGAACACGTTTCGCTTGCTGTTCAGCCGTTTGATCAGGCTTCCGAGATTGTCGGCGTCACGTTTTCGTTTTCGCAGGCCGGACTGAAGCTGATTGAATTTTGCCAGGAAGCGGAGAAATCGCCTTTATATGAACGGGCGATCGTGCTGCTATATGATTTTTTTGAGTTTCGCAAGGATTCGTTTGACCGGCTGCAAAATGAAGCGGCTTATCTGTCTGACATGAACGGTGCGGAAGATTATAAAAAGAAGATTGCCGATTATGCAGTTGGAGAAAGAATGCTCGACATCGGAGCCGGAGGCGGCGTGATGCTTGATTTGCTGACGGACCAGCATCCTGAAGCAGAGGTCATCGGCATCGATCTTTCCGTTAATGTCATTGAGGAGCTCCAAAAAAGAAAAGTGCGCGAACATAAGCCGTGGCATGTGAAACAGGCTGATGCGTTGGATCTTCCTGAGTACTTCGAACAGGAAAGCGTCGACACGATTGTATTTTCATCGATATTGCACGAATTGTTTTCATACATTCCGTATGAAGGAAAACGATTTAATCATCTCGTCATTGCCCAAGCGTTAAAAAGTTCCTTTGATATTCTGAAGCGGGGAGGCAGAATCATCATCAGGGACGGAATCATGACCGAAAACAAAGAGGAAACGCGGCGGATTCGCTTTAAAGACCCGGATGGAATGGATTTCTTGAAACGGTATGTCCATGATTTTAAAGGGAGAAAGGTGCAAATTCTTGAGGCTGAGAAGGATGCGGCCGTACTGTTTGTGAATGACGCGATGGAATTCCTCTATACATATACTTGGGGAGAAGAAGCCTATCCGCACGAAGTGAAGGAGCAGTTCGGCTATTTTACGCCGACTGAATTCCGGCGCTGTATTGAGAAAGAGTTGGGGGAACGCGCGAACATTCTTGTGTTCGAACACTATGTACAGGAAGGGTATGAAGAACACCTTAACCCTAAAATCGAGCTGACAGACCGGCTCGGCCGACGCGTGCCGCTGCCGGACAGCACTTGTTTTATTGTAATTGAAAAAAAGCACCACTAGGGTGCTTTTTTTAGTTGTTGCTTTTAAGGAAGCTTGAGAAGTATTGTTCGGTCTTGTAATTATCAGCATCCATTTTCCATTTGTCATTTTTTGATTTTTCAAGCTTAACTTCAACTGTTTTCTCACTTGAAGTCGCCTGTGCTTTTTTGATTTCTTCACTCATGATGTCAATCGCAGGATTGATCAATTCATCTCTGGACATGAAGTTTTTGCCGCTGTCTTTCACATAGTCTTCCAGTCTTTTCTTCACTTTCTTTTGGACATCCGTATTATCGATTGGTGTAACGGTTGCCTCAACAGTTGCTTCATCGCCTGAAATTGATTTTGTAACTGCTTTGACTTGAGATTTTTCTTGATAAGCGTTTTGGATGGCGCTGATCAGTTTATTCAATTTCTTTTTATCGACATCTTCTTCATCATAATATCCTAAAGAGCGAACGATTGATTTTTGAGCGCCTTCAAGGTAATCGGTAACGACTTCACGTTTATTTTCGTCGACCAGTTTATCAAAGTTATCATTATCTTTGCCGAAAATCGTTACATCTGTGTAAGCCAGCAAAGCTTTTGCCGGATCTTCAAGTTTTTTGGCTGTTTTCAGCAAATCGTCGCTGCCGCCGTCGATCTCGAATTTGACAGGATCGGCTTTGTTTTCACCGTACATGTCAGGTGTGTATTCAAGCTGAAACTTTTTGCCCTTTTCAACGATGTAATAGATATTTCCGTCGACTTCCTTGTCAGAATTCAGCGTGGAAGAACGAAGTCTCTTGTTTCTTTCATCATATACGCTGACGTCCGACATTTTTGAGTCGCCTTCGTAAAGGCTGAATTGGCTTTTATCAACCATCAATGGTTCTTTTCCTGTATTTTTAACGGAAACATTGATCTTTAGTATAAGTTCATTTTCGTGCAGGTTTGTTGATGAATCATCCGGAAGCGTATATTCGGAGCTTAGTATTTTAACTTCTGCATTATCTGCTTTTTTCGTATCTTCTTTCTCTCCGCTCGCACTTTTGCTGCCTCCGCAGGCTGTTGACACGACTGCTACAATCATCAAAAGCATCATTAGAAAAAACTTTTTACTTCGCATGGTCTGTCTCCTTTTTTATTATTATTTTTTCAATGTTATGTAAATGAAAAGAATGGGTGGTTAGGGTAAAAAGGCCCTTCATCGGGACAAATCTTACTCAAGTCCCGGTCATTTCATTTATCTAACAGTGAAAATTTGATTATAATTCTTCCTTTTTCCTTAGTTTCTTTAAAAAAACAGAAACAACATCACTCATTTTAAGGTTTGAAGAATCAATAATAAATAGGTGTTAAATACTAATTTTGGTCAATGTTTTGCAAGATTAGGCATGTTTTCAAACTTTGGATAGTATGAATAGACTAAAACTAATGACTTACAAAACGGTGCATTTAATTGAGATTGATCCATTTTCCACCTTAGCCATGACAAGGCAGAACAGGTGAAAAATATAAGTGTTTTGTTTAGAATCCGCCACTTTGTTGATGAATTTTGAAATTGGACTATGGTGGATAAAAAGTCCTATTTTCGGGTTTTCTTAACCTGAGCTTAAAATTTAGTAGATCAATCGTCTCAGAAACGCCGGTTTTGATGGTTTAGCTTCTCTATGGTCAGGGAGACGGAGACATGTATGAGGAATGCAGCCGGGGGCTCCGGCTGCATGTTGTGGACCGGATGTTTACTTAATACCGATGATCATGGCGATAACAATTGCGGCGGCGCCGATGAAAATCCAGCCTGCGACCAGCTTCCAGACAAACTTGACCCAGCGTTCGTAAGTGACGCCTGCGATTGACAGCGAAGCCATCAGTACACCGGAGGTCGGAATGATGGAGTTGGTGATTCCGTTTCCGTATTGATACGCGAATACGGCAATCTGGCGTTCGAATCCCAATAAATCGGCCAGCGGCGCCATAAGCGGCATCGTTGTGGCTGCCTGTCCGCTTCCGGATGGAATAAATGTGTTGATCACGATTTGCACGGCGAACATGCCAATGGCGCTGATTTCGTTCGGAAGTGAGCTGATGGCTGAAGCAAGGCTATTGATGATCGTATCGATAATCTGTCCGTTTTCCAATACGATGACAATGGCACGGGCGAAGCCGACAATCAGCGCTCCGTATACAACCTGTTTCATACCATCGACAAATGAATGGAATGTGTCGTTGATGCCGAGTCCTCCCGCAAGGCCGGCGGCAAAGCCGATGATGAGAAACCCGGCCGACAGCTCGCTTAAAAACCACCCCCATTGAAATACACCGAACATATTGATGCCGAAGCCCAATACTGTAATCAGCAGGACGAGGCCGTGTCTTCCGGTGAAGGAAAGATCAGCTTGTCCTGCGGCTGTCTCTTCATTCATCTCTGTTTCGCTTCCATACATCAAACCGGTATTTGGGTGCGCTTTGACTTTTTCAGCGTACCGCATGACATAAAAAATGGAGAAACCGAGCATGGCGGCATAAACGGCCAATCTATAACCGAGGGCGCTAAACACCGGGACTTCCGCAATTGTCTGTGCGATTCCGACTGTGAACGGGTTCAACATGCCGCCGGTGAACCCTGCAGCCGCGCCAAGGGAAATCATCGCCAGCCCGGTCATTGAATCATAGCCAAGCGCTCTTGCAACAGCGATGCCGATCGGAATAAAAATAATCGTCTCTTCAGATAAACCGATCGTTGCGCCTCCGATGGAAAAGACGAACATGGTGACGGGAATCAGGAGGAAACCGCGTTTCTTCAAGCGCTGCACGAGCACATGAACACCTGCACGAATCATCCCGGTCTGATGGATGATGCCGAAAGCTCCGCCTATTAAAAAGATGTAAAAAATAATATCCGCCGATTGAATCATGCCTTCCGGTATGGCTTTAAACATCTCGAAAAAATCGACTGGACCGGCGTCAGTTTGTGTGTAGCTCCCTTGTACGATAACCGTTCGGCCGTCTTCTTCAACCCGCTCAAATTCTCCTGATGGAATGAAGTATGAAGCCAGTGCAGCTAAAATGATAATGAAAAAAATCAAAGCATAAGTATGAGGGAAGTGCAGTTTTATTTTCTGGGAGGTGCCATTGCTCATTCCGTTCGTCTCCTTTATAATGTATTAATATTCATATAATTATATATTTAATCATTTTGAGGATATGAGCTTTACTTTGTCAACCCTGGAAAAGAACTTCCGGTAATGGAGAAGGGAGAACCGTTATGAAAAAACAAATTGAGAAAGAGATCGAACATATTCGTGAAGAGCTGCTGCATATCAGCCAGTATATAGGCAATCACCCTGAACTGGGACATGAAGAATTCAAAGCTTCAAAGATTCTGTCCGAGGAGCTGAAAAAACACGGTTTTCAGGTGGAGTTAGGAACATGCGGCCTTGCGACGGCGTTTACGGCCGAATTTGACAGCGGCCGTCCCGGCCCTGCCATCGGGTTTATGGCTGAATATGATGCATTACCTGACCTTGGCCATGCCTGCGGGCACAATTTGATCGGCACGATGGCGGTCGGCGCCGCGATCGGCGTCAGCAAAGTCATCGCATCATGCGGAGGGAAAGTGTATGTTTACGGAACGCCTGCGGAAGAAACGAAAGGCGGAAAAGTAACCATGGCCGAACAAGGGGTTTTTGATCACTTGGACGCCGCTATGATGGTTCATCCGTATTGCAGGCATGAAAAAAGCGGAACATCGCTGGCGATGGATGCGATTCAATTCGAATTCTTTGGAAAGGCCTCGCATGCGGCGGGAGCGCCTCACGAAGGAATCAATGCGCTCGATGCCGTCATTCAGACATTCAACGGCATTAATGCGCTCAGACAGCATATTCTCCCTGATGCCCGGATTCACGGGATTATTCCGGAGGGAGGGAAAGCGGCAAATGTTGTGCCGGATTATGCGGTTGCCCAGTTTTATGTCAGAGGAACAGAACGTGCTTATGTCAATGAACTGCTCGATAAAGTAAAAAATTGTGCAAAAGCAGCCGCACTTGCGACTGGAGCCCGACTTAAGAGCTCTTTTTATGAGCTGTCTTACGATGATTTGAAAACAAATGAAACGCTGTCAGACGCCTTTACACAAAACATGATCGAGTTGGGCGTCGATCCCGATTCGATTCATGAAAAAGCGGACGGAGGAGGTTCAGTTGATATGGGGAATGTCAGCCAGATCGCACCTTCCATTCATCCTTATGTACAAATTTGCGATGAACCGTACGCGTGCCACACACCCGAGTTTCGGGAGGCAGCCATGAGCAGCCAAGGGTTCGAAGGCTTAATGCTCGGCGCAAAATCTATGGCATTCACGGCCTATGATGTGCTCACCAATGAAGAGCTGTTGAGAAAAATAAAGGAAGAATTCAGCTTTTTAAAACAATAGAAGGTCTGAAGAGGGAAACGAGGTTTCCCTTTTTTTAATGCAAAAAAACGCAGAAGAAAATCTAACATATAAATAGACAGCGTATAAATGCATTTTAAACTGGTATGAAAGAGAGGAGGAAAGAGAAAATACATATATAATTAGCGGACTTCGCAGCAGGGAGAGATCAAAACATGACGAAAAAACGAATGTTATTTATTGTGTTAGGCTTATTGCTTTTGATCAATGCCGGGTGCTCCGGTTCAAACGAATCTCGAAATGAAACAAAGGCCCGGGCGAAGACGGAAACTGCGTCAGCTAAGACTGCTCAAGGAAATGAGGGCCTGCCCAACATAAGAATTTTAGCCACAGGGGGGACGATTGCCGGAGCGAATCAGTCCAAAACGTCGACGACCAATTATAAAGCGGGTGCAGTCGGGATTGATTCGCTCATCGAAGCCGTTCCGGAAATGAAGGATATCGCGAATATCAGCGGAGAACAAGTGGCAAACATCGGAAGTCAGAATATGACTAATAAAACGCTCCTGAAATTGAGCAAGCGCACTGCGAAGCTTTTAGCTTCAGATGATGTCGATGGAATTGTCGTCACTCACGGAACGGACACCTTGGAAGAAACGGCTTATTTTTTAAATCTCGTCCTCAAAAGTGATAAACCCGTCGTTGTGGTCGGATCTATGCGGCCTTCCACAGCGATTGGAGCCGACGGGCCTGCCAACTTGTACAATGCTGTAAAGGTCGCTGCGAGCAAGGAAGCTTACGGGAAAGGAACCATGGTGGTGCTGAATGACCGGATTGCTGCGGCAAGATATGTGACGAAAACCCATACGACAGCTCCTGACACTTTCAAGTCGGAAGAAATGGGTTACCTCGGCAATATTGCCGACGGCATCTATTTTCATAATGACATCACAAAAAAGCATACGAAAGATACCGATTTTAATATTTCCAAGATCAATCTGCTTCCTCAAGTCGACATCATATACGGGTATCAAAACGACGGGCGCTATCTGTTTGACGCTGCAATCAAGGCGGGAGCGAAAGGCATTATCTATGCGGGAAGCGGAAACGGTTCAGTCTCTGACGAGGCGAAAAAAGGGGCAGTCGCAGCGGTGAAAAAAGGGGCGGCAGTCGTGCGTTCTACACGCACCGGCAGCGGGGTTGTCACGCCCAATCCTGATCTTGAAAAGGAAAACATATTGGCTTCCAACTCTTTGAACCCGCAGAAAGCCCGGATTTTGCTGATGCTGGCGCTGACCAAAACAGATGATCCGAAAAAGATCCAGTCCTATTTTGAAGAATATTGACGAGAATCCGCCGGGGAGCCCGGCGGATTTTTTAAAGATCGAGCGCTAAGCGAACCATATCGATGCAGCGCATGCCGTTTTCGTATATCGGTTTCTCGTAATGCCTCAAGAAAAAGTCGCGGTCGATGCCGGTGATTCTAAATCCGCATTTTTGATAGAGCGCAAGCTGCCCGATGCTTGAATTCCCGGTTCCGATTTCAATTGTCTTAAATCCTTGTGATTTTGCCGTTTCAATCGCATGCATAACCAATTGTCTGCCGATTCCTTTTCCCTGCAGATCTTCTTTGACGGCGATATTGACGAGCTCTGCTGTTTCTGGTCTCGTCGGCAGCAGCACATAGACACCTACAATCCGGCGGTCGATTTCTGCTGTATAGGATTGTCCCCGTTTGAGATAATCGATAACCAGTTTTTCGGAAGGGTCTGCCGTCAACAGTAAATCAAGCGGCGGCTCATGTTCTGGGTGTAACCTTCGAATATTCATTTCACTCATCTCCTTTTTGATCTAAACTGAAAACATTGAAATCCTCAAAAGGCTCATGCACAATAGTAAACACAAGCGAACAGTAAAGTGAGGTACTGATATGAATATATCTGACTATATGAAGCATGACGCAGTTGCTTTATCTAAGCTTATCAAACATGGGGAAGTAACGGTGAACGAATTAATCGATGCTGCTTTTTCCCGCCTTGAAGAAGTCAATCCAGAACTGAATGCGGTCGTTCGGACGAGAAAAGAACAAGTCAAACATGAATGCAGACAGCTCGATATCAGACAGCAGCCGTTTGCCGGGGTGCCGATCCTTTTAAAGGACATTTCCCAAGCGTTGAAAGGGGAGCCTCTTACAGCCGGCGCCAAGCTACTTTCATCTTATCAACCAAAGCGCGATTCGAATTTCGTTGCTAAATTGCGCGGCGCCGGCTTTTTATTTCTCGGCCAAACGAATACGCCCGAATACGGATTGAAAAATATTTCTGAGCCTGAATTATACGGGCCGTCGCGAAATCCCTGGAACACCGATTATTCACCCGGCGGTTCAAGCGGCGGTTCCGCTGCAGCGGTGGCGGCCGGAATCGTTCCCCTTGCAGGAGCTAGTGACGGGGGAGGCTCCATTAGGATCCCCGCTTCATTTACCGGGCTATTCGGTTTGAAGCCGACCCGGGGCAGAACGCCTGTAGGACCGGGCGTCGGGCGGCAATGGCAGGGAGCATCGATCGATTTTGCGCTGTCCCGTACGGTCAGGGACAGCGCTGCGCTCCTTGATATCCTGCAAACCGTTCAGCCTGAAGCCGCTTTTCAAACGCCTTTATTTCCGGGCCATTATGAAGAGGATATGAAAAAAGGGCTGGAGCGCCCGTTGAATATCGCATTTTCTGTAGAATCACCCGTCGGAACGCCTGTCAGTGATGAAGCCAAACAAGCCGTTCACCGCACCGTTAAATGGCTGGAAGCGCAGGGACACCGCGTCGAAGAGCAGGCGAACGGCGTTGATGGACTCCGGTTAATGGAGAACTACTACTTAATGAACAGCGGTGAAATTTCCGCGATGATTCTAGGAATGGAAAAAACGCTTGGAAGAGCGATCACTGTTCAGGATGTTGAAATTGTCACATGGGTGCTTAATGAAGCAGGCAAAAAAGTGTCGGCAGCCGAATTTACGGCAAGCCTTGCTTCCTGGGATCAAGCAGCTGCACAAATGGCGGCGTTTCATGAGACCTATGATCTGTATGTGACCCCTGCAACGGCTTACCCCGCTCCAAAGGTCGGCGAGCTTACTCATACCGAAAAAGAAGCCGAAGCGCTCCTGAAAGTGAGTGAGCTGGAAAAAAATGAGCAGCAGTCGTTGATTTATCAAATGTTTTTGAAAAGCTTGACATATACACCATTCACACAGCTTGCCAACTTAACCGGACAGCCTGCGATGAGCGTCCCGGTCCACCTCACAAATGAAGGTTTACCGCTCGGCGTTCAAGTGACGGCACCGAAAGGAAAGGAACATTGGCTGCTTCGCACCGCACATTTATTAGAGCAATCAGACTTATGGATCGGAATGAAAGGCAATCCGAAGTTCGGCAGTCTGTAACCGCATAAAAGAAGACCGGCTGTTAATCAGGCCGGTCTTCTTTTGGATCATACAGTTTTTCGAGCTCGTCAACCAATGTTCCGACATACGCAACTGCCTGGCGTATCGGTTGATCCGTCGACATGTCAACACCCGCGTGTTTCAACAGGTCCAGCGGTTTCATTGTACCGCCTGTTTTTAAAACGTTCAGCCATCTCTCGACGGCAGGGCGACCTTCTTCTTTAATTTGCTGCGAGACGATTGTCGATGCTGTCAGCCCGGCTGAATAGGTGTAAGGGTATAACCCCATGTAGTAGTGCGGCTGACGCATCCATGTTAAACCTGCCCCTTCATCAAGCTTCACTCCGCTGCCCCAGAATTCGGACAGCACGGCGGTGGTTTGTTCAGACAGTACGGAAGCGGTAAGTGCGCACCCTTGTTCGGCGAGTTCGTAGACTCTCCGCTGATATTCCCCTTCAAGCAGATGGGTGACAAAATTGTGGTAATACGTGCCCATCAATTGGTTGATGACCCAGCGCTTCATTTTCGGGTCATTTGTTTTGGAAAACAAATGCTGGGCGAGAAGCATTTCGTTCATTGTAGAAGGCGCTTCGATGAAATATAGAGACGGTCTGACATTCATGATGCGCTGCTTGCGGTTTGCCAAGTAGAAATGACCGGCATGACCGAGTTCATGGGCAAGGGTAAAGGCGTCCCGCATCGTATCCGTCCATGTCATCAAAATGAAGGGATGCACTCCGTACGGACTTGAACAAAACGCACCCGTGGATTTGCCGATGTTGTCAGCGAGATCAACCCACCGCTCAGTCAATGCGGTTTCCATGACTTCCGCGTACTCGGGTCCCATCACTTGTAAAGCGTCCAAGATCATCCGGCCGGCCTGTTCGTAAGTCGTCTTTGGACTGAAGTCGTGATCAAGCGGAGCCTGCAAATCGCAGAAGCGCATGTCGTCGAGGTCTAATACGCGTTTTTTCAAGGCGGCATACTTGCGCATATGAGGTGCAAGTTCGTTTTTAATCACATCAAGCTGGTTGTGGTACATTTCGAGCGTGACGCTTTGCGGCTGAAGAAGCATATCGGTGGCGGATTGATATCCG
This sequence comes from Bacillus sp. PK6-013, assembly GCF_054161445.1. Lineage (NCBI taxonomy): Bacteria > Bacillati > Bacillota > Bacilli > Caryophanales > Bacillaceae > Bacillus > Bacillus sp. PK6-013. Next base: position 3,971,438 of record NZ_CP096417.1, on the reverse strand, counting down.
CGAAGCCTTGACATGCCGACCTGTTTTTTGACTTCTGTTTCATAGACGGCGGCGATGGTATTTTTGTATGTTTGCAGGGTATTTGTAAAGGAGTCAAAGGCGGTTCTGCGAATATGCGTATCAGGAGAGAACATGTATTTTCCTTCATATAACGCGAACGAATTGGCCAAATCATTGCCGTTCCGGTCCTGAATCGGTGAAAATTGCATATCTGCAAGCTTCGCCATCCCGAAAATTTTGTACGGTGCATCATGCACTTCGCCTAAAACGGCTAACGCTTCCTCTGTTTCGGGAGCAAGCTTATACGGCTTGCGCTCCATTATCTCGGACAGCATTTTGCTGAAAGGCTCCAGTCCTTTCTCATTTTTTATGTACGTCTCCACTTGATTTTCGGGGAATTCGAGAATTTCCGATTGGATAAATGAAAGCCCGGCGTTTAGTTTTGCTTGAAGTGCGGCCATCCTTGAAGCGTCGGCTTGGTTGACGGGGTTTGTCAAATCTTCGGACTTTCTGAGGTGAGTATAGGCGGCGGCCCGGACTAGGCGCTCTAGCAGTTTTTCCTGCAGCATTAAACAATCGAGCAACACGTCAGCTCCTTCGTGAAGCCTTCCTTTAAATGAGCCGATGGATACGAGATCTTCCTCAATTTTCACAAGTGCGTCTTCCCAAGCTTCATAAGAAGAAAATAAATCAGTAAGATTCCAAGTCAGTTCCTGCGGCACCTCAGAGCGCTTCGGTCTTTTTTCTGCCACTTTTTCCAATGTACAGCCTCCCCTTGAAAATATTTCGTGTTTCTAATTAATTATATAAAAGACGGCAGCAGAATGAAATAAAAAACGACGGTTTCTAATGAAACCGTCGTAAATCATCCATTATTGAGCATTGCGGTTTCGTCCGCCCATACTTCTCATGACAAGACTGACGATGAAAATCAAAATGATCGCACCGATCAGAGCCGGAATGATATTAAATCCGCCGATCATCGGACCCCAGCGTCCCAAAATCATGGAGCCGAGCCATGAACCGATAAATCCCGCGATAATATTTCCAATGATTCCTCCGGGTACATCACGTCTGATAATGAGGCCGGCCAGCCAGCCTAAAATTCCGCCGATGATCAATGACCAAATAAATCCAAACATTGAACAAAACCTCCTTGTTTTTTAGACATTTTCAGCCTTATACCTATCTTTTGGAATTCGTGAATAAATATACAAATTTTCTCTAAATGAAACCATTCGGGCGAACAAACGTATGGAATACGGACACCTGGAACAGGCATAAGACGCTTAAATCAAGAGAGGAGAGTAAAATGAGACAGCCTATAAAGGAATTAAAAGGCTTTCGGGCATTTGCCCTGGAAAAAATGAAGGAGTGGAACGTTCCCGGAGCCGCTGTTGCAGTCATTAAGGAAGACGAGATCATCATGGCGGAAGGGTTTGGATTCAGGGATAAAGAACGGAAATTAAAAGTGAACCCGGAAACGGTATTTGCGATCGGTTCCGCTTCCAAGGCATTTACAACGGCGGCGATGGCGGTTTTGGCTGATGAAGGGAAAATGGAATGGGACAAGCCGGTAAGGGAATACCTCCCGGAGTTTAAGATGTATGATCCGGTGGCAACCGAACGGATGACTCCCCGTGATCTGGCGTGCCATCGTTCGGGCCTCCCAAGACACGAAATGATGTGGTACAATTCCTCCTTTTCAAGGGAAGAGCTTTTCAGACGGCTCCGCTACCTTGAGCCGAATCTGGATTTTCGATCAAAATGGCAGTATCAGAACCTGATGTACATGACGGCCGGTTATCTTGCAGGAAGAATAGCGGGAACGACATGGGAGGAGTTTGTTCATGAGCGGATTTTCAAACCCTTGCATATGACATCCAGCAGCTTCTCGGTCGAAGATATGCAAAAGCTTTCCGATTTTGCCTTTCCATATCAAGAGAAAAACGGAACAGTTGAAAAAATTCCTTTTCGCAATATCGATGTGATCGGGCCGGCTGGATCGATCAATTCCAATGCCTTGGATATGGCAAATTGGGTGCTGCTTCAGCTTGGTAGCGACAAATTCAGCGGTGTTCTATCAGAGGGAAGCCTTCATGAGCTGCATACGCCTTGCATTTCCTGCGACTCCATTCTTAAAGCGAAGGAACTCCCTGTCTGCAGCTATGGGCTCGGCTGGTTTGTTGAACCGTACCGTGGCCGTCATATGATTCATCATGGCGGAAATATTGACGGTTTTTCATCGCTTGTTGCTTTCATGCCTTATGAAAAGATCGGGATTGCCATTTTGACAAATATGAACGGCAGCTTTCTCCCAAATGTTCTGGCGTACAATATTTTTGACCGCTTGCTTGGATTGGAAGAGATCGATTGGAACGGCCGGCTGAAAGGCGAAGCGGAAAAAATAATGAAAGCGGCTTTAGGGGTGGATCGAACCGCGGATCTTACCAAAATTGAAGGAACGAAGCCTTCTCATGACCTGAAGGACTACACAGGTGTATACGAGCACCCTGGCTACGGTGAAATCAAAATAGAGTGTAAAGACGGTATGTTACAGGCGCTCTTCAATTCGTTTGTGATGCCTTTGAAGCATTATCATTACAATATATTCGAGATGAAAATGCCGCTCACGGAGATGGCGATGCTCTCATCTTTCAGCGCTGATATACACGGACATATCAGCCGCCTTTCCGTACCGTTTGAAATGGCGGAAGGCGCTGGAGAAATCGAATTTGTCAGGAAGCCGGATCAGCGGTTGTACGATCCTGAATTTCTTGCTTCTTTAACGGGCGAATATGCATTGGAAGCCGGAACAGATGTCGTTGTGTCTTTCAGAAACAACCGGACGCTCTGGGTTTCATTGCCCGGTCAGCCTGATTACGAACTTGAGCCTTACCGTGAGTTGACATTTCAAATCAAAAACCTGCCGGGTTTCAGCGTCCGGTTCGAAGCCGGCGATTCCGGACAGGTAACAGGTTTGCGCTTCATCCAGCCGAATGGAGAATTTCCTGCTGTTCGGAAATAGCAGCAGAAGACATATTTCGATTTATTTCCCGAGAAATATACCAAGTGTGAGCCGCCTAGTCACTCCTGGACGGCTTCCAGCAGTAAATCCGCCAGATGAACAGCTCTCACTTGGTTTGTAAGCCCCGCTCGTTCAATGCCGAGCTTCATTTGCAGCAGACATCCGGGATTAGCTGTAACGATCGTAGCAGCCCGGGTCGCTGTTGCTGCTTCCATTTTTGTATCGAGAATTTTCATCGACATTTCGGATTCGACAATGTTATAAATACCGGCTGATCCACAGCAGCTTTCGGCATTTTTCATTTCCTTGAATTCAATGCCGTTGATGCTGCGAATAAGGTATCTCGGCTCAGCGGAGGTGTTCATGACATTTCGCAAATGGCACGAATCTTGGTAGGTGACGATTTGCTGCGGCAGTTCAAGGGATCGCTGATCAAAGTTCAGCTCCAACAGGACGGAAGAAAAGTCTTTCAGTTTCCCTGTAAAAACCGCTGCCCGTTTCCGCCATTCAGAGTCATCTTTCAGGAGATGATCATATTCCTTTAAAAATGCTCCGCATCCCCCTGCATTTGTCACGATAAAGTCCGCGTTTGAATCCTCGAATGCCTGAATATTTCGTTTTGCGAGCAGGACGGCCTCAGACTTTTCGCCGCTGTGTCCGTGAAGGGCACCACAGCAGGTCTGCTGTTCGGGAATGATGATCTCGCAGCCGGCCAGCCGCAGCAGCTCGATGGTTGCCATATTCGTATCTAAAAACAACGTATCCATGAGGCAGCCCGAGAAAAAGGCGGCCCGTTTTTTTCTCTCTCCGATCGCAGGGAGCAGGTGCGGCCGTTTTTTCAGCTGTTTCATATCGGGAACCTTCGGCAAAACAGCCTCCATTTTCGCGAGATGGTCCGGCAAAAGACGAAGTAAGCCCGATTTGCGAATCACATTTTGCATGCCGGAACGCTGATACACGCCGAGTATTCCAGTCAGCGCCCTGATTCTGTTTTGGTGGGGGAAAAGCCCTTTGAATACCGCGCGGCGAAGCACTTTAACCGGAAGGGTGTGTTTTTTGTTCTGCTGAATAATATCCCTCGCTTCTTCAAGCAAGCGCCCGTAGTTTACGCCTGAAGGACATACAGGTTCACACGCCCGGCAGCCGAGGCAAAGCTCCAGTGACCGTTCGACATCCTCATCAGGCTCAATCGCCCCATCGACGACCGCTTTCATGAGCGCGATGCGTCCGCGCGGTGAATGGCTTTCCTGAAAACCGGATTCGATATAGGTGGGGCATGACGGCAGACAAAAGCCGCAGCGCATGCAATTCAGCAGCTCTTCCTCGTCCATTCTTTTTTTAAACTGCTGTTCAATGACCTTTCTTTCGTTAGCTGTCGTCATTTTGTCACCACCACCCGCTTGCGGGAGTCTTTCGCAAATATCTTCCCGGGATTCATGATGCTGTTAGGATCCAGCGCCTGTTTTACCGCCTTCATGGCGGCGATTCCCGCTTTGCCCAGCTTCAGTTCCAGATAAGGAGCTTTCATTTCGCCGACCCCATGTTCTCCGGTGATTGTTCCTCCCAGCTCAACCGCTTTTTTAAAGATGTCTTCAAAAGCCTGTTCGACCCGTTTCATTTCTTCACTGTTTCTGACATCTGTCGTACAGGTCGGATGAAGGTTGCCGTCGCCTGCGTGCCCGAATGTACAAATCGATATTTTGTGCTTTTCGGCGATCGTATTAATTGCTTTTACCATTTCGGCAATTTCAGAGCGCGGTACCGTGGCATCCTCCAGAATGGTCGTCGGCTTTAAACGGGCTAAAGCGGAAAGTGCGGTGCGGCGGGCCTCCCGAAGATTTTCCGCTTCAGCTTCTGTTTGCGCGGTTTGAACGGACACAGCATTTCCTTTTGTGCAAATCTCTTCAATCAGGGCAATGTCACGGCGGACTGCTTCCTCGGTGCCGTCCTGTTCGATCAGGAGAACCGCTTTGGCATGGACGGGAAGGCCGATTTTCGCGAAGTCTTCGATCACCTGAATCGTGGGCTGATCGAGAAATTCGAGCGTCGTCGGAATGATTTTGTGTGCGATGATATTTGAAACCGTTTGGGCTGCAGAGTCGATATCTTGATAGAGGGCGAGGACGGTTTTTTTTGTTTCGGGTGCCGGGATGAGTTTCAATGTTGCTTCAGTAATGATGCCGAGCGTTCCTTCAGAACCGACGAAAAGACGCGTCAAATCATAGCCGGCAACGTCTTTGGCGAGTTTGCCGCCAGTGCGGATGATATCCCCGTTTGCGAGAACGACTTCAAGCGCCATGACATAATCGCGTGTCACTCCGTATTTCAGCCCGCGGAGGCCGCCCGAGTTTTCATTGATGTTGCCGCCGATTGTCGAGATCTTCATCGAGCTCGGATCGGGCGGATAAAATAATCTCTTTTCTTCAGCGGCGTGAATTAAATCAAGCGTGATCACGCCGGGCTGAACGGTTATCGTTAAGTTTTCTTCATCGATTTCTAAAATTCGATTCATATGCTTAAACAGGAGGACAATTCCTCCTTCAGTCGGGCATGTGCCGGCGCAAAGATTTGTACCTGAACCTCTCGGCACAATCGGAATGCGGTGCGTGTTGCAGATTTTCACGATTTGCGATACTTCTTCTGTGCTGCGCGGGGCTATGACCGCGTCAGGCATCGATTGAAACTGGGGTGTCGCATCATAAGAATAGACGAGCCGTCCGGCGTTCGAATCGTCATAATTGACAGAGCCGACAATTTCAATCAACTGGGATTTCACTTGTGAGGAAATCATGTATGATCACATCCTTTACCAATTATTATACAAAAACAAACGCTTTCAAAAAATCATTCTTTTAAACTTCAAAAAAAAAGAACCCGTTTTCAAAGAAAACGCGGTTCTTTGCAGGAGGCATCAGGTTGCAAGGCTGATTGCCTGATTCAGCACTTTTGCTCCGTCCATCATTCCATAAGCCATTTGATCAATGACGGCCACGGGCGTATGATAAGGCTCGGCGCGCTCTGTCATTTGCCCTTTTAAATACCGGACCTGCGGACCAATCAGTATCACATCAATTTCATCCAGATGACTTGGCAAATCTGCCTCCGCATATGCATTAATTTCGGCCTTCAATGAACGGTTTTTCGCTTCTTCCCTCATTTTTTTGACCAGTATACTCGTAGACATTCCGGCTGAACATACAAGTGCGATCTTCATTTTTCCCTTCCTTTCTGAAGCTCTTGATATAAATGAATCAATTCTTTCGCCAAATCTTTTACAGTAATGGCTGTCATTAAATGGTCCTGCGCATGGATTAATAATAGATTGGGTGAAAGGCCTTCGCCTTGTGCTTCTTTTTGCAGAAGGCGGGTTTGCGCCTGATGAGCTTGGCTCAGCTCCGATTCTGCTTCTTGTATTTTTTGATATCCGGTTTCCCATTCGTGTTGTTTCACAAGCTGCAATGCTTCCATTGCAGAAGAACGCGCATTTCCGGCGTGAAGAATGATTTCAAATGAGACCTGTTCCAATTGTAGTGTATCTGCCATGACATTCACTCCTTACTTATTCGTTTTCTGTCTGGTGCAAGGCGGAACGTTCTGCTGCTTTTATAAACGGGAGGTAGAGCAGGGTGGCCAGCACCAGGTTGAAGATTTGCAATAAGACTCCCCGGACTGATCCTCCGGTGACGAGATACCCGCTGACAATCGGCGGCGTTGTCCACGGAAGGATCGCGACAGTTTTCGGGACGAGACCGGAAGCCAAAGCGACATATGACGTAATCGTTAAAATTAATGGAATCAAGATAAACGGAATGAACATGATCGGGTTTAATACAATAGGAAGTCCGAACAGAACGGGCTCATTGATGTTAAAAAGGCCGGGTGCGAGAGACACCTTCCCGATCGTTTTGTAGTGCTTCGATTTCACGGCAATTAAAATGCCGGCAAGCAGAGCCAATGTCGTTCCCGATCCCCCCATAAATACGTAAGAATCGAAGAAAGGCTTTGTCACAATATAAGGCACTTCAAAAGCGCTCATTCCTTGCGAGAATAAGTGTTGATTTTCCTGAATGAGCGGGAGGTAGACGGATTCCATGATCGGCCCGAGGATATTTGTTCCATGCAATCCAAAGAACCAGAGCAAATGATTCAAGAAAGTGAAAATCAAGGCTGACCCAACCGTGTTGGAAAGACCTTGAAGCGGCTCTTGAATCGTGCTGAAAACAAGCTCATGGATGCTTTGTCCCGAATAATGAACAATCAGAGCATTACATAGCCCGGCAGTGGATAAGATGACGGCAGCCGGCAATAGAGCATTCAAGGATTTTGTGACGCCGTCAGGCACTCCTTCAGGCATTTTGATTTTCCATTTCTCATTTTGTGAAAACAGCCGGAAGACTTCCGTCGACAGCAAAGCCACGATTAAGCCGACGAACAGGCCTTGTGCTCCCAGCCAAGTCATTGAAAAGCCAAAGTCTTCAGTGGTCGGCGTAAGCACGGCGAATGCGCCAATCCCGATTAATGCGGCAGACAGGCCATCTGTGTGATAGGACTCGGCCAGCTTAAAGCTGACAGCCGCAACGGCTAAAAGGCTCAACAGAGCAAAAGAGCCATTCCATATCGCCCCGCCGACAGCAGTCCATCCCTCTCCGAACAGGCCGGTCATAAAGTTTTGAAACGCCGGTATTGGAAAATTATTAACCAGGATGGCGAGGGAACCGATGATAATAAGAGGCATAATGGCGATGAATCCGTCGCGTATTGCAATCAGGTGTCTTTGGGAACCGATCTTTCCGGCGATCGGCATGATGTTTGCTTCGATGAATGCCATCATTTTATTTTGTTTCATGTTCACAGACCTCCTCAAAAAATTGCGGGAGGTAACGTTTATGCGCCTCGAGCATTTCATCCAGTACCTTTTGAGCTTTGTGATCAGAGGAGACCAACGGATTGGTGATCATGGCTGAATATGCCGTATTGTAGTCGCCGGTGACCGCAGCTTCAATCACTAATTGTTCAAATTTTTTCATCAGGCAGATCGGCCCGCAAATGGCAGCAGGCAGTTTTCCGACGGTCAGAGGAATCGGTCCGCTTTTTGTAATGACACTGTTGACTTCGATCACCGCATCATCGGGAAGGTCTGGTATGCTTCCTTTATTCAGTGTGTTCACGGTCTGAATATCCATTGAATGATGATAAAGCGAGTTCATTAATGAGCAGGCTGATTCACTATAGTAAGCCCCGCCGCGGCCTTCCAGTTCTTTAGGCTTCTCATGGATCTCGGCGTCTTTGTATTTCTCAAACAGCTGCCGCTCCACTTCCATGACGGTTTCCGCTCGTGTTCCGTTGTTATTGTACGCTTCGATATCTTTTGCGAGCGCATCTTCATGTTGATAATAGTACTGATGGTACGGGCTCGGAAGCATACGTAAAGACCGCAGAAATTGGCGATTCCACGGCAACGCCGCAATATTGGAGGGCGAGTAGCCGAGGTGATCATTCAACAGATGCTCAATCGTCTCTTCCGTCCGGTCGATGCCGTCGATCCATACCCTTTTTCCGAAAACAAAATGGTTGAGGCCTGCGAATTCAATCATGACGCGGTTCACATCCACGCCGAATATTTCTGCAATGCTATTTTTCATGTTGTAAGGAATATTGCATACCCCGACGACCTTTTGATGAGGTCCGTGCTTCAGCAAAGCTTCCGTCACGATGCCGGCCGGATTGGTAAAGTTGATCAGCCATGCTTCGGGACAAATCTTTTGGATATCGCGAGCGATATCCAGCATGACAGGAATTGTGCGGAAAGCTTTAAACATACCGCCGGCTCCGTTTGTTTCCTGCCCGATTAGGCCGTGGCTGAGCGGAATTTTTTCGTCTAAAGCTCTCGCCTTCAGTCCGCCGACTCTGATTTGAACCGTGACGAAATCGGCACCTTGCAACGCTTCTGCCCGATCTATTGTATGGCTCAGTTCGATGGGAACCCCCGCATGCCTGATCATTCGCTTCGCGAGTTCTGAGACGATGCGAAGTTTTTCTTTGCCCTCCTCGATATCAACAAGTGCAATCTCATTCACCGGAAATTGATGCTGCCGTTTGATGATGCCTTCAATAATTTCCGGTGTGTAGCTGGACCCTCCGCCTATAACAACTACTTTCAGCGCCATAATCCCCCTCCTTCATTCTCTTTATATGAAAGCGCTTCACACAATTGAAACTTAACATGTCATAACAAATTTGTCCATACATATTTGTTATGACAAATTGTTTTTTTTAGGAACCTTTTGTGTTATTCTATAATTACGAACACACCCCAAAGGAGAACATGTATGGCGAAACAACCACAGCTCCACAGTCAAATTAAACAAGATATTGTAGATAAGATTGAAAGCGGTTATTATCCGCCTGGCAGCCTGCTGCCGACGGAGTCCGAGTTTTGCAAACTGTATGATGTCAGCCGGACGACGCTGCGGACCGCGCTGAATCATTTGCTTATGGAAGGGGCCATTTACCGAAAGCAGGGAAAAGGGACATTTGTCGCCAAAGGAAAAGTAAAGCAGATCTTGAGCTCCAGCAGCCTCCGTTATGCAGAGCAATTGAAGGCTCAAGGCTTTAAACCGAAAATCAAAGTTGTTGATTTGCAAAAAATAAAGCCGTCTGAAAAAATCCAAACCCTCCTCGGAATCGACGCTGAACAAATGGTCTATCAAATCAAAAGAATCCGCTATGCGGACGATGAAGAAATCCAGTTTGAAACAGCCTATATCAGAACGGATCTCGTCCCCGAAGTAACGGAAGAAATGGCGAATATTTCACTTTACCAGTGCATCAGCAGGCAAGGAAACAACATAAAAAGAACAGAGGAACAAATCAAAATTGTGATTTCTGATGAGGAGATTGCACAACATTTAAATATTACACAAGGCACACCTTGCTTCCAGATATCGACGCAAACATTTTTGGCGTCGGAAGAAGTCGTCGAGTATTCTATGGCCTATTTTCGCGGTGACCGTGTTGAGTTCTTCATTGAACGTGATTATGAACAAAGGGGGAATGAAAGGTGAAATCTCTAATCATAAATGCGGATGATTTTGGATTTTCAAGGGGAGTCAACCTTGGAATCATTGAAGCTTTCCAGCACGGGGTGCTCACATCGACTACGCTCATGGTCAATATGCAAGAAGCGGAGCATGCCGTCGAACTCGCACGGCAAAATCGTGAACTCGGAGTCGGCGTCCACTTGGCATTGACGGCCGGGCGCCCGATTCTCGGCGGACTGCATACGATAACGGATGAAGAAGGGAATTTTCGCAAGCTTTTGTACTACCAGGGTTTCTTCGACATTGACCTTGATGAAGTATACCGAGAGTGGAAAGCGCAAATAGAGAAAGCTTTGTCTTTCGGTTTAAATCCGACACATATCGACAGCCATCATCATATTCATACATACGGAAATCTCCCTGAGGTGTTTGTAAAGCTTGCGAAAGAGTATGACCTGCCATGCAGAAAGGTCAATCATGATCATCCTTCACTGTGGAAGGGTGTAAGGTCGAACGATGCTTTTGAGCTGAAAGTCGATCGATTGAAGGATCTTTCGAGCATCCTTCGTGATTATCAAGACGCAGCAGTGATTGAAGTGATGTGCCATCCGGCTTACGTCGATAAATGTCTGCTTGAAAAATCGTCTTTCCATTATCCTCGGGTATATGAACTTTCACTGCTGACGGAACCTTCTCTTAAATCGGCTTTGCAACAATGTCCGGATATTCGTCTTACGTCTTACGCTAGTCTATGAAGAGGCTAGAGGCGCCGCTTCTATTCCTTAAATGGAGTAGAAAGCGGCGGTTGTGTAGTCAATGTCTTCAAGTTGACAGTTCAGAAAATTCTGATTAATATAGATTTGTCATAACAAATTCAGCAACCCTTCGCCATTAAAAAGTCTTCTTTTATACGCAAATGTATAGACATCTATACGTGTTTCACCCTCAGCACAACCAGCTTTTCCAAACGAACACACCCGAAATTTTAATGAAATCATGATGTCAATCTCATTTATGTAAGCGTTTTCCCTTGTTGGCTTCTGTGCAGCTGCAGCTATTAGATGACAAGGAAAAATATAAAACAAACAAAAAAGGCGGTGAGGAATAGGAGATTTCTAGTTTCATGGTTTGTCAAAAAAATTGGATGAAAAGGAGATGAACATCGTGTTGGTCAACAAAAGCAAAAAGTTTTTCGTTTTTTCTTTCATTTTTGTCATGTTGCTGAGCTTGTCATTTGTAAATGGGGAAGTTGCAAAGGCCGATTCCGGAAAAAACTATAAAATCATCGGCTACTATCCATCATGGGGTGCTTACGGAAGGAATTTTCAAGTTTGGGATATGGACGTTTCAAAAGTCAGCCACATTAATTATGCTTTTGCTGATATTTGCTGGGAAGGAAGGCACGGGAACCCCGATCCGACAGGCCCCAATCCCCAAACATGGTCATGTCAGGATGAAAACGGAGTGATCGACGCGCCAAATGGAACAATCGTAATGGGCGATCCCTGGATTGACGCACAAAAGTCAAATCCCGGGGATGTCTGGGATGAACCGATCCGCGGCAACTTTAAACAATTGCTGAAGCTGAAAAAGAGCCACCCTCATTTGAAAACGTTCATATCGGTCGGCGGATGGACTTGGTCTAACCGCTTTTCAGATGTCGCGGCAGATCCTGTGGCAAGGGGGAATTTCGCCGCTTCGGCCGTTGAATTTTTAAGGAAATACGGGTTTGACGGGGTCGATCTTGACTGGGAATACCCGGTCAGCGGAGGATTGCCGGGGAATAGTACACGGCCGGAAGATAAAAGAAATTACACGCTGCTCCTGCAAGAGGTGCGTAAAAAACTTGATGCTGCAGAAGCAAAGGACGGCAAGGAATACTTGCTGACGATCGCATCCGGCGCAAGTCCGGAGTATGTGAGCAACACTGAGCTTGATAAAATTGCTCAAACCGTGGATTGGATTAACATCATGACCTATGACTTTAATGGCGGATGGCAAAGCATAAGCGCCCATAATGCGCCGCTGTTCTATGATCCAAAAGCAAAAGAAGCAGGCGTTCCAAATGCTGAGACCTACAACATTGAAAACACTGTGAAACGCTATAAGGAAGCCGGTGTCAAAGGGGACAAATTAGTGCTTGGAACACCGTTCTACGGAAGGGGCTGGAGCGGTTGTGAGTCCGGCGGCCACGGAGAATATCAGAAGTGCGGACCGGCGAAAGAAGGGACATGGGAAAATGGAGTATTCGACTTTTCAGATCTTGAAAAGAATTATGTAAATCAAAACGGCTATAAAAGGTATTGGAACGATCAAGCGAAAGTGCCGTTTTTGTATAACGCGGAAAATGGCAATTTCATCACTTATGATGATGAACAATCATTCGGCCACAAAACGGATTTTATTAAAGCAAACGGATTAAGCGGAGCGATGTTCTGGGATTTCAGCGGCGATTCCAATCGGACGCTTCTCAATAAATTGGCAGCCGATTTAGATTTTGCACCGGACGGAGGCAATCCGGAGCCGCCTTCATCGGCACCTGTGAATGTGCGTGTAACCGGAAAAACTGCTACAAGTGTCAACCTGGCTTGGGATGCGCCGAGCAGCGGAGCAAACATTACGGAATATGTCGTGTCATTTGAAAACCGGTCGATATCTGTAAAAGAAACATCAGCGGAAATCGGCAACTTGAAGCCGGGTATGGCCTACTCATTTACAGTTTCAGCAAAGGATGCCGATGGAGAACTCCATACCGGACCAACAGTAAAGGTCACGACGAATTCTGACCAGGCATGTTCATATGACGAATGGAAAGAGACGAACGCATACACGGGCGGAGAGCGGGTTGCATTTAATGGAAAAGTGTATGAAGCGAAATGGTGGACGAAAGGCGACCGGCCGGATCAATCCGGTGAATGGGGCGTATGGCGGCTGGTCGGAGGCTGCGAATAACAGAAAGTCAAATGGATAGAAAACGATAAAGAGAGATTTGGGAAAAAGCTTCTCACGTCTCTCTTTATGGACAAAGGAGTCTGAATAAACATGAAGATAGCCGCTTCATCTATTTTATCCTGTGTGCTGCTCCTTGCGCTTTTTATCCCGAACCGGCACATTTCTGCAGAGACTTCAAATGAACAACCGGACTGCCGTCCGGAAGGGCTTTGGGACTCAGGCGTTGAACATGTGCCGTACTGCGATGTATACGACCGGGACGGCCGTGAAAAGCTTGCCAATCAGTTAGACCGGAGAATCATCGGGTACTTTACAAGCTGGCGTACTGGAAAAGGCAATCAAGATCGTTATTTAGTAAATGATATCCCCTGGAAGTACTTGAGCCACATTAATTATGCGTTTGCCCACATCGGGGAAGATCATCGGATTTCAGTCGGAGATGAGACAGATGAGAACAACCCGTCCATCGGGATGACCTGGCCGGAGCATTCCGATGTAAAAATGGATCAAACCTTGCCGTATAAGGGGCATTTTAACCTTATCCATCAATATAAAGAGAAATACCCGAATGTAAAAGTTTTGGCGGCTGTCGGCGGTTGGGCCGAAACCGGCGGTTATGTTGACAGGGACGGGAAGCGGATTCCAAGCGGCGGCTTTTATTCGATGACAACGAATGGAGACGGATCTGTAAACCACAAGGGTATTCACACCTTTGCGGAGTCGGTCGTTGCGTTTCTCAGAAAATACGAGATCGATGGAATCGATATTGACTATGAGTACCCTACATCAATGCAGGATGCAGGAAATCCTGCAGATTGGAACATCGCCAATCCGCGGCGCAACGGGTTAAATAAAAGCTTTGAGGCATTGATGAAAATATTAAGAGAAAAGCTTGATCAAGCGTCCGCTGAAGATGGAAAGTACTACATGCTGACCATTGCAGCGCCATCATCGGCATATTTACTGAGAGGGATGGAAACGTTTAAGCCGCTTCGATATGTCGATTATGTCAATATCATGTCCTATGATCTTCATGGAGCCTGGAATGAGTTTGTCGGACCGAACGCTTCTTTATTCGATAACGGCGAAGATGCCGAACTCAAGCATTCCAACATATATACTACGCCGGAATACGAAGGGATCGGATATTTAAATACGGACTGGGCTTACCATTATTTTAGAGGAGCTATGGAATCGGGGCGAATCAATATCGGTGTTCCTTATTATACGAGAGGCTGGAAGAATGTGAACGGCGGAGTAAACGGGCTGTGGGGAACATCCAAAAGCGCAGATTGTCCTCAGGGACTCAGGCAATGCGGTGACGGAGCAACTGGAATCGATAATATTTGGCACGATAAAGATGAGCAGGGGAATGAAATTGGAGCAGGGGCAAACCCGATGTGGCACGCCAAAAACCTTGAAAAGGGCATTGCCGGTTCTTATCTGGAAAGGTATGGATTGAGCAAGGCTGATTTGACAGGCGCTTATCAAAGGCATTATGACGCGGGGCTGGCAGCGCCTTGGCTTTGGAATCCAGAAAAGAAAGTGTTTCTATCGACAGAGGATGAGGAATCGATCAAAACGAAGGCGGATTATGTCGTTGATAAAGGAATCGGGGGTGTCATGTTTTGGGATTTGAGCGGCGATTATGACTGGTATCCCGAACGAAACGGCAATAAAGGAGAATTCGATATTGGCAATACTTTAACGAGCACGCTGTATCACAAATTCTCGGATACAACACCATACGATAACCGGCTCAGCACATCGCCTTTTCCTGATGAATCATTGGATGTAGACATAGAGCTGACGAACTTTCCATTAGGAGATCAAAATTACCCGATCCACCCGGTAATGAAGCTGATCAATAACAGCGATGTCACGATTACGGGAGGTTCTGTTATCGAATTTGATGTGCCGACATCCACTTCCCCTCGGTTTGGAAGCTGGAGCGGCGATCAAGTTGAAGTGATTGCTAAAGGGCATACGGGACCGAACATTGGCGGACTGACGGGAGATTTCCACCGCATCGGAGTGACTCTATCAAGCTGGAAAACGATTAAACCTGGTGAGGCGGCGGAGTTTCAGCTTGTTTATTATTTGCCGATCAGCGGCCCTTCAAATTTCACGATATCAATAGATGGAAAAAAGTACAGGCTTAATGTGAAGTAAGTGTGCAGCCGTTAGATATAACAGCCCGTTCCAAAAGGAAGCGGGCTGTCTTCGTGTGTTATTGGGCGCTGTTTTTCCAGTTGCTCAAATTGTCAAACACTTCTTTTGTAATCCGGGTGCCTCTGTTGTACGAAGAGCCGCCGTAAACTCCATTTGTGTGGACGGCAAGCGAGCATGGACCGCTGCAGTTCGTTCTTGAACTGCTTTGTTCGAATACCGGTGAACCGCTCTGGCCTCCGTACGTGTCCATTGCATACTGCAATTTATACGTTTCGGAGATGGCAATCGGTCCTGAATGCTGCCATTGTGTGCCTGTTGTTTTATCGCCTGGATAACCGCTGATAGTAACAGTTGTCCCGACAAGTGATGAAGTGGTGTACGAGTATCCGAAGTATCCGACAGTATTGCCGATTGGTTCGCTTAGTTCGATTGCACCGTAATCGTAATTGGTGTTACCGCTTCTCCATCCTGACGGAATAAAGTAGCGCGTCGATTTAACAGAGCCGTAAGGGTAGCTTGTCCCGTTCCGTCCCGGCGAAACAGTAGCTGTCCCGGCAAATGAACCGCTTGATGTGTCATAGATGCAATGTCCGGCTGTTGCGACGGTTTTCGGACCGATCATCCATCCGGTGCACGAACCGATGCTGCTTGAAATATGAACGATCGCTCTGTACGGATATGCGCTTGTGTTGGTCACCCTTGTCCGATCATCAGAACCAATCACCGATTTAATGCTGTAAGGAGCTTTGGCGGAGGACTCTTTTGCCGTTTTTTCCTTTGTTTCATTCACTTTGCCGGTGCCTGTAAATGCCTTTGAATACGAGCCGTATTGATCGCTTTTCATGTTTGGATCATAGGTAACCGATGTTTCCGCTTTGTATGAAGGATCGCTTGAAACAGGAGAATGAGGCGATGGTGCGGCTTGGGCCGGGTGGATACCTAAAGAATAAATAGAAATACCAATGAGACCTGTGATCAAACCTCGTTTAACACTCTTTTTACTAACCAAATCGTATCACTTCCTTATTTTGTTGTAAGTTCAAGTTAGATATTAACAAAATAATTCTGAATTTTCCATATGTTCAAAAAAGATCATACTAGAGGCATGTATTAACATTTTGTTTGATCATATTGATACCGGGTAATGTACATGAAGAAAAGAAATTGAGGGGGGTTTAAGTTGTACAGTGATTTAAAAGGAAAAACAGCAATTGTGACCGGTTCTTCAAAAGGTATAGGCAAGGCGGTTGCAGAACGGTTTGGAAAAGAAAAGATGAATGTGGTTGTCAATTATCACAGCGATCCCGGAGGCGCACGGGAAGCCGTCGACAATATTCAAGCAGCGGGCGGAAACGCCCTTGCGGTAGAAGCTGACGTGTCTTCTGAAGAGGATATAAAAAAGCTGATTAAATCAGCAGTTGAACATTTCGGCTCACTTGATGTCATGGTCAATAATTCAGGATTTAACGGCGCAGAAGCCCTCCCGCACGAACTTGAACTTGGTGAATGGCAGAAAGTGATCGACGTTAATTTAACCGGTACGTTTCTCGGCGCACGGGAAGCCTTAAGATATATGGCGGACCGCCACATGAAAGGGAGCATACTCAATATATCAAGCGTTCATCAGCAAATTCCGAGGCCGAAAAATGTTCATTACTCCGCTTCAAAAGGCGGAATGAAGCTTTTGACAGAAACGCTTGCCCTTGATTATGCGGACAAAGGAATCCGCGTCAATTCGATCGCGCCGGGAACGATCGCAACCGAAAGCAATGAAGACTTGGAGGGAAGCCACAAGTCGGCACAGCTGAAAAAGATACCGATGAACGAATTTGGCGAGCCTGAACAAGTGGCTTCCGCAGCGGCATGGCTTGTGTCGAAAGAAGCCGCCTATGTAACGGGCGCGACTTTGTTCGTTGACGGCGGCATGACGCTTTACCCGTCACAGCTGGAATAGCAAGTGCATTTTTCAGCTCCCGTTCTGCCTTTTTCGAATGGCGGAATGGGGGGTTTTTTATTGCGTCACCTTTTATATCCTGTTTTTGTATATAATAGTTAAAAAGATGAGTTTAATAGCTTTAATGCTATTACAACTTAACTAACAAGGAGATTATAATGCAAAACAATGTCGTTCACATTGCCTTCGGCGAATCTGCCGGCGGCAGTATTAACATGATGCTCAAACAGTCGGGAGGAACCCAGGAAAAGAGTCTGATCGTCATTCCTGAATTATTTTCCATCGGGCCGCTTCAAAACCTGGAAATTAAAGAAGGCAGGGTCAATCGTTATGAATGGTTGAAAACATATCTCAATGACCGATTTCACGAGCTTGGAGAGATATACAGCCGTTTTGAAGATGCGGTTTCTGCATTAAGCCGTATTCAGGAGCAAGCCTCCGTCTTTATGTGGACGGGCGATCATGCACACGAACAAACGGGCCTGAGATTTGTACATCATATCCTTCGGCAAATGAACCTGGCTGTTTTCCATCTGAATACGTCGAAGTACTTTCCCTATACCCGAAGTTCTGGTGAATTGAATGATGAAAAACTGAGATTCATTTATGAACAAGGGGATCAGTCGGCTTTGACAGCCGCTGAAAGACGGGGCCTTGCGGAGGAATGGACAGCGCTGTCTCAGCAGACAAGCGTGTTGCGAGTATGGGAAGACGGCAGAATTAAAAGCGTGAAAGAAGACTTTTATGATTCGTTCATCATCGGCAAGCTCGCACAGCTTCAAAAAAACCGTTCAACCAATACCTTTATCAACTGTCCCCGCCTGATCGGCGAAGTCATTGGCCATCTGAAGGAGAACATCGGAGATGAATTCATCGAGTACCGCATTTTAGAGCTGATCCGCAAAGGCATTTTTGAGATGGAAGGCGTACCAAAAGGAATGAGATATTTTAGCATAAGGTTAAAATCGCCATTTAAGTTCACCATTTAAATCCAATTATCTCAATTTTCATGAAACGATTAATGGTATATTTCGTATACATAAGGAGACGAAAATGAAAGAGAGGTAGACAGGATTTGGTTCGTGAACAGTTAAAACAAAAAGCGCAGTCCATCAGTAAGGTTCCCTCACATTATCAGCTCATGATCGAAGATTACGGAGAAAAGGACGAAAAAGAGAGGCCGGTTTTTTTCGTCTGGAAGGATATTGAAGAGCCGGATCAGGACATATCGGTAGAGTTAGATCATCACGGCCGCTTAATCAGTTTGACAAAAGAGTATGAACCGGCGGTCGAGGAATCTCTTCCAGAGGAAAGGCTGCTGAAAATCGCCCTTCAGTTTACAGAACAGCATTACCCGAGTGCGTCTCATGAATTTGTTTACCATGAAAAGAAGGAAACAGAACAATTCGTCCGTTTTACGTATGTTCAGACTGTCCTTGATCTTCCGCTGCCGCAAACAGGCTTTTACGTCAAGGTCGCCAAGAACGGAGAGGTGATGGAGTTTCGCTATAACGGTGGAACAAGCTCTTTCTCCATTCCAAAGCAGATCGCTGATAAGGAATCGGTGACAGCCGATTATCTTAAACATATTCAATTCGAATTGGCGGTCGAAAAAGTCCGCAGTGAGCTTTATGAAGGGGGAGATGATCGCCCGCATCTCATTTACGAAGCAGACTTGCCGTTTTTCAGCTATCCTGCCGATATCACGGGAAAATGCCATATGAAGCCTGCGGCGGATGAAGAGGAAGAGGAGGAAACATTGCCGCTCCCTTTGCTGCCTGAGGCTGACCGTCATGCTGATATCGATGACATGATCGGCTATACTCCTTCGATGCGGAAAATCCGTGAAACCGATATGGGAGAGTCAATTGGAACGGTATGGCGCCTGGGAAACGAACCTGAGCCGAGAGACCGGAGTATAGCCGGCTATTTCGAAACATGGAACAAAAATACGTTGAAAATCATGAAAGATAAAAAGTCAGGGAAGCTCAAAGGGGTAGCTTCTTTCATCAAATCAGAAGGACACCTTTCCTTGAGCGTGGAAGACTGCTTGAAACGGGCGCTGCAATTTTTGTACAAGCTTTATCCCGGCGCAGATCAGCTTTTTCGAATGCATCCGGCGGAAAATGACGGGGACAGGCAAAACGCTTTTTTTCAATTTGATCTTCAATACAAAGAGGTGCCGTTAAGGCTTGGCTCTGCCAATATCAGTATCAGTCGGACAACCGGCAGGGTCGTCGGTTATAACGGTCCGGAAATCGAGCCGGAAGCGCTGGCCGATCTGAGTCCTTCGCCATCTATTTCAGAGGAAGAAGCGAAAGCGGTTTTTGCAGCGGCATTTGATGTGAAGCTGCAATGGGAAAGGGATTACAGTCGGGAAAAGGATGACTTCTACAGGCTTATTTACCGGCCGGTCTACCCGTACTTTATCGATGCCCATGACGGAAAGGCGTTTATGAGCAAAAACATGTAATAAACGGCGGCTGGCTAAGGCACAAAGGCCCCCGGCCGCCGTCTCTTGTAAGATCAGGTGTCGTCCTCTGTCCCAGTGGAGATCGGATGGTCGGGGTAGCTGATCCAATCGCTCCAGCTGCCGGCATACAGCTTCACATTTTCAAATCCGGCTTCTTTCAGGCCGAGCACATTTGGGCAGGCTGATACGCCCGATCCGCAATAGACGACAATTTCACTGTCCGGGTCTAAAACAGCATAGTGCTGTCTGAGTTGTTCTTTGCTTTTCCATAATCCGCTTTCGGTCAGATTGCCTTTCCAAAAAAAGTTTTTGGCTCCGGGAATATGGCCGGCCCGGTGATCGAGTGGCTCGTTTTCCCCTGTGTATCGAGAAGGATCACGCGCATCAATCAGGATGGAGTTTTTTCTGCCGATTCGCTTCAGCACGTCTCCGGCATCAAGGAGTTCGTTTTCTCTGAGCGCCGGCTTAAACTCGCGCTGGATAGGACGGGGAACCTCGGCGGTCATCGCATAGCCCGATTTGATCCAGTTGGACAGACCCCCATCCATAATATAGACGCTGTCATGCCCGAGGTAGTGAAGCTGCCACCAAAAGCGCGCTGCAAACATGCCGCCGCTGTCATCATAAACAATGACATCTGTTTCCCGGTCAATGCCGATTTTCCCAAGCTTTGCGGCCAGACGGTCAGGGTCTTGAAGCGGATGTCTGCCGCCGTGCACTTCCGCATTACGCGACAGATCCTCTTTTAAATCAATGTAAACGGCTCTCGGCACATGGCTTTTCGTATACGTTTTCCGGCCTTCGTCCGGTTTTGTCAAATGAAACCTCACATCGACAATAACCGTTTGGTCCGGATTTTCCCTTAATCGTTTGTATACCCATTCAGGGCTTTTCAATACTGACAATCCGATCCCTCCGCTCCCCTTTGTTTTTTCTCGGGTTCTGATAATAGAAGAATAGCTTTCTTTCAAGGGGAATGTCAAAGATAAATCCCGAAATCGTCATCACCTAAATGAAACAGAATATGATAAAGGTGACGACATCATGGGGGTGACTAATATGGCAGTAGTTAAGGCTTCTTCTAAAGATATCAATCTTTTGGCCAGACTTTTGAGAGCGGAGGCTGAAGGCGAAGGCGTGCAAGGAATGCTGATGGTCGGAAATGTCGGAATCAACCGCATCAGGGCAAACTGTTCCGACTTTGTGGGACTTCGCACCATTCCGCAGATGATCCATCAGCCGCATGCGTTTGAAGCCGTGACGCACGGTTATTTCTATCAAAGGGCACGGGAAAGCGAAAGGCGCTTGGCGCGCAGGGCGATCAACGGAGAGCGGCTCTGGCCGGCAAAGTTCAGTTTGTGGTATTTCAGACCGGCAGGGGCGTGTCCCGCACAGTGGTATAATCAGCCGCATGTCGGCCGCTTTAAAGCGCATTGTTTTTATGAGCCGACAGCGGAAGAGTGTGAGAATGTCTATAATACGTTTTAATAAAAACATCCCTTTTCAACGGATTTTGAAAAGGGATGTTTTTTGGTCAAAATAACTCTGCAAGTCTTTCGTAAGACTGCTTCTTATCTTCAAACCGGTAAACGTTCGTCAAAACCATAAACTCATCTGTTTGATATCGGTCAGAGAGCTCGAGCAGTTTTCTTTTGACCGTTCGAGGAGACCCGATCACCATACGGCTGCGGTTGTGGGCAAGCTTTTTTTTATCGGCAGCGGTGTAAGCGGAAGATTTTGCCTCCTCAATGCTTGGGACAAGACTGTCCAATCCTTTTTCAACTCTTAGAAGCCATAAATCCTGGCTCAAGCAAAGCTCTTCAGCTTTTTCATCGGATTCCGCACAAACGACGAAAACGGCGGCCAAAGATTGGGGGCGCTTAAAGAAAGGAGAAGGCCGAAAGCTTTCCCGATATAATTGAAAGGCGTTCCTCCCTCTTGCGGAATTGATGAAATGTCCGAATACGTATCCCGCTCCCATGTCACCGGCCAATTTCGCGCTGTTTTCTCCAAGCCCTAAAAGCCACACCTCCGGCGGCGAATCCGTCAAAGGGGCCGCTTTGATTCCGAAATAATCGTGTCCGGAAGGGACGGAATCAGTCAAAAAGCCCAACAAGTCTTGAAGCTGTCTCGGGAATTCGTCCAGGCTTTTATGAACCCCGTCTGTCAGCGCCAGCCTCGTTTTGGCTGTGCCTCCCGGAGAGCGGCCGATCCCCAGGTCAATCCTCCCGGGATAAAGGGCTTCAAGCTGCCGAAAGCTTTCAGCCACTTTAAAGGGACTGTATTGAGGAAGCAGAACACCGCCCGAACCGACGCGAATGTTTGCAGTTTTTGCCGCAATGTGTGCGATCATGATTTCGGGAGCGGTACTGGCAAGTCCGCGTGTGCTGTGATGCTCGGCAAACCAATACCTTTTGTACCCCCATTGATCCGCGAGCTCTGCCAGCTCTGCAGAATGCTTCAAGGCTGAATACGCATCTGAGCCTTTTGATATTGGAACCTGGTCAAGAACACTGAGCTGCATCATTTGTCACCGGCCTTCCTTTTCAGTAAGACAAGCATATGAAAAACAGCAGGAAGGGTCAAATCGAAGAGAATACGAGAGTTAAAACAAGATGAGTCAAAACATGACACTGCTGAAACAAAAACGAAATATAAATGTAATATAAATTGACGCCTATTGTCGAAAATAGATGGTATAATAACGTCTGTACATCGGTAACGGATATATTAATCATAGGTCATAAGATTCATTTTTTAATAATGTTCAAGCGAATTTACATAATGAAAAAACAAGAATACATAAAGGAAAGAGGAGTAGAAAGTGAAAAAAAAGGTTTATACTTTTGGTTTAGCGTCGATTCTCGGAACAGCTAGTCTATTTACCCCCTTTATGAACAACACGGCATCGGCAGAAACCTCTCAGCAAAAACAAGAAATTCAGCAAAAGCGTTCTGAAGTGAATTCAGGCATCGAGGGCAAACGGAAAGAAATCGCCAAGCTGCAAGACGAGCAGAAAAAGCTTGAAGCCAAAATCCAAGAGCTTGATAAAAAAGCACTTGAAACAAGCAACAAAATCGAAGACAAAGAAAAAGAAAACAAAAAAACCAAAAAAGAAGTGGAAGCTCTGAAAAAAGAAATCAAAGAAACTGAAAAGCGGATTGAAGAGCGTTCAAAAGTGATTAAAAATCGCGTGCGCAGCCTGCAGGAAAACGGCGGATCCCAAAACTATCTGAATGTCCTTCTGGGCGCACAAAGCTTCGGAGATTTTATCACTCGTGCAACGGCTGTTTCAACAATTGTTGACGCGGATAAAGACCTGCTTGACGAGCAGGAGAAAGATAAAAACAAGCTTGAAAAAGCAATGTCTGACTTAAATACAAAACTGGATGAAATCCAAAAAACTTTAGCCGATTTAAAAACGCTTAAATCGGATCTTGATAAACAGCTGAAAGAACAGGCGAACCTTTCTAAGCAGCTGCAAACGAAACAGGCGGCAGCAGAATCAGAGCTGAGCGATCTGAAAAAAGAAGCGGGCTCACTGACAAAAGAAGAAGCCGCTCTTGAACAAAAACTTAAAGAAGAAAGAGCTGCAGTGGCTGCAGCAGCAAAAGCGAAAGAAGAATCTGCTACGGCTGAAAAGTCAGACTCAGGATCAAACTCAGGTTCAGTCAGCAAATCCAACGGATCGTCCAACAGCGGTTCTTCAAGCAGCAAGAAAAGCAGCAGCCCGTCAAGAAACTACTCTTCCGGTTCTGTTGTCAGCAGCAATGGAAACGCAATTGAAGCTGCCATCAGCACAGGTTCAAGCATCGTCGGCAGATCTCCGTACGTATGGGGAGGCGGACGTTCTCAAGCTGATATCGACAACCGTCGTTTCGACTGCTCATCATTTGTGCGCTGGGCTTATGCATCAGCAGGTGTAGAGCTTGGATTCGGTGCGACAACAAGTACGCTTGTCGGCAAAGGACGAGCTGTGAGCGCGTCTGAAATGAAGCGTGGAGACTTGGTCTTCTTTGACACATACAAAACGAATGGCCACGTGGGTATTTATCTTGGCAATGGAACATTCTTGAACGATAACAGCTCACGCGGGGTATCCGTCGATTCTATGAGCAACCCGTACTGGAAAGCGCATTTCAGCGGAGTTGTCAGACGGGTCGTTGAATAAAATATCATACAGAAACAAACGCCGTTCCTGATCGGGAGCGGCGTTTTTATATTACAGCGGCAAGTCGCGCTTTTTAAAGATGAGAATGCTGAGTGCGAAGGCGGCAAAACCGACCGCGGCAAGAACAAGAGACACTTGAGCGATATCGGCGCTCCCGTTTACAATATCGCCAGGTCTGAATAAAGAGAAAACCGACAGGCTCCTCATCCATTCCGTCTTTTCGCTTAGTTTGCCGAGCAAGTCGAAGCTGAAGAATAAAAACGTGATGCCTCCGGAAAGTCCGAGGGCTCTTTTTTCGTCATTTGAAATGGCCGAAAAGAGGAACGAGATGCCGCCGACGGCAAAGAAGAGCAGAAAGCCGAGCAAGTTCAGAACGAGAAACCTTGACACATTAAAATCGTAATCACCGCCCAGCATCAAATGGTAGCCAGCCAGCCCGGCCGCTGTCGTCACGGCCATAATGATCAAAAGACCTGTCGTTAAAACGGCTGCTTGGGTGAAAGCCACTTTGCCGCGCGTTGTCGGCGCAGACAGAATATAGGCCATTGACCCTTGATCCACGAGCTTTGCCAAAAGCTTAGTCGACAGCATGACAGAGAAGATCGACAAAATCACGATAAAGATTAAACCGTAATACTCTCCAGACATAAAATCTTCAAGATTCCCCAGTCCGTTTTCAAACCCAAAAGCATTGAGAAAGCCTTCCGGCATTGATTTGATCATTTTCTCAATATCCTCCGCATTGCCCGCGATGCTTGGATAAATGCCCAGTATCAAAAGAATATAGAAAGCGGAGCCTGCCCCGTAGCTTATGATTCCTTTCATGTTTGTTCTCATCATTTGTTTGTACAGGGAGAAGTTCATTTCACTGTCCCCTTTCTGTCATAGTAGTTCATGAAAATCTCTTCCAGGCTTTGTGAAGAAGAATCAATGTGCCGAATGTGATATTTGGCGGTTTCTTTAATAAATTGATCATGGTTCCCTAAAACGGCCACTTTGACACGATTGTCCGTCCGGGATTCGATTTGCAGACCCGAATTCATGAAGGCGGGAATGTCGCCCTTGTTTTCAAATGTAACTTCGAATACCTTTCGCTGCATCGACTGCAGTTCATGGATATCTTTGACGGCAATGATGATGCCGTCTTTTATAATGGCGGCTCTGTCACAGGTTCGTTCGATTTCAGGAAAGCTGTGGGAAGACATTAAAAACGTCGTTCCTCTCGCTTTTTCTTCGAGCACGATTTCAATAAACACTTTTTGCATCAGCGGATCGAGGCCTGAGGTCGGTTCATCAAGAATGATGACTTCAGGGCTGTGCATAAAGGCAGCGACAATCCCGACTTTTTGCTTCATTCCTTTCGACATTTTTCTGATCGGCGTATGAACATCGAATTGGAGCCGTTCGATGAGTTCATTGCGCTTAGCTGTATCTTTTAAACCGTGCATGTTTGCCATGAAATCGAGAAATTGTTTTCCCGTCATTCCTTCGATAAATGCAATCTCTCCGGGAAGATAGCCGATATGCCGCTGAATGTCGCCTTGATGATTCCGGATGTTCATTCCGTTTACTTTGATATCGCCTTGATCAGGCTTCATAAACCCCATGATATGTCGAATGGTTGTTGATTTTCCAGCTCCGTTTGGACCTAAAAATCCAAACACTTCACCTTTTTGAACATGAAATGAAACATCAAATATACCTTTGCTATTGGAAAACTTTTTCGTAAGACGTTCAACTGTCAGCATGTGACACCTCCAAAATGAAAATTATGAAATAATAGTGATTAATAATTACAAAACTAATTTTACGTTCTTATGAACTTTTTTGTCAACGGAATTAGTGAAATATTTTTATGTTATAATTTCATTAAGAAAGATATGTAAGGATGGTTATATGAACGGATTTGAAAAAAGGGCTTTGCTGATTAAAGAGAAAATCAAAAAGACGGCTTTGGATATGCTCAAAACATGGGAGCCAAAGCGCATCCGGATAACCGATATCGCAAAAGCGGCAAATGTTTCGCAGGTGACGATCTATAATTACTTTGGAAGCAAAGAAGCGCTCCTGAAAGAGGTTTTCAAAGACTATATCGATCAGTCCATCAGCGATTTTGAAGAATATATGAACAAAGATATTTCCGTTAAAGAAAAGATCGAATTGATGATTTTGCAGAAAAGGGAAGCCAATAATCAAAAATTTGCTCTAACGGTCGTCAAAGAGGTGATGATCGAAGACAGTGAAATAATGGATTATGTAAAGCGGCAATACGATGAAAAAATCATTCCCCTTATGCTCCAAATGATTGAAAAAGGTCATCGGTCAGGCGAAATCTCTCCCAAGATCACCGCGGAAAGCTTTCTCATCTTTATGAATATGATCATTGAACATTCAAAAACTCTGGGTGAAGCCTTTGAAAAAAACAGACAGTTTACAGAGGAAATGATGCATATTTTCTTTTATGGCTTGTGCGGCAGACCGTAGATGTGCTTTTATAATAAAATTGTCATCTCTGTCATTTCTGTGAACCGCTGAAACAATTTCCTTGCTTTTCCGTATATAAGGCAGATACAAAAAACGAAAGGATTTACTAAACGATGAAGCACTCCTTTTTCTTTTTTATGTTCATTGCCTTTTTTCTCGTCACAGGCTTTTCTGAAGCAGGCAAATCCTTTTCGATCGAGCGGGCTGATATACGCGCGACAGTAAAAGAAAACGGTAATTTAAGCGTAGAGGAAGTTTACACATACGATTTTAAAGGCTCTTTCGAAGGGGCGACAAGATCGTTCAGCGAAGAAACCGCGAGCCGCTTGAAGAATTTTAAAGCCTATCTGCTTCCCAATCATCAAAAAAAAGGCGATCAAGCCATCCCGTTGAAGACAAAGAAAGAAGACGGGACTTATTATGCTTATTCGGCATCAAAGGATGAAACAAAAAAAGTGATGTTTCGCTATGTGATCGAAGATGCCGCCCAAAAGTTTGAAGACACGTCGATTTTGATTCATTCATTTTACCAAAAGGCAAATACGGATTTCGGCCGGGTAAAGATTGAAGTGCATCTGCCTGATTCGGTAAAGGCACGTGATATTCATGCGTTTTTGCGTGAAAAAGGAAACGGAAAGATTACGAAGGTGAACGATTCATCAGTCATCTACGAGACAGGACTCTATCGCGCAGGCACGGGCTCGGAACTGAGGATATATTTTCCGCAGAGCGCCTTGAAAGAGGCGGTCCGGCACCCTTCTTATCAGACAAAGGATGAGCTGCTGAAGGAGGAGAAAGACGAGGCGAAACGATACGCCGATCGGGATGAACGGATTGCCGGCGCAGACAGGATGATTTGGATATTTTCGGGGATTGTCGGGTTCATGGTCATCATGGCTGTCATGCTTTCGTTTTTGAAGAAGAGACGCCGTGCCATGCTTTCGTTTGCAGAACTCGAGTCCTTAGATCCTGTACTTGTCGCTTTTCTTTACAAAAAAGGCCGTTTCACAGACCGTGATCTCCTGGCCGGCATGCTTTCGCTTTATCAGCGGGGATTGGTCACTATGCGGAAGGTACAGGCGGAAGAAAGGTTTCTTGACGATCCTGAGGCGCCTGATGACACATATCAATTCGAATTTTCCGGGAGCAAGGTGGATTTGCCAAAGCCTGATCAGCTCTTAATTGAAAAACTTTTTGAGCAAACGGGCAGCGATACCTATATGTTCAGGCTGGATTCCCTCAGCGGGCCGACTGAGGAGGAATGCAAGCATAAGGAACAGCTGGGCAAATATGAACGAAAGAGGATCATTCTTCAAAACGTGGTTCAAAAATGGACGGAAAGTGTCAGACAAGCGCCTGAATTCAAGGAGCTGTTTCAAGAAAACCGCTGGCTGAGAATGCTGTCGCTTTCACTGCTTTCGGTCCATACCGGACTCCTGCTCTTTATCCTGTATGCAGACGTGGTGCATCAGGCCGGATTCATGGCGGCTTGCGTCATATTTGGCTTTGCACTGTCGGCGGGCATTGTTCTTGCAAAATCAAAGCTGTATACGATTTTGTTTTTGGCCGGCTTGTTTTTAGCATCTGTGTTTATCGACAGCATCCATACCATTTTGTATTACGGCATATGCGTCGGGCTGTCTATCTTATTGATTGCCTTCATTCCGGCCGTAAAAGAGAGCAGGTACGCTTCCATCTGCCGAAGATCGATTCTTTCTTGGAGAAACCATCTGAGAAAAGAAGATTTGTTTTCAGGGAGAAGCCTGTCTCAAAACGAAAAGACGATGATCTATGCAATTGTGCTTGAAGTTGAGGATGAATCTGCAGGATGGTTTAATCAATCAGCAAGCAGGCTTGATTACGCTTCCCCTGTCCTGGGTATGGCCGCAGCAGGCTGTTTGCATTATCCGTTTTACAGCTGGCAGCTGCCGTCTTCGCAGGAGCACGCCGGGGCATATGATGCGGGCGGTCCCGGAGCGGGCGGAGGCGACGGGGCAGGAGCTTTTTAAGCAGAAAAGGGGCCTATCGGGTAACCGATAAGGCTCCTTTCTGCTTATTTCCCCGCTATATCTGATCCCCGCATTCGCTGCTCAGCGGTTTTGATTCTGCTGGTGACAGGTTGATGTCCGTACGCTTTTGCCAAGCCGAACAACGGCATGTTATGGTAAAAAGCCTCATAGCGCCCTTTTGGAACTGTATACGTTTCATGATAGATGCCAACGGCTCCTGATGCGGCAGTTTTCTGATAAAAACGGCGCCAAGCCGCCATATGTTTATCAGCCTTTGCATATGCTGTCAAATCTTCGAAAGAACGCCAATATTGAATGAGAAAAATCGTCCTGAAATTGATGGATGATTCCGTTGCCAGAAAGCCGAGGTCTTTGTTTTGATGAAGCTCTTTTATCATAGGGGCCATGGCGGTAAAAACCGGCCACCATTTATGAACAGCATGCCACTTGTTTATTCTCATCCCGATCACAAATACAACGACTTCATCTTCAGGGGCGGCAGTAAAAGGCTTGTTGATGATCGTTTTACCCATTGGTCCCTTCCTTTCCATTCAGCCGGTTGATTGTGGCTTCACACCATTCAATTCCGGCCGAGGTGGTGCGTTTTCCATAATCCAAAGTGAAAAGCCAGTACTCTCTGTCCTTTGAATGGGAGCTGCATGAAAGAATTGACTGCTCGATTGCTTGATATGCCTCAAGCCGTTCTTCAAGCTTTCGTTGGTACTCCTTGACTTTCAAAGCGGTTTTCTCCCGCTCTTCTTCCTTGCTGAAAAACAGCTTCAGCAAAAATTCGTTTTTTTCTGAGGCGATGCCATTGATCGGTTCTTCAAGCCAGCTATGCAGCGCTTTTTGACCTTCATCGGTAATCAGGTACTCTTTTCTGTCCGGCTTTTTGTCCGAGAGCGTCGGAGATGCAGCGACCCAGCCTGCTTCTGTTAATTGGCGCAGCGCGGGATAAATTTGGCCGTAGCTGATTTTCCAAAAATGATTCAAACTTTGGTCGATCATTCGTTTCATTTCGTAACCCGTCTGGTAGCCGGCCGTAATCAATCCAAGGAGAGCGTAAGTCGTGTGATTTCTTTTTGTCATACATACCGCCTTCTGTATCTTTTTGATATATATCTTTTAGATATACTATACCAAACACGATGACTTCGTGCAATCGCTACTATTGTCGTCTCTCTTTTGGCCAGGATGAAAAGATGATAAAAAAATATCGAAAAACCGCGAAACTTTCCCCTGAATCTTTCCGTATATATAGTTAAGCAGGTTAAATAAAGATTCATTGGTCTTGTAGTTGTGAAGATATGAATCACGCTGGCGTGATAATTGGATCTATCAAACTCTTATTCTCATCCAGCACTGTGATCTTGAAAGTCATGATTCAACGGAGGAGTGAACAGTTTGGCTATTTCTTTAGAGAAAGGTCAGCGGATTGATTTAACAAAAGGGAAAGCGGGGCTTTCGAAGATTTTGGTCGGTCTCGGCTGGGACCCGGTAGCATCCGGAAGCGGCGGTTTTTTTGGAAAGCTGTTTGGAGGAGGAGCCCCGAATATTGACTGTGACGCATCCGTGCTGATGCTGGAAAACGGAAGAGTCACAGAGAACAAGAACGTCATTTATTTCGGAAACTTGAAGAGCAGATGCGGCAGCATCGAACATACCGGAGATAATCTGACAGGGGAAGGCAGCGGAGATGATGAACAAATCATCGTAGATTTGCAAAAAGTTCCTTCGCATATTCATAAGCTTGTCTTTGTCGTGAATATATACGATTGCGTGAAACGAAGCCAGCATTTCGGAATGATTGAAAATGCCTTCATACGCATCGTCAATATGAACGATCGCGTGGAGATGGTCAAATACAATCTGCGGGACGATTATTCTGGACGGACAAGCCTGATCGCGGGCGAGATTTACCGTGACGGCGCCGAGTGGAAATTCACCGCTGTCGGAGAAGGCACAAACGATACGAGCATTACGGAAATCGTCAAACGCTACGCCTGACATTCATAAAAGAAATGGGGAGATAACATGGCAATTTCATTAGCGAAAGGACAAAAGATCGATTTAACAAAAACAAATCCCGGATTGTCGAAAGTCGTCGTGGGCCTTGGCTGGGACGTCAATCAATATGACGGCGGCGCTGATTTTGACCTGGATGCGAGCGTGTTTCTGCTCAATGCAGAAGGCAAATGCGCTTCTGAAAAGGACTTTATTTTCTATAATCAGACCGAAGGCGCAGGCGGAGCTGTCATACATACAGGCGATAATCGAACAGGTGAAGGCGAAGGAGACGATGAGCAGGTAAAAATCAATTTGAATGCAGTGCCTGCCGACATTCAAAAGATTTCTTTTGTGATTACGATTCATGAAGCGGAAGCGCGCCGCCAAAACTTTGGACAGGTGTCAAATGCTTATGTTCGCGTGATCAATGAAGACTCGAATGAAGAGTTAATCCGCTATGATCTGGGTGAAGATTTCTCGATTGAAACAGCGCTGATCACGGGAGAGCTGTACCGTCACGGAGAAGAATGGAAATTCTCAGCGATCGGCTCAGGCTATCAAGGCGGACTGGCGAGGATCGCCACCGATTTCGGCCTGCAGGTCGGCTGATTTTGACGATCCGGACAGCAGTCGCCGCCCTGGCGTCCGTTTGTCCGGTCCCTGACATTTCTTAAAGGAGGTCCTATCGATGGCGATTCAATTATCTAAAGGGCAAAGGATCGATTTAACGAAAACGAACCCCGGTTTGACGAAAGCGCTGATCGGTTTAGGCTGGGATACAAACAAATATACTGGCGGCGCCGATTTTGATTTGGATGCGTCGGCTTTTCTTGTCGATCAGAACGATCGTTGCATCAATGAACGCGACTTCGTCTTTTACAACAACCTCGAGCATCCGAGCGGCGCCGTGATTCATACGGGTGACAACCGGACAGGAGAAGGTGAAGGCGATGACGAGCAAATCAACGTCGATTTCTCAAAAATACCCGACCATGTTGAAAAGATCGGCATCACGGTGACGATTCACGAGGCGGAAAGCCGCAGCCAAAACTTTGGACAAGTCTCAAATGCGTTTGTCCGGCTCGTTGATGAATCAACAAATGAGGAGCTGCTTCGCTTTGACTTGGGAGAGGATTTTTCGATTGAGACAGCGGTGGTTGTTTGCGAATTGTACCGTCATGGAGCCGATTGGAAATTCAATGCGATCGGCAGCGGATTTTCCGGCGGATTGGCATCGCTTTGCCGCAACTACGGCCTGCAAGTCTAGTTTTGCCGGCTGAATCACGTTTGCGTGGTTCAGTCTTGCTTTTTCATCATTAGGAGGTAACCAAAGTGGATTTATTTCATCATATTATGTCAGTTTACGCCTCATTTTTCGATTGGGAAATGTGGGTGGAAGTATTAACGGACCCCGTTTCCTGGGGGCTGATCGGCTCGCTGGTCGTGCTGGAAGGGCTTTTATCGGCGGATAACGCTCTCGTTCTCGCCGTCATGGTAAAGCACCTACCGGAAAAACAGCGCAAAAAAGCGTTGACGTACGGTTTAATCGGAGCCTACTTCTTTAGGTTTCTATTCATTGGACTTGGTATGATCCTGATTAAATTCTGGTGGATCAAACTGCTCGGAGCCGCATATCTGGCATGGCTCGTCATCAAGCACTTCTTCATCGGTGAGGGCGATGATGAATCAAACGCCATCAAAAAAGACAGCTGGATGGTACGCGTTTTCGGGGTCTTCTGGGCGACTGTCATTTCGGTAGAACTCATGGATCTCGCATTTTCGGTGGACAGCATCCTGGCGGCATTTGCCGTATCTGAAAAGGTATGGGTGCTTCTGATCGGCGGCATGCTCGGCATCTTAATGATGAGAACCGTTGCGAAATTCTTCCTGACGCTGATTGACAAAGTGCCTGAACTTGAAGCAACGGCCTTTGTTTTAATCGGGATCATCGCACTGAAAATGGCTGCGAGTGTATGGCATATTGAAATGCCGCACAGCGTCTTCTTTATCATTCTGATTATCGCTTTTGCCGTGACATTCATCATTCACTATATGAACAAGCAAAAAGCTGTGAAAGAGCAAACGGCGGCGTCAAAGGAAGAATAACAAACTGCAAAACATAAAGGGGGGAGTATATCTGCTCCGCCCTTTTTTACATCAAAGGGGTGTATGATTCTTATTCAAAGAAGGTGACCCATATGCAATACTTTGATTTTTTATCCGCCTCTCAAAAAGAAGATGTCTTTTTCAAACTGCCGGGTTCGGTTACTAAAGACTCTCCGAAGCACATTCTGGAGCATGCGCTTGGAGCTGCGCTTTATGTTCCGGGGAACCGAAAAGATATAGCAGATGTCATGATCAATAACAAGTATCCTGAGCTGTGCTCGGTCGTTTTTTGCCTTGAAGATTCGATCGGCGATTGTGAGGTTCTCCAGGCTGAAAACAATCTTGTCAGTCAGGCCGACATGATTTACCAGGCGCAAAAACTGCAGAACATCAGCGGCGATGTGCTGCCGCTGATGTTTATCCGGGTGCGGGAACCTGAGCAAATGCTCGAATTGGGCAACAAGCTCGGCCGCGCGCTTCACTTGTTTACCGGATTCGTATTTCCGAAGTTTTCGATGCTGAATGCGGAGCACTATCTTGATACTTTAACGAAATTGTCGCAAGAATCCGGCATTGTGCTGTACGGAATGCCGATCTTTGAGACACCCGACCTGCTGGCAATGGAAACGAGGGCAAAGGCGTTACAGGAATTAAAATCAACGCTGGGCTTTTATCAAGATATCGTTCTGAATATTAGGATCGGCGCGACTGATTTGTGCGGTCTGTATGGGATAAGAAGAAAACCGGAAACGCCGATTTATGACGTTTTGGTCATCTCTGATTTCATCAAAGATATCGTCAATTATTTCGGCTTGCAATTTGTGATTTCGGGGCCTGTCTGGGAGTACTTTGAAGATGCTTCGCGAACAGTTCAGACTTTTGGGCCGAATTGGGCTGATGCGGGGGAATCTTCGCTTGTGATCAATCGGTATATAGACGGATTGATCAATGAAACGCTTCTTGATCTGGCCAACGGCATTCACGGCAAGAGCGTGATTCATCCGTCACAAATAAAAGCGGTCCAAAGCCTGCACGTTATCTCAATGGAAGATTATCTGGATGCCCTGAGCATCGTCGAAAGTGCCGACGGCACCCGAGGCGTTGTGAAAAGCTCTTTTTCAAATAAAATGATCGAAATCAAGCCGTACCTCAGCTGGGCCAAAAAAATATTATTAAAGGCTGAAATCTACGGTGTATATCATGAAAACCGCAGCTATACAGACATACTTAGAGCGTCCAAACCGCTTTCAAATCTTGGATCGTTCGGAAGTTAGGCCGGGCCGGGTGTTGAGAAATGGGCAAAGCGCCTTTGCTGTATAAATGCCGCACCATCACTCCGGTCTCAAAAATAAGAGCCGCAGACGGCATCATATATTGTGAATATTCTCAGGAGAAAACAAATGAATGTTTAGGATGAACAGCCATGATGAAAATAGTCGATCTCACGAGCAGCGAGATTCTCAGTTCCCAGCAGGCTTGTGAAGAGTGGGGGATTGATTCGTCTACGCTCCGAAAGAGAGCGCATGATTTTCCTGCAGGAACAATCCGAAAGTTCGGGACAACCTATGCCGTAACAAGAGCGGGCATGTGTGCCGTATTTGGACGGAAAAGTGACACTGACTCAGAAGAAAGGGGAGACGGCTGAGCGCTATGAATCAAGAGATTAATATTCAAAACGCCCTGGTCAATGATGATGAATGGAAGCAGATCATCAAGAAGCCGCTGCCGGAGAGAACCCCGTATGAAAAAAACGGACATCTGATGATAAGCCGTCTGGCGGGACGGATTCTCGGAACGCCGCACGATGAAACGGATTACTACATATATCTCCATGAGCTGTATGAGTCCGGTGATGTGCATGTGTTAAGCGAGACGCTTGATAAGACCATTTCTCCGGAAAGGTTTCAGGCCATACAGCGCATCCATATGGTCAATCAGAGAGAAAAAGGGCTTTCCGTCAATCGGTTTGCCGCTTTTCTCGACGGGGAGCAGCTCATTCCTAAGCACCCTGACGCCGCGATGCACCGCCATTTAAGGAAGGCGCTTATCGAAGTGCTGCAGATGTTTCAGTCCTTTCATGAAAAAGGATTGAACGATCCGGAGTTTCGCCGGGTCCTCCTCGACCTTGTCAAATGGATGGGCAATCATTTGGAGAAGTGGCTGAAAGAAGCCGACTGCGAAAATGCGATGCCGAAAGTGGTTTGGTATGGGGACACCACAAAGAGCCAACGGTATTTTTTATACTATTTGATGCTTGTCGGATGTGATGTGCTGCTGTTTCATCCGAAGGGAAAAGACGAATTTCGCCAGCTTGATCCTGAGCAAAAGCTTTCTTTTGTTTTCACATACCCGGGCACGTCTGCATTAGAGCCGTTCCCGACTGAAAAGCCTCAGCGAAAATCAACGGTGGCGTACCGTTCCGCGAAGGAGCTGGATACTGTTCTGCACAATGAGGATTCGCTCATGTACAAACCTTGGCAGTTCAGGGAGCATACCCCGGTCTCCGTGACTTTGAAGACCACGTATGATGAACTGTTTTTAATTGCGAAGGAACGCGCCTTTATCAGACCCGATTTTCAAGCGTCTCAATCAACGGTCAACATTCCGAACTTATTCGCGATGGTCATGGGCGTCTCCAGCAATGAAAAAGAGTATTGGGACCGTCTGCAGACGCTGACGGAGTATAAGGAGTCGCATACGATCCGGCGCTTCCCGTTTACAAAGGAAGAGACGTCCAATTATCAATTCCATTACAGCCATGCGCTTGATCAAACGGGGGCGATCGATCCGGGCCGATTAATGGAGAGCAATATATGGCGCTACAAGCATTTGCCTGAGGGAGTGCAGCGCGGCATTGCCCAAGCGGTTTCCAGGCTGTGCAAAAGCCCGAAGATGCTGGCCTTGAACAATGAAAAATCAGCCGATGTGCAGCTGTATTTGTTTACCCAGGCGGTACAGCTTCCGGCAGCGCTTTTGAATATGATTCAGACATTTGACTATTCACAGACAGTGCCGAAGCTGATCTTGTACCACACTGAACAGACGGGAACACTCACCCGTTCAGACGCGGCCGCCTTGCTTTTGTTAAATGAAATCGGCATCGATATCATCATCTATAATCCGCCGGGCTATAAGTGTATTGACCGCTATATCGATGGACAGCATTTCGATACTCATTGGCTTGATGACATGTCCTTCAACCAGGAATTTAAAGAGCCGTCAATCGTCCGGAAGTTCATCAATAAAATCTTTTAAGGAGGGAGCCACTCTGATGGCAAATCCAAATGAAACAAGCATCGTCAATATCAGCAAAGAGGAAGAGATCACGATTGAAAAAGCGGAAGACATCCGTGCCAAACTCCGCCGGGAGCCCGATGTGCAAGCTCTGACACGGCAAATTGACGTAAAAAACCAAGTGGAGCTTTTAGAATTCGGAAAAGAGCCCGCTCTTGAAATATCCAAGTTCTCAGACCGTATTCTCTCTATGATGAGAACAAACAGTGTGACAGATTCAGGTGCGATGTTGACGCAGCTCGGTAAAATCATGGACCGCTTTGACAAGAATGACTTTGAAGAACAGAAAGGCCTGCTTTCCAAGTTATTTAAGCGCGGCAACAGCATGATCGAGAAAATATTTAAAAAATATCAAACGCTCGGCGGTGAAATCGAAAAAATCAACGTCGAAATTTCGAAATATAAAGATGAAATGACAAAATCGACCGTGACGCTTGATGAAATGTATGAAAGCAACCTCAATTACTATGTGGAGCTGGAGAAATACGTCGTAGCCGGCCAGATGAAAATAGAAGAATTGCAGCAGCTCATCCCTGAATATGAAGCGAAAGCGGCCAGCGGTAACCAAATGGCACAGATGGAGCTTGATACGCTTCGAAATGGTATTCAAGCGCTGGAAGAACGGGTGTATGACCTCGATATGGCGCGGATGGTTGCGATTCAAACCGCGCCGCAAATCCGTCTGCTCCAGCGCGGAAACACAAAGCTGATCGGAAAAATCAACTCGGCATTCATCATTACGATTCCGATTTTCAAAAACGGCATCATCCAGGCGGTGACCGCCAAGCGCCAAAAGCTTGTCGCCGATTCAATGAGCGAACTCGACCGCCGCACCAACGAAATGCTGAAGCGAAACGCGGAAAATATTTCGAGCCAGTCCGTTGAAATCGCGAGAATGTCCGGAAGGCCGAGCATCGATATTGAAACGATCGAACAGTCTTGGAATACGATTGTCAAAGGCATGCAGGAGACGAAGCAGATTGAAGATGAGAACAAACGCCTGCGCGAAGAAGGGGCAAAACGCATATTGGAACTTCAGGACAATATGAAAAAAGCCGCTTTAAACGGTTAAAAAGGATAGTGAAGAAGCCGTCCGCCGGATGATCTGGCGACGGCTTCAAATATACAAAAAATCACCGCCATGATAGGCGGTTTTTTATGTTATGCTAGAGAAAGAGAATCACATGGTAAAAAATATATAAACATGAAGGGGATGGAAGTATATGGCCGCTTTATGGCTGGCATTCGGCGGCGGTTTCCTGTCGTTTATTTCTCCGTGCTGCCTGCCTTTGTATCCATCATTTATTTCCTACATCACCGGGATTTCGGTCAGCGATTTGAAAGACCGAGATGCAAAGCGCATCAAACAATCGGTGATGATTCACGCGGCTGCTTTTTTGGCCGGCTTTTCTGTAATTTTTTACATATTGGGTTTCTCCGCCAGCTCGTTTGGCCTGCTGTTTTTGCAATACCATAACTTGATCCGCATGCTGGGTGGAATATTTGTCGTCGTCATGGGCCTGTTCCTCCTCGGCGTTTTCCGGCCGGCTTTCATGATGAAGGAGCGGCGCCTTTCGTTTAGAAGAGGGAAAATAGGCTTGTTGAATTCAATGCTTGTCGGAATGGTTTTTGCGGCGGGCTGGACGCCGTGCATCGGGCCTATATTCGGAACGATCGCATATGCAAATTTTCAGAACCCTGATTTTGGGAGCGCATTCATGGTGATCACCGCATATTCTCTAGGTTTTGCCATTCCTTTTTTGCTCATGGCGTTTTTTATCGGAAACATCAGGCCGCTTATGAAATATTCGAATATGCTCATGAAAATCGGCGGCGCGCTGATGATCGTCATCGGCATCCTGCTTTATACGGACAACATGATATGGATGAATATCTGGTATTCGAATTTGACGAATCTCTTTTGAAAAGCTTATGTGAGTAAGATTGTGAAAAACAGCAAAATCGCGGAGGATATCATGTGCTTGTTTGATCACTCATTTAAGGGACATGAGGATTTAGCCAATCGATTTTGGAAGGTTCGCAAATCTGAAGAGCCAAACGGGCTTTATCCGCTCTACAGCGGGATGCTGGAATTCGCGAAAAAAGTGCTTGAATCTTCATTTCAACAATCGGGAGGATCAGGGTGATATACGCTGCTTCTATTCACACGAGCATCCAATCGTCACGGTCCTGGCAGGAATAGAAAACCGCTCGAAAAGAATCGAGCGGCTCCCTTTATATTCGAATTGATTTCTCCTCGGTTTTCCACTGTTTTTTCCATCCGGCCTGAGCAAGCAAAAGCAGTCCGAGTGCCAAAAATGCGATAACGGTAAAGGTGAGGAATCCGCTTGAATACGTACCCGTGATTTGCTTCAGCGTTCCGAGAATATTCGGGAGGAAGAATCCGCCGATTCCCCCCGCAGCGCCCACGACTCCCGTCACCATCCCGATCTCTTGCTGAAATCGCTGCGGTACAAGCTGGAATATCGCGCCGTTCCCCATCCCGAGGCAGCCCATGCCGATAAATAATGCGGCTGTGACAACGCCAAGAGACGGGAGCATACTGACTGAGAACATGCACAGAGCCACCCCGATAAAGAGGAATTGCAGCAGACGCACGCCGCCGATTTTATCGGCAATCAACCCGCCGACAGGGCGGAGGCAGCTTCCCGATGCAACGACGAGCGTGACAAATTCGCCGGCCCTTACCGCCGGAACGGCATACTGGGATGCAAAAAAGTAGCTTAAAAAGTTGGACAAGCCGACAAAACCTCCGAATGTTACGCTGTAGAGAAGGCAAAAATACCAAGTGTCCCTTTCTTTGAAAACAGCAAAATAGTCTTTGAGCGGTTTAGGCGCCGGCTGATTCGGAGGTTCTTTTGCCATAAGGAAATAGCTGAATAACACGAGTATCAGAGGAATCAGCGCCAATCCCATGACGCCGTTCCAGCCCACTTGCTCCGCCAGGCGAGGGCCGAATAGTGTAGCGAGCAGTGTTCCGCTGTTTCCCGCTCCGGCGATCCCCATGGCAAGGCCTTGCAAGTGCGGCGGATACCAGCGGCTCGCCATTGGCAGGGATGCGGAAAAGCTTGCGCCTGCCACACCGAGTAAAATTCCGATGATATACAGCTCGGCGACCGATGAACCGAACTGCCACCCCCATATCAGCGGAATCATCGTCACCAGCATTCCGCCAATAGCCGTTTTTTTCGGTCCGAAACGGTCGGTTAAAATGCCGAGCACAATCCGGAAAAACGATCCGGCCAAAGTAGGTATGGCGACAATCAATCCGACCTGTGATGGAGATAAATCAAAATCAGCCGTAATATAAACACCAAGCGCCCCCAGCAACACCCAAATCATAAAGCTGACATCGAAATATAAAAAAGATGACAACAAGGAAGGCGCGTGTCCGCTCTTCCTCAAATCCGCCAATTTCAATTGCAACACTCCCCATCCGATAGATTCTAGAATTTATCATGACAAAATAGAATAGGGTTGGCAGTATTTTTGTCAGCTTTACTAACAAACTAAAAGATTGAATATTTAAAATTTTAATTTGGACGGCATTATACCCGGCGATGATTGAATGTTGCTGAAGATTTGAGGTGTTATGACTGTTGAAAAGGGGAAACTTAGATTGGAATGGGCCTGATGCACTTGCAGATAAAGCAGTCTTTTGCAGCACGTTTACCAATTTTTCTTTAGCTGTAAGGCATATTTTTACCAAAAAATGTACAAATTTAAGGAAGAAGTATGTAGAGACACAAAATAGACATAAATAAAAATGTATATCACTTGAAAAAGTATGTGAAGTATTGCACAATATGAATGTGAAGAGTTTCACAAACAGCTTAGATTTTAAAACAAACGGCAAAGGAATGATGAGTCATGAGAAACCAAAAAGTCAACCGTACAGTTTTGATCGGTGCGGGTTTTGTTGGAAGCAGTTATGCATTTACGTTAATTAACCAAGGTATCACAGACGAACTTGTGATCATTGATTTAAATAAAGACAAAGCAATGGGCGATGTCATGGATTTAAACCACGGTAAAGCATTTGCCCCACATCCTGTGAAAACATGGTACGGCACATATGAGGACTGCAAAGACGCCGACATTGTCTGCGTATGCGCCGGAGCAAACCAAAAGCCGGGTGAAACCCGTCTGGATCTTGTCGAAAAAAACCTGAGAATTTTCAAAGGAATTATCGGAGAAGTCATGGCCAGCGGTTTTGACGGCATCTTCCTTGTCGCTACAAACCCGGTCGACATCTTGACTTACGCGACTTGGAAATTCAGCGGACTTCCGAAAGAACGCGTGATCGGAAGCGGTACAACACTTGATAC
This sequence comes from Bacillus sp. PK6-013, assembly GCF_054161445.1. Taxonomy (NCBI): domain Bacteria; kingdom Bacillati; phylum Bacillota; class Bacilli; order Caryophanales; family Bacillaceae; genus Bacillus; species Bacillus sp. PK6-013. The sequence continues at coordinate 3,931,399 of NZ_CP096417.1, read as the reverse complement.
AGCCCGTTTCCGTTACTTGCTCAGCGAGTATTTCGGTGTCGCTGCCCACAATGCCCACGGCTACATCATTGGTGAACATGGAGATACGGAGCTGCCTGTCTGGAGCCACGCGAATATCGGCGGAGTTCCCGTCAGCGACTTGCTGAAAAGAAATGAGAAATACAAAGCAGAAGATCTTGATGAACTGTTTGACAATGTTAAAAACGCCGCTTACCACATTATCGAGAAAAAAGGTGCGACATACTACGGAGTTGCCATGAGCCTCGCGCGTATTACGAAAGCGATTTACCGCAATGAAGAAGCGATTTTAACCGTGAGCGCACATCTTGAAGGCGAATTTGGGGAAAATGATGTTTATATCGGAGTTCCGGCGGTTGTCGGCCGATGCGGAGCGAGGGAAATTATTGAGCTCGACCTGAATGAAAAGGAAAAACAGCAATTCAAGCATAGCGCAGGTGTGTTAAAAGCAATTTTAAAACCGCATTTTGAACTGCAGGCATAACTGAACATCATGAAGATACTAACATCATGAAGATTGCGAGATGATGAAAATGTGGCAGCAGATATACGATCCGTTTGGGAATCTGTTTATCAGCGCTTTTGCCGCCATTCTGCCGATTCTTTTCTTTCTCCTTGCATTGACCGTGCTGAAGATGAAAGGAATCATCGCGTCATTTTTGACGCTGGCGGTCAGCTTTATTGTAGCGGTTTTCTTTTTTCACATGCCGGCTGCGAAAGCTGTCTCAGCCGTTTTACTTGGAATTGCAAACGGTCTTTGGCCGATCGGATATATTGTCCTGATGGCTGTATGGCTTTACAAAATTTCTGTCAAAACCGGAAAGTTTAAAGTGATCAGAGCGAGCATTGCCGGGATTTCGTCTGACCAGCGGCTTCAGTTATTGCTGATCGGGTTCAGTTTTAACGCCTTTTTGGAAGGCGCGGCAGGCTTCGGCGTGCCGATTGCGATCAGTGCCGTTCTTCTTGTCGAGCTTGGTTTTAAACCTTTAAAAGCGGCATCTCTATGTTTAATTGCGAATGCGGCATCCGGGGCCTTTGGAGCGATCGGAATTCCGGTAATCACAGGAGCACAGATGGGAGGCTTGACACCGGTTGAGCTTTCCAGAACGCTCGCTTTGATGCTGCCGTTCATCACTTTCTTTGTCCCGTTCCTGCTCGTTTTCATACTGGACGGGTTTAAAGGAATAAGGGAAACGCTGCCGGCTCTCCTTGTATTAAGCGGAAGCTATACGGCGGTGCAGACTATAACGATGATTGGATTGGGGCCGGAACTTGCGGACATTTTGGCCGCTTTAATCAGTATGGGAGCGCTGGCGCTGTTTTTGAAAAAGTGGCAGCCGCGCCACATATACAGAGAAACCGGGAATGAACATGAACCCGCTGAAAAATATCATGCAGCAGACATTATGAAAGCCTGGTCTCCGTTTTATATCTTGACCGCCGTCATTGCGGTGTGGAGCCTGCCCGGTTTTAAAGGACTTTTTCAGGAAGGCGGATGGCTGAAACAATCGACGATTTTATTCAACATGCCTTTTCTTCACCGGGAAGTGCTGAAAACGCCGCCAATCGCTCCGGAACCGGCACCGCTTGATGCCGTGATGAAGCTTGACTTCATTTCAGCGACGGGTACGGCGATACTGATCGCCGTGATCTTCACGATTGTGCTGAGCCGAAACATCAGTTTCCGCGGAGGACTTTCCAGCCTGAAAGAGACGGTCAAGGAACTGTGGCTTCCTGTTCTGACCATTTGCTTTGTGATGGGTTTTGCAAACCTGGCCAATTATACCGGATTGAGTTCAACCATCGGACTGGCGCTTGCCAAAGCGGGGGATATTTTTCCGTTCGTCAGTCCCGTATTGGGCTGGATCGGCGTGTTTATCACTGGTTCAGTCGTCAGCAACAATGCATTATTCGGCCACCTGCAAGCTGTCACCGGAGCGCAAATCGGGACAAGCTCAGCGTTGCTGCTTGCCGCCAATACCGCGGGAGGCGTGATGGCCAAGCTGATCTCACCGCAGTCGATTGCGATTGCAACAGCCGCGGTCCAAGAGACAGGGCAGGAATCAAAGCTTTTCAGCCAAACCGTTAAATATAGCTTGATCCTGCTTTTCATCATATGCATTTGGACATTTGCACTTTCAAAGCTTGGCATATAAAGAAGAGCCTTTTCCCGCAATGGGAAAAGGCTTTTTAAGCTGTTTGTTCTATCATGTCCTCTTTTTGAATACATTGTACAAGTTATCCGCGGAAGGGGGACGAGATATGATAAACATCTTCCTGAGTTATGTGTTTTTGGGCTTGTCTTTGGCCGCACCTGTCGGCCCTGTGAATGCGGCGCAGATCGACAGGGGGATGAAAGGTGGCTTCTTTCATGCCTGGCTGTTTGGTCTTGGCGCTGTGACGGCGGATGTCTTATATATGGCTTTGATCTATTTTGGAGTCGCTCAATTTTTGACAGCGCCATTTTTAAAAACGTTTTTATGGCTGTTTGGTTTTTTTGTTTTGACCTATACGGGGATCGAGAGCCTGGTCAAGGCGAAGGAAGTATCGCTGATGAGGGGTGCGGGAGAGAAAGGTTCATACCGCAAATCTTTCTTGTCTGGGCTGGTGATCTCCCTTTCAAACCCGCTGAGCATCATGTTCTGGCTCGGCATTTACGGAAGCATTTTGGCGAAAACGGTAGAGACGTACGAATCATACCAGCTGCTAATATGCAGTTCAGGCATTTTAATCGGACTTTTTTTGTGGGACTTGGCCATGTCTTTTCTTGCGGGGACATTCAGAACATTTTTAAGCCCGCGGATGATCCAGGCAACGACTTGGCTCGCGGGCATCAGTCTGATTGTTTTCGGATGTTACTTCGGCTATCAGGGGATGCTCGAACTGCTGAAGGCGGGAGGCTGATTATGTCTGCCCGTTTTTCTGTTCCTGATGGGCCCACCTTTTTTTCATCAGCATTGTCACAACAGCAATAACGGCAAGAAACAGAAGGCTCACAAAAAAGCCGGGTCTGCTGTTTTTTTCAAATAACGTACCTGAAACGGCAAATAAAATCAGGACAAGCGCTGTGACAATCTGGACATTCCCTTTCATTTTTGGCTTTGTGAGCTTTTTGCTTGAAAGCAGGATAAACATCCAGTTATAGAGCAGCATTAAGCTGGCGGCCGTTGTCATATGTTCATAAAGCTGCTTCGGCAAAAGCAGCGACAGAACGATGGAAGCAGCGAGAACGAGCACCGTCAGGCCGAGTGCCGGCCACGATACTTTCGCCTTTTCTTTTTTCGCAAAGCAGGCCGGTGCATCTCCATTTTTCGCCATTGTTCCCATTAGTGTGGTGACAGCGAACAGGGAAGCAGTCAGCGTTGAAAAACCGGCGATAATAAAAATGCCATTGAAAATATCCATGATCAAATCGAGATGAAAGTCTTTTAATGACGTAATAAACGGGCTGTTCTGTTCGGTAAATGCCCCGTGGGGGACTAGGAGCATGGCCAGCCCGATCGATGCGACGTAGATCACAGCAAGGGTTATGAGCATCAGGCTCCCTGATTTTGATGAATCTTTCGGATCTTTTAAGTGAATCGCCATCAGACCCATGACTTCTATTCCTCCATAGGCGTAAAATGTGTAAATCAACCCCGTCCATAATCCCATAAAGCCGAAAGGGAACAATTCGTGAACCCGATCAGGGAACTGCGCGTCAGGCGTTTTTCCTGGCAACAGCCCGCACAATGCCAAGACAGCGATGATGATAAACATTAAAATGGCCGCCGTTTTCAACACGGCCAGTATGTTTTCCGTTTTTTCAAAACTGCTGCGCCCTGTGAAAATGACGATCATCCCGAGAATCGCATAAATGGAGGCGAACACCCACAGCGGAACCTGGTTAAACCAATGGCGTGTAAACAGGGAGATCGCCGTCAACTGACTCCCGATAATCAGCATTTCCGATGACCAGTAGACCCAGCCATTGCTAAACCCCGCCCAATTGCCGAAGGCTTCCCTGGCATAAGAACAAAAAGACCCTTCAACAGGATGATCCGCCGTTAATTTCGCCAGCTGCTGAAAGACGAGAAAAGTGCCAAGGGCAGCAAGAAGAAAGGCGGCTAATACGGAAAAGCCGCTTTTCTTAATCGCGATGCTTGAACCGAGAAAAAACCCCGTTCCAATTGTGCAGCCGACTCCGATCATGGAGAGCTGCCACCATTTTAAATCTCCTTTTTTCGCTTGTCGTTTCATCGTTTCAACCCCTCTAAATCTTCTTGTTATTTTGCCAGGGGGCGCCTTTTTTATTCACGAAGAAAAGAGGGAGGAAAGGCTCTCTGCGCACCTCAATATTCACTTTGAAATAAAACATATGCTATAGTTAAAGACATAATCATTACGGTTCATTCAGTCAAAAGGAGGAATGACGGATGACTTTACAAGAAAAAATCATGCAGGAACTGAATGTAAAGCCTTCTATCGAACCGAAACAGGAAATTGAAAAAAGGGTCGGTTTTTTAAAAAGCTATTTGAAAAAAACGGGTGCCAAAGGTTTTGTTTTAGGCATCAGCGGAGGACAGGACTCCACATTGGCGGGCAGGCTTGCCCAGCTGGCTGTTGAAGAATTGAGAGAAGAAGGCGTTCAGGCGGAATTTATTGCGGTCCGCTTGCCTTACGGCGTTCAGCAGGATGAAGATGACGCCCAGCTGGCACTCAAATTTATCCAGCCGGACAAGTCTTTTGCTTTTGACATTGCTTCAACTGTAGGCTCTTTTGCTGATCAATATCAGTCAGTCACGGGAGAGGCGCTTGCCGATTTTCACAAAGGCAATGTAAAAGCAAGAGTCCGGATGATTGCCCAATATGCGATCGGGGGTCAAAATCAGCTGCTGGTGATCGGAACAGACCATGCTGCAGAAGCTGTTACCGGATTCTTCACAAAATACGGAGACGGAGGCGCAGACCTTTTGCCGCTAACAGGATTGACAAAGCGCCAGGGCAGAAGCCTGCTGGAAGAACTGGGAGCGCCGGAGCGGCTTTATACGAAGTCTCCGACCGCCGATTTGCTTGATGAAAAACCTCAGCAATCCGATGAAACAGAGCTCGGCCTGACGTATGATAACATCGACGACTACCTTGAAGGAAAAGCCGTCTCCAGCGAGGTGGCCGAGGCGATCGAAAAACGCTATAAGGCATCCGAGCACAAACGCCAAGTCCCTGCTTCAATGTTTGACGACTGGTGGAAATAGCAAAAAAGAGGCTGACTTCAGCCTCTTTTTTTATTAACAGGCACCCTATATCATTCAAGCTGGATTTGCCATATAATTAAGATATTTGATTCCTTTATGCAAGGAGGAGTAGAAGCTGGAAATGAATGCCGCAATGAGAGATAAGAATATCGTGCTGATCGGGTTTATGGGCGTCGGGAAAACAACCATCGGTCAGCTTCTGTCAAAGAAATTAGACCGCGACTTTATCGATATCGACCAGCAGATTGAAAATGACTTTCAAATGACTATTCCGGAGATGTTTAAACAAAAAGGGGAAGCGTTTTTCAGACAGACTGAAAAAGACTATATTTTTCAGATGTGCGAACATACAATGGGCAGCATCGTATCTTTAGGGGGAGGCGCTTTCCAACAGGAGGACATCAGAAAGAAGTGTCTCGAACACTGCTTTGTCATCTTTCTTGATTTAACATGGGAGAGTTGGAAGCAGCGGATGGATCTCTTGATTGAGAACAGGCCGGTTCTTCATAACCGCTCAATCGAAGAAATGAAACAGCTGTTTAATGAGAGAAAGAGCATGTATGCATTCCACAACTTGAAAGTCGAAACAGATCACCGGTCTGCCGAGGAAACGGCCGACTACATTGTGGAGATGCTGGGGCTTAGCTGATCTTAAACAAACGTTTAATTAAGCTGCTTCTATCGCTGTGTCAATATATTGAGCCAATGATTTGTCTGATCATTGGCTCTTTCGGTCTTGTTTGACCGTTTGGCGTCCCGCCGCCATAAAAACGGGCAGGCCGAAGATACACGGCGGCCACTTCTCTGGATAAGATCTTTTCTGGCTCTGCGACCGCAAAAAAGTCGCTTAATGCCTGAGCAGACACTATAATGTAAATAATAGAAACGATAAACTGGCGGTGCACTTATTATGAAACAGCGAATTCAAGAAGAACTGAAAAACATTGAAGCGACATACGGTGTTAAAATCCTCTATGCGGTTGAATCGGGCAGCAGAGCCTGGGGCTTTCCCTCACAGGACAGTGATTACGATGTCAGATTTATTTATGTCCATCAAAAAGACTGGTATCTGTCAATTGATGCAAAGCGCGATGTGATTGAACTGCCGATTGACGATTCTCTCGATATCAGCGGTTGGGAGCTGACAAAAGCGTTAAGACTGTTTAGGAAATCAAACCCTCCGCTTCTCGAATGGCTTTCCTCGGGAACGGTTTATTATGAAGCCTATTCGCTGGCGGAAAACATGAGGCGGCTGAAAAGCCGCGCCTTTTCTCCAGTCTCCTGCATGTACCATTATCTCAATATGGCATCAGGGAATTTCCGCCACTATCTGCAGCGGGAAGAAGTGAAAATCAAAAAATATTTTTATGTGCTCCGCCCAATTCTGGCTTGTCAGTGGATTGAAAGCCGCCGGACGGTTCCTCCGATTGAATTTCAGGTTTTGCTTGACGAACTTACGGAAGATGGACCGCTGAAAACGGAAATCCAACAGCTGCTTGAGAGGAAAAAGAAAGGGGAGGAGTTCAATCTTGAACCTCAAAACCCTATCCTCCACGCATTTATTGATCGTGAATTGGAGCGGCTTCAGACGGTTGCCAAAGCATATAAAACAGATCATGAAGATCTGACGCAGGAGCTTGACCGGCTGTTTAGAGAAACGCTAGACGAGGTGTGGGCATAACATAGTATTCCCTTTAAGTATTCTTAAAGGGTTTTTTCTTTGCATTCATAGGGAAATGGTTGAGTATAACAGAAAGCGTTTTCAAATAAAGCGGCGCGGAACGGCAGAAAGGGCATTCGCAAAAACGGGTTCGCCGAAAACGCATCCTGTTCTTTACCGAAGTTTCTTCCTGATTCTATTGTCGTATACCATCCAAGTTTTAGGAAGAAAGTTTCTGAAAAAATCCCAGCAGATGTAAAACATTGTGGAAAAACCACAAAAATCGTCAGCTTTTTTGTTTTTTCGAAATATTGTGAATCGACCCTTTGCTCTTATAAAATTAAGAATATAAAGAAATATTTCATGAGATGGCGGGGTGTGAGTAATGGAAGTGATAACAAGAGACTTTTTCCTATTCTTATCTAAAAGCAGCATCCTGAATCGCCTGGCGAGAAATTGGGGGAGTTCCGTCGCGACCGGAAAAATTATCGGAGGAAAAGATTTTGAAGCTTCAATTCCGATTATTAAGGGGCTGAACGAACAAGGGTTGACTGTCACAGTTGATCATTTGGGCGAATTTGTAGACAGCAGGGAAGTCGCAAGGGAACGCACGCAGGAATGCATTCGGGCCATTCAGCTGATTGCTCAGGAACAGCTTAATTCACATGTTTCATTAAAGATGACGTCACTGGGGCTCGATATTGACCTTGACCTTGTCAGGGATAATATGACCAGCATTCTGGAATGTGCCGAACAGCACAAAGTGATGGTCACAATCGATATGGAAGATGAAGTGCGCTGCCAAAAGACGCTTGACCTCTTTAAGGAGTTCAGGCAGAAATACGAGTATGTCAGCACGGTCCTGCAGGCTTACTTGTACCGGACCGAACAGGATTTGGAGGAGCTTAATCCGTATAATCCGTTTTTCCGACTTGTGAAGGGAGCTTATAAAGAATCGCCGCAAGTGGCGTTTCCTGACAAAAAAGATGTGGATGAGAATTACAAAAAGCTCATTAAAAAGCAGCTGCTGAGCGGCCATTACACAGCCATCGCAACTCATGACGACAAGATGATTGATTACACCAAAGAAATTGCGAAAGAGCATCAAATCGGCAAAGACCGCTTCGAATTTCAAATGCTGTACGGGATGCGCAGCAAAACTCAGGTGGAACTGGTGAAGGAAGGCTACAATATGCGTGTGTATCTTCCTTACGGAGACGACTGGTACGGATACTTTATGAGACGGCTTGCCGAACGGCCTGCCAACATCGCTTTTGCGTTTAAAGGCATGACGAAGAAATAAAACGATAAAAAGGGGAGATTAGCATGACAACACCTTACAAACACGAACCATTTACAAATTTCGGGATCGAAGAAAACCGGAAGGCATTCGAAAAAGCTCTGGAAACGGTAAATAACGAATGGCTGGGTCAGTCCTATCCTCTTGTTATCGATGGAGAAAGGTATGAAACGGAAGACAAGATCGTATCGATCAATCCTGCAAACAAAGAAGAAGTTGTAGGCACGGTATCCAAGGCTACTCAGGATCATGCGGAAAAGGCCATTCAGGCGGCTGCGAAAGCGTTTGAAACTTGGAGATACACAGATCCTGAAGAAAGAGCGGCTGTTTTATTCCGCGCGGCTGCCAATGTGCGCCGCAAAAAGCATGAGTTTTCTGCGCTTCTAGTCAAAGAAGCAGGTAAACCTTGGAATGAAGCGGATGCGGATACGGCAGAAGCGATCGATTTTATGGAATACTATGCGCGGCAAATGATTGAGCTTGCGAAAGGAAAGCCGGTTAACAGCCGTGAAGGCGAACGAAATCAATATGTGTACACACCGACTGGTGTAACGGTTGTTATTCCGCCTTGGAACTTCCTCTTCGCGATCATGGCCGGAACGACGGTTGCGCCGATCGTGACAGGAAACACGGTTGTTCTGAAGCCTGCAAGCGCAGCGCCTGTCATTGCTGCCAAGTTCGTTGAAGTGCTTGAAGAAAGCGGACTTCCAAAAGGAGTAGTTAACTTCGTCCCTGGAAGCGGAGCTGAAGTCGGGGATTACCTGGTGGATCATCCGAAAACAAGCATCATTACGTTTACAGGTTCAAGGGAAGTCGGAACGCGCATTTTTGAGCGCGCAGCGAAGGTTCAGCCTGGTCAGAAACACTTAAAACAAGTGATTGCTGAAATGGGCGGTAAAGATACGGTCGTCGTTGATGAGGATTGTGACATTGAATTGGCTGCACAATCAATTTTCACATCTGCCTTCGGCTTTGCAGGCCAAAAATGTTCAGCAGGTTCACGGGCTGTCGTGCATGAAAAGGTATATGACGAAGTATTGAAGCGCGTAATCGAAATTACGGAGTCCAAGAAAGTCGGAGAGCCTGACAGCGCGGACGTTTATATGGGACCTGTCATCGACCAGGCATCGTATAATAAAATCATGGACTATATCGAAATCGGAAAAGAAGAAGGCCGCTTAGTCAGCGGAGGAAAAGGCGATGATTCAAAAGGCTACTTCATCGATCCGACGATCTTTGCCGATCTGGATCCGAAAGCCCGGTTAATGCAGGAAGAAATTTTCGGACCTGTTGTTGCTTTCTCAAAAGTCAGCAGCTTTGATGAGGCGCTGGAAGTTGCCAACAACACCGAATACGGCCTGACAGGCGCGGTCATTACTAAAAACCGCGACCATATCAACAGAGCAAAACAAGAATTCCATGTCGGAAATCTGTATTTCAACCGCAACTGTACAGGGGCGATCGTCGGCTACCATCCGTTTGGCGGTTTCAAAATGTCGGGAACTGATTCTAAAGCGGGCGGCCCTGATTATCTTGCGCTTCATATGCAGGCGAAAACGATCAGTGAAACGTTTTAAGGTGTAAGAAAAGGGATTAAACAGGGGACGAAGGCAGCCTTTCATAGGCTGCCTTCAAAAAAAGAGAAATTAGTCTAAAAATTTAGATAAACGGCATCTTGGGGGGAGATTCTTATTCAGAACGCACAATTGATCATTTCCATCGTAATTTACATGTTAGGGATGCTTTATATTGGGTATTACGCTTACAAACGGACAGCAAACCTCTCAGACTATATGCTTGGCGGACGGACGCTCGGGCCTGCTGTCACGGCGCTCAGCGCCGGCGCATCAGACATGAGCGGCTGGCTTTTGATGGGGCTGCCGGGCGCCATGTTTGCAACAGGCCTGAGCGGTTCATGGATTGTCATCGGCCTAGTGCTCGGCGCATGGGCAAACTGGATTTTTGTGGCGCCGCGCTTAAGGTCATACACCGAGGTAGCAGGCAATTCGATTACCATCCCTGCATTTTTAGAAAACCGCTTTCATGACAAATCAAAGATCCTGCGGATATTTTCCGGAGTCGTTATTATTACCTTTTTTACGTTTTATGTATCATCAGGAATGGTTTCCGGCGGCGTTTTATTTAACAGCATGTTTCATTTGGAATATCATACAGGGCTGTGGATCATTTCGGGTGTCGTCGTGGCTTACACGCTTTTCGGCGGGTTTTTGGCCGTCAGCTGGACGGACTTTGTCCAAGGTATCATTATGGTTGTCGCGTTAGTTCTTGTTCCGGTTGTTACGTTCATTCAGACGGGGGGACCGATAGAAGCCTTCAGCGAAATCCAGTCGATCGATCCTAACCTCCTCAATATTTTTAAAGGAACGAGTGTCCTCGGCATCATCTCCTTGTTTGCATGGGGCCTCGGCTACTTTGGACAGCCTCACATTATCGTGCGCTTTATGGCGATATCCTCTGTCAAGGAAACGAAGAAAGCGCGCCGGATCGGCATGGGTTGGATGATCTTTTCAAGTGCGGGCGCACTGCTGACCGGATTGCTCGGTATTGCGTATTACTCGAAGAACGGGCTTCACTTGGATGATCCGGAAACGATCTTCATTCAATTGGGGAACATCCTGTTTCACCCTCTGATCACAGGCTTTTTAATCTCGGCGATTTTAGCAGCGGTTATGAGTACAATTTCCTCCCAGCTGCTAGTTACATCAAGTTCTCTAACTGAAGATTTATACAAAACGCTATTTAAACGCTCTGCATCTGACAAAGAACTCGTCTTTTTCGGACGGCTTTCGGTTTTGGCGGTTTCCATTGTCGGACTCTGTCTCGCCTGGACAAAAAACAATACGATTCTCGGTCTTGTCAGCTATGCTTGGGCGGGTTTCGGCGCGTCGTTCGGCCCAGTGATCATCTTAAGTTTGTTTTGGAAGAGGATGACAAAATGGGGGGCGCTTGCCGGAATGGTTGCCGGAGCAGTTACCGTCATCATTTGGGCGGAAGCCGGACTTTCCGATGTTCTTTATGAAATGATTCCGGGCTTTGCCGCCAGCTTGCTGTTTGTGTTTGTCGTCAGTCTATTGACATCAAAACCGGAGCAGCAGGTGCTTGATGAATTCGAGCAATACAAACAAACACTGTAACGATGATGGAGATGGGAAACCATTCTCCGTCTCTCTTTTTATAGGCCTTCTCCCCCCTTCTAACAGGGGATTGATCCCATTTTTTTAAAAGTCGCATATAAGTCTATACAAGAGTGTAAAGGAGAAGTATGATTAAGTTAAAAACGAGTAGGAGAAAGGATATGGAAGAGCTATTAGAACAAGTTGTTTCTCTTTCAAACATTAATGAGATCATTGACTTTATCAGCGGCGAGCTGAAAAAGCCGGTCATACTGGAAAGCGCAGATTTTTTCTTATTAGCTTATAACTCCTATTATATTAACCATTTTGATGCAGCAAACCAGCAAACGATTTTCTCCAAAAAATGTCCGCTGCCGATCTTTGAAAAGTTCGTCGAAGAAGGCATTATTGATCAATTGAAAACGATTCCGACTCCTTTTAGGGTAAAACAGATTGAAGAAATCGGGTTAAACCAGCGGGTTGTCGTCAGCGCCAAGTATAAAGACGAAATTATGGGCTATATCTGGGTGCAGGAGATTGAAGACGACCTGTCTGATGAAGAGCTTGATTTCTTATACAAAGCATCCTTTCATGTCGGGAAGATCATTTATAAGAAAAAACGCCTCAAACAAGAAAAAGAAGAACAGGCGGAAGAGCTTTACAAAAAGGCAATTAACGATCAGTTTCAAACGGAAAAAGAGCTGAAAGCCGCCGCCGATAAGGCGAGCGTTGTCCTGCCGGCCGTGTTTACCGTCATGGTGCTTCAAGTCGTTGACGGGGAGGATGAACTGCTCGAGGATCTGAAGGAAACGATCCGGTCTTATTTAAACCTGAAAGATAATATCAGTCACGTATTGGAGGATCATTCGAATATCGCCATCATTGTCGGCAGTGTGTCGCGCAAGCGTTCCGCGCTGGCTGCGGCCTCAGAACTGATCAACCGTCTGTTGACCCATTTGCGCTCGCAAATGCTGCCTCTTATTTTAATCGGGGTCGGCAATGAGTACAGCAGCCCGCTGTCCCTTGGCAGAAGCTACAGAGAGGCGCTCCAAGTGACGAAAGCAGCTGAAATCACGGGAAGCCAGGAACACATTCCCTATGAATACCAAAAGCTCGGGCTTTTCAGGTATCTTGACCAAATCGCCGCAAAAAACGATCATCTGCAATATGTAAACCCGGACCTTCAGCTGCTGAAAGAAAAAGATAAAGAAAGCCACACCGAATTTTTGAGAACGCTTGAAATTTATCTCGTCAACAACTGCAAGGTCAAGCCATCCGCAGAACAGCTGTTTATCCACCAAAACACGCTCAACTACCGTATCAAACAAATATTAGAAATGACATCGATCGATCTCAATGATTTTAATACTAGATGTCAATTGTTTATCGATTTAATGCTGATGAAGAAAGCAGGCTACAAATCGTAAACAGAAAAAGAAAAGCCGGTGCATGAAGTGCCGGCTTTTAATATGTCCGATAAACGTAAGGATCTTTTGGCTCTTTTATAGGAGACCAATCCTTCACCTTCATCACAGGAATCGTAGATTTGAAAGGCTGATAGTATTCGGAAGACAGCGTTCCTTTTACATGGAGCCACTGATCGTCTTTAATATTCGTATGTTCAGGGAATTCGACCAGCATACCGTAGACTCCCGAGTCGGCGATGCAATGAATGATTCCGAAGCGGAGAACAAACAGCTGTTTATCATTGATCGCTTCCCCTTTAAAGGCAAAACCGTCGAATTCGATCGTTCGGTCAAGGAATTCTCCCGGATATTGATAGATCGTTTCCATGCCCTTCAAAAAATCATCGTCTTTTAATGAAATATGCTGTTTTCCTTTATAATTTTTCAGCGCTTTATTCATCAATTCATCGTACCCTTCCTCGCCGTAGTAGATGCTTGTATCAGGGCGCAGGTACTGGGTTTGGGCATAATGCTCCGGCTGTTCGATCGCTTTGAACGAGAAGCCCTTCGACTTGACGATATTGGAATCAAGCGTCGCTGCCGGCAGAAAAAGTCCGGTGCATAAAGGGAAGATGAACACGAAATAAATGAACATCCTTTTCAGAAAAGGCTTATCTTTTTCATGATCGTGATCATGGCCGCATCCGCAGTCGCGGTCACATCCTTTTTCGTCTGAGCCTTTCATATAAATGTAGAATTGCACCGCTGTCAAAATGGCCAGAAGAAAAATAGCGATGTATGAAAGGTAAGCATATTTCATATTAATATATTTTGTCAGATTGCCGGATGCATGAAGATGAAAAAAGAAAAACGTAAACAACATTAAAATGAATGTGCGAAACATGTTCTCACCCCTTTACCAACAGTGATCCGGCTAAGACAATAACGGCGATGTAGGCGACTAAGACAAACACAAAACGTTTTTTAAAGATGCCGAGCATCATCAGCAGATTTTTAATGTCCACCATCGCTCCGAATACAAGAAAGGCGATAAGTGAGCCGAGTGAAAACGTGCTGCTGAAAGAAGAAGCAATAAAAGCGTCGACCTCTGAACAAAGGGACAGCACAAATGACAACCCCATCATAACAAGGGATGAAGACACATCATTCTGCCCGATCGCCAAAAGGGTAGATGTTTTAATATACGTCTGCATTGCCGCTGCGACAAATGCGCCGATGATCAAATATTTTCCGACTGAGAAAAACTCGTCAACTGCATGGCGGAGCGTCCCGCCGAGCTTTTGCAGGAAAGACTGGTTCGCATGGGTATGGTGGTGATGGCCGCGTGTCCCGTTCTCGATCAGCTGATTCCCTTTAAATTGATAAGAGATGATCAGCCCGGCAATGAGAGACACCGCAATCGCCAACCCGCCGCGATAGAACACAACATCCCATTTGTTCCCGAAAGCGATGAATGTCGAGAATAACACAATCGGATTGATGATCGGGGCCGTCAGCATGAAGGCGACCGCTGCGTGAAGCGGTACGCCCTTTAAAAGCAGCCTGCGGGCAATCGGAACGATGCCGCACTCGCAAGCCGGAAACAATACCCCGGCAAATGTCCCTGACAAAACGGCGAGAAATCGGTTTTGCGGGATGATTTTCGCCATCATCTCCTCCGTCACAAACATTTGAATCAAACCTGATATAAAAACCCCGATCAAAACGAACGGAATCGCTTCTATTAATATACTGATAAATATTGAGTTCAGCTGCAGAAAGGATTGTGAAGCCACAAAAAAACCTCCGCGCAAATGTGTATTTTTAGTTTCAATCTAGCATTATAACATAAATTGAAAAAGCGGTTTTGTGCGGCGGGGTCAGATAATGGGAGGAGCAGAAGTGACAGAATCAATACATATAAAATCCATACACAGCCTTGAAGGGGAATGTTATGATAAGAATATTCAAAAAATGAAAAGAAGAGGGGAAAGACAAGATGCAGCAGCCTTATGATATGCCGCTAGAACAGCTTTACCAGTATAAACCGGAACGGACGGCACCGGCTGATTTTGAAGAGTTCTGGAAGGGTTCATTGGAGGAATTGTCAAATATAAAAGCGGAGCCTGAGCTTGAACCGCATGAATATCCGGCTGACGGGGTAAAAGTCTACTGGCTTACATACAGAAGCACCGGGGGAGCGCGAATCAAAGGCTGGTGTGCAGTACCCGACCGCCAAGGGCCGCATCCTGCGATCGTCAAATATCACGGCTATAACGCCAGCTATGACGGAGACATTCATGATATTGTCAATTGGGCTCTTCACGGTTATGCGGCATTCGGTATGCTGGTCCGCGGGCAGAGCAGCAGTGAAGATACAGAGACCTCTCAACACGGACATGTACCCGGCTGGATGACAAAAGGAATCCTCGATCCGAAAACATATTACTACAGAGGGGTCTATTTAGATGCCGTACGAGCAGTCGAAGTGGTCAGCGGTTTTGCTGAAGTCGATGAAAAGCGGATCGGAGTGATCGGGGCAAGCCAAGGAGGCGGGCTGGCTGTCGCGGTTTCGGCGCTGTCCGATATTCCAAAAGCAGCCGTGTCCGAATACCCTTATTTAAGCAATTTTCAACGAGCGATCGATATAGCGATCGACCAGCCTTATCTCGAAATCAACTCCTTTTTCAGAAGAAACACCAGCCCGAATATTGAACAGGCGGCCATGCGGACCCTGTCTTATTTTGATATCATGAACCTTGCTCAAGCGGTCAAAGCGCCCGTTCTCATGTCGATCGGACTGGTTGACACCATCACACCGCCATCCACCGTCTTTGCGGCTTACAATCACTTGAAAACGGATAAAGAAATAAAAGTGTACCGCTATTTTGGACACGAATACATCCCGCCGTTCCAAACCGAAAAGCTGGCGTTTTTGAGAAAGCACCTGAAATGAATAAAAGTGAACACCCGGTGAAGCCGGGTTTTTTTATGTCTTGATTTAAGAATATATCGTATTATAAGATATAATTAGAGAGGGTGATGAAAATGAATACAGAGAAAATCATAGAAATGATGAATCAGGACTGGACGGATATTTACTACCATCTGCACACAAAGCATGATGATCATTTGTCTCACCACGCGGTTCGAATGCTTCAGCATATCGAAAAAAACCGCTTGGTGACCATTGGCCATTTAGCAAAATTATTGGATGTCTCTCATAATACGGCATCAGAACATGTGAAAAGACTGATACAAAAAGGACTTGTACAGAAAAACCGGGACAGCAGCGATGAACGCAAAGTCTACGTCACGTTAACGCCTGAAGGTGAAGAAGCAGTGAAACGGCATACGAGACTTCATCCGAAAAAACTGCAAAAGGTGCTGGAGCAATTAAATGAGGAAGAAGTCGAAATGATTAAAACAGCATTTTCCTTGTTGAGCCGGGAGGCAAAATCATGTTTTTAATAGTGAAAATCGGGGTTTCTGCAATATTGATCGCCATTATAACCGAAATTGCACGAAAATCGCCTGAAATGGGCGGAATGATTGCGGCATTGCCTCTTGTCAGTCTGCTGAGTTTATTTTGGCTTAGTTTACAAGGGGAATCTTTAAAGCATTTAAGCCAATTCGCGAAAGGCGTGCTATGGGGGTTTCCCGCCACGGCGGTTCTCCTTTTGATCGTGGTTTTGAGTTTAAAAGCATCATTTCCGGTTGTCATTTCTGTTGTGTTTGGAGTATGCGGATGGGGCGGGTGTTTAATGCTGCAAAAGGCTCTCATCCATGCGATATTCGGGTGAAGGGGAATGGAATAAGAAGCCGCTTGTGCTGCCGCACAAGCGGCTGAAACGATCAGGGAGCGGCATACCCCCCTGTATGAGACTGTCACGTATAAAGCTTGGAGTAATAAATCATCCTCGCCGGAAAAGGAACGTCTCTGTATGGCCCCTCGGGTGGGATGGATGTCGACAGAAATCGGAAATAATGGTTCCCGAGTATTTTTAAGTTTATCGGATAAGTCTGGACGGTTTCAGGAGCGAGTTCATAGGAGAATGCTTGAGCTTTAGATTGACTGACCATGAACTTTTGATATTCCCCGTTTTCAAAGCAATATAAATAGCCCTTTAAACGATGCGCTTCCTGGTTGACCAAAGAGATATACAGATCTTCTCGGCCGTTTTTTTTAACCGGGTTTCCTGCTTTGTCAGACAAGTAAATCAATCTTGTTTGAGATGGGCTGCCGCTGTTCATTTGACAGTTAACAGGTTCAATGCAAGCAGGATGAGTCGAGAGCCGGTCAGAATGCGGGGCATGTGAAATCAATTCAAAATAGTAGGGTGCTACATCGTCGGCATCCCGATTCCATTTGCAATCGTGCTCAGCCTTTAGGTCGAACATGAAGGACTGGGTGATGATATAAACGATGTGTCTGCCCGCAGGAACATGCTGGAACCTGATTTTGATTTCCTTGGACGAATGAGCGGGAACGATGGATGGAAAGGTTTGCGAGGGCCGGTCATTTCCTTCAAAGAAAACGGATATATGGATGCGGTCTTCGGCATTCGTATGGTTGCAGCAGACGTATGATGCTTGGAAATGGCCTGATGGATCGGTTTGATAGCTTAATTTGTTTCTGTCGATCGTATAAAGGTGATCTGCGTGAAAATAAGTCGATCTGAGGATATGGATAATACCGCCTCCGTTTCACAGTATGGAAAGCCGCCGGAGCACCCGGCAGCTTCTTGCTATTTTTTGATATAAACCTCTGTCCGCTTCTCCAGGAAATCCTGGAGCAAAGCGATCGCCGAGCAAACGGCCCAGTAAATCAAGGCAACTAAAATATACATCGTCATATAGTCGAACTCCCGTCCGCCTACGATTTTTGCCTGTTGAAACAATTCAGGCACGGTGATCATGGCGGCGAGGGAAGACGCTTTAACGAGATCAAGCATTACGTTTGCAAGAGGCGGGAGTGCAATTCTAACCGATTGAGGGACAATCACGTGGCACATCGTCTGCCAGTAGGAAAAGCCGATCGATTTTGCAGCGTCCCACTGCCCTCTGTCAACGGACGACAGGGCCGAGCGGATAATCTCGGCAATGTATGCGGCGCTGTTCATGCTGAAGCCGATTAAGGCAGCAGTCAAAGCCGTAAATTGGATTCCGATATAAGGAAAACCAAAATAAAGAATAAATAGAATGACAAGGATCGGAACGCCTCTCATAAACGAAATATAGATTCTTGCCGGCCAACGAAGCAAAGAGATCTCCGACATGCGCCCAAGCGCGATGAAAAAACCGAGAATTAAACCGGCAAACATGCTCGCAAATGAAATAAAAAGCGTATTCCATATGCCTTGCATCACATAAGGAAACGATTTCGCAGCCAATTCTGCATTAAAAATATACTCCCATTGAATAGAGCCCAATTGACATCCCTCTATTTATTCACATCGACATCGACAAAGTCGATATCCTGCTTTTTCGA
The DNA here is from genome assembly GCF_054161445.1 of Bacillus sp. PK6-013. Taxonomy (NCBI): domain Bacteria; kingdom Bacillati; phylum Bacillota; class Bacilli; order Caryophanales; family Bacillaceae; genus Bacillus; species Bacillus sp. PK6-013. The sequence continues at coordinate 3,913,156 of NZ_CP096417.1, read as the reverse complement.
AACATCGGCACCGCCGAAAAACTTTTTCGAAATCTTTTTGATTGTGCCGTCCTTCAGCATTTCGTCAATCGTTTTGTCGAATTGTTTTTTTAGTTCTGCGTTTCCTTTTTTCATGATCATGCCTTGCTGATGCGGATAGTATTTAAGATCGGGATGAATAGTCAGATCCAGATCAGGCATTGCGGCGAGCGCGAGTTTTTGAAGGTAGTAGTCGTTTAAGATGACATCGGTTCTTCCATTCGCTACATCCTTTAAAAATTGGTCATTTGTTGCGTTGTCGTAAATGACTTCCTCAGCTCCGTATTGGCGCGCGATATCCATGTAAACTGTCGTAGCTGCGCCAGCGGCTTTCTTTCCCTTTAAATCTTCAAGCGTGTGGATGCCTGATAGATCTTTTTTGCGGACGATAGCCGTTCCGAATGAATATTTATAAGGCGTAGAGAACAAAAACTTTTCTTTGCGGTCGTCGGTCATTGTAATATCGTTGGCAGCAGCGTCCACTTGTCCGCTCCCGACCGCCGTCAGCATGCCGTCAAAGCCCATTTCTTTAAATTCGACATCCAGGTCGAGCCGTTTAGCCGCTTCACGGATGACTTCCACTTCGTAGCCGGTCAGCTTGTCTTTGCCGGAATCAGTGTCATGATATGAAGTAGGATAAAGGGTTCCCGAAGTCGCCACAACGATCTTCCCTTTTTCCTTTATCTCATCCCAGGCTGTTTTTTGATTTTCAGCCTTATTTTGAGTAGTGCTGCATGCAGCTGTTATAAGAGCGAGCGCTAACACCGTTATCAACAATGTAATGCGCTTATACGTATGCAATTTATTCACTTAAAAAATCCTCCTATTCCTTTAGTCAAGTAAACCATAGCACTGAAGTAGGGATTAGGCAATAAGATAATTAGTATTGGGAAAAAATAAAATAATTGATAGTGCAACCTGCTTTACTTTTTAAGGTGAAAGATGGAATCATAAAGATATTGGTAAATTGAAACACAAGGAGGATAAGAAAAGATGAAAAATATTTTAATCATCAACGGACATGAAGCCTATCCCCATGCAAGAGGACAGCTTAATCACACTATTTTTACAGCGTTGGCGGACAAGCTGGGTGAAAAATATGAAGTGAAAAAAACAGTGGTGGCAGACGGATATCAAATCCCTGAGGAGCACGAGAAATTCAAGTGGGCTGATGCTGTTATTTATCAGACGCCTGTTTACTGGTTCAGTGTTCCTGCTTTATTTAAAAAATATATTGATGAAATTTATGAGTACGGGCTTTTTTATCAAGGGTCTGAAGACTACGGCAGAGGCGGGCTGTTTACAGACAAAAAGTATATGTTTTCAACCACATGGAACGCGCCCAAGGATGTATTCTCCAAAGAGGGGACATTCTTCGAAGGTAAAAGCCTTGATGAAGCGCTCTTTCATTTGCACAAAATGCAGGAATTCGTCGGCATGAAGCCTTTAAAAACATTCTCTGTTCATGATGTCATCAGCAATCCGCAAGTAGATCAATATTTAGCTGATTTGGACGCCCATTTAAAAGAAGTATTTTCGATTTAAGTCAAGAGGTTTGTGCTCAGGCGCAAACCTCTTTTTTCGTTATCCGCTAAGAAAACGTGATACAGTTGAGTAAAAGCAAAGCAGGGGGTGCTCGCATGTTTTTAAAAAAGCTGACTTTACTTCGGGAAAAAGTTCCTTCTTATGCAAAATATCCATTTTCAATTCCTGCTATTCAACATTTAAAAGAACTGACGTTTCAAAAAAACGTAACATTTTTTGTGGGGGAAAACGGATCAGGCAAATCGACGCTGCTTGAAGCAATCGCAGATAAATGCGAATTTAACACGGCTGGCGGGGGAAGAAATAATACATATGAAGTGTACGGTTCCGGTTCGGATTTGGGAGACTATATTAGATTGTCATGGCTTCCTAAAGTAACAAACGGCTTTTTTCTGCGCGCCGAATCTTTTTATCATTTTGCCACTCATATTGATGAAGTAGACATCACCGGTTTTCGAGGCTACGGAGGCAGATCTCTTCACGAGCAATCACACGGTGAATCTTTTTTATCGCTTTTCAAACATCGTTTTAAAGAGAAGGGTATCTATCTTCTCGATGAGCCTGAAGCTGCTTTGTCCCCGGCAAGACAGCTGGCATTTTTGAAAATTCTTCATGATTTGACGAAATCAAACCAAGCTCAGTTTATTATCGCCTCTCACTCCCCCATTTTATTAGGGTATCCGGAAGCCGACATCTTCAGTTTTGATGGTGAACAAATCACTGAACTGAACTATGAGGATACGGATCATTACACCTTAACCAAGTATTTTCTTCAGCACCGGGAAAAGCTTCTGGCGGAGCTGTTTTTAGATGATGTTTGATCTGAAACGCGTTTCATAGGATATGATAAAGTGCATCCGGATCAAAATACGAAACAGGAGTGAGCCATATGATTCATCAGCAATTACGCCCATTTCCAAACCATTTCCTATGGGGATCAGCTTCAGCAGCCTATCAGATCGAAGGAGCCTGGAAGGAAGACGGCAAAGGCCTCTCGGTTTGGGATGTGTTCACAAAGATTCCCGGCAAAACGTTTAAAGGAAGCAATGGAGACATTGCGGTCGACCATTACCACCGTTTTAAAGAAGATGTTGCTTTAATGGCCGAGATGGGGTTAAAAGCATACCGTTTTTCAGTCAGCTGGCCGAGGATTTTTCCCCAAGGCAGGGGAGAAGTCAATGAAGCGGGCTTGAGATTTTACGATGACTTGATTAATGAGCTCCTTGCTCATGATATTGAACCCGTTTTGACGCTTTATCATTGGGATCTTCCCCAGGCTTTAATGGATGAATACGGCGGCTTTGAATCCAGAAGGATTATAGAGGATTTCAATACGTATTGCGTGACGCTCTATAAGCGGTATGGGGACAGGGTCAAATATTGGGTGTCCCTTAACGAGCAAAATTACAATTTTAATCATGCCTTTATCACAGCGATGCATCCTCCGGGTGTGAAGGACAGGAAACGCTTCTATGAGGCTAACCATATTGCATTTCTGGCGAATGCAAAGGCAATCGATTCTTTTCGCCGGTATGTTCCCGATGGAAAAATCGGACCGAGTTTTGCTTATTCGCCTGCATATCCGCTCTCCAGCCGTCCGGATGATATCCTCGCTTTCGAAAATGCTGAGGAATTTACAAATTATTGGTGGCTTGATGTGTATTGCCGGGGAACATATCCGGGCATTCCTTTGAAATATCTGAAGGAAAAAGGCTGGGCGCCGACAATTGAGGAGGGGGATATGGAGCTTTTAGCAAAAGGAAAACCTGATTTCGTCGGTGTGAATTATTATCAAACCATCACATATGAAATGAATCCTCTAGACGGAGTAGCGGAAGGAAAGATGAATACGACCGGCCAAAAGGGCAGCAACCAGGAAACAGGTATGCCCGGTTTATACAAAACAAAGAGGAATCCTCATCTTGAGACATCGAATTGGGATTGGGCCATTGACCCGATCGGTCTAAGAATCGGGCTTCGCAGGATTTCCAGCCGCTACGGGCTTCCGCTTTTCATAACGGAAAACGGGCTTGGGGAATTCGATAAGGTTGAAAATGACGGCACAATTCATGATGATTACAGAATTGCCTACTTGCGTGCGCATCTTGAACAGTGCAGACAGGCTTTAAACGACGGAGTCGATTTAATCGGCTACTGCAGCTGGTCTTTTACAGATTTATTGAGCTGGCTGAACGGCTACCAGAAGAGATACGGTTTCGTTTATATTAATCGTGATGAAGAGAATGTAAAGGACTTGAAGAGGATTAAAAAAGACAGCTTTTACTGGTACCAAAATGTCATTCAGACAAACGGGGAAGAGCTTTAGGAGAAGGGCGCCGGTGACACCGGCGCCTTTATTCTTTGATCAGGCCTGTTTAAAATCGAGAATATAGGTGATCTTCGCAGTGCTGCTTTGATCAGGCATAATCGTATAGCATGTCAGCTGATAGACGCCTTGCGGGATGTCGCATGACAATTTCTTGGATAGGACGCTTGCAATTTCGACCCCGCCATGAAGCACGTCGAAAGAAACGGTGACGCGCCTGTTAAAGGAGGGAACCTGTTCCTGGACATTCAAACGAACTTCTACTAATGATGCCGTATTATCGAGAGCTTCAAACGAGACCGCGTGTTCTCCCGCTGTGTAGCCTCTTTTAATATCCTCGTCTGTCCAATCCATAACGGGCGGCTTTCCGCCTTTTTGATAAACGGTAAACTGATGGTATGACATCGTCATTTCTTCTGCTTCCCACTTTTTGATCAAAGAACGTACCTCCAGTGTTATTTAATCTTGAAAAGTATTTTCGTGCCGTCCGGATAATCGCTTACCTGATTGCCCACCCAAGATCCTGCTCCACGGTTATCAGAAGGACTGATATACTCGACGGAAGCACCTGTTCCGCCTTCTTCGCACATGGCCATCGGCCACTCGTCGCGGTCATAGCCCGATTTGGAAGGAACATCTTTTAACGATTCCTTTCGGCGTTCGTCGGCTCCGTCCCTGTCGATCGTACAGATTTTAGAATGCCCTTTCTTGATGGCCTTTCGAATGTGCGCGCCTGTTTCAGGATAGCGGTCCGACGGGAAAATCAGCACTTCATCATAGTCTGAGCCGTTTTGCCGGCCTGAAGGCTGGTGTTCTGAAGTGAAAAAATCGCCGGATATAATGCCGATGATCACGACGGCGACGGCGAGCAAGGTGATCAGCAAAGATTTAATTTTGTCCATTCGTGTTGTCCTGCTTTCTTATAAGTTGAATCACTCAGCCGCAGCGGGCCGGAAGTAAATACAACTTTATTATCGTAAAAATGATTTGAGAAATAAAGGGGAGATTAATAGGTTTTTCCTCCTGAAAAGCTGAATTTTAGTCTATCATATCGCCTTTTTTTAAAATTTTGCCGGTTCGTTTAGAAGGTTTTAGAGGTTCAAAATTTAAATTTCTCATATGGAAGAAAAACTTTCGAGCCCCCTTTATCAAGCTTTCCTGCGCGAATGATATGAAATACAAGACAGAAAAGGAGCTGACTGAGTTGCTTCGTAAGCTATTGAAGGCACTTCAAAACGGTAAAAACCGACGATACAGCAGCAGTGACTACGGACGGAAATCATACAAAAAATACAGCAGCAGCGATTATAAAAGAAAAGGTTACGGTCATCACCATTACAAAAGAAAGCATAAGAAATTTTTCGGCAGCAGCTAAATCGCGTGAAAACATTGATGAGATGGCTGTTTGACCGCCCGCTCAAAAAAGGAACCGTCTTGGAGGGGAGATATCGAATCAACCGTGTGCTCGGGATGGGCAGCTACGGTATCACATATCTTGCCGAAGAACTTGGGAGAGCCGGTTTCCGCGTCATCAAGCAGCAGAGAAAGACAAAAGCATGGACATCAGCCGGCCGGAGGTCTTTCAACCGCGAGGCTGAAATTTTGCGGGAATTGGATCTGCCTGCCGCGCCCCGTATATATGAGGTGCTTCAAGCGGCCGGCGAGCGGTTTATCGTAATGGAATATATCGAAGGAAAAACCTTTGAAGATTTGCTCTTTTATGATGGACATGTCTTTGATGAACAGCAAACGATCAGCATATTGAAGGAAGTGCTTCACAGCGTTTCATTTCTTCACAGGAGAGGGATTATTCACCGCGATTTGAGAATTCCCAATTTGATTGTGAGCGGAGGAACGATCCGCATTATAGATTTCGGACTGGCATGCCATCTGACTGAAAGAGAACGTGTTGATGACCGGCACCCGGAAAAAAGGCTGATGCGTGCTGTTTCCGTCAAAAGTGACTTTTATGCGCTGGGACATTTCGCATTGTTTCTCCTGTACTCCGAGTTAACTCCGTCCGGCGAGGAAGAAAAAAGCTGGGAAGAAGAACTCTGCCTATCGTCCGGGTTTACATCCGTTCTGAGGAAGATGTTGCAAATTGATCAGCCGTATGAGCGTGCAGAAGATATTATCGGCGACTTGACTTCCTGTACGGCGAAAAAGATGAAGCAGCCGTTTTAACGACAGCCCAGCGTGTCGACAAACCCTCGCAGTCGTTGTCAGGCCTGCTAAGTCGGTCTGACGAATAGAAGGAGGATCGGGAGGCTGACGTTCTGAGGCTCCTGCCTGAATACCGCGTCATTATATCCTGTGAAAGTCTTCTCCGATGCTCGGCCTTCCTAGACTGTAAGGGATGCGGGTCACGCTGAAAGGATGACAAAATCCCAAAACTAAAAGTCGTTTTGGGATTTTGTCAACGCGAGAAGATTAATTTTTGTCCCCATTTTCAATTTAAATCGTTTTCTCTTTTACTGCATTCCTCCTTTTGTTTCACCAGTATATACATATCGGTTAAGACGGAGACGTTTTGACAAGATGAACAAAAAACCCCGTTGTGAAAACGGGGTTTTAAACAATTTGAAAGCCTAAAGTTCCTCTGCTTTTTCGGCTTTTTTTGTTTCATACTGTTTTTGTTTATTTGCGATGTAGCTTCTAGCCTCTTGATGCATACGCTGTTTCAGTTTGTAGACTTCGCTGTTTTGATAGATATGTGAATTGTAGTTTAGCTGAGATGCATTTTTCCCTTTTCCTGTTGCGTCGATCAAGGCGGAGTAGTCGGACTGGATCATTTGCTGAATTTGCTCAGAGGCCGAGTATTCTCTTTTGAGCAGCCCGTCAAGATCCTCGACAGCTTTAATCGTGTCTTTTCTGTTTTGATTTGCAGCATCGAGCTGCTGTTTGATTTCATCGGAAGAGAATGGCTGTAGCGATATTAAATCATCAATCTGTCCTAAAATATTCGACAGTTCTTGTTGCTGTGCAGAGACCATGTTTTGAGAGTGAATGTGGACATTTGCAAGCTCCTGTTCAAGAAATTGAACATCAACGAATGTGTCCTCTGAAAGTCCGGCATTTTCGGCCGCAGCAGATACACCATTCAGAAACTGAATCTGCATATCAGCTAAATCCAGCCAGCCGTCTACGATCCCTGATTGGTCTCTGTAAAACGCTTTAATGGCATCAGCGCCTTTTCCTTGGAACTCATCAAGTTCTGTGACGCTGTTTAACGATTGTTTTAAGCTGACGAGCTGTTCTCTCAAGTTTTTATATTCATCAGATCTTTGCTTCATAGCTGATAATAGGGTTTCCGCTTCGTAGACTTTCATTGGAAATCTGCCCTTCCTGCGACTTATATAGTACAGAGTGTACCACTTTGTCACAGGGGATTGGGCAATAAATCCTGAATATCCATGAAAATGAATCTTTGTGATCAAATTTGTAAGCTCTTTAGGCTTTTTGTCGTGATAGGAGACTTTTGATTTAATAGTTAATTAGTCCCTTTTATGGCGGAGTTGTGTCGTCGGACTGAAGAAAAGCAGACAACTAAAAATGTGAAATACTGTGAACAACACAATTGAAAATGTGATGATATGGTATCTTAAAATTAAATATTAAATAAAAAAGACTCGGAATATTGTAATTAAACATAATTGACTACTTTCTCATGCTTGATTAGTATAATAGTAAAATATTTTTAAAAAAGGATATTTTTAAAAGGGGGGATCGGGATTGAATGAAGAAGGTTACCGGCTTGGAATTGATATTGGAGGAACTTTTACCGATCTTACATTGTTAAACCAGGCGGACGGGAGCATGACCGCAGTTAAAACGCCGACCGTTCCCGAAGATCCGGCCCAAGGGATCATCAACGGTTTGGCTCTCTTGAAGACCCAGGGTGTTCACCCTTCAGAAATTCATCACTTCGTACACGGCATGACAATCGGTTTGAACACATTATTACAACGCAAAGGGGCTGATATTGCTTTATTCGTAACCGAAGGTTTCCGTGATATTCTTTCGCTTCAACGCCTCCGGCTTCCGATACCGTACGATTTTAGATCGAGAATGCCGGAGCCCCTTATTCCCCGGAAAAACGTGTTTCCCATTCAAGAAAGAATGCTTTATGACGGCTCTGAAAAGCTGCCGCTCCATAAGGAAGAGATCGATGAGGCGGTTGGACAAGTTTTAAGAAAAGGATTAAAAGGAATCGTTGTTTCTTTTTTGCACAGCTATCGGAATCCGCTTCATGAACGCCAGGCTGCAGAACGGATCAGACAAATAGCACCTGAGCTTGAGGTTGCAACGTCTGCGGAGCTTTGGCCGCAAATGAGGGAATACGAACGGACGGTTATGGCCGTCGCAAACCTATACATCAAACCGAATGTCCATCACTACTTTCGAACGCTGAAAGAGAGGCTCGCCCTGGAAGGAATTTCAGCGCAGCCGTTTATCACCCAGTCTAACGGAGGACTGATGGACATTGAATCGGCTGCCGAGGCACCTGTCAAAACGCTTTTTTCCGGACCGGCAGCAGGGGTCATCGGTGCCATCAGAACGGCGGAAACCGCCGGAGAGGCGAATATCATCACATTTGATGTCGGAGGAACTAGCGCGGATATTTCGATTGTTGAAGAAGGGGAGCCGACTTTTACACAGTCAAATCAAATCTCTGGATTTCCGATTACGATTCCGTCTGTAGCGATGTATTCGATCGGTGCTGGCGGAGGGTCGGTGGCATGGATTGACAGCGGCGGTCTCTTGAAAGTAGGACCGGAGTCAGTTGGATCTGATCCGGGGCCGGCTTGTTACGGAAAAGGAACAAAGGCCGCACTTACAGATGCGTTTCTTATATGTCATTATTTAAATCCAAACCGGTTTGCATCAGGAAATATGAAACTGTACCGGGAAAGATCCGAAAAAGCGCTCCTCCCGGTTGCCGAATATTTAGGCACAGATGTGGAGCAGGCCGCGGATCAGATGATTCAGGTTGCGCTTGCCAATATGTACACGGAACTAAGCAATGTTATGGAGCAAAACGGGTTTGACCCGCGTGAATTCAGCCTCATGGCCTTTGGAGGCGCAGGACCGGTCACTGCTAATTTTTTAGCTGAGGAAATTCAGGCCAAAAATGTGCTGATCCCGCCGCATCCGGGAACCTTGTCCGCTTTGGGCGCACTGACGGCGGATTTTATTTATGATGCTGTATGTTCAAGACAGGTGCTGCTTGAACAAATAAAAACGGCCGAGTTAAAAGCGGAGTTTGTAAGGCTGCAAGAGCAAGCGGAAACATGGCTGCGGAAACAGCAGGCGGAGATGCTGCCGGAAACCTCTCTTCTTTACTTGCTTGATGCCCGTTATAAAGGTCAGGCATACGAAATTGAGCTCCTTGTTTCACCGGAATGCCTGGAAGGCAAAAGCACGAGTGAAATCGCGGACTCCTTTCACCTCTTACATGAAAAGCAATATGGACACAGCGATGAGAAAGCAAGCATTGAGTTGATGAATATACGCGTCCGCATCATAGGCAAGACACCGAAGCCGCCAGGCGGTAAAGGAGGCCGAAGTGATCTGCCCGAGGCTGAACCGGTCAGCCAAAGAAAGATCATCATAAAAGGCGGTACATATCAAACCGCTGTATACCAACGTTCAGATTTAAGTTGCGGTCAGAGAATAAATGGGCCGGCCATTGTTGAGCAAGATGATACAACGACGCTGATTTTGCCAAATTGGAGCGGAAAAACTGATCATGCCGGAAATTTGATCATTGAACGGAAGGAGAGCTGACCATGCGCACAGATCCTGCCCGGCTGGAAATGATGAGAAGCTACTTTAACGCGATAGCCGCGGGAATGGGACACGTTATTGAACGGACGTCCTTTACCACATTTGTAAAAGAGTCAGCTGATTTCGCTACTGCGCTTGCGACGCCGGAAGGGGAGTTTTTCGTTTATCCGAAAACGGTCGGCGTCACGATTTTTTTAGGCCTTTCATTAAAACGTATCATCGAAGAAAGCGGCCCATTTGAACCGGGAGACATTATCCTCACAAATGATCCCTATACAACGGACGGATTAGCGACCCACTTGCCTGATATACATGTAGTGAAGCCGATTTTCATGGAGGGCGAGGTCATCAGTTACGCGTGGTGTTTTGTCCATTGCAGCGATGTCGGCGGCCTTGTTCCGGCAAGCATTTCGCCGACAGCGACAGACATCCATCAGGAAGGCCTGAGGATACCGCCGGTGAGAATTTACAAAACGGGAAGAGAAAATCGCGATATATTGAATGTGCTGCGGGCAAACAGCAGGGTTCCCGACTTAAATGAAGGGGATATTCATGCGATGGTGGCCGCGGTCAATACGGCGGAGAACCGATTGACAGAGATGGTCGGCAAGTTTGGAAAAGAAGCGGTCCAACAAGGAATGGATGATTTGCTCGAACAAGCAGCGATGAGAGCCGGCCGGGTTATCAGCGGGATTCCGGAAGGCACATACAGTTTTTCAGACTATCTTGATGACGATATGATTTCTGACGTTCCGATCCGCTTGGCTGTTACGGCAAACGTCTCGGGAGGGGAAATCACATTGGACTTTTCAGACTGTGATCCCCAGGTGAAAACCGCATTTAACCTTGTCACTAATGGAAGCAAACATTCATTTCTATTTCAGGGCCTGATCAACTTTATCATAAGTGAAGACCCGTATATTCCGGTTAACGGGGGACTGACAAGGCCGATCAAAGTCATCGCTCCGAAAGGTACACTGGTTCATCCGGAATATCCAGCGGCCGTCGGAATTCGTCATTCGATTACGATGAGACTTTATAATGCCGTACTGGGCGCTTTGGCCAAGGCGCTTCCGAAAGCTGTGCCTGCAGCAGGCGCCGGTCAGTCAGCGATTGTCGTACTGTCGGTTCCCGGCGAATCAACGGGCGGCCGGAAGATGTCTGTGGTCGAACCGATGGGAGGCGGAGGAGGCGGCCAGCATGACATGGACGGAGCAGACGGTATTGACCATGCATCCGGATTTTTAAAAAATACGCCGATTGAAAGCCTTGAACAGCACATTGACATCCATGTCCGCCGCTATGAGCTGATTAAAGATACCGCCGGAGCCGGTTTTCACAGGGGCGGCCATGCAATCGGGCTGGAGTTTGAAGCGACGGCGCCAGAATCAATTGTGACCGCAAGAGGGATGGAGAGAATGCGATTTCATCCGTGGGGGCTCGCCGGGGGAACGGCAGGAGCGCTCGGACGGGTGCGTCTTTATCCGGAGCAGCCTCAGGAGAAAACGATTTCGAAGATCGACGTTCTAAAGCTCAACAAAGGGGATGTTATCAGCATTCATTCGCCTGGCGGCGGAGGCTGGGGAGATCCATACAGCCGGGAAGCTGAATCGATTTTGAGGGAAGTTGAATCGGGCTTGCTGAGCCCGGAAGCAGCATACCATCAATACGGCGCGGCTGTAAAAGAAAACGATGCAGGCTCATTCATTATTGATCTGGAAGAAACAGCTGAAATCAGAAAAAAGAAAGCAGGCGAACCTCGGAAACATTGGGATTTCGGGCTTGCTAGAGAAGAATACGAACGGTGCTGGACAGAGGAAGCCAGCAGCACATTGGCCCGGATTCTGCGACAGTTTCCGGCTCATCAAAGATCACATGTTAAACATCTAGTCCACCGTTATTTTTCAAAAGAACATAACGGTTCGATCAGCAAAGGCGATGTTGCGGCCGCTGTGGAAAAACTGGCTGGCAAAAATAACACGGGAATGGTGAGATGACAATGAAAAGTAAAATTTCTGCTTTATTTATTCTGTCTCTTGTAGCGGTGCTCCTTCTTTCGGGCTGCGGCGGAAAAGGTAGTCAGGAAAGCAAACAATCAGATACAGTCGTTATCGGCGTCTATGGAGGCGATTGGGAAAAACATATTAAGCCTAGCCTTGAATCTTTTGAAAAAGAAACAGGGCTGAAGGTCAAAGTCGTCGCAGGGACAGACTCTGAGTGGTTTACAAAGCTCAAAGCTGCAAATGGCAGAAATGCTCCGTATGATCTCTTAATCCTGCAGCCGGATACGATTCACAGGGCACAGTCGGCGGGATTACTGGCGCCGATTGATCAGGAAAAGGTTCCGAATGTCCGCGATCTGTATCATTCCGTTCAGAAACGCTTCACTGATGATGGAAAGCAGTATGCGGCCGGTTTCAGTATGGGGCAGCTCGGAATTGTCTACCGAAAGGACCTTGTACCGCAGGAGCCTAAACGCTGGACGGATCTTTGGAACAGCAGCTATAAAGGTCATGTGGCCATATCATCGCCGGCTTATTCGGCGGGACTTCAGTTTTTTGTAGGATTAATCAATGCCCAGGGCGGCCTGGAGTCAAATGGGAAAGACGTGGATAAAGCGTTCAACAGTTTGACGGATTTAAAGAACAACATAACAGCCTATCCCGATAATCCGGGCTCGATACAAACGCTTTTGGAACGCGGGGATGCATGGGTTGTCCCGTTTTGGGACGGACGCGCTTTTTCTTTGCAGGACGCCGGTCTTGACCTGGGATTTGCATATCCCGAGGAAGGTGCCGTCGCAGCAGTTGCAAGCTGGGCTTTGATGAAAGGAAGCCCTAATCAGGATAACGCATACAAGCTGTTAAATCACCTGCTCAGTCCAAAAGTGCAAGGAGATTTTGCCGATAGAACATTTTACGGCATGGCCAATAAAAAAGTGAAATACAGCGATAAATTAAAAGGAAAGATTAAAGTAGGGGAGGACTATTACAGGAATTTAAAATGGGTTGACTATGAAGTCGCGGCAAAAGATCTAGGCGATTGGACAAATCGCTGGAATCAAGTACTTGGCGGAAAATAGGTGACAAACATGAGCGCAATTCAGATTCAGCATGTCAGCCGGCATTTCGGAAACACCATCGCATTGGAAGACGTACAGCTTGAAGTCAAAGAAGGGGAATTTTTCTCTCTCCTCGGTCCGAGCGGCTGCGGAAAGTCAACGCTCCTTCATATCATTGCCGGGTTCCTTGAACCGACGTCAGGGTTTGTATATATAGGAGGAAGAGATGTAACTGATTTGCCGCCATACGACCGACATATTGGAATGGTTTTTCAGGATTATGCTTTATTCCCGCATCTCAGCGTATTTGACAATGTTGCATACGGATTGAAAGTTCGAAAATGGCCCCGCCGCAAGATTGAAGAACGGGTGATGGAAAGCCTCGCCCTTGTCAGGCTTGAAGCGTTTGCTAATCGCATGCCCCGTCAGCTGAGCGGGGGCCAGCAGCAGCGGGTGGCGATTGCCCGGGCATTGGCGATTCAGCCGTCTGTGCTATTGCTAGACGAGCCGCTGAGCAACTTGGATGCGAAACTTCGAAAAGAAATGCAGACGGAGCTGCGCAGCATCCAAAAGCGCGTCGGCATTACAACGATTTTAGTGACGCACGATCAGGAGGAGGCTTTAAGCTTATCAGACAGAATTGGAATCCTCGGCTGCGGCAGGCTTCAGCAGCTCGGCACTCCGTTGGACGTGTACCGCACGCCTGCTAATCAATTTGTCGCCGAATTTATCGGACAGGTCAATTTGCTGAAAGCGCGTGCGTCGGAGATACAGCCTTCATCAGGCGTTTATGGCTATGAAGCGGTCGATTTTGAAATATATGAAGGTGTTCCGCTGACTTTTGAAATCAGCCGGAATCTCTTAAAAAAATCCTCTGTATTGTTCATGGTGCGGCCCGAGAGAATCTCAGTCTCTTTCGAGAAGCAGAAGAACAGGCTGATTGAAATGCCTGCAACGATAACGGAAGTCAGTTATGCCGGGCATGCTCTCAGGCTGAAAGCCGCTGTTTTCAAAGGAGAATGGATCATTCAGGCGCCCGATCCTCAATTTCCAAGATTGCCGAAGGCGGGGGATCAAGTGTATCTTTCTTTGGATCCGGACGATTTTGTTCCGCTCGATGTAAAGGAGGATGCAGATGGGTGCTCTTGAACAAAAACGGTTTTATTGGGTTTTGCTTGTTCCCGTCCTTTTATTTCTCGGCGTTTTTCTCGTGTTGCCGCTTGTTCTGCTGCTGTTATTAAGTTTCAGAGACGTGGACGCTATGATGAATACGCTCGATACGTACAGTTTTTCTCAATATGTCGAAGTGTTCTCTTCGGACATTTATTTGAAAACAATCGGTATAACGCTTTGGACGGCGTTGAAGACCACTGTATTATGCCTTGTGATGGCGTATCCGGCAGCATATTTACTCGTTAAGGCGCCGACCGGCAGGCTGCGGGCTTTGTTTTATATATTGCTTGTTTCTCCTTTACTGACCAGTGTTGTCATTCGGACGTTTTCCTGGATTGTGCTGCTTTCGCAAAACGGGATCGTCAATGAGGCGCTTATCAGCTTGAAGCTGATTGAAAAGCCCCTGCCGCTTTTATGGAATATGAACGCCGTCATCATCGCATATGTCCAGGTTATGCTGCCGTTTGCTGTGCTGCCGCTTGCCGGTTCTTTAAGCGAAATGAAACCGGATCTTAAATTTGCTTCGATGAGCCTTGGAGCGGGGAGGCTGCGGACATTTTTTTTCGTGACCTTGCCGATGACGGTTCCAGGACTGCTGACAGGAGCAATGATCGTGTTTTCGCTTTCGGCCGGAAGCTATATTACGCCTCTTCTCGTCGGCGGAAGGATGCAGCCGCTGCTGCCGTTATCAATCTATCAGCAGGTCATGCAAGTCTTTCATCTTCCTCTTGCAGCAGCTATGTCGATTACTTTATTAGCCGTTGTCAGCGTGGTTATTGGAATCCTTGGCTTTTTCCAAAAGCGTTGGGAGGCGAGAATAAATGGGTAGACGATTGCGCCGTCTGTCTGGGGGAAAGTGGATTGATGTGTGCGTTTGGGCGGCGGGTTTATTGGTATACCTTTTTTTGGCGCTGCCTGTATTTGTGATTATACTGTCGGCTTTCAGCCCGGACGAATATCCGAAGTTCCCGCCATCCGGCGTCTCGCTGCGCTGGTTTGCCGGAGTTTTCAGCAGCAGCGGCTGGATGGAATCGATTTGGGTCAGCGGTATGCTGCTTCTCGTTGTAACGCCTCTTGCGGTGATCCTCGGAACAGTTGCAGCCTATGCATTGGCGCGGCTGAACTTTCCTGGAAAACAGGGGATTCAAGCTTTTATTTTATCGCCGTTGATGATTCCTCAAATCGCATTAGGCGTGTCATTTCTCTATTTATTGACAATGCTTGGGGTAAACGGCACATTTGCCGGCCTGGCTGCCGGGCATATGCTGATCAGCCTTCCGTATGTCTTACGGACGGTCGGGGTCAGCATGGCGAACATGGATCCGAAGCTTGAACTGGCATCCATGAATCTCGGCGCAGGTCCATGGTATACCTTTTTTCATGTTACCTTGCCGCTCATTAAACCGGGAATCATTGCGGGAGCCGTTTTTGCCGCTGTGACGTCATTCGGGGAAGTATCAATCAGTCTGTTTGTTTCTTCACCTGCTGTCACGCCTGTACCGGTGCGAACGTTCAGCTATATTGACCAGACGTTTGATCCGAGTGTTAATGCGATTTCGGTTATTTTTATCACAGTTTCAGTGATCGCGCTGATCATCATCGAGCGGACGATCGGGCTTTCAAAAACCGTGTAGCAGGCGAAACTCAGCCTGCTTTTTTGTATGGAACACCGAAAGTATTTCAAGATACCGTTTAGGAGGAGACAGTTCAGTGATTTTCCGTTCTGCTTCAATGTTTTCGCAAGCTGTTTGTTTTTTCTCGTCAGTTTAAACGGCTGGGTAAAAGAAACGTTTTATTTGAATAAACATTGTAAAAGAAAACGCCTAAGCCTTAACGGATTTTCATGATTTATTCATGAAGTTAAGGCTGTTTTTTTAATATTTTAATATATTCTTTATCTAGGATTTGGAATTTTTTGCGGAATTAAGCGGTTTTTTTCGTTTTCCCGCATATTTTTTTGTCAATTTCGGTATCACGCATTAACATTCATGGATAACATTCGGCATCCCGCATGAAACTTTTCACCTATTTTTCGGTGAAAAAAACAAAATTTTCATTTAAAGTGAACTGTGAGCAGAAAATGAATTTATAGCAATAAAAGCAGATAAAGGCAAACCTGCGGAAACGCAGGGACGCAAAGCCATGGCCTAAGGTACTGACGGTGCTACGGTTGACAGGTTGCCGAATAAACAGGGAGTTCGCCCGTTTTTATTCGGGTGGACTCTTTTCTTTTTTATTTCCAAAATAATGTTTTATTGGAAATGACAAATCTGTGACAGCGTTTTTCGCTCATCGCAATACCGCAACATTGCATTGCGGCTTGGCTGTTCGCATCGTCATACATAG
This sequence comes from Bacillus sp. PK6-013, assembly GCF_054161445.1. NCBI lineage: Bacteria > Bacillati > Bacillota > Bacilli > Caryophanales > Bacillaceae > Bacillus > Bacillus sp. PK6-013. The sequence goes on along the minus strand of NZ_CP096417.1, from coordinate 3,896,900 downwards.
CAAAAGATAAAGGAGGAATAAAAAATGGGAAACACATGTTACCCGCTGACACATGCTCAAAGGAGAATTTGGTACACTGAAAAGTTCTATCCCGGCACAAGTGTTTCAAATTTGAGCGGTTTTGGAAAATTAAAATCTGCCTCCGGAATCGATTCCGGGTTATTGACTGAAGCCATTCGCCAGTTTGTCCGTACAAATGAAACCATGCGATTCAGACTGTTGTTTGAAGGAGGGGATGAGCCGAAGCAATATATAGCGGAAGACGAACCTTTCCGGATTGAATATTTCGACGCTTCAGAAATCGGAGGAGCGGACGGCGTTCTTAAATGGGGACAAGCTGAGGCGCGCCGACCCCTGCCTTTGTATGAAAGTCCGCTGTTTAAATTTGCCGTCGTTCGCATCAGTGAGGAAGAAAGCTGGTTTTTTGCAAAAGTTCATCATATGATTTCCGATGGTATTTCGATGACGATCTTGGGCAACCGCATTACAGACATTTATTTGAAGCTTGCTAAAGGGGAAACCGGCCTCGAACCTGTTCAGTCATCATTTACGGAACATATTCAGAGTGAGTTGGAGTATGAAAATTCGAAGCGGTTCCAGAAGGATAAAGCATATTGGAACGCACAATATGAAGTGATTCCGGAGCCCGTATCGTTAAAGGCGAGCGATACGTATCAGATCCAATTGAATGCAGCCCGCTTTTCAAAAGAGATTTCCCCTGTCCTGTATAAAAAAATTCAAACGTATTGTAAGGAACACAACATAAGTGTGCTCTCCCTGTTCTTATCCATTTTGCACATTTATATGCACCGGATAACCGGACAAAAAGACGTCGTTCTCGGAACATTTATGGGTAACCGGACAAATGCAAAAGAAAAACAGATGCTCGGGATGTTCGTATCGACGATTCCAATGAAAGCCTCCATTGATGTACACCAGGACTTTAGTGCATTTGTGCAGGAAAGAATGAAAGATCAGCTGAAGATCATTCGGCATCAAAAGTATCCGTACAATCTGCTGATTAATGATTTGCGGGAAAGACAGCCGCATGTCAGCAAATTGTTCGCCGTCTCACTGGAATATCAAGTTATGCAATGGCAGAGGAAAGAAACGTTGTCATTTCTTACTGAGCCGATTTTCAGCGGCAGTGAAGTAAACGATATTTCCATTCACGTGAAAGAGAGATGGGATACCGGGACGCTTGCGATTGATTTTGATTACAGGGAGGAGCTTTTCACCTGTGAAGAAATGGCCGTTTTATATGAACGGCTGATGACGCTGCTTGAAGATGCCTTGTTGTTTCCGCAAAAAACAATCGCTGAACTGGAGATTGTTCCCGCATTTGAAAAAGAGCAGCTGTTAAAGCGTGCATCAAGCCAAACCATCGCATATGACAAGAACATGACCCTGCACGGTTTATTCGAACAAAAAGCAGCCGATCATCCCGAAAAAACCGCCGTTGTATATGAGGGACAAAAACTTTCGTACCGTGAGCTGAATGAACAATCGAATCGTCTGGCAAGGGCGCTTCGAAGAAGAGGCATCGGGCCTGACGCTCCGGCTGCGATAGTGATGGAGCGGTCAGAGCGGGTTATTACGGCGATGCTGGGCGTTTTGAAAGCCGGCGGAGCTTATGTACCGATCGATCCCGGATTTCCGGAAGAAAGAATTCGCTTTATGCTGGAGGATTCAAAGGTCAAAGTGGTTATCACAGACAGCGGGCTGACTTTTGAAACGGCCGAAACTGTGCGGTTCAGCGAAGCGCTTTCTGAATCGCTGGAAAACGGTCATCCGTCTTCAGAGGCAGGCGCCGGGCACCTTGCATATATCATTTATACTTCCGGGACAACGGGCCGTCCAAAAGGCGTCATGATTGAACACAGGCAGGTCCACCACCTTGTAAGAGGGCTTCAGCAGGCCGTTGGTGCATATGATCAGGATGATTTGAAGCTGGCACTTCTGGCTCCGTTTCATTTTGACGCTTCCGTTCAGCAGATTTTTACGTCTCTATTGCTTGGCCAAACGTTGTACATCGTACCGAAAAAGACGGTTTCCGACGGACGCGCTTTATCGGATTATTACCGCCGCCATCAAATCGATGTGACAGACGGTACGCCGGCTCATTTGCAGCTTTTGTCTGCTGCCGATGATCTTTCAGGTGTCAAACTGAGGCATATGCTTGTTGGAGGAGAGGCATTATCAAGGGTCGCAACGGAAAGGCTGCTTCAATTATTTGCAGAAACAGCTGAATCCGTGCCTGATGTAACGAATGTTTACGGCCCGACTGAAACTTGTGTGGATGCTTCTTCTTTTACGATGACAAACCACGCAGATCTTCAAGGCGATACGGCCTATGTCCCGATCGGCAGACCGATTGGAAACAACCGTTTTTATATTTTGGATGAAAACGGTGCACTCCTTCCTGATGGTGTCGAAGGGGAATTGTATATTGCAGGAGACGGAGTCGGCCGAGGCTATTTGAACTTACCTGACATGACCGCAGACAAGTTCTTGGAAGACCCGTTTGTCCCCGGAGGTTTCATGTATCGAACAGGGGATGCAGTACGTTGGCTTCCTGACGGTACGGTTGATTTCATCGGCCGAAAAGACGATCAAGTGAAAATCCGCGGCTACCGGATCGAGCTTGGCGAGATAGAGTCGGTGCTGCAAGGAGCCCCTGCTGTCGGAAAAGCAGTTGTCCTCGCGCGGCCCGAAACCGGCGGCAGCCTTGAGGTTTGCGCTTATGTCGTGCCAAAACAAAGCGGGGAAATTCACCTTCAGGGGCTGAGGGAGCATTTATCCAAGCATCTGCCTGACTATATGATACCTTCCCACTTTGTCGAGCTTGATGAAATACCGCTGACGGGAAGCGGCAAAGTCGACCGGAAAGCGCTGCTTTGCCATGAAGTCTCTGTCAGCGGGACTGCAGAGTATGCGGCACCGAGAAATGAATATGAAGAAAAAATGGTGGGTATATGGCAGGAAGTGCTCGGAACTGAACAAGTCGGAATCCACGACCAGTTTTTTGAACTGGGCGGCCATTCTCTCAAAGCGATGGCCATGCTGGCAAAAATTCATAAAGCTTTCGGTGTCGAGGTTCCGTTGCAAGTCCTGTTCGAAAAACCGACAGTGGCGGCGTTAAGCGGCTTTGTTTCTGAAGCGGAGAAAGACGGATTCACGGTTATTGAACCTGCGCCGGAAAGTGACGATTATCCTCTCTCATTGGCGCAGCAGCGAATTTATATCGTCAGCCAGCTGGAGGATGCCGGAGTCGGCTACAATATGCCGGCCGCGGCGATGCTTGAGGGCACCCTTGATGTTCAGCGCCTTGAAGCTGCTTTTCAAAAACTGATTGATAGGCATGAGGCGCTGCGCACTTCGTTTACAGTTGTCGATGGCGAGCCGAGACAGAACATTCATCAAAGGGTTCAGTTCAAGATTGAGAAGGTTAAAGCAGATGGGAAGCCGATCGAACAAATGGCGAAATCTTTTGTCCGCCGCTTTGATCTCGCCAAAGCTCCGCTGATGAGAGCAGGTCTCGTCCGTCTCGCAGACGGCAGACATGTGCTGTTGTTCGATATGCATCATCTTGTGTCTGACGGCGTATCGATTTCGATCATATTGAATGAGCTGGCCGCACTGTATAAAGGGGAAGAACTGCCGGAGCCGAATTTGCATTACAAAGATTATGCTTTCTGGCAAAGGACGCAAGCACAAAAAGGTTTTCAAAAAGAAGAGGCTTATTGGCAAAGCGTGTTCGCCGGCGAGCTTCCCGTACTGCAGCTGATAACGGATGAGCCGAGGCCGTCTGTTCAAAGCTTTGAAGGAGACAGGGTATCCGCAGTCCTGCCAAAAGACATGAAAGAAAAATTAGCCGTGCTGGCAGAGCAAAACGGCGCGACATTGTATATGGTCATGCTGGCCGCATACAACATGCTGCTAGCAAAGTACTCCGGGCAGGAAGATGTGATCGTCGGAACGCCGGCGGCCGGCCGCAGACATTCCGATCTGGAAGGAATCATCGGCATGTTTGTCAATACGCTGGCGATCCGTTCAAAAGTGGAGTCGGGCAGAACGTTCAGAGACTTCCTGCATGATGTAAAGAAAACGGTAATCGACGCTTTTGAGCATCAGGAATATCCGTTTGAGCGGCTTGCGGAAAAGGTTGGTGCATCGCGCGATTTAAGCCGTCATCCCGTCTTTGACACGATGTTTATTTTGCAAAATGCATGGGAAGACATTCCGATGCTCGGCGATTTGCACCTCTCGATTTATGAAACGAACTTCAATATTGCAAAGTTCGACCTAACGCTGCAGGCGAAAGAAGAGCAGGGAGAATTGATTCTCGATTTGGATTACAGTACGAAGCTGTTTAAAAAAGATACGGCAGAAAGGATGCTGAAAGCATATTTGCACCTTCTGGAGGGCATGACGGCTGATCCGCTGCGCAGAATCGGCGAGTACAGCCTTTTGACAGAAGAGGAAACGAATCGTCAGCTCGTCGCGTTCAACCCCGCGGCAAGCGATTATCCGAGGGAGAAAACGATCGTTCAGCTATTTGAGGAACAGGCGGCGGAAAGAGGCGGACATCCCGCCCTGCAATTTGAAGACAAAGTATGGTCATACGGTGAGCTCAATCGGAAAGCGAACCAATTGGCGAGGCGCCTCCGCGAAAGAGGTGTGCAGCCCGGCACGACGGCAGCCATTCTCACCGCCAGGTCGGCTGAAATGGTCATCGGCATTCTCGCTGTGCTGAAAGCCGGCGCTGCTTATGTGCCGATCGATCCGGATCATCCTGAAAAACGTGTGCAACATTTCTTCGAGGACAGCGGAGCGGCGGTTCTTTTAACGCAAAAGGCGATGAAGCCGCTCGCTGAGGCGGCTGAATTTGGCGGCGACATTCTATTTCTTGAGGATGAACACCTTTATCTGGGAGATGCGTCTGATTTGCGCCTTCCGATTTCACCGGAAGCAATGGCCAATCTAACGTATACATCCGGAACGACTGGGACGCCTAAGGGCAATATGGTTTCTCACCGGAATATATTGCGTACGGTAAAAAACACAAATTACTTGGATGTGATGACATCCGATATCGTTCTTTCAATTTCAAATTACGTGTTTGATGCCTTTATGTTTGATGTGTTCGGTTCATTGCTGAACGGCGCCAAGCTGGTGATAGCTCCAAAAGACACGATTCTTGATATGAGCCGGCTCGCACATGTACTTGAAAAAGAAAAGGTTACCGTCTTAATGATCACGACCGCATTATTCAATCTGCTGACAGACATGCGGCCGGACAGTTTGAAGGGACTCCGCAGGGTTCTGTTCGGCGGCGAACGTGCATCTGTCGATCATGTCAGAAGAGCTCTGAACACAGTTGGCAAAGGACGGCTGCTTCATATGTACGGCCCGTCTGAGAGCACTGTCTTTACAACCTATTATCCAGTCAACGAAGTGCCGGACGATGCGCAGGCTATACCGATCGGAAAGCCTGTCAGCAATACGGAGGTTCTGATTCTTGATTCATTCGGCAATGTACAGCCGGCAGGGGTTGCGGGAGAATTGTGCGTCGGCGGAGACGGCCTTGTCCGCGGCTATTTTAACCGCCCGGAACTGACGGCTGAAAAGTTTACGGAACATCCGTTCAAAACCGGTGAGAAGATTTACCGGACGGGCGATATGGCGAGATGGCTTGCCGACGGATGTCTCGAATTTATCGGACGGATTGATCATCAGGTCAAAATTCGCGGACAGAGGATCGAGCTGGGCGAAATCGAGCACCATCTCCTCACACATGAAATGGTTCAGGAAGCCGCTGTTCTTGCTGTTGACACCGGGAAGAGAGATCAAATGATCTGTGCTTACTTTACGGCCGATCAGGAGCTTTCTAGTGAAGAGCTTCGCCGATATGCGGCAGAAGGTCTGCCGGGCTACATGATCCCGTCCGTGTTTATGCAGCTGCAGGAGCTTCCGCTCACAGGCAATGGAAAGGTCGACAGAAGGGCGCTGCCTGAGCCGGATGTCACGCAGGCCGCGCAAAAGGAATATACGGCGCCAAGGAGCCGAACAGAAGCACAGCTTACCGATCTTTGGCAGGAGGTGCTCAATGTACCGAAAATCGGTGTGCATGACAATTTCTTTGAACTTGGCGGACACTCTTTAATCGGAATGACGCTCATTGCCCGTATCCAGCAAGAGATGAATGTTGATCTGCAGCTGAAAGATTTGTTCCAGGCGCCGACAATCGAAACCCTGGCGCAGGCTGCGGAAAAAACTGAGAAAAAATCAGCCGTTTATATTGAAGCGGCGCCGGATCAGGAAACGTACCCGGTATCTTCGGCGCAAAAACGGCTGTACGTCCTACAGCAGATCGAAGGCGCTGAGAAAAGCTATCACATGCCGGCCGTTCTCCAGCTTGAAGGGAAGCTTGATTTGAAGCGCCTCGAGTCTGCCGCGCAAATGCTGATCAAGCGCCATGAAGCATTCCGCACGACATTTGAAATCAAGGGCGGCGAACCTGTTCAGCGGATTTGGGAAGCTGCGGAATTGACCATTGATGTCATCGATGCAGATGAACAAGAAGCGGAAAAGCTGATTAAAGAATTCATCAGGCCGTTTGATTTAACAAAAGCCCCGTTATTTAGAATGAGCATCATACGTTTCACGGGAGAAAAACATCTTTTGCTTGTGGATATGCATCATATCATTTCAGACGGCGCTTCTGTCAGCGTCCTGATCGATGAAATGACAAAGCTTTATGCGGGAGAGGCGCTTGAACCGCTGAGGATTCAGTATAAAGACTTTTCTGTATGGCAGCAGCATCTGCTGACAGAACGGCACAAAGTGCAGGAGGAATACTGGCTCAAGGAGCTGGCCGGCGAGCTGCCTGTTTTGACGCTTCCGGCAGACTATCCGCGTCCTTCTATTCAAACGTTTGAAGGAAGCCGTCTCAGCTTTGCGCTGAAACCGGAGCTTGTCCAGCAGCTGAGAAAACTGGCCAAGGAAACGGACAGCACTTTATACATGGTGCTCGCTGCCTCATACAGCGCGCTTTTATCCAAACTGAGCGGACAGAGCGAGGTCATTGTCGGCTCTCCGGCTGCCGGGCGGCCGCATACTGATTTGAGCCGGATCATCGGCATGTTTGTCAATACGCTTGCAATAAGAACGCGTCCTGAAGGAGACAAGCCGTTTTCTGCATTCCTTGAGGAAGTGAAAGAAACGACGCTCGGCGCGTTTGAGCATCAAGATTACCCGTTTGAAGAACTCATCGAGAAGCTGAACATCCAGCGCGACATGAGCCGAAACCCATTGTTTGATGCCGTCTTTTCAATGCGAAATGCTGATTTGAAGGACTTGTCAATGGAAGGGATCACACTCAAGCCGTATGATTTTGCCCATCAGACTGCGAAGTTTGACCTGACGCTGACAGCGGCGGAAGAGGACGGACTTCTCGTTTTTGAAATGGAATACAATACAGCTCTCTTTAAGCATGAATCGCTCGAGCGCTGGCGCGGGTACTGGGTCAATCTGCTCGAAGCGGTTGCCGAAAACCCGGATGCCCGCCTTTCAGAGCTTTCGCTTCTGGATGAAGCGGAAAAACGGCGGATCGTTCAAAATTGGAATGAGACGAAGCTTGATGTGCCGGAGGACAAAACGGTCCATGAGCTGTTCGAAGCGCAAGTTCTCCGCACGCCTGACCGTGGGGCAGCGGTGTACAACGGCGTGAAGTGGACGTATAAAGAGCTGAACGCACGGGCGAACCGTCTGGCCCGGCTGCTGATCGAAAAAGGGGCCCGTCCTGAACAGCGGATCGGGATCATGGTCAAGCCTTCGCTTGAAATGGCCGCTGGCGTGCTCGCGATTTTGAAAGCGGGAGCGGCCTATGTGCCGATCGATCCTAGCTATCCGGCTGAACGGATCGGATACGTGCTGAAAGACAGTTGCGCAGAGCTGCTTCTGACGGAAACAAACTTAGCCGCACCTGAAGAATTCAGCGGTGAAACACTTCTTCTCGATTCGATGCTGAGCGAAGAAATCACAAAAGACGATGAGGTGAACCCACAGGCAGGTACACAGTCTGACAACCTGGCCTACTTGATCTACACATCGGGCACGACCGGCCAGCCGAAAGGCGTCATGGTCGAACACCGGTCGCTCGTAAACTTGTGTTATTGGCATAATGACGCCTTTAAGGTCACCGAACACGACAAAAGCGCGAAATATGCCGGCTTCGGCTTTGACGCTTCCGTCTGGGAGATGTTCCCGTACTGGATCGCCGGAGCGGAGCTTCACATCATTGATGAAGCGATCCGAATGGATATTACGCGCTTAAATCAATACTTTGAAGAGAACAAAATAACGATCACGTTCCTGCCGACACAGCTGTGCGAACAGTTCATGGAGCTGGACAACCAGTCGCTGCGCGTGCTGCTTACGGGAGGAGATAAGCTGAAACGGATCGCAAAACGCTCCTACACGCTCGTCAACAACTATGGACCGACGGAAAACACGGTCGTCGCGACGAGCACGGCGATTGATCCTGATGAAGGAATGCTTTCAATCGGAAAGCCGATCGCCAATACGCGGGCGTATGTGCTAGGACAAAACAACGAAGTCCAGCCCGTCGGTGTCGCGGGTGAGCTGTGCATCGCCGGCCGCGGGCTTGCGCGCGGCTATCTGAACAAGCCAGAGGAAACGGCGAAGCGTTTTACGGAAGACCCGTTTGTGCCGGGCGAGCGCATGTACCGGACGGGGGACGCGGTCAAATGGCTGGAAGACGGACGGCTTGAGTACATCGGCCGAATCGACCAGCAGGTGAAAATCCGCGGCTTCCGGATCGAACTTTCTGAAATCGAAGTCCAGCTCGCGCGGCTCTCTGAAGTGCAGGAAGCCGTCGTCACCGACATCGAAGACGCCTGCGGCAACAAAGCGCTGTGCGGCTATGTCGTTGCGAATGAACAGCTTGATACAGAAAGCCTCGCCCGGAAGCTGGCGCAGACGCTCCCGGACTATATGGTACCGTCATTCTGGGTGCAGCTTAAAGAGCTTCCGGTTACGGCGAACGGAAAAGTCGACCGAAGGGCGCTGCCTCAGCCTGACGTCGAAGCGCAGACAGCCGAATACAAAGCGCCGCTTACAGAAACGGAACAGCTGTTGGCGGACATTTGGCAGGAGGTTCTCGGTATAGACCGAATCGGGATCACAGACAATTTTTTCGCGCTCGGCGGGGACTCGATCAAAGGAATTCAAATGGCAAGCCGGCTTCAGCAGCACGGGTGGAAGCTGGAGATGAAGGACTTGTTTCAGCACCCGACGATCGGAGAGCTGAGTGCTTATGTTCAAGCGGCTGACGATCAGCCGATCGATCAGAACCCTGTCGAAGGCGAAGTCACATTGACGCCGATTCAGCGCTGGTTCTTTGAACGCAAATTTACGAACGAGCATCACTGGAATCAGTCGGTCATGCTTCACGCTTTAACGGGATTCGACCCGGAAACGGCAGGCAAGGCTTTAAGCAAGCTGATCGAACATCATGACGCACTTCGCATGGTTTATCAACGAAATGGAGACGGGATTGTTCAGTACAACAGAGGGCTGGAAGAAACAGCGGTTCGCCCTGAAGTCATCCGCTTCAATGAATCGGGCGCTGAACTTGAAGCTGCCGTGTTGAAGGCATCAAACCGGATTCAAAGCAGTATCGATTTAACCGAAGGCCCGCTTTTGAAAGCGGCGATCTTTAAAACGGATCAAGGCGATCATCTTCTCATAGTTATTCATCATCTCGTTGTGGACGGAATCTCATGGAGAATCCTCCTTGAGGATTTCGCCGCCGGGTACGCCCAGGCTGAAAAAGGGGAGCCGATTATTCTTCAAGACAAGACGCACTCTTTTGCTGAATATGCGGCTCGCCTGGAAGAATATGCAGGGTCAAAAGCTTTCGCAAAAGAAATCGGCTATTGGCAGGAAATCGAACAGGCGGAGACGGCAGCGCTCCCGAAAGACGATGAAGCAGAGGACAAGCGGATGCGCCATACGAAAACGGCTGAGTTTTCCCTCTCAAAAGAAGAAACGGAACAGTTGATGACAAAAGTTCATGAAGCATATAACACGGAAATGAACGACATTTTGCTTACGGCGTTGGGCTTGGCGCTGAAAGAGTGGACGGGGCAGGAAGACTTTATCATCTGCTTAGAGGGACACGGCAGGGAGGACATCATAGACGGCTTGAATATTTCCCGGACGGTCGGCTGGTTTACAAGCCAGTTCCCGGCGCTGATTCAAATGCGCCATTCAGGGGATATCGGCTATCAAATCAAACAGATCAAAGAAGAATTGCGCCACATTCCGAATAAAGGAATCGGCTATGGCATTTATCGTTATTTGACCGAAGAAGGCAAAAAGGCGAAGCCGATCAAGCATGATATCAGCTTCAACTATTTGGGCCAGTTTACAGAGATGGCGGATTCGGGTCTGTTCACGAGATCCATCTTGCCATCCGGCGATCCGCTCAGCCCGGAAACGGAAAAACCGAATGCGCTGGACATCGTCGGCTATATCGAAGACGGCATTTTGACAATGTCAATCGCTTATCATTCACTCGAATATAAAGAAAGCACCGTCGCCGCTGTCGCCGCAAGCTTTAAAACTTATTTGCTGCAATTGATCGATCATTGCTTAGAGCGGGATGGGGGCGAACTGACCCCGAGCGATCTTGGAGATGACGAACTCACGCTTGAAGAATTAGATAAACTGATGGAGATTTTCTAACAAAAAAACGAGGTGCCTTATGGGGAAACAAAAGATTCAAAAGGTGTATCCTTTGACACCGATGCAGGAAGGGATGCTGTACCACGCAATGCTTGATCCGGAATCTTCCTCTTACTTCACACAGCTGGAGCTATTCATAGACGGGGAATTTGATTTGGGGATCTTTGAAAAAAGCGTGAATCAGCTCGTGCATTCATACGATATTCTCAGAACGGTTTTTGTTCACCAGCAATTGCAAAAACCGCGCCAGGTTGTCCTGGCTGAACGGCAGGCAATAGTGGAATTTGAGGATCTTGCGGACTTGGATGAGGAAAGGCGAACAAACCGCATTGACCGGTATAAACAAGAGGTACAGGCTGCCGGGTTTAATTTAGCGAAAGACATGCTGTTTAAAACGGCAGTCTTTCGGCTTGACCGGAACAAGTACCGTCTCGTCTGGAGCAACCATCATATCGTGATGGACGGCTGGAGCATGGGGATATTAATGAAACGCCTTTTTCAAAACTATGAAGCGTTTCGAGCAAACCGGACGGTTCCGCTTGATCAGGGAAAACCGTATGCGGACTATATTAAATGGCTCGGCCGGCAGGATAAGGGTGAAGCGGCATCCTACTGGGAACACCGCCTTTCGGGTTTAGAAAGTCCGAGCGTCATTCCCGGCGGCAAACCGCGGCCGGATTCAGAATCGTACCGGAACGAGGAGTTTACGTTTGTTTGGGACAAGAATATGGTAGATGCTCTTCAACAGGCGGCAAACCGCTATCATGTCACAGCTCCAAACCTTTTTCAGGCGATTTGGGGAGCGGTTCTTGCCAAATATAACAGAACCGATGATGTGGTGTTCGGCACGGTTGTGTCCGGGCGCCCGTCGGAAATTGACGGAATCGAGCATATGGCAGGGCTGTTCATCAACACGATCCCTGTCCGTTTAAAGGTCGATCAAAACGTATCGTTTGCCGAGCTATTCAAACAAGCACAGCAGCATGCGATTGACGCGGAGCGGTACGACTATCTACCGCTCTATGAGATTCAAAAGCAATCGGCATTGGACCGCCGCTTGATCAGCCACCTTGTCGCGTTTGAGAACTATCCGCTTGATAAGGAGCTTGAAAACGGAACGATTCATGAGAGGCTCGGCTTTTCCATCAAGGCTGCCGGAGCTTTTGAACAAACGAATTACGACTTTAATTTGATCGTTTATCCGGGAGCTGAGTGGACGATCAAATTGAAATACAACGGTGCGGCTTTTGACGCGGCTTTCATTGAGCAGGCCGCCGGGCATTTAACGAGACTCGCAGAAGAGGCGATTGCAAACCCCGAATCAAAAGCAGCCAGCGCCGCCGTGTTATCAAAACAGGAGCAACAAACGCTGCTCGCTTTTAATCAAACAAAATCCGATTATCCAAGAGAAAAGACGATCCCGGTGCTGTTTGAAGAACAGGTTGAAGCGTCTCCTGACAAAACGGCTGTTGCCGCTGACGGAAGAAGCCTGACTTACCGCAGGCTGAATGAGAAAGCCAATCAGCTCGCGAGAAGACTGAAAGCTAAAGGCTTGATGCACGGAAATGCCGTCGCCATTATGATGGAGCGGTCGCTTGAAGCAGCCGTCAGCATGCTGGCGGTGCTGAAAGCAGGCGGCGTGTACGTGCCGATCGATCCCGGATATCCTGAAGAGCGGATTCGCTTTTTGCTCGAAGACAGCGGGTCAAAGATCGTCCTTACAAAAGACAGTACGCAGATTTCGCTGGAAGGGTATGAGGTGCTCGCCGTAAATGCGATGGATGCAGAAAAAGAAGATGCCGCCAACCTTGAACATGTCAACAAGCCCGAAGATCTTGCCTATTACATTTATACTTCCGGATCGACGGGCAGGCCGAAGGGCGTTATGGTCGAACACCGCAATATCGTCCGCCTTGTCAAAAATGCGGGCTACATCCCGCTGAAGAGCGGCGTGAAGATGGCGCAGACAGGGGCTGTCAGCTTTGATGCCAGTACATTTGAAGTATTCGGCGCACTGCTAAACGGAGGAACCCTTTATCCCGTCCCGAAAGAGACGCTCCTTGATGGAAAAAGGTTCAACATGTTTCTGAAGGAAACCGGAATCACAACAATGTGGCTGACTTCGCCTCTTTTCAATCAGCTTGCTCAGCAGGATCCGGGAATGTTTGCAACCTTGAACGATCTGATTATCGGCGGAGATGCCCTTGTTCCGGGAATCGTCAACAGAGTCAAACGCGAATCACCGGAACTGTCGCTTTGGAACGGATACGGGCCTACCGAAAATACGACATTTTCGACCTGTTTTTTGATCGATCAAGCATATGAGAGGACGATCCCGATTGGAAAGCCGATCGGAAATTCAACCGCCTATATCGTTGATGAACACGGCTCGCTTCAGCCGATCGGCGTGCCCGGTGAACTGTGTGTCGGCGGAGACGGGGTGGCGCGCGGCTACTTGAATCAGCCTGAGCTGACAGATGAAAAGTTTGTCGGCGATCCTTTTGCCGAAGGGAAGCGGATGTACCGTACGGGCGACTTGGCAAAATGGCTTCCCGACGGGAATATCGAATTCCTCGGCCGAATTGATCATCAAGTGAAGGTTCGCGGCTTCCGGATCGAATTAGGCGAGGTTGAAGCGGCTTTAGCCCGCCTTGAGGGGATTTCAGAAGCGGCCGCTGTCATTCGGGAAAACAACGCCGGAGAAAACGAGATTTGCGCCTATTACACTGCCGTTGGCACGAGGCCGGCCGCACAGCTGCGGACAGAGCTGTCCCGGTCGCTTCCGGAGTATATGATTCCGGCTCATTTGATCGAACTCGACAGCATGCCGCTGACAGCCAACGGAAAGGTTGACAAACGTCAGCTTCCGGCTCCTATCGCTGAAGAGACTGCTAGATTCGAAGCGCCAAAAAATGAAACGGAAGAAATTCTGGCGGCAATCTGGGAAGAGATTCTCGGCATCAAGCAGCCGGGAATCGATGACAACTTCTTTTCCATCGGCGGACACTCGCTGAAGGCGATGATGCTGACTGCCAAAATACAAGAGCAGCTCCAAAAAGAGGTGCCGATCAAAGTATTGTTTGAAAAACCGACGATCAGAGAGCTGGCCGAATTTCTTCAAGGAGAAACAAAAGAGGAAACCGCTTCGATTACGCCGGCACCATCCCGTCCGAATTACCCGGTTTCGTCCGCCCAACGGCGCATGTACATCCTCAATCAGCTCGAAGAAGCAAGCACGAGCTACAATGTGCCGGCGGTTCTGCTTTTGGAAGGCGAATTAGATAAGGAGCGTTTGGAAGCCGCGTTTCGGGCCTTGATCGGCCGCCATGAAACATTGCGGACATCGTTCGAATTAATCGATGGAGAAATCGTTCAAAGCATCCATCAAGACGCGGTTTTTCACCTGACGGAATCAGTGGCGGAAGAAGCGGAAGCCGAAGCGGCGATCAGAGAATTTATCCGGCCGTTTGAGCTGAATAAGGCGCCGCTCGTCCGGGCGGAGCTCGTGAAGCTTGAAGAAAAACGCCATCTGCTGATGATCGATATGCACCATATTATTACGGACGGAAGCTCCACCGGCATACTGATTCGCGACCTGGCCGGCTTCTACCACGGAGAAGAGGCGCCTGCCCCTAAGCTCCACTATAAAGATTTCGCTGTGTGGCAAAACGGACCGGAGCATCAGGAGAAATTGAAAGAACAAGAACAGTATTGGCTTGACGTTTTTAAAGGCGAGTTGCCTGTTCTCGATCTGCCGTACGATTTTCCGCGGCCGTCAAAACGCAGCTTTGAAGGTGACCGTGTCGTCTTCGGAATCGATCAAAAACTGACGGCAGACATTCAAAAGCTGCTTTCTGAAGCTGATGCGACACTTTATATGTTCCTGTTGGCTGCATTTAATATCCTGCTTTCCAAGTATGCGTCACAGGATGATTTGATCGTCGGATCGCCCGTGGCAGGCAGAACCCATCCGGATTTGCACAACATTCCGGGCATGTTTGTCAATACGCTGGCGCTCCGCAATCGTCCCGAAGGAGAAAAAACGTTTAAGCAGTTTTTGCAGGAAGTCAAAGAGACAAGTCTTCAAGGCTTTGCCAAGCAGGATTATCCGCTTGAAGAACTGATTGAAAAACTGCCATTGCCGCGGGATACAAGCCGAAATCCGCTGTTCAGCGTCTTTTTCAACATGCAGAACATGGAGGTCCCGACGCTGAAACTCGGAGATTTGCAGATTTCGTCTTACTCGGTGCGCCACCGCACGGCGAAGTTCGATCTGTCGCTTGAGGCTGTGGAGCATGATGGCGAAATCGGTTTGAGTTTTGACTATGCCGTATCCTTATTTAAAGAAGAAACGATTAGGCGCTGGAGCGGTCACTTCTTAAATGTGATTAAAAAAATCTGCGAAAACCCCGGCATTAAGCTCAGGGACATCGAACTGCTTTCAGTCAAAGAGCGCGCACTTCTGCTCGAAGAAGCGAGGCGCAGCCAGGCGGAGCGCCTTGAGGAGCGGCCGTTTCATGTACAGTTTGAAGAAAAGGTGGACGAAATGCCTGATCAGCCGGCCGTTGTCTGCGGGGAAACGATCCTCACATACCGCGTGCTCGATGAAAAAGCAAATCAGATCGCAAATGTGCTGCGCAGTGAAGGCGTCGGAAAAGACGATGTTGTCGGCATTATGCTGAATCGTTCTGCAGAGGTCGCCGCAGCGATTCTCGGTGTAATGAAATCAGGAGGCGCTTTTTTGCCGATTGATCCGGAAATGCCGACGAGCAGGGTGCAATATATGCTGGAAGACAGCGGAGTCCGCTGGCTCTTAACAGAACCTTCCCATCAAGTGGATCTTGCGGATTGGTATACCGGGAGACTGATAGATGTCAGAAAAGACACGCTGATGGCAAGTAATAAACGGCCGCATCCAACTACGGACGGAGCGAGTTTGGCGTACATCATCTACACATCCGGAACGACTGGCCGGCCGAAAGGTGTTCAGCTCGAACACCGGAATCTGGCAAACTATGTTTCCTGGTTTATCAGTGAGGCGCACCTGTCAGCTTCGGATAAAACGATGCTTTTGTCTTCCTATGCGTTCGATCTCGGATACACGAGCTTTTTCCCGGTGCTGCTTGCCGGAGGAGAGCTGCATATCGTCCCGAAAGAAACGTATACAGAACCGGAGGCATTTACTCATTATATCGGTGAACAAGGGATCACATATATGAAGCTGACGCCGTCGCTTTTCCATACGGTCGTTCAGCCGCAAAGCTTCGCTTTGGCAAAGGGGCTTCAGTCATTGAGACTGATTGTACTAGGGGGAGAAAAAATCAATCCGAAAGATGTGGAGCGGTTCCATTCCCGCTATCCGGACACCAGATTCATCAATCATTACGGTCCGACGGAAACGACGATCGGAGCAATCGCTAAACCGCTCGAGCCGGACATGATCGGACAATTCGCCGAGCGTCCGACGATTGGACGGCCGATTTCGGGCGCCGGAGCACTGGTATTAGACGCCTCCCACCGGCTTGTTCCCGCCGGAGCAGCAGGCGAGCTGTATATAACGGGAAGCGGGCTTGCAAGAGGATATGTGAACAACCGGGAACTCACGGCTGCGAAGTTTGTCGAAAATCCTTACACGCCGGGCACATTCATGTACCGAACAGGGGATCTCGTCCGCCGTCTTCCGAATGGAGAGATTGAATTTTTGGGGCGGACGGATGATCAGGTGAAAATCCGCGGCTACAGAATCGAATTGAAAGAAATCGAAGAAGCCTTTAACGGGCTTGATGATATAGAGCGGGCTATCGTTCTTTCCTTTACGACTGACTCGGGGTTAGACGAATTGTGCGCTTATATTCAAGCGAAACGACAGCTGCCGGTTTCCGAACTGAGAGAGCGTCTTTCCGAGCGGCTGCCGTCGTACATGATCCCGTCATACTTCGTAACGGTGGATAAAATGCCGCTTTCGGCAAACGGAAAAGTGGACCGCCGCGCACTCCCGGAGCCGCAAGGTCTAAACGGACGAAGCGATTCGTATAGAGCGCCGTCAACCGAAATTGAAAAAGCCCTCTGCGGCATTTGGGAAGAGGTGCTTGGCGTTCAGAAGGTCGGACTTGACGATAATTTCTTCGATCTTGGCGGACATTCATTAAAAGGAATGATGCTGACAGCGGAAATCCAATCCAAGCTCGGAAAAAAAGTACCGTTAAAAACATTGTTCGATTGTCCGACAGTCGGCTTGCTCGCCCGCAGTATTGAAGCATCCGAAGGACAGTCACAACAAAGCGCGATTCAGCCTGCCGAAAAACGCGACTGGTATCCGGTTTCATCCGCTCAGCAACGGATGTATGCCCTCCACCATTTTGAAAAGAACGGAACGGGCTACAACATGCCGTCTGTTCTCATGATGGAAGGCGTGCTTGATACGGATCGTTTAAGACGGGCGTTCGCCGACTTGGTGAACCGCCATGAATCATTGCGAACCGCATTTATTGAAGTCGATGGCCGTACCGTTCAAATTGTGCATGAAAAAGCGGACATTGACTTAAAGGTTATTCATATTCGTGAAGAGGACGCAGAAGCGGAAATCAACCGCTTTATCAGACCGTTTGATCTCAGCACCGCTCCGCTGATCAGAGCCGAGTTGCTTTCCATCAGCTCTACGCGCCATCTGCTTTTGATTGATACACATCATATTATTGCGGACGGCGTTTCCAGAAGCCTTTTCGTCAAAGAAATCGCTCAGCTTTATAAAGACGCTTCGCTCCCTGAGCCGAAGCTGCACTACAAGGATTATGCGGTGTGGCAGCAAGAACCTGACCAGCAAGAAAACATTCGGAAACAGGAAGATTTCTGGCTCCGTCAGTTTAAGGAAAGCGTTCCGGAACTCAGCCTTCCGCTCGACTTTCCGCGTCCTCCTGTCCAAAGCTTTGCCGGTGACCGGGTTCGCTTTAAAGTATCAAAAGACACCGCCCTTAAAATGCGCCGTTTGACGGCGGAAACAAACACGACGCTGAATATTGTGATGCTCGCCGTTTTTAACCTGTTTTTAAGCCGTCTATCCGGCCAAAACGATATTGTCGTCGGTACAGCGGCAGCGGGCAGAACGAATGCTGATCTGAAAGACATGCCGGGAATGTTCGTCAATTCGTTGGCGCTGAAAAACCATGTGCCTGATCAAGCATCATTCAGCGAGTTTCTGGAAGAGGTCAAAAACAACAGCCTCGCAGCCCTCGACCATCAGGACTATCCGTTTGAAGAGCTGATCGCCAAGCTTGATTTACCGCGCGACATGAGCCGGAATCCGCTGTTCAATGTCATGCTGACAACGGAAGATCCTGATAAAGAGACGCTCGATTTAGACGGTCTGACAATCGAGCCGTACGAGATTTCACATGCAGCTGCCAAGTTCGACCTGACACTTGGGGCTTATGAAAAAGATCATGAAATTGGTCTTCAGTTCGAATATGCAACAGATTTGTTTCAGAAACAAACGATTGAACGCTGGAGCGGATACTTGCTTAACCTGCTCGAAGCGGTTGCCGAAAACCCGGATGCCCGCCTTTCAGAGCTTTCGCTTCTGGATGAAGCGGAAAAACGGCGGATCGTCCAAAATTGGAATGAGACGAAGCTTGATGTGCCGGAGGACAAAACGGTCCATGAGCTGTTCGAAGCGCAAGTCCTCCGCACGCCTGACCGCGGGGCAGCGGTGTACAACGGCGTGGAGTGGACATACAAAGAGCTGAACGCGCGGGCGAACCGCCTGGCTCGGCTGCTGATCGAAAAAGGGGCCCGCCCTGAACAGCGGATCGGGATCATGGTCAAGCCTTCGCTTGAAATGGCCGCTGGCGTGCTCGGAATTTTGAAAGCGGGAGCGGCCTATGTGCCGATCGATCCTAGCTATCCGGCCGAGCGGATCGGATACGTGCTGAAAGACAGCGGCGCAGAGCTGCTTTTGACGCAAAGCGGATTAACGGTGCCAGACACATTTACCGGAGACGTGATCGATTTGAATAGAGAAGGCTCCATTCTGGACGGCGAGCTTTATCCAGAGGATGACATGAATCCAAACGCGCAAGTTCAGTCAGACAACCTGGCCTACTTGATCTACACATCGGGCACGACCGGCCAGCCGAAAGGCGTCATGGTCGAACACCGGTCGCTTGTGAATTTGTGTTATTGGCATAATGACGCCTTTAAGGTCACCGAACACGACAAAAGCGCGAAATATGCCGGCTTCGGCTTTGATGCTTCCGTCTGGGAAATGTTCCCGTACTGGATCGCCGGAGCGGAGCTTCACATCATCGATGAATCGATTCGGATGGATATTACGCGCTTGAATCAATACTTTGAAGAGAACAAAATAACGATCACGTTCCTGCCGACACAGTTGTGCGAACAGTTCATGGAGCTGGACAACCAGTCGCTGCGCGTGCTGCTTACGGGCGGAGACAAGCTGAAACGGATCGCAAAACGCTCCTACACGCTCGTCAACAACTATGGACCGACGGAAAACACGGTCGTCGCGACGAGCACGGCGATTGATCCTGATGAAGGAATGCTTTCAATCGGAAAGCCGATCGCCAATACGCGGGTGTATGTGCTAGGACAAAACAACGAAGTCCAGCCTGTCGGTGTCGCGGGTGAGCTGTGCATCGCCGGCCGCGGGCTTGCGCGCGGCTATTTGAACAAGCCGGAGGAAACGGCGAAGCGTTTTACGGAAGACCCGTTTGTGCCGGGCGAGCGCATGTACCGGACGGGGGACGCGGTCAAATGGCTGGAAGATGGACGGCTTGAGTACATCGGCCGAATTGACCAGCAGGTGAAAATCCGCGGCTTCCGGATCGAACTTTCTGAAATCGAAGTCCAGCTCGCGCGGCTCTCTGAAGTGCAGGAAGCCGTCGTCACCGACATCGAAGACGCCTGCGGCAACAAAGCGCTGTGCGGCTATGTCGTTGCGAATGAACAGCTTGATACAGAAAGCCTCGCCCGGAAGCTGGCGCAGACGCTCCCGGACTATATGGTACCGTCATTCTGGGTGCAGCTTAAAGAGCTTCCGGTTACGGCGAACGGAAAAGTCGACCGAAGGGCGCTGCCTCAGCCTGACGTCGAAGCGCAGACAGCCGAATACAAAGCGCCGCTTACAGAAACGGAACAGCTGTTGGCGGACATTTGGCAGGAGGTTCTCGGTATAGACCGAATCGGGATCACAGACAATTTCTTCGCGCTCGGCGGGGACTCGATCAAAGGAATTCAAATGGCAAGCCGGCTTCAGCAGCACGGGTGGAAGCTGGAGATGAAGGACTTGTTTCAGCACCCGACGATCGGAGAGATCAGTTCGTATATTGAATGGGCCGATGCTAAACCGATCAATCAAGGACCTGTCGAAGGGGAAGTCACATTGACGCCGATTCAGCGCTGGTTCTTTGAACGCAAATTTACGAACGAGCATCACTGGAATCAGTCGGTTATGCTTCACGCGCCTTCAGGGTTTGACCCGGAGCTCGTTGAACAGACATTGGCGGCATTGACAGAGCATCATGATGCCTTGCGCATGGTGTATCAAAAGAAAAACGGCCGCCTCATTCAGTATAACCGCGGGCCGGGCGACCGTTCGTTCGCCTTTCGAGTGGTTGACCTTCGATATGTCACTGACATTGAAACGGAAATCGCCGCCCAGGCAAACCGTCTTCAGGCAAGCCTTGATCTCGAAAACGGGCCGCTTGTAAAGGCAGAACAGTATCAGACTGCGGAAGGCGACCATTTGCTGATCGTCATTCACCATTTGGTGATCGACGGCGTGTCATGGCGAATTCTGCTGGAAGACTTTGCATCAGGCTATTCGCAAGCCGCACAGCAGCATGACATTGTCTTCCCCGACAAAACCAATTCGTTTAAAGACTGGGCAAAAGAGCTTGAGGCATATGCACAAAGCGAACGCTTTCTTAAAACGGTCGATTATTGGCGCAGACTTGAACAAGAGCGCATTTGCGAGCTGCCGAAAGATCGGGCTGCCGCAGAAAGAAAAGCGGAAAACAATTCTGCAGTTACGTTTGAATTAAGCGAAGCGGAGACGCGTCTGCTGCTGACGAAAGTGCATGAGCCGTATGGAACGGATATCAACGACATCCTGCTTTCCGCCCTCAGCCTGACAATCAGAGAATGGACGAACGGCTCCAATATTTGCATCAATATGGAAGGGCACGGCAGAGAGGAAATCATTCCGGGGATGAATATTTCGAGAACGGCGGGATGGTTTACCGCGCAATATCCGGTTGTTTTAAAAAGCGAAGCAGCGGCAGGATTGCCTGAGACCATTAAAAACGTCAAAGAAACCCTTCGGCGCATTCCTGACAAAGGAATCGGCTACGGCATCCTTCGCTACTTAACAGACCGGAAAAAAGCCGGTGCCGATTTCTCGATCAAGCCTGACATCAGCTTTAACTACCTGGGGCAGATCGACAGGGAGGTGCAGACCGATTTCTTCGGACCTTCTTCTTATGATATGGGCAGACAGGTTTCTGAAAGGTCTGAAGCGCTCTATGCGCTGAGCTTCAGCGGCATCATCAGCAAGGAAAAATTCATCTTGTCATGTTCATTCAATACAGAGGAATATGACAGACAGACCGTACAAGGGCTGATGGACAGATTCAAAGCTTCCCTAACGGCATTGATCGACCATTGTACAGCTAAAGAGGAGCGCGAATTTACACCGAGTGATTTTTCTGCCGGCGATCTTGAGATGGAAGAAATGGGCGACCTGTTTGACGTTCTTGAAGAAAACTTGAAATAAACACCGAGGACTTGCCCGCTTGTTAAGCGGGCGAGCCTATGAAAGGGGGATACGATTTTGAGCCAGTTCAAAAAAGAACATGTCCAGGACATATACTATTTGTCGCCGATGCAGGAAGGGATGCTGTTTCATACGCTGCTGCATCCGGGACAAGGCTTTTATATTGAACAAATCAGCATGCAGGTGAAAGGCTCTTTTCAAAAAGATATATTGGAAAAAAGCATGAATGTCATCATCGGCAGGTATGATATATTCCGAACCGTTTTCGTTCATGAAAAAATGAAACGTCCGGTTCAAGTCGTTTTAAAGGAAAGGTCGTTTCAGGCAGAAGAAATTGATCTATCAGGACTTTCTGAAGCAGAACAAAATGAGAGAATCGAAGATTATAAACGAAAAGATAAAGAAAAAGGGTTTAACCTCTCAAAAGACATTCCGATGAGAACCGCGGTTTTTAAAAAGGGACAGGACCGTTACGAATGGGTGTGGAGCTATCATCATATTCTTCTGGACGGATGGTGCTTCGGGATCGTCGTACAGGAACTGTTTGAAGTGTACAACGCGCTCCGCGAAAACAGGCTATACAGCCTCGGGCCCGTCAAACCTTATAAAGACTATATTAAATGGCTCGAAAGTCAGGACAAACAAAGATCGCTGGCTTACTGGGAACATCATTTAGCAGGATTCGAAGGGCAGACGACATTCAGCGAACAGCGGAAAAAACCGGAGCAAGCCGGCAATCAGCCGGAAGAACTGCTGTTTACACTTCCAAAAGAAGATACAGAAGTGTTCACACAGCTTGCAAAAGCGCATCATACCACGTTGAGCACGGCTCTTCAGGCGGTGTGGTCGGTGCTGCTCAGCCGCTATCAGCGATCCCGCGATCTGATCTTCGGTACAGTTGTGTCAGGCCGCCCCGCTGACATTCAAGGTGTCGAGCACATGGTCGGTTTGTTTATCAATGTCGTCCCGAAACGGGTAACCTTTGGCGCGCAAACGACCTTTACAGAGCTGGTCGCTGAATTGCAGAAGCAGGCGCTTGAAGCTGAGCCGCATCAATATATGCCGCTCTATGATATCCAAAGTCATATAGCAGCGCCGAACTTGATCGACCACATTATCGTTTTTGAAAATTATCCGCTGCAAGAAGCCAACAAACAGCACGAAGAAAAAAATCTCGGCTTCACAATGGATGATATCACCGTTTTCGAAAAATCGAATTATGATCTGAATTTGCTTGCTTCACCGGGTGAAGAAATGCTGCTGAAACTCGCATACAACAGGAATGTCTTCGAACCATCTTTCATCTTGCAGCTAAAAGAACAGCTATTGACAGCTATTCGCGAGATCATCAGAAATCCGGAGCAGCCGCTTGACGACATTTGTGTCGTATCCAAAAAGGAAAAAGAGCGCCTTCTCCATGAATTTAACGGTCAAGTCCAACGGAAGCAAACCGGGCTGACGATCCCGCAACGGTTTGAGCAATGTGCTGAAGCGCTCCCGGAACAACCCGCGGTATCAGCGGCCGGGCGGACGCTGACATATCGGGAATTGAACGAACAGGCGAACAAGGTCGCGCATCTTTTGCGCAAAAAGAACGTCGGCCGCGGCGAACCTGTCGCTCTTTTGTTCCGTCGTTCGCCGGAAATGGTCATCGCGATACTCGCCGTCTTAAAAGCAGGGGGCGCCTATCTGCCGATTGACCCGGAATATCCTGAAGCGCGGATTCAGTATATGCTGGAGGACAGCGGGGCTGTTTGCATGCTGACACAAGAAGAGCTTGCCGGACAGGCGGCGTCGCTTTCTTTTCATCAGAATACGATCTTGATCGACGATCCGGCGGTGTCTGCAGAAAGCGGGCGAAACCTTGAAATTGCCGCCGAACCGGACGACCTTGCTTATATCATGTATACGTCAGGCACAACGGGAAAACCGAAAGGCAATCTGACGACACATGCCAATATTACAAGAGTTGTAAAAGAGACAAACTACATCAGCCTTTCCGAGAAAGACACCTTGCTGTCCCTTTCAAACTATGCGTTTGACGGCTTCACATTTGATGTGTACGGCGCGCTTTTAAACGGAGCAAAGCTGGTAGTGGCCGATCAGGCGACGATTCTCCATATCGGCAAGCTGACAGAAACGATTCAGAAGGAGAACATCACGGTCATGTTTGTGACAACGGCGCTGTTCAACCTCCTGGTCGATGCGGGAACAGAGTGGATGAAAGGGATTCGCAAAGTTCTGTTCGGCGGAGAGCGCTCATCTGTCAGCCATGTCAAGAAAGCATTTGCCGCCATGGGACCGGACAGGATCATTCATGTATACGGGCCGACGGAAACGACCGTCTTCGCGACGTTCTATCCGGTCAACCGCATTGAGGACAGCGCGGTTTCCATTCCGATCGGCAAGCCGATAAACGAAACCAATGCATACATTCTGACGGAAAATAACCGGCTTCAACCGATTGGAGCGGTAGGTGAATTGTGTCTGAGCGGTACAGGGGTATCGCGCGGCTATTTAAACAGGCCGGAACTGACTGCGGAAAAATTCGTGCCGCATCCGTTCAACAGCGGTGAAACGATGTACAGGACAGGGGATCTGGCCCGCTGGCTGCCGGACGGCAATATCGACTTCATCGGCCGGATCGATGATCAAGTGAAAATCCGCGGCCACCGAATTGAGCTCGGTGAAATCGAAGAGGAGCTGATGCGCTGTCAAGGCGTAAAGGAAGCCGTTGTAATCGCCAAGAAAAGCGGGAATGGGGATGCGGCGCTCACCGCCTATGTCGTCCCGGTGCGGGGAGCTGTGGTTTCGAACGAGGAGGTTCGCCGCCAACTGGCTCGGAATCTCCCGGCTTACATGGTGCCGGATGCATATATCATGCTTGAAGAGCTGCCGCTCACCGCAAACGGAAAAGTCAACCGCCGCCTTCTTCCTGAAGCAGATGGCCGGCCGAATCCAACAGAGCACCGTGCACCTCGCAATATGACGGAAGAAAAGCTTGCGATCATTTGGTCTGAGGTTCTCGGTAGACAGCAGATCGGAATAGACGAGAACTTTTTTGAAATCGGGGGACATTCATTGAAAGCTATGGCTGTCACCTCCCGGATGCTGAAAGATCTCGCCATCGATGTTCCGGTGAATGTGTTGTTTGAAATGCCCACAATCGAGGGCCTCGCGGCTTATATCGACCAGGGCGGACATACGGATGACGTGAAAAAAACCGTCTTCAATCAGGAAAGCACCCGCCATTTGTTCGCATTCCCACCTGTCCTCGGCTATGGCATCGTGTACGGCAAACTGGCCGAACAAATGCCGGAATACAAGATTCATGCGTTTGACTTTATAGAAAGCGATGACCGCGCCGTGCGCTACGCAGAAGCCATCTCCGGCCTTCAGCCTGAAGGGCCGCTGACATTGATCGGCTATTCGGCCGGCTGCGGACTCGCCTTTGAAGTGGCGCAAACACTCGAAAAGAACGGGCGGAAAGTCGAAAAGCTGCTGATGATCGATTCATATATGAAGAACGGTGTCAGCGATTTAGAAGGGCGGTCAATTGAAGCTGATACAGCTGCTCTGATGGAAGCCAACAAGGACAATGAATATATGAAAATCAAGACGGTTGCCGATGGCATCGCCAAAAAGATGGCAGCCTATTATTCTTACTTTGTTAACCTTGTCCATCAAGGAACGGTCAGCTGCGAGATTCACTTGATCAAATCAGAGCACGCGAAACCGCTCCCGGAATGGCTTTCGACGTGGAAAGAAGGAACGGAGTCTTCTTATGATGAATATCAAGGTGCTGGAAGACATGATGAAATGCTCGCGGACGTCTTTGTCAAAACCAATGCAGATCTGATCAGACAGATTTTGGGCGAACGTGCCGCTGTAATCGGGGGTGCATGATAAATGAACGAGATCATTAAGCAGTTTGGAGCGCCGGCAGGCGGCACGCAGTTGATCTGTTTCCCGTTTGCCGGGGGATATTCGGCATCATTCAGACCGCTTTATGAACATTTAAAAGCAGATTTTGAAGTACTGGCCATCGAACCGCCTGGACACGGAACAAATCGAATGGCGTTTGTCGACAATTTGGAAGAACTCGTCGATCTGTATATAGCGGCGCTCAAGCCGAGGCTCTCCGCTCCATTCGTACTGTTCGGCCACAGCATGGGCGGGATGGTTGTTTACAGGTTGACGCAAAAGCTTGAACAAGAAGGCATCTTTCCGGCAGCTGCGGTGATTTCAGCGATTCAGCCGCCTCATATTCAGCGGCAAAAAGTGTCTCACAAAAATGATGACGCATTTCTCGACCATCTCATCCAGCTTGGCGGAATACCCCAACAACTGAAAGATAACAGGGAAGTCATGAACTTTTTCCTGCCGTCATTCAGAGCGGACTACAGAGCGCTTGAGACGTTCTGCCATACGGATCATACGCCGCTCATGTCGCCTGTTCATATCCTGAACGGAGATCGCGATGAAAAATGCATGAAGGATGCGCATGGCTGGAAAAAGTGGGCGCGTACGATCGATTTCCACTATTTCAAAGGCGGCCATATGTATCTTTTAGCAAAAACGGAACAAGTAGCCGCGAAGATCAAAACGATTGCCGCGGCCAGCCGCAAGGAGGCCGGCCCGGCAATATAAAGAAAAACGGAAAATCGGTGTGTTGAAACAGCCGATTTTCCGTTTTTCAGCCTTTTTTCAGCCGACTTTCCGGCCTGACCATCGTCGCTCCGATCAGTCCGGCAATAATCATCCCCGTTCCTGCGAAGTGAAACCATTCAAGTGATTCTCCCAGCCATATGATCCCAGCCAAAATCGTCACCAGTGTCGCCAGATGATTAAACATGCTGATTTTCGCAGCTTCTATTTTTGAGAGAGCATAATTAGATAAAAATGATGTCGCAAACGATGACAACACGCCCAAATACAAAACCGAAAGAATAAACACCGGATCAGTGAAGGGAGCAAAAAATCCGCTCAGCGTGCCGTCTGCCATGTGACTGATCCCGGCGATGCCGTTGAAAAAGAGAAATCCCGCACCAGTGGTCACATATGTTAATTCAAGCGAATTGAAGGTGCGTGTCATCTTTCTCGCGAGCACACTGTAGCCCGCCGATGAAAGCGCCGAAAGCAAAATCAGCGCCGCCCCTCTCAAATCGGAGCTTCCGGTGCCTGCGCTTTTCATCATAAAGATGCAGGCCACCCCCGCCGCTGACAAGACGGTGAAAAAGAATTGCCGCTTCGTAAACCGTTCATTTAAAAAATAAGCGGCGAATATCATCGTAAAGATCGGGATCGCCGCTTGAATGATGCCGGCTTCAGACGAAGACGTGTAGACGAGCCCAAACACTTGAAAAGCAAAAAACATGACAGGATAAAATAAAGCTAAAGGCAGTACCTTCAGCGCATCTTTCATGCTGATGCCGATCTTTACCCATCCAAGCAGAAGGGGAAAAAGCGCGGCCAAAAAAGCGACCGTAAAGCGATGGGCCAGAATATCGACCGGATTCGCTGCAGTGAGAGCCAATTTGACAAAGAAAAAAGAAAACCCAATGATAAAAGCATAGAGCAAAGCTGCCGCATAAGCAGATTTGTTCAAAGTCGATCATCTCCGTTAAAGTATGCATGCAATACAGATATTTTACCGGCTTCTGTCATCTTATACGGAAGCGAAATCTGATACAATACAAAAAAACGGAATCTGTACCGTTACAGATTGGCGAAGGAGACGAACATGCACAAATATGTAGCGCTGATGAACGAATTGGAGGATATGATCGAAGACAAATCCTTTCAGGAAGGGGACAGGCTGCCGTCCATCCGCGAGCTGTCCGTACGCTTCAAAGTAAGCAAAAGCACGGTCATCAGGGCGTTTAGCGAGCTGGAGAGACAGCACCTCATCTACTCAGTGCCGAAAAGCGGCTATTACGTCGTGAAAAAAACGAATCAGCGACCAAATCCCGGAAAGGCTGTGATCGATTTCTCAGCATCTGCTCCTGATCCTGATGTCTTTCCATACATCGATTTTCAGCATTGCATCAATAAAGCCATTGACACATACAAAAACGATCTGTTTATCTATGGGACGCCGAAAGGTCTTCCGTCATTAATCGAGGCCATACAAAAAGAGCTTGCCAACGGCCAGGTGTTTGCGAAAGAGGAACACATTTTTATTACATCAGGCGTGCAGCAGGCCCTCGCTCTGCTCGCTTCAATGCCTTTTCCCAACCGGAAGCGGAAAATTCTGATCGAACAGCCGAGCTATCATTTACTGATTCAATACCTTGAAGTTCACGGCATACCCGCAATCGGCATCGAGAGAACCGCTGAGGGCATCGATATGGACGAGCTGGAGCAAACTTTCCAAACCGAAGACATCAAATTCTTTTATACGATGCCGAGATTCCACAATCCGCTCGGGACTTCCTATACGGAACGGGAAAAAATGGCCATCGTCAAGCTGGCGGAAAAGTATGACGTCTATATCGCCGAGGATGATTTTTTAGGAGATTTGGAGAATCATAAAAAGGCGGACCCGTTACATTATTATGACGTTTCTTCACACGTCATTTATTTGAAAAGTTTCTCCAAGATTATTTTTCCGGGTCTGCGGGTCGGAGCCGCTGTGCTGCCCGATTCTCTGACAGATGTGTTCAACCGGTACAAACAGCTGCTCGACATTGACAGTTCCATGCTGTCTCAGGCCGCTTTGGAGATCTATTTGAAGAGCGGGATGTTTGAAAAGCATAAGCAAAAGATCCGTTCTTCCTATCAAAAAAGATCATGCCTTCTGCATGATCTGCTAAAAGAATGTGCCGCGTCACTGGGGGATGTGCTTGAATTCCATCCACACGGCCATCCGGCCATCCACACCCACATCGAATTGGACCGGACGATCCCGGCGTCCCGTCTGATCAAAAGCTTACAAAAACGGAACGTCCTGCTCGAACCGGTAAACGCTCATTATATGTCGGCCTTTCCAAAAAGAAATCTATTAAAAATCAATACGTCCAATGTAAAGGAAGACGACATCCGCCGCGGCATCGACCGCTTGCGGCAAGCGGTGGAAACCGCTTATTTTTAGAGCGGAACTTTTTAAAGCGTTGACAGTTCAGCGCAGCTTTTCATCACAATGCGGTCTGGAAATTCAGGTGCGGCGGAACACACCGCCATTTTATAGCCTGGGTCAATTTCATAGGCTTGGATATAGCAAGGCGGATAGCCTGGGGGAGTTTCCACCGAAGCGCGTCCTTGTTCGTTCAGTTTGACGGAGAAGGAATCAAGCGGCAGAGACAGGCCTTTTCCCGCCTGTTTGATAAAGCTTTCTTTCATCGTCCACAAATGATAGAAATACGACAGGCGCTCTGAGTCGTCCTTTTCCATGAGATCATGGTGCTCTGAAGGAGAAAAAAACCGCTCGGCAATGTCGAAATTGATCGGCTTGATTTTTTCGACATCCACTCCGATCGGCTTGGTGCCAGCTCCGCACACGATCCAGTTTCCGGAGTGGGAAATGTTGAAATGAAAGTCGTTCAGACCTTCAGCTGCCGGTTTGCCGTACCTTCCTTCCGTAAAACGGATCTGATCGTTCGGTAAATGAAACGTTTCACTGATGATGTGCCTCGCCAGCACTTCCCCGATCAGCGTCCTGCTGGCATCTTCGGGATATCTGTATCTGCCCACTTTTTTGCGCTTTTCTTCAGACACCATGGCCATCATTCGGTTAAATTGGCCGGCTTCCGGCAGCTGATCCATATAAACGGCGTAAATCTTCATCAAATGCAACCTCTTCACATGATATTTTTTCTGCTTTCATTTTAGCAAACAGGCAGCAGGAAAGATAGGCATGATACCTGTGCAGAATGGAGTGATGAACATGATAGACGGAACATTGATAAAAGATACATACTTTGGGAGGGAGCTTTTGATCTATCTTCCTCCTTCATACGGAAGCAGTAATAACCGCTATCCCGTCCTATACGTACACGATCTGGGCGATTTGTTCGATCCGGCACACAGCGGCAGTTTGCCCTCAATCGAAAAGCTGTTTTCGAATCAGGAAGTGCCGGAATTGCTGCTGGTCGGAGTGGCTCCGAAAGACAGGGAAAGCGAATACACGCCTTTTCCCAAACCGCATTTGCTGCCGAATAAACGGGCGTACGGCGGGAAGGGCAACGAATATGCCGCTTTTTTGGCCAATCGGCTCAAGCATTATATCGACGGGCGCTACCGAACAAATCCAAGCCGTGAACATACAGGAATCATCGGAAAGTCGTTCGGCGGATTGATCTCGGTTTACACGGCGTATTTAGCATCTAAGACATTTGGGAAAATCGGATCTTTGTCAGGGTCTTTCTGGTTTGAAGGAATGACCGAGTTTATGAAGAATAACCGCTTTGAAAATGAGCATCTGCGCATTTATATGGATGTTGGAAGCATGGAAGGAGCAGACAGGGATAATCTGCAGAAGGAGATGATACCGAGGACGAAGGAAGCCTTCAGCCTGTTAACCGAAAGCGCCGCCTTCGAAAAAGAACTGAAGTTTGTCATTGATGAAGGAGGCTCACATCGGCTTGAGAGGTTTGCGAAGCGTTTTCCGGAAGCCGTCAAATGGCTGTTCGGCTCCTGTCACAACAACGCACGGAATGACCGGAATTTCTGATTGGCATGAAGTATCGTTGTAAATGAGAGGAGCGGAAACAATGGACATTCTGAATCGTTTGGCTGAAAGCATCGATTATATTGAAAAGCATTTGGATCAGCCGCTGAAACACGAAGAAATCGCCCAAATCGCATACTGTTCGAAATTTCATTATCAGCGGATGTTCTACATGCTGACGGGTGTTACCCTTGCCGATTACATTCGGAAAAGAAGGCTGACAGTCGCCGCGCAGGAGCTGGCTGCTTCACATATAAAAGTGGTTGAAGCTGCTTTTAAATACGGCTACAACACACCGGAATCATTTTCAGGAGGCATTCAGCCGCCTTCACGGTATCAGCCCTTCACAGGCCCGTGAAAAAGGCAGGACGCTCAGGGCATTTCCGCGTCTATCCTTTCATATTCAAATAAAGGGAGTGGAGGATATGAATTACAAGATTGTTGAAAAAGAACCGTTTCAGGTGATCGGCAAAGCGTTGGAGGTTACGGTGAAGGATGATCAAAACAAAAAGGACATTCCGGCTTTTTGGAACGAATTAAATCACAACGGCTTTACCGATTCTTTAAAGCCGGATATCGGCCCGCTCGGCTTCCTTGGCGTCTGCATGGATTTTAACGATCAAGCCGATACGTTCAATTATGTCATCGGGGTCGAAAAAACAACCGCCGATACGCCTGCCGGCTGTGTCGAAAAATCGATTCCCGCCGCAACTTGGGCCGTATTTGAGGCCATCGGTCCCGTCAATCCGGCTGTTCAAGCCACATGGGAAAGAATCTTCTCAGAATGGTTTCCGGCGACGGGCTATGAACTGGCGAACGCGCCGCAATTTGAAGCCTATCCTGAGGACGGGGATATTATGGCGCAAGACCATATCACCGAAATTTGGATACCGGTGGTAAAACAGAAATAATCTGAACGAGAAAAACGGATGAAACGCTCATCCGTTTTTTTTTCAGCGACATATGTACAGGCTTGGCAGCTCTGATGCGCCTTCCTGTCATAGCTGTTTTTAAAAGCTGTTTGGACTGAGGCAAAGAAAACCGCAAAATCAGGCCTGTTAAAATGGCGGTTAAAACAGTGCCGATGCCGATCGGCCCGCCGAGCAGCCAGCCGATCAGTAAAATCGTCAGCTCCATTCCGTTGCGGACCCACTGAACGTTCCAGCCCGTTTTCTCGGAAATCAAAAGCATCAGGGAGTCGCGCGGACCCGCACCAAGATCTGCCGACACATAAATGCCGACTCCGTAACCGATAAAAATGACGCCGATCACGAATACGACAGTGCTTGAAATATACGTTTCCGGGTCTGGAAGAATATAAGTAAAGAAATCTATAAAAATACCGATTAACAGCATATTAAGCACGGCGCCGATTTTCGGCCATGCTTTTGTAAATAAGGACGTTAAACCTACGATAACCGCCCCGACAATAATCGCCCATTGGCCGACTGTAAGGCCCAAAAGCATATACAACCCGTAGTGAAATGCATCCCAAGGACCGATGCCGAGCACTTTCCCTTCAATCGTAAGAGAAACCCCAAAAGACAAAACAATCAATCCGACAAAATAAAAAAGCCAGCGCAAAACAAGTTCCCGCTTCAATGGATTCCCCTCTTTTCAAAAAAACAATCGATTGTCATTGTATCACATTCTTCAGAACGGATAAATGCGGATTTCGGAATGCGGCTCTTCAATTTACATAATTATGATTATATTCCAATTGATGAAAATGATGTATGATAGCTGTAGAGATACATTTTCCATTGTGGAGGGGAGAAATTCAGAGTCTGATAAGGGTCCTGAACCCTTTGTTTCTTTCGAGGAAGCATCATCTGCCAGTTCTATTCGACAGAGCCAATGGGCGAACCGAGCGCTTGGGCCGTTCTTGTAGGCTGGCTCTTTGCTGTCATTGCGGTTCAGCAGTTTGCAGGGAAAAAACAGCAGATGTTATGAAAAAAGGAGGGGAATGGCGTTGATTTTTTTAGTAAGGCTGATCTGTCTTTCCGTTTTAGCCTGTCTCGCACTGTTGCTTATATTGAACTATGCACCTTTTCTGGCGATGCCCGTTTGGATTGCTTTGATCATTGCCTTGATCGTCTGTCTGTATCTTGCCTTTAAAGAGGAAACGAAGGAATGGAGAAGACGAAAGCACTAAGTTTTTCTTCAGCGTTTTTTCTTGAATGAAAGAACATTTGCCAAAACGAAATAGATGATGGCCGTCCCGGACACAAACAAAAAAAATTCTTTCCACTCTCTTGCCGTCATGTATACAAAGCGGTAGATCTCGAGATGTTCATCCAAGTAAAAAGCCTGGGTATATGCGCTGACTATCATGCCGGTAAAGACGAATAGGCCGACCATATTGAGCAGCATTCTCATACTGAATGTTTTTTTCTCATTTTCTTGTTTCATTTTAAAGAAATCCTTTCCAATATGAATTTATCATTCTATTGTACGGAAATAGCGCTCAAATGTTTCGAAAACTTCTTAATATATCGTTAAGAAGTTTTTTTATTTAAAAGAAAATGTAAAAGATTAAACAATTTCATGAACTTTTTGAGCGAAGGCCTAAAAATATAGGAATATTATACCGATATGGCAAGTGAAAACTTTTTCCGAAATATTAAAGACAAGGCAGGAGAGAAAATCATGCAGCAACGCAATACACCGGATGTACAGAAATGGTTTCCGAGCGAGGACGGAAATGAAGCGAAAAGACATGAATTCCTATCATTGATCGAACAGCTGATCGAGGGAGTGGACGAGCTGAAAAATCCAGATCAGGTCAACCTTGGCGGCGAGAAGAACCGTGAGGGCTTCTTTTATGAAAAGCTGGTCGCAGAGAGCCGGATTCCGCACGAAGGTGCGCCGATGAAAGAGGTCAACGAAGAGCTGTTGAAGCTGTTGCACGGCCATCCGTATCATACCAAATACTTTTTCACAAACATTCTGCCGATGGCGAGCATCCCGGGGATATTAGGCATGCTTACGGCGTTCATGGTCAATGGGAACAACCTGTGGGATGTGTACGGTCCAGCCGGAGCGGAGGCGGAAGTGAAAGTTACGGCGATGATGTCAAAGCTTGCGGGGTATGATGCCGAAACAAGCGGAGGCTACACGACGTGGGGAGGACAAGGTGCGGTATACAGCGGCCTCAGAATCGCGATTGCCAAAATGGCGCCGTCATCGCTGAAAGAAGGGGTTCCCGGCAATTTCTACGCGTTTTGTTCTGAAGCGGCTCATTACAGCTTGTATAAGTCAATGGAAGCCGCAGGACTCGGGAGCGATCATTTAATTAAAGTCAAAACAAATCTCGACCATTCCATGGATACGGAAGATTTGCGGGCGAAGCTTAGACAAGTCTGCGAAGCCGGGGGGATTCCCGTTTATATCGTAGCTACAACAGGAACGACAGATGCGATCGGCATCGATGATGTGAGCGCTGTCCGCCGTGCGGCTGAAGAAACGGCGAAAAGCTTCGGGCTGCCGGTTCCGCATATCCACGCCGATTCCGCCCTGGGAGGCTTTTTTGCCTTTTTTAATGAGTACGATCTGAATGAGAACGCTTTATCCTTCAGTCCCGGTGTTCTCAGCATGATCAAGCCGATTCAGGAAAAAATGAGGCATCTGCACGCAGC
Organism: Bacillus sp. PK6-013; assembly: GCF_054161445.1. Taxonomy (NCBI): domain Bacteria; kingdom Bacillati; phylum Bacillota; class Bacilli; order Caryophanales; family Bacillaceae; genus Bacillus; species Bacillus sp. PK6-013. The sequence continues at coordinate 3,863,032 of NZ_CP096417.1, read as the reverse complement.
CGATTCGCTTTGTTTTGATTTTCAGAAGCTCGGACAGACGCCTTATGTGACGAGCCTGTTTCTTGTGAAAGATCGCAATGACTTAAAACGGATCGATCTGGATCCTGATGAGACGCCGTATGTCGGCCACCGCGGCTATGGGGACTACCATACGGGCTACACGCTGGAATGTTCGCGCATGGCCAGTTCGATCAGTATGTACAGCGCGTTGATGGCATTTGGCTATGAAGGCTATCAAAAGCTGCTCGGACAGTTTCTTGAAGTCAACCTGCATTTTAGGGAACAGCTTTCTCAGCAGATTCCGGAGGCCGATATTGTGAACCCGGACAACTTCGGCATGTCTACGCTGTTTCGCATTTATCCTGAAGGTGCCCCTAGATTTGAAGACGAAATTTCGGGAGCATGCACCGTTCAAGAGCTGGAAAGAAACAATGCACTCACTGAAAAACTATTTGAAAAGCTCGGAACAAAAAGGGACAAGATGTTTTTTGGCGATACGAAAAAGCACTTGCTTGTGAAATCCTGTGAAGGGACTGAGATACCGCTTTGCGTCAGCAAATTTTTCGTCATTTCTCCGTATACCATGCCTGAACATGTCCCGGGAATTATCGATTATTTAAAAGAAAATATTGAGGAAGTCTGCCGGGAGCATGGATCTCTCATGACAAATTAAAGGGGATATAGACGATGAAAACGTTGAAGAAAAAGCTAACAGAACACATTTCAGTCAAAATTATGATTGGCGTCGCCTTAGTGCTTTTAATCACGATCGCATCATTTTCAGCTGTGTTTACTTATATCAGCAAAGACTTGTCAGAGCAGCTGAGACAGCAGTTCCAAAACCGTCTTTATACCGATATTCATCTTGCTGAAAACCAAATCAAACGTCTGGACGGGAATCCGCTTGAAATCGATTCTGCGGACAATCCGCTTTACAAGCAGACAAAAATGGCTGTGGACAGCCTGAAAAAGAAAAACAATCTTGAAAATATCTATATCCTTTCCAATGAGGGCGGGAAGGAGCGGATTCTCGTGCTGTCGGATACGTCCGATGATTTCGGCACGGATTACAGTTTTTCTCCTGAAATGAAAGAAGCCTTAACGACAAACAAAGAGACGGTAAGCGACGTGTATGAGGATGAATACGGCATTCACCAGTCGATTTTTCAGCCGCTTGAGAACAGCTCCGGCGAAAAGGTGGGAATTTTGGGGATCGATCTTGATGCTTCCGTGATTCCGGCGACGGCTGCAAAAGCGAAGTGGTATACAATTGCGATCGCAGCATTTGTCTTGCTGCTCGGAATGGCCATGGCCTATTTTCTCGGTTCTTTTATCGCGAAGCCGATCAGGCAGCTGATGAAGGCATCAGAAAAAATTGCCGACGGCGATCTGTCGGCCGACATTTCTGTCAAGAGCCGTGATGAAGCCGGAAAGCTTGCCGAATCGTTCAAGCGGATGAGCGAAAATTTACAACAATTGATTGGGCAAATTTCAGCTTCCTCTGAAGAGGTATCTAAGACGAGTCTCCAGCTGAAAAATGTATCGGCTGAATCGAGCGAAAGCGCGGCCCAGGTGGCTGAATCGATGAACAGCATGAGCGAGGGGATCAACGAAGTGGTCTCGTCCGTTTCGGATTGCCACACATCGGCTGCCGAAATCGATCATCAGCTTACACACGTCACAGAAGAAGTGAACGAGATGAAGAACGTTGCCGAAGGCGTCAGCAAGGATTCCAAGACCGGACAGGAGCTTGTCGAAGAAACATTGCGGCAGACCCAGACGATTAAAAACGTGATGGAAGAGTCCAAACAAGCAGCAGCAGAGATGCAAAACCATACCGAAGAAATTGAAAAAGTCATCGGAATGATTTCCTCTATTGCCGAACAGACGAATTTGCTGGCGCTCAATGCTTCAATTGAAGCCGCCCGGGTCGGTGAAGAAGGCCAGGGCTTTGCTGTTGTAGCGGGAGAAGTCAGAAAGCTTTCTGAACGCTCGGCAGATGCCGCTTTATCCGTTTCCCAGCTTGTGGCGGGCACGCAGGAGAGCAGCCGGCTTGTCATGGAACGCATTCAGGAAGGAAACGCAGCGGTTGACAAAGGGCAAATATTAATCAATGGCACATACGAGAACTTTTCAGGAATTTTTAAAGGGATCTCTCAATTTGCCGAACGGACCGATCAGTTGCTTCAGTCTTTGTTAAAAGTCGAAAAATCGTATCAAAACATTTCGGCTGCGATGGAACAGATTTCCGCCGTTACCGAAGAGCAGGCGGCAGGTTCTGAGGAAGTCGCGGCAGCAGCGGAACAGCAAAGCGCCGGTATGCAGGAAATCGCTTCGGCCATTCAGCAGCTCTCCGCTTTGTCGGAAGAATTGAATCAAGCGGCATCCAAGTTTAAACTGGCCGCAGAATAAAAAAGAACAGCCTGATCCAGAGAGATCAGGCTGTTTTGTTTATACAGGATTCAAAATCCGGTTTAAAAACTGTTTTGTTCGTTCTTCCTTAGGGGCTGAGAAAATTTGTTCAGGCGGACCCTGTTCGACGATGACGCCGCCGTCGATAAAGACGACTTCGTCTGCGACATCCTGCGCGAATTTGATTTCGTGGGTGACGACAACCATCGTCCAGCCCTCATTTGCAAGGTCTTTCATGACTTTCAGCACTTCACCGACCAGCTCGGGATCAAGCGCCGATGTGGGTTCGTCAAAAAGCATCAGTTCTGGCTTGATGGCCAGAGCGCGGGCGATCCCGACGCGCTGCTGCTGTCCCCCGGAAAGCTGGAATGGATAAAGGTCCATTTTGTCTTCTAGGCCGACCTTTTGCAGAAGCTGAACGGCTTCCTTTTTGACTTCTTCTTTATTGCGCTTTTGCACTTTTACCGGCCCTTCCATCACATTTTCAAGCACGGTGCGGTGCGGGAACAGGTGATAGGCCTGAAACACCATTCCCGACTTTCTCCGCAGTCGAAGGAGGTCAGCCGGTTTATTTTTCTTGGAAAAATCGATGGTAAAATCGTCAAAAGAAAGAATGCCGCGGTTCGGAATTTCCAAAGCGTTCAGGCAGCGAAGCAGCGTCGTCTTGCCGGAACCGGAAGGCCCTAAGATGGCGATCACTTTTCCTTTTTCGATGTTCAGGTCGATTTTTTTTAAGATCTCGTTTTCGCCGAAGGATTTATTCAGCCCTTTGATCGCAAGCATTGTCTATTTCCCTCCTTACCTGGCCACATACCGGTCCAATCGCCGTTCAATCTGCTGCTGAACAAGCGCGAGAACAAAGCAGATGATCCAATAGATGAATGCGGCTTCCATATAAATGATTAAAATTTGGTCTAGATTGCTGGCCCCGATTTCCTGGGCTTTCCGGAATAATTCAGCAACAAGAATTTGTGACGCAAGCGATGTGTCTTTAACCAAGCTGATGAATGTATTGGATAATGGCGGAATCGACACGCGTACAGCCTGCGGCAGGATGACCCTGGTAAGGGCCGTTTTTTGAGTCATTCCAATCGAATAAGCCGCTTCCCACTGCCCTTTCGGAACGGAAAGGATGGAAGCCCTGATGATTTCCGAAGCATATGCGCCGACATTTAATGAAAAGGCAATGATCGCGCTCGGAAACGGGTCAATCGTGATTTGAAATGCTGGAAACAAGTAAAAAATAATGAATAGCTGAACGAGCAGCGGCGTTCCGCGGATCGCTGAGACATAAATGCCGAAAACCGCTCTTAAAATGCGGGATTTGGACATTCTCGCCAGCGCCGTGATCAATGCGATGATCATACCGAATATAAAAGAGAGAATGGCAAGGGGAATCGAGTAATAGATTCCCCTTAAAAAGATCGGCCAAAATGATTCACGCACAAGATCCCAGGGGATCGCCGCGCCGATGGCCGCCGCTTGTATATTATTTAGAAACATCTTCGCCAAACCATTTCTTCGCTATTTTCGCGAGTGTGCCATCCTCTTTCATGTCTTTCAGCGCGGAGTTGACCTTGTCAACCAGCTCGCCGCTTCCTTTGCGGAAAGCAAAATGCGTAGTTTGCGGCTCGCCTGTTTCAAAAGCGACTTTCAGGTTTTTGTTTCCTGATGTCTTCAAATAGTTCAACACCGCCAGTTTATCGTTAAAGGTGAGGTCGACACGGCCCTGCTGAATCAACTGAAACGCTTGAGCCATTCCTTCCACGCCTTCGATTTCAGCGCCGGCGTTTTTCGCAAGGTCATTATAGTTGCTTGTCAAAGATTGTGCAGCTTTTTTCCCTTTGACGTCCCCTTCAGCTTTTATATCGTTGTTGTCCGCTTTTGTGACAACGACGGCTTGGGAAGTTGTATATGAATCGGAAAAATCATACTGATTTTCACGGTCTTTTTTCCCGACTTGGTTGGCAACGACGTCAAAACGCTTGGAGTTGAGGCCGGCAAACATGCTGTCCCACTGCGTTTCTTTAAATTCAGCTTTCAGGTTGAGGCGCTTGGCGACTTCCTGCATCACTTCGACATCATAACCTGTTAATTGATCTGTTTTTTTATCGTGAAATGTAAATGGTTCGTACGTTCCTTCAGTACCGACGGTCAAAACGCCTTTATCTTTAATTGAAGACCAGAGGCTGTCGCCTGCTGCGTTTTTATCCTTGGAATTGTCCCCTGACGCGCCGCATGCGGCCATCACGGTGATCAACAGCGTCAGTAATACAGCGAATATTGCTTTCTTCATTTTATTCCCCACTTTTCTGATTGGATTTAGTTGATATGATTGTACTTAACGGTCTTACAAAAGTAAAGCATAAACCTTTTTTAGTATGAGTCAAGAAATTCGTTTTTAGTGATAATCATTCTGATTCCTGATCAAAACGGATCTTCCATTTTTTAAGCCTGTATTGCAGGCTCTGCCTGCTGATCCCCAGAACCCGCGCCGCTTGGGACACATTGTAATTGCATTTTTTAACGGTTTTTTGAATATAATACTTTTCGGCATTCTCGATTTGTTCCTTCAAAGGAGCTGCCGAGACGGAAGGAAGCGGGGCGAACAGATCATAGCCCTGCTGCGGCAGCTGCTTTTTTGCCGCTGGTTTTGTCCTGTATTGCAATGGAAGGTGCGTCAGCTCGAGTTTGTCTTCGTAAGACATCAAATTCATGGCGCCTTCAATTAAATGTTCAAGTTCTCTGACGTTTCCCGGCCAATCATATGAAAGCAGAAACCGCTGCACCTCTTCTTCAAAACCTTTGACCTCCATTTGGAACAATGCGTTGTATTTGTCGATAAAATGCTGGGTGAGCGGCATGATATCTTCCTTTCGATCTTTTAATGGAGGAATAAACAAGGTGACGACACTCAGCCTGTAATACAAATCTTTTCGCAGTCTTTGCCCGCTGACCGCGTCGACTGGATCTTCGTTCATCGTCGCGATGATCCTGACATCGATCGGAGTATCCTTCGAAGCGCCGATCCGCCTGATCGTTTTTTCTTGAATCGCGCGCAAAAGCTTTGCCTGCAAGCTGAAGTCCAAAGAATTGATCTCGTCAAGGAGAAGTGTGCCGCCGTCTGCTTGTTCGAAAAGACCCGGGCGATCGACGGCACCCGTGAATGCGCCTTTGGCCGTGCCGAATAAAAGGCCTTCGACGAGGCTTTCCGGGAGGGCTGCGCAGTTTTGTGAGATGAATGGGCCAGTCGACCGCTGGCTTCCGTTATGTATACTTTGGGCGAACAGTTCTTTTCCGGTTCCGGTGTCGCCGACAATGAGAATGGAGGAAGAGGTCCGGGTCGCCCGCTTTGCATGTTCAATGACTTCCTTGAACGCCGGGCTGACGCCGATCAGACTGTCAAACGTATACTTTGTGTTTTCTGTTTTGTTCATATTTTCTCTGATCAGCCGTTCAAGCTTTGTGACATCTTTGGCAATCTCAACCGCTCCTTTCGTATTCCCGTTTTCCATAATGGGAAACGTATGATTGACGGTCGTAATTTCCTGGCCCTTGTTATTGAAGTAGGTCTGCTTGACGTTTTTGTTCGTTTTCCCGTGATGCAGCGCCTGCAGGAGAGTGCTGTCATATTGGCTGGCAAAGGTAAACACGTCCAGCACGTTTTTGCCGAGCACATCGTTGACATCCATCCCTTCAATCTGGCTCATTTTTTTGTTATAGACAACAGATGTGCCGTTTTCGTCGACGACATGCAAGCCGATATCGATTTCATCTATAATTCTTTGAAAAATAAGCTTGAGTAAATCATAATTCTTCAGCAAGTGACATCCCCCTTTGTTCGTAACTGTCTCTCCATTGTAAGTGAAGATTTGATAAGGGTGCAAAAAAATATGCATTTATTTTTGCACCTTTGAATAAAGACCGCAAAATTTTTTGCGAATTATACATGCAATGTTCTGAAAATTTGCGGTTTTAAGATTGGCACGATCCTTGCATATAAAATAGTGTGAAACAAAATACGACATCTGGCATGTATGTCCAAAAATAAGAAGGAGGAATCAGAATGACGGTTCTATCAAAGTCCGAGAAAATTATGAAGCAAACCGCACATTTTGGCGCGAATAACTATCATCCTCTGCCGATCGTGATTTCTGAAGCGGAAGGCGCGTGGGTGAAAGATCCGGAAGGTAACCGATACATGGATATGCTGAGCGCTTATTCCGCAGTGAATCAAGGGCACAGGCATCCGAAAATCATCCAGGCGTTAAAAGATCAGGCCGACAAAATCACCTTGACGTCGAGAGCTTTTCACAATGACCAGCTTGGTCCTTTCTATGAAAAGGTCGCTTCATTAACGGGGAAAGATATGGTTCTGCCGATGAACACCGGAGCGGAAGCGGTTGAGTCCGCGATTAAAGCAGCCCGGCGCTGGGCTTATGATGTAAAAGGCGTTCCGGACAATAAGGCTGAAATTATCGCATGTGTAGGCAATTTTCACGGCCGGACGCTGCTGGCTGTGTCGCTTTCATCAGAAGAAGAGTATAAACGCGGTTTCGGGCCGATGCTTCCTGGCATCAAGCTGATTCCATACGGGGATCTGGAGGCGCTGAAACAGGCGATCACACCGAATACGGCCGCTTTCTTAATTGAGCCGATTCAGGGTGAAGCGGGTATTGTCATTCCGCCGGAAGGCTTTTTGAAACAGGCTGCAGAAGTCTGTAAAGAACGCAATGTCTTGTTTATCGCTGACGAAATACAGTCAGGGCTTGCGCGAACAGGCAAAATGTTCGCCTCTGATTGGGAGGATGTCACACCGGACATGTACATTTTAGGAAAAGCGCTCGGAGGCGGCGTGTTCCCAATATCGTGTATTGCTGCAAACAGGGATGTGCTTGGCGTGTTTAATCCCGGCTCACACGGGTCGACTTTCGGAGGGAACCCGCTTGCATGCGCCGTATCGATCGCCGCCCTTGAAGTGTTGGAAGATGAGCGGCTCGCTGAACGGTCGCTGGAGCTCGGGGAATATTTTAAAGAGAAGCTCTCGCAAATCGATAATCCAAAAATCAAAGAAGTGCGCGGCAGAGGGCTGTTCATCGGGGTTGAGCTGACCGAGGCGGCGCGTCCGTATTGCGAGCGTTTGAAAGAAGAAGGCCTGCTCTGCAAAGAAACGCATGAAACGGTGATTCGCTTTGCGCCTCCTCTTGTTATTTCAAATGAGGATTTGGATTGGGCGATTGAAAAGATTACCCGTGTTTTGTCGAAGTAAAGCGGACGGCTGAACAATAAGGGGATTGTTCAGCCCGTTTTTTCGCCGCATGTGCGAAGTTTGTCAAAAATTGAAATATCAGGAAAATGTTCAGAAGATTTAAAAAATAGTCTATATGTCATAGGGGGAGATGACATTAGGGAGAATGGAAACGGAAGGGGTGAAGGCGGTTTGAACCATGAAAACCGTGAACAATATACACTGAAAAGAACGATGAAATCACGCCATTTGTTTATGATCTCGCTTGGCGGCGTCATCGGAACCGGCTTTTTTCTTGGAACAGGATATACGATTAATGAAGCCGGGCCGATCGGCGCGATTCTTTCTTATTTAGCGGGCGGAATGATCATGTATTTTACGATGCTTTGCCTCGGGGAGCTCGCAGTGGCAATGCCGGTTTCAGGCTCTTTTCAGACGTACGCGACAAAATTTATCGGGCCTGCCACAGGATTTGCCGTTGGCTGGATCTACTGGCTCGGCTGGTCGGTTACGGTCGCTTTGGAATTTCTGTCGGCGGGGCAGCTGATGAAAAGGTGGTTTCCCGATGTCGGCGTCTGGATATGGTGTTTGATTTTCGGTCTGCTGCTTTTTTCGCTTAACGCGCTATCGGCGAAAGCCTTTGGGGAATCGGAATTTTGGCTGTCCGGCATTAAAATTATCGTCATCCTTCTGTTTATTATCCTCGGCGGAGGCGCGATGTTCGGATTTATCGATATGAAAGACGGACAGGCTGCACCGTTCTTTTCCAATCTGATTGGAGACGGAATTTTTCCAAACGGATTCGGCGCGATCTTTATCACGATGATCACCGTCAACTTTGCCTTTCAAGGGACAGAGCTGATCGGGATCGCGGCGGGGGAAAGCGAAAATCCGGAAAAAACGGTGCCCCGCTCCATCAAACAGACGGTCTGGCGGACACTCGTGTTTTTCGGCCTGTCCGTATTTGTCCTGGCGGGGTTGATTCCATGGGAAAAAGCGGGGGTTGTTGAAAGCCCGTTCGTTGTCGTATTTGAACAAATTGGCATTCCGTATGCCGCCGATCTGATGAACTTTGTTATTTTAATTGCTTTATTATCGGTGGCGAATTCGGGTTTGTACGCATCGACGAGGATGCTTTACTCCCTTGCGAAAGAAGGAATGGCCGCTCAGGCTTTAAGCCGGGTCAATAAAAGAGGGATCCCGATGAATGCGCTGTGGATCACGCTCGGTTTTGCGGGTTTGTCCCTCGTCTCAAGCGTAGTTGCCGCGGAAACGCTCTACATCTGGCTTCTGTCTCTAGCCGGTTTAAGCGCACAAGTCGGCTGGATCACGATTACGGTATCACAGCTGCTATTTCGCAGAAGATATGTTAAAGAAGGCGGTAAGGTTGAAGACTTGAAATTTAAAACGCCTCTTTACCCTTATTTGCCGCTGACGGGATTTATTTTAAACAGCGCCGTCCTTGTGAGCCTTGCCTTTGATTCAGAGCAGAGGATGGCATTGTACTGCGGGATTTTGTTCATGTCGGCCTGCTACTTTGTTTATCACGTATTTGTGAAAAAACGCCAGGGTCTTGAGCGACAAGAAGCATTGATCTATCAAAACAAAACAAACGATGAGGTGGTTATTGATGAATAAGCAAGTTTCTCTGATTGGAATGCCGATGGACTTGGGACAGGCGCGGCGCGGTGTGGATATGGGACCGAGCGCGATTCGCTACGCTCATATCGTGGAACGTCTGACCGAGCTTGGCTATGATATCGATGATCTGGGCGATGTGCCGATCAATCGGGATCAGCCAAAAGGAGACGAAGGGCTGAAAAATTTAGTTTCCGTACTCGAAGGAAACCGCAAGCTGGCTGATATCGTCGACAATGTCATCGAGCAGCGCCGCTTCCCGCTCGTGTTGGGCGGAGACCACAGCATAGCCATCGGGACATTGGCGGGGGTAGCCAAGCATTATCAACAACTCGGCGTGATTTGGTATGACGCACACGGCGACTTAAATACGCTGGAGACATCGCCGTCAGGCAACATCCACGGTATGCCGCTGGCGGTAAGTCTCGGTGTCGGCCACGAAAAGCTGGTCAACCTTCACGGCTATACGCCGAAAGTCAAGCCGGAGCATGTCGTCATCATTGGTGCGCGCTCGCTTGATGAAGGAGAGCGCAAATATATCCGTGAAACCGGCATGAAAGTCTACACCATGCACGAAATCGACAGGCTTGGCATGACGAAGGTGATAGAGGAAACGATCGAGTATCTGTCAGCAAATTGCGACGGCATTCATCTGAGCCTCGATCTGGACGGTCTTGATCCGAGCGACGCTCCGGGAGTCGGCACCCCTGTCGTCGGAGGCATCAGCTACAGGGAAAGCCATTTGGCGATGGAAATGCTTTATGACGCAGATATCATTACTTCTGCCGAGTTTGTTGAAGTCAACCCGATACTTGATCATAAAAATAAAACCGGTGAGGCGGCCGTCGAACTGATCGAATCGCTGTTAGGGAAGAAGCTGCTGTAACCAATGAAAAGGAGAAGGCATCGGCATGATGCCTTTTCTTTTTTTATCAAAATAAAGCCAAAAACTCTCTTACGGGCTTCGGCAGAAAACTGCCGGCCCGCCAAACGACAGATGGCTGCAGAATAAACGGATTGTCTTGAATCTCCAATGTCTGAACATGACGCGCAAAATGCGCCGGCAGCATGGACAGCGGCAGAATCGTTGCTCCGAATCCCGAGGTGACAAGGCTGAGGAGCGTTGTAGAATCATGGCACTCACAGACGACCTTCGGCTCAAGGTCCAATGAGTGAAAGTGATGGACGACCTCATCATAAATCCCTTTTCCGTGCGACGGTCTGAGCAGAATCAGCGGCAGACCGGCAATTTCTTTCATTCCAGCTTCCCCTTTTAAGCCATACGACTGATTCCCCGGAAGAACGAGCTTGCATGGGACCTCCGGCAGGCTCTTTGCTTCGATATTTTTGCTGTGGAAAGGCGTTGTCGTGACCGCTGCATCGATCTGCCGGTTTTCCAAGAGCCCGCTCAGCCGTGAAGGCTCACCTTCCCAAATGTTAAACATTAAATTCGGGTACATTTCCCTGATCTTCGAGACTTTTGAGAGCAATAGAGCTGCACAGTAAATCGTTGAACCGACGGCAAGGGTTCCGTTGACTTCTTCACGCAGCTCCCGAACCTCCAAGATGGAATCCTCAAGCTTGTGCAGGATTTCTTTTGCTCTTTTCAAAAACACTTCTCCTTCATAGGTCAGCGTCAGGTTTTTCTTTTTGTTCCGGTCAAATAAAACGACTCCGAGCTCCTCTTCCATCTGCTTCAACTGCCTGGAGAGGGGCGGCTGGGCAATATGAAGCCGTTTCGCCGCCGTTGTAATCTTTCCTTCCTGTGCGATCGTAACAAAGTACTTTAACTGGCGAATATCCATTTTCTCGGCACTCCTTTTTATACCTTTAAAGTATTATATATAGATTTAACAGATATTTTCAATATGGTAAATAGAGGCGTATCATTTTAACTGAAGCACCAAGAGGGAAAGGGGGGCGCATATGAACATCATCGTCGGAATTACGGGCGCGACCGGCGCGATATTTGGCGTGCGGATGCTGGAGTGGCTGAAGAAAACCGACGCAGAGACACACCTAGTCATCTCTCCGTGGGCAGCAGCAACGATTCTGCATGAAACGGGATATACGATGAAAGACGTAGAAAAGCTCGCATCTTTTACGTATTCCCACAAAGACCAGGCGGCCCGCATTTCAAGCGGTTCCTTTCAAACGGACGGAATGATTGTCGCACCGTGCAGCATGAAGACGTTGGCGGGCATTCGCACCGGTATGGCGGATAACCTGTTGACCCGTTCGGCGGACGTCATGCTGAAGGAACGGAAAAAGCTTGTGCTGTTAACAAGGGAGACGCCGCTGAACCAGATTCATCTTGAAAACATGCTTGAGCTGACAAAAATGGGCGCGGTGATCCTGCCGCCGATGCCGGCTTTTTATAATCATCCCCAAAATCTGACCGAAATGGTCGACCATATCGTATTCCGGACGCTGGACCAATTTGGAATCCATCTGTCTGAAGCGAAGCGCTGGGAAGGAATGAAACAGAAGAAATAAGGAGGATAACAGAATGGCTTATCAAGATTTTAGAGATTTTTTAAACACGCTGAAAAAAGAAGGACAGCTTCTTGAAGTTCAGGAAGAGGTGAAGCCGGAACCCGATTTGGGTGCCGCTGCACGCGCCGCCAATAACCTCGGAGACAAATCACCCGCTCTTTTATTCAACAACATTTACGGCTATAACAATGCCCAAATCGCCCTGAATGTCATCGGCTCCTGGCCGAACCACGCGTTAATGCTCGGCCTTCCGAAAGACACGCCGGTCAAAGAACAGTTCTTTGAATTCGCACGCCGCTATGATCAATTTCCTGTAAAAGTGCAAAGAGAGGAGACAGCGCCGTTTCACGAAAATGACATCACAGAAGACATCAACCTGTTTGACATTCTGCCGCTCTTCCGCATCAATCAGGGCGACGGCGGCTTTTATTTAGACAAGGCATGCGTCATTTCCAGAGATGTCGAGGATCCGGAACACTTCGGCAAACAAAACGTCGGCATGTACAGACTGCAGGTAAAAGGAAAAGACCGTCTCGGCATTCAGCCCGTCCCGCAGCATGATATTGCAATCCACCTGCGTCAGGCTGAAGAGCGCGGCGAAAACCTGCCTGTCACGATTGCGCTCGGCTGCGAACCGGTCATTGCAACGGCGGCATCCACACCGCTCTTATACGATCAATCAGAATACGAAATGGCAGGGGCCTTGCAAGGTGAACCTTATAAAATCGTCAAATCAAAACTGTCTAACTTAGATATCCCATGGGGCGCGGAAGTGGTTCTCGAAGGTGAGATCCTGGCGGGCGAACGCGAGTATGAAGGCCCGTTCGGCGAGTTTACCGGCCACTATTCAGGCGGAAGAAGCATGCCGATCATCAAAATCAAGCGCGTCTGCCACCGCAACAACCCGATTTTTGAACACCTCTATTTAGGCATGCCTTGGACTGAGGTTGACTACATGGTCGGCATTAATACATGTGTGCCGCTTTACCAGCAGCTAAAAGAGGCCTATCCGAATGAAATTGTCGCGGTAAACGCGATGTATACACACGGCTTGATCGCCATTGTCTCAACGAAAAGCCGCTACGGCGGATTCGCCAAAGCTGTCGGTATGCGCGCGCTGACGACGCCGCACGGCCTCGGCTACTGCAAAATGGTGATCCTCGTTGACGAAGACGTCGATCCGTTTAATCTCCCGCAAGTGATGTGGGCCATTTCAACGAAAATGCATCCAAAACACGATGCAGTCATTATCCCGGATTTATCCGTTCTGGCGCTTGACCCGGGTTCTGAACCGGCGGGAATCACCCACAAAATGATCTTGGACGCGACAACACCTGTGGCCCCGGAAACAAGAGGACACTATTCACAACCGCTCGATTCCCCTATAGGAACGAAAGAGTGGGAAGCGAAACTAATGAATCTGCTAAATCAATAAAAGAGGAGAGTGTTTCATCATGCATACATGTCCGCGCTGCGAATTAAAAAAAGCGGAAACCGTCAGCAAGTCACCCGTTGAAGGAGCCTGGGAAGTTTATCAATGTCAGCACTGCTTTTTCACTTGGAGATCATCGGAGCCGGAGACGATCACAAATCCTGAAAAATACAATCCGGCCTTTAAAATCGACCCTTCTGAAGTGGAAACAGCCGTACAAGTGCCAGCGGTTCCAGATCGGAAAATCTAAAGGGAGGCATCCGGCATGACTCAGCTATCAAACGAATTATTTCAGCTGTTAAACGGAGAGAAACTCGCCGGAAAGCGGCGCGAAGCGATGATGCTCCAGACCGTCACAGAAGAAGGCTGGCCGCACACAGCGATGATCAGCGCCGGCGAAATCCTCGCCTTGAACAAAACCGACATCCGCCTGGCTCTCTGGCAAGGCACAACGACAACCGCGAACATCGCGAGAACAGGCCGGGCGCTCTTCGTCACTTGCTGGAAAGGCAAAGCACATTATGTGCGGCTCTCTTTAAAGAAACTGCCCGAATTAAAAGACGCCAAACACCCGAGAGCGCGCTTCGCCGGCACCGTCGAAGCGGCCCGGGAAGATATCGCAAAATACGCCGATATCATCTCCGGCGTTCAGATTGAGCTGAAGGATGAAGCGGCGGTTTTGCGGCGGTGGGAGGAGACGCTGGAGGAGCTGAGGAACTGAAGAAAAGGACCATGGCGAACCATGGTCCTTTCAATTATTTCTGCAGCATCTTATTCGTCACTTTATAAGCCAAGGTACAGCCAATTGTAATGAAAATAATCGCGATCGAAAGGATCACGAGCTTTTCAGCAACGGTATATATCGACATAGGAAGAATAACAGCGCAGACGGAAAACACGCCGCCAAAATAAACAAACAGGATCAGCGGCTTTTTGTATTTTTTCCAAATTACTTGATTAATCCCGTTTCTTTCGGGGTCTGCCGGGTGTTTGCGGTCTTCATCTTTCATCAGTTTATTTAGCAGCACATAAATGAGAAATGCGAATAAAGTTGCCGAGAAAATATTAAAACAGAGGATAAACAGCTTTTCTCCCAGACTCATCACCGGATTCAGAACAGAGCTGAGAACGGAGCCGCAAACGAAAAACAGGTAGACGGATAAGATAGCTTTGTTTCTTGGTTTTTGTAGAAATTTAGACATTCGGATCTCTCCAATCGTAAATGATTTAAACGCTGAAAATGAGATGGATCAGAAAAGAAAAAATATAAAAAATGATGATGCTTAAAATGCCTCTGCCCAGAAGATAGAGGGCGAAATACAGTTTTCTCAGGAACCAGTTGTATTTTAATAGCCGTTTGTAAACAAAGTAACCGGTGCCGACAAGAAGAAAAACGAATGTATTTGTGATTTTATGGGACCATTTTTCAGGTTTTAAAAAGATCATTTTTTCATATTCAATGATCATGTGACTCGCAATGATTAAAAAACCCAAACTGTAAGCGAAATGAGCGGCCAACATACCGGCGATGAAATATTCGGTATATTCAACAAAAGTTTCTGGTGACATCATTACTCCTTTATGAATGGCGGACTCCAGCGTTTTTTAACAAAACTTTTTTTCTGCTAAAAAAAGCTTCTCATTCTTCGTCAGGCATTCTTTCCAAACAAGACCGGTTCAGCATTTGATTCGCCGCTTGATAAACAGTAAAAAAGCCGCCAGATATCACGGCAAACAAAATTGCAAACACGCCGGATTTCCAAGCGAGTGAGAGTTCGGGCATGAAAAACACGGATGTTCCCACAATCAGGATGCCGACGAAGTAGAAAGAGAGCATGAACGGTTTTCTGTATTTCTTCCAAAAGATTTTCGCGACGATGTTGCATCGGGGCGCGCTTTGATCTTTCTTCGGCTTATTTATGAACACATAAGTGATGAAGGCGAATAAAGAAATTGAAACGAACATAAAGCCGATGACGGCAAGCTTTTCCTTCCAGTTCATTGAAGGTTTGACAAGGCCGGTCAAAATAACGATTGCTGCAAGTAGGGAATAAACTGAGAGAATGATTTTATTTCTGCCTTTCAAACATGACCTCTCCTTGTGCCTTAAATCCTATGCTGTCTGATGATGTCTTGATTCGCTTTGATGAAGAAATATTTGTGGATGAATTTGACCCCCATCATAGAAAATAAACAAGCCATAAGCAGATAGACGGTACTCATCAACAAATAAACGGCAGACTCGGAAACTCGCAAAACGGCATGACTTATTACAAAACCGCCTGCCGGAACAGCTGCCAGGAGCATCCTTGTCGGAGCTGCTGTCTCCCTTTTGCCTTTTTTAGAATCAGGGAAAACAACCAAATAATACCGAATGATGAGGAAAATAACGGCGGCATAAATGAATAATGACAGACTGATCAGCGGTACATGAAAACCGATAGCAGAAACCATCATTTTTTGCGCTGTGATCAACTGGCAATATGACGTACCGCTGAATGATACGCCCATAAAGCGAACATATTGAAGGTGATGATGATATCCGGTCATGCTTTTGGTATTCATGATGATCATCCATATATTGATCAGGATAGCAACAGGAACAGCGGCGAATATGAAAAAATCTGCTTTGTTCACCAGCACAGGTAATATGCTTAAAATATCCAGCATCATCACGATAAAACACGCCATTCCCCATTTCCTTTCCCGGCTGATGGGAGCTGTCAAATGAGACTGAATATTGGTAGGTAAATCTTTGTATAGTATAGTATCTTTCAATTTAAGCAAGCTGTCTTTCCTCCGGTGTTGAAAATGAACATAAGAGAAAGCATCCCGGGAGAGATGCTTTCGGAAAACATTTACTTATTAGTGTGATTGATTAATAATTGTACAATGTTTGTATATTTTTTTACCTATTTGAAACTCCCTAAGAAAATTCTGTTGCATATTTTATAACCTATAAAGATAACTATACTCAACATAACAAATTGAATGGTAAATAAACCCAGTCGTTCGCTCCATGGTATATCAGGAATGACTACAGCGCTAAACCCTATTCCAAATGTAAAAAAGCAGTAGATGAATATGACTATCTTTTTTCTGTAATTCTTCCAAATTTCCAAATGTTAAATCTCCTTATCGTGCATTTTAGGACCTAAAGTTTTTTTGTAGTTGAGTTCTTCATTTGTTACATAGCCCATGTAAAGGATTTCTTCTATCATATGGTGATTAAAGAATAGGTTGTAGTCTTCGGTAATATTGCCTTCAGGATATGGGACTGAAACATAATCGAATTTTTTTTGGCTGGATGATTGAATTTGATTTCTTCCATAAACCATGACAGGTTTGCGGACGCTCTTGATTTTCACTACTGTACCGATAGGAAGCCAATCTTCAGATATATGTTCTTCGTCTTTTTTTTCGTTAAACATGATGCTTATTCCTCCGATTTTCCATTTTTTCGTTGTAACTCAGGATGTTTTTTAAGCCAAATTTTTTTTCTGTAAATATGTAAGATGATTGGAAAAATGAAAAAGAATATGCTAATAACTGATATTGCAAATGGAATCTCTGAAGGCGCTTGTTCTGCTAGGCCCCATATCGCCATGATGACAAAAAAGATACCTACTACAGGGAATAAAATAGTGAAGATTATCATAGCTTCATTTATTTTTTTATTTAGAAAATCCTTTCCATGATTCATAAAAAGCCTCCTATTCGTCTTTTTCGGCTCCTAATTTTAAACCGATGCCCACACCGGCGGCGACTTTAAGTTCAGTTTCTGTCCCGAGTTTAGCTTCAACACCTGCTCCTCCAAAAGTAAATTCAACACCGATATACGGATTATAATCCCAGCCAAACCATTCTTCAAGAGGTTTATAGCCGTTCCAGTTAAATGGGCTGACAACGACTTCTGCGTCTGCAATGCTTGCCGAAGCTCCTATGCCGACTCCATAGTCTTCTATACCTGCACCTGCCTCGGCATGACCGATATCAATACCAACACGCACAGGTGAATTTTCGTGATCGAAGTTTGCCTTTATTCCATTAACTTCTCCTTTAGCACCCATGAAATTGTTTGTAGCATAATTGTCTACAAATTTATCTGGATGATATGGAACACTGATTTCGCCTTCGACGTCTCCCAACTGAAAATAAGTTTCTTTTTCATCTTCTCCTTTATCTTTAAAACCTTTATTTGTATCTAAAATACTTGCATCAAAATTCATATCAACTTCATAATCTTTTCTTGAATACTTAAAACTGGCATTTCCAGCACCAGAATACCCAAATCCCCCTGTTACTTCTGTTTTAAATTCTCCGTCAACTTTCTCGTTACTTGATGTATTACCTATACCATAAAACTCTTTTACAGTGTTCGACTTTTTACCATTCTTAATATTATCAATTTCAGTTGAACTAGTATTCCTTTTCTGCAATTCATTAAACAGGTTTTGAATTGCAGGTTCTTTTTTTAAAACACTGGAAGAGTAATTTTGAATCTCAATCTTCGGCCCCGTATACATCCTCTCCAGCTGCTGGATGTATTGCTTCATTGTGTCGAGGTCATCCCTCGCCACTTTTAGCGCATTTGTCTGTTCGCGGTCAAAAGTATGAAGCTTTTCAAGCGTCTCGCTGATTTGTCTTTGGGCTTTTTTGGCGTTCTCGTTGACGGCTGAATCGTCGAGGTCGGGCAGGTCGACGATGTTTTTGACCGTTAGAATAGTCATATTGGCTTTTGACGTCAATCTGCCTGTCAGCGATTCGGCTTGACTGACGCCGTCATGGAGTTCGTTTTCAAGAAAGGTTTGCGAGATAAAGCCGTTTTGGTTCGGTTCAAGGGAATGAAGTGCGCTTTTCGTCTTTTCTAAAAGTCCTTTATAGTCGGAAATAAAAGATTCATAAAAAAGAAGAAAAGTGGTATGGCACTCTTCATAGAACGAGCGGATCGCTTCACCGCCCGCGCCTTTTAAGGCGTCGTCAAGGGAGGTGAGACCTTTGACGCTTTGTTTGACTTTTGAAATCTCGTCAGTCTGGTTTTTTAATTCGGTCAGCGTTTTGTCTAGGCCGGTTTGAAAAGCCTGAACATCTAGAGTTTTCAATGCGTAGTCCCTTCCTTCTACTTGGCTTTGATCGATGACGACAGCTTTTTGTCGGCGTCTTTTATAGCGTTGACAGCCTGTTCGGTTTGCGCAATCTGTTTAGCGAGAGCCGAAGCGTATGCTTTTGTCAGGCTTTTCAAATCTTTGTTCATGCTTTCGATTTTTTTGACGACGTCAAGGTTGTTTTTGCCGCTGATATCTGTCGGCACGTTCGGTTTTACAGCTTGGGCTGAATGCTTCAGCTTCGAGAGCGCCTGTTTGACTTCGCCTGTTTTGACTTTGATTTCTTGACCCATCGTAATCACTCCTTTAGCGGCGGGCTTCTCTTTCTTCTTTTTCCAGCTTTTCAATTTTCGTTTTTAATGAGCTGATATCCTTACCTAGTGAATCAATGTCATCATTTAAGGAAGAGATTTTCTCTTTTAATTGTTTAAACACTTCATTTAACTGTTTTCCGCAAATATCATTGTAGGCCGTTTTCATATCGCTTCTGACATTTTTAAAAGAATCAGCAAGGCTGCCCTGCCATGTTGTCGGCGACAGTTCGGGCTTTTTGATGCTGTCTTTTGAATCGTCAAATTCCTTTTTATCTGCTTCTAATTCAGTTTGGCAATTTTTCAGTTGTTCGAGCTGTTGTTTTTTGATGAGAAGTGTACCTTGCAGCCCGTATAAAACTGTTTTTTCCCAGATCATGTTACTGCCACCTCCCGGAAAATTTGATTCAAATGACCTGTTGGGATCCGTTCATTAAAGGACCTTATTAATGTTACAACATGGTATAAATGAGTTGAATAGGAAAAATGTACCGTGATTAAAGGATCGAATCAAGCGGTGGAGCAGGGGATTCCTTATTATGACTGCGATTTTGCACATTTCTCCATTTTCTTTCAAGGACAAAAGTCGTGGTTCTTAGGGCTGTGTTTTTTGTGATATTTATTTTTTGTTTCACAAACTTTAAGGTAATTTTAAGAAAGAGGCGATCTTGTCGAACACTAAACAAGGTTTTTCGGGCAAAATGTCAAATAGATTAGATATTTCATATAAACAAGGGGGGAAATTGTCTGTTTGTGATGAAAAAGGGGACGGGCGAAATTTCTGTCAGGATGCCTCAGCTGGATTCTAAGAAAAATATGCGGCCAAATATATACTTCATGATAGATTGTAAACGCTGTCTTGTCCTCTGACCAACAGGGGGATGAAGATGAAGAAGCTGTTAGTTGTTTATGCCGTGATGCTTTGTTTGTTTTTTCTGTATGTCTACGACTACTCCCGGGGCGATAAAACCGGATCTACAGAAGCAAGCAAAAGGCCGGCGGCCGGAAGTCTGTCCGAAAAATATGTGATGGTCACGTTTCAATCGGGAATCGAATATTGGAAGAGCGGCCTGAAAGGCTTTGAGGATGCCGCGCAGCTTTTCAACGTCTCTGTCGAGTATCGGGGGGCGGCCCATTATGATGTCCATGAGCAGACGACCGTCCTCGAGCAGGTCATTGCAAAAAAGCCGGCGGGGATCGCACTTTCGGCAATAGATCCCAAAGCTTTAAACCCTGTCATTGACAAGGCGCATGAGCAGGGTATTCCGCTCGTTTTATTCGATTCAGACGCCCCGCTCAGCAAAGCCTCTGCATATGTCGGCACAAATAATATGAAAGCGGGTGCTGAGGCCGCAAGGCGAATGGCCGAGTTTTTAGATGGAAAGGGAGAAACCGCAATCATTACCCAGCCGCGGCAGTACAATCACCAGGAAAGGACGAAGGGCTTTGAACAAACGATCAAGCAAAAATACCCGAACATGAAGGTCGCCGCGGTTTTGGACGGAAAAGGGGATGAGCTGACGTCGAAAAAAGAAGCAGCGAAGATTCTGGAAAAAAATCCATCCATTAAAGGGATTTTCACGACAGAAGCCAATGGAGCGAACGGTGTGGCCCGGGCTGTGAAGGCGGCGGGACTTGAAAGGGAAGTATGTATTATCGGCTTTGATAAAGACAAGAAAACGCTGGACGGCATCAAAAGCGGATCGATTTCCGCGACAATGGGTCAGGACACATGGCAAATGGGCTATTGGTCGCTGCACATGCTGTTTTTCTCAAATCACCATTTGAAGCATGAACGCCCGCTTCCGGCAGCGATCGATACAGGCATTACGATCATAACGAAAGAAAATGTGGCAGCCTATTATGCGAATGATTAAACGTTTGATCAACAATGCGCCGATCCGTCATAAGCTGATCAGCCTTCTCTTGTTAATCAGCATGCTGCCGACGATCGGCCTCGGTATTTTATCGGGATGGGCCGTTGAAAATATTATTGAAAAACAGGTGATCGACCAAACACTGCAGCTGATCGGCGAAGTGAACAAGACGGCTGAAGTATATGTCAGCCACATGCAAAACCTGACATATTTAATATCAATGAATGAAGAAATGGAAGCATTTTTTAATCATGAAAAGGAGGATGGAGAGGCGGATTATAAGAGAAGGACGTTTTTGCAGGGCCTGACTTCTTTATATTCCGAAGCCGCGGGCATTCTCGTCGTCAATGATAAGGGTGAGATGATCAGCAATGAGATGTATGAACGGACGCCGACAGATTTGACAAAAGAACCGTGGTATCTGGCGGCTGTAGCTAATGAAGGGATTTTCAAGATGATTGGAAAGCCTGTCAATCGGAATATTAGAAGCCATGTGCACTACAGAGAAGACGAGGTCGTTTCTGCCGTTAGAGCTGTTATCGATCCTGAGACACAGCGTGTGAAAGGTGTTGTGCTCATCGATTTGAAGCTGCGCGTCCTCGCAGAAGCGACAAAAAATATCCGCTTGGGGAAAACGGGTTATTTGATGATCATGGATGAAAATGGCGGCAATATTTATGCACCGGAGACCTCAAAGCTGTTTCTGCCGAAAAAGTGGTTCAGTCAAGACCGGTCCGGATATTTTTCGAAGCGGATCAAGGGAGAGGAATATCAATTCATTTATGAGACGTCTTCCTTTACGAACTGGACAACGGTCGGCGTTTTTAAAGCGGGTGAACCCGTATTCGAAGTGAAGGAAATCCACTTGTATGTGCTTTTGTTTTTACTGACGGCGGCGTTTCTCGGAATGTCTGCTTCCTATTATTTGTCCCATTCCATGTCGCGGCCGATTTTGAAGCTGAATGCTGTCATGAAAACGGCGGAAAGCGGGAATTTTTCAACATTTTATCAGGAGGAAAGGGAAGATGAAATCGGGCTTTTGGGAAAAAGCTTCAATCGCCTGATGATGAGAATCAGGGAGCTGATGTCGGTCACCGAAAGACAAGAGCGCCAAAAAAGAGAAGCCGAATTAAGGGCGCTGCAGGCGCAGATCAACCCTCATTTTCTCTACAACACGCTGGATACAATCAATTGGATGGCGAGGAAGAAAGGAGCGGTAGAGGTCAGCGGTCTCGTGCAGGCTTTATCCAAGCTGTTCCGCATCTCCTTGAGCAAAGGGAAAGATATCATTCCGCTGTCTGATGAATTTGCACATGTTGAAAACTATTTAAAAATCCAAAAAGCGCGATACCGCGAAAAATTAAACTACTCAATCGAAATGACCGGACTTTGTGACGACCGCCTGATATTAAAGCTCGTGCTTCAGCCGATTGTCGAAAATGCGATTTATCACGGAATTAAAGAAAAAAAGGGGCCGGGTCATATTACGATCAAAGGCATGGAGGAAGACGGCTCGCTGATTATCAAAATCGAGGATGACGGAGCCGGAATGGATGAAGAGACGATAAAGCAAATAACCGATCAATTCAAACACAGGGATGATACAGCGGGCTACGGCATGATCAACGTCCATGAACGGATCGCCCTTACATTTGGCGAGCCGTACGGTTTAACGGTTCAAAGCCGAAAAGGAGCCGGAACCGCCGTCACAATACGGCTCCCAATCTTAACAAAAGGGGGAACAAGCCTTGAGTGAATGTTGGCGCGTACTGATTGCCGATGATGAACCGTGGATTCGGGAAGGAATACGGGATGCCGTCTCTTGGGAGCGCTATCAAATGTCGGTGTCGGCTGAAGCGGAGAATGGCGAGGAGGCATTTGAGCTCGCTCTCAAACACGGCATCGACTTATTGATTGTCGACTTGAATATGCCGATCGTCAACGGAATCACGCTGATGAAAAAGCTCCGCGGCGCCCTGCCGCAGTGCCGCTTTGTCATCGTGACGGGCTACGATCAGTTTGCATACGCGCAAGAAGCAATCCGGCTGAATGTCGATGATTATTTGTTAAAGCCGGTCGATCCCGCTCATCTGGAACAAGTGCTCGAAAAGATCAGCTTGTCGCTGGCAGCTGAAAAAAAGAAGCTCAGCGAGCAAAAGCTTGCCGAGCAGCATATTCAACAAAACCTCGGCCTTCTGAAAGAGCATGTTTTCAGAAGCTGGATCGAAGGCCGGGCAGTGGAAGAAGGCGTTTACCGGCAGCTCGAATGCCTCCGTCTGCCGGCCCGCGATCCTGAGACGCTCGGTGTCATCGCGGCCGGGCATGTATGGAACAAGCCGTTTGAAGCTGACAGTCTGAAAGAAAAAGTAGAACGCTTCTTTGTCGCTGAACGGGATAAGGCTGTTTTTTTCGACGGAGACCGCCTGATCGTCGCCTGCCTGTGGCGCTCTGTTACAGAAGCTGAACAGCAGGCGCTTGCAGAGATGATCGAAGCTGAAATGCAGGTAAGCGCCGCTGTCTGCTTCGCGAAGCTTGCTGAAAACGGCCGCTCAGCTGCGCAATGCTATCAGCATTGCAGACAGCAAGTCTCGAAAGCATTTAATATCTCGCCGGTTGTCACGAGGGCCAAAGAATATATGCAAAAGCATTTCACTGAAAGGGAGTTTTCTTTAAAACAGACGGCAGATGCGCTTCAAGTTTCGTCCGTCTATTTGAGCAGGATCATGAAGAAGGAGCTCGGCATGACATTTGTTCAGCTTTTGACCGAGATGCGCATAGATCAAGCGGTTCACCTGTTAGAGACAACCCCTCTTTCGATTCACGATATTGCCGAACAAACGGGGTATGATACACAGCACTATTTCAGCACGGTATTTAAAAAAACGATGGGAGTATCCCCCAATCAGTACCGACGCATGTCGGGAATTGAACGAACAGGGAGAAAATTGTAATGTAAGCGCTTTAAAAAAGTCTGATTTTTATAAAAATAGTTAATTAATTCAAAAGACGGACCTTCGAAAGACATGGTACAGTTGGCATGATTCATGATGGGAGAAATCAAAAGGGGGATACCAAGCATGAAAAAATGCTGGCTGTTGATCACTGCAATGCTTTTCTGTCTTATTGTTTCCGCCTGTTCGGGGAATCAGGCGAGCGGAGGGGGAGACAAAGGCTACGTCGGAATCTCAATGCCGACAAAGTCATCGGAACGCTGGGTGTATGACGGGAAATATATGGTGAAAGAGTTTGAAAAACTCGGGTATAAAACGGATCTGCAGTATGCGGAAGATGTCGTTGAAAACCAAGTCTCACAAATCGAGAATATGATTACAAAAGGCGTCAATGTCCTCGTCATTGCTTCGATTGACGGGGAAGCGCTGACCGACGTCCTTGAAAAAGCAAATAAGCAGGATATTAAAGTCATTTCCTATGACCGGCTGCTTATGAACAGCAAACATGTCGACTATTATGCGACATTTGACAATCATAAAGTCGGAGAACTCCAAGGGAAATATATTGAAGAAAAGCTTGGCTTAAAAGACAAAAAAGGGCCGTTCAACATCGAATTGTTCGCAGGATCGCCCGACGACAACAACGCGCATTTCTTTTTTGACGGCGCCATGTCTGTTTTGAAGCCTTATATCGATTCGGGCAAATTAAAGGTATTGAGCGGCCAGACTTCATTTGAGCAAGGTGCGACGCTCAGGTGGGACGGCGCAACCGCACAATCCCGGATGGACAATTTGCTGAGCGCGCATTATACAAAGGCGAAGCTTGATGCGGTGCTTTCACCGTATGACGGGATCAGCATCGGAATCATTTCATCCTTAAAAGGTGCGGGCTACGGATCGGACAAGAAGCCGCTGCCGGTTATTACGGGACAGGATGCGGAGCTTGCTTCCGTGAACTCGATCATTAAAGGGGAGCAGACCTCAACCATTTTCAAAGATACGAGAGAGCTGGCGAAAAAAGCCGTTGAGATGGCGACATCCGTCTTAAAAGGCGAAAAAGCGGAAGTCAATGACACAAAGACGTATGACAACGGAGAGAAGGTCGTTCCGTCCTACCTGCTTGAGCCGGTCGTCGTCGATAAAGAGAACTATAAAAAAGTGCTCGTTGACGGCGGTTACTATAAAGAATCGGAATTAGGGAAGTGATCCGATGTCTGATTGCATTTTGGAGATGAGAGGCATCACGAAGGAGTTTCCCGGCGTCAAAGCGCTCGACAATGTCCACCTCCGCGTTAAAGCGGGCGAAATCCATGCCCTCTGCGGTGAAAACGGGGCGGGCAAGTCGACTTTGATGAAGGTGCTGAGCGGTGTATATCCGTACGGTACGTATACGGGCGACATTTTGTATAAAGGGAAAGTATGCCAATTCAAAAATATTAAGCAAAGCGAGGAAGCGGGGATCGTCATCATCCACCAGGAGCTGGCGCTCGTCCCCCAGCTTTCCATTGCGGAAAATCTTTTTTTGGGCAATGAACAGGCGAGCCGCGGCGTCATCAATTGGCGAAAAACGAAGCTGGAAACGCTCGAGTTAATGAAAAAAGTCGGGCTTCATGAATCTCCGGATATGCTTGTTTCCCAAATCGGCGTCGGAAAGCAGCAGCTTGTTGAAATCGCCAAAGCGCTGGCAAAAAAGGTGCAGCTCTTGATTTTGGATGAACCGACTGCGGCTTTAAATGAAGCGGACAGCGAGAATCTGCTGCGGCTCTTACTCGAACTGAAAAAACAGGGGATCTCTTCAATTATGATTTCCCATAAATTAAATGAGGTTACGAACGTCGCAGATTCGATTACCGTGCTCCGAGACGGACAGACGATCGAAACGCTTGATGTGCAAAGCGGGCAATTGACCGAAAACCGGATCATCAGAGGCATGGTCGGCAGGGAGCTGCAAAACCGCTATCCTGCCAGAAGCGCCAAGATCGGGGACGTCATCTTTGAAGTGAAGGATTGGACAGTTCATCATCCTCTTCAACAGGACCGCAAAGTGGTAAACACGGCGGCCCTTTCCGTCAAAAGAGGCGAGATCGCAGGAATTGCCGGCTTGATGGGCTCCGGAAGGACGGAGCTGGCGATGAGCATCTTTGGAAGATCATACGGAAAAAACATCTCCGGCACAATCGAAAAAGACGGGCGGGAGCTTTACATCCGCCACCCTGAAGAAGCCATTAAAAACGGCATCGTCTATGTGACGGAGGACCGGAAAGGAAACGGTCTGATTCTGGATGACAGCATTAAAGAAAACATTACGCTGTCCAAACTGGAGAAGGTGTCGAGCCGATTGGTGATGGACGAGCGCCGCGAAAAACATGAAGCGGAGGATTTTCGCAGGAAATTGAACATCAAGACGCCCGACATCGGCCAGCGGACCGGAAATTTAAGCGGAGGCAACCAGCAGAAGGTCATGCTGAGCAAGTGGATTTTTGCGGAGCCTGACATTTTAATTTTGGATGAACCGACGCGCGGCATCGATGTCGGCGCCAAATACGAAATCTATGGCGTCATCAATCAGCTTGCCGAAGCAGGTAAAGCGGTTATTATGATTTCTTCGGAGCTTCCCGAGCTGCTGGGAATGTGCGACAGAATCTATACGATGTGTGAAGGGGAAATCACCGCTGAATTTTCCAAAGAAGAAGCTGATCAGGAGAAGCTGATGAAATATATGACCATCCGCATGAAGAGAGGGGGAGAGGCGTATGCAGACACCGGTGCAAACGGATAAAGACCGCGCTCAGCCCGGTTACTTTCAGCTGTTTCGCGACATGTATAAGCAGAACATCCGGAAATACAGCATGGTCATTGCGCTCGTGTTTATTATGCTACTGTTTCAAATACTGACAGACGGAATTTTGCTGAGGCCGCTGAACATTACGAACTTGATTTTGCAAAACAGCTACATTCTCATTTTAGCCATCGGGATGATGCTCGTCATCATTACGGGACACATTGATTTATCAGTCGGTTCAGTCGCCGCTTTTGTCGGCGCCGTCTCCGCAATGATGATCATCGAAAACGATATGCCGCTGTTTGCGGCGGTCGTTCTGTCGTTGCTTCTGGGAGCGGCAATCGGCGCCTGGCAGGGATTTTGGATCGCTTATGTCAAGATTCCGGCCTTCATCGTGACGCTGGCGGGAATGCTATTGTTCAGAGGACTCACGATGATCGTGCTTGAGGGGAAATCGATCGCTCCATTTCCCGTGTCCTTTCAAAAAATGGCGTCCGGCTTTATCCCGGACTGGCTGAACGGAGGCGCGCTCCATATGACGACGATTGTCGCCGGAGCGGGAGTGTCGATTCTTTATCTCGTGTATCAGCTTCAGCAGAGAAACATGCAGAAGAAATTCCAATTTGACTTGCAGGGAAAAGGTCTGTTTGCAGTTAAGGTGTTTTTTATCATCGCCATTATCAACCTTTTTACCTACATTCTCGCGACGTACGAAGGCATACCTCTCATTTTGATCACATTGTTCATCTTAATCGCCGGGTATACATTCGTTATGAAAAAAACCGTCATCGGGCGGAGAATCTACGCAATCGGCGGCAATGAAAAAGCAGCCGAGCTTTCAGGAATCAAAACAAAACGGCTTACCTTTATGGTTTTCGTCAATATGGGCGTCTTAGCTGCTCTTTCCGGATTGATTTTTGCCGCCCGTTTAAACGCGGCCACTCCGAAAGCAGGAAACCTGTTTGAACTTGACGCCATTGCGGCCTGCTTCATCGGCGGTGCTTCAGCTTACGGCGGAATCGGCACGATCGGCGGGGCCATCATCGGCGGCCTTGTCATGGGGGTCATGAACAACGGCATGTCGCTGCTCGGTCTGGGCATCGACTGGCAGCAAGCAATTAAAGGCCTCGTCCTTCTGATTGCCGTTGCATTTGATATTTACAATAAGAATAAAACTTCTTAATTGATAAAGAAAAACCTGTTTTTGAACATCAAAAACAGGTTTTTTCATTATTGCTGGACTGAACGTCCTTCCTGATTCAGTGTGGGGTTTATTTTTTTAGGTTCCGGCAGCAGGATATTCAAAATGCTTGCTGCCGCCAAAATAACGATTGAAAGGTAGAAAGACAGGTTATAGTTGCCTGTTTGGCTGTACCAGACGCCCGGCAAATAAGCGCCGAGCGCCGAACCGAGCTGGTGGCTGAGGAACAGCCAGCCGAGAATGAACCCGACGGAGTACTGCCTGAAATACTGGGTTGCGAGCATTTGCGTCGGGGCGACGGTCGCAAAGTCGACCAAACCGAACAAAACCGCGAAGCAAAGCAGGAGGACCGAGTTGTGGCTCGACAACAAAATGACAAGCGACAGCGCCCTTACGGCATATAAAAAGCACAAAATTTTTCGGCTGCTCCAGCGGTCAGCGACGACGCCGGAAATCAAAATTCCGATGATGTTAAACCCGGCCAGCAGGCTGACAGCGGCGCTTGTTACTTCGGTCGAAAACCCGTGGTCATGCGAAAAAGGGATAAGATGGGTATCCATTAACCCCGTCGTTGTAAATCCGCAAATGAAAAACGGCAAGACGAGGAACCAAAACGTTCTTTTGAGAAAAACGGCTTTGTATGGAATCTTTTTAGGCTGGGCGTCCGGCTCTTCTTTTGTC
This sequence comes from Bacillus sp. PK6-013, assembly GCF_054161445.1. Taxonomy (NCBI): domain Bacteria; kingdom Bacillati; phylum Bacillota; class Bacilli; order Caryophanales; family Bacillaceae; genus Bacillus; species Bacillus sp. PK6-013. The sequence goes on along the minus strand of NZ_CP096417.1, from coordinate 3,834,898 downwards.
TCGCCGCCCTGAGTGCCGCCGATCGGCTGTACATTTTTTTCCGAAGGATGATTCCGCAATAACAAGATGACGATCGGAAATACGATAACAGCTAAAAACAATCCGAGAACGATGACGGTCACTTGCCAGTTAAACCAGTGGATCAACATGAGCGATCCAGGGACAAGCAGCATCTGCCCCGCGCCGAATCCCGCTTCCATAATGCCGAATGCAAGCCCCCGCTTCTCATTGAACCAGTTGGTCACGATCACGGTCGATGCGACATTCGACGCACCGCCGACGCCGAGAGAAACGATGATGCCGTACAAAATAAACAGTTGCCACGGAGAAGTCACGAGATATGTAAAAAAGATGCTCAAGCCGACCAGAAGCGTGCTGAGAGATAAAATGATCCGCGGTCCGAACCGGTCGACAAGCCTGCCGATTACCGGCTGGGATACGCCGTAGACAATGAAGCTCAGCATGGAAATAAGCGAAATCGTGCCCCTGTCCATTGAAAATTCCTCTTCCCAAGGCTGAATAAAGGCCCCGAAAGAAAGGCGCACTCCTTGGACGGCCAAAAGCGTCAAAAACGTCACAAAAACGATAATCCAGGCGTAGTGTATTTTCCGTTTCATAGATCCTCCATTTCGTCAGCCTAACTCGGCATCCCAGCGTTCTTCCCGGAGCCGCTGTCCCCATAATAAAGTCTCGTCTTTCACTTCCGTCAGTCTGAATCCGAATTTTTCATACAAAGGCCGCGCTTCAGCCATCGTACTTACCGTCCATAGAAAAATCCGCTCAAATTGATTGTCTTTACAATAATCGATGAGATGCTTCAAAAGGCGCGTGCCGACTCCCTGATGCCGAAAAGCGGCATCGACCAGAAACCATCTGAGCTGTACGGTTTTGCCGGGATGTTTGACGAGCCCGACGCATCCCGCAAACCTTCCGGCGCTCTCTGCGATCCAGATGTTTTCAATATCGGCATCAAATGTTTCGTGAAGGTAATCCAAAAATGAATCGTCCCAGCCGTGTGTCTCCGCATAAAACGCACGTTGTTTTTCGATCATTAGTTTGATATCGTCCGATATATAGTAATCTCTTATGGAAACGTCCGATTTTTCGGGCGGCAGGTGTTCCGACAATATGGATTCAATTGTATTCATCGCCTCCGTCAGCTTTTCCTGATGAGGGCCGTCGATATGCTTCAGCATGTATTCGATTTGCTGATTGGCTTTTGCCTCCAGCTTCTTATAAATGGATTCGCCGAAGCTTGTTAAATAGATATAGTGGTTGCGGCTGTCCTCCTCGCTTCTCTTTTTATAGACCATATTTTCCTTTTCGAACCGTTTCAGGATCCGGCTGACATAGCCCCGGTCCAGGCCGAGCGTATCTTGAATCAGCTTGGCTGTACAATCGGCCGTATTGTGAATTTCGAATAATATCCGGGTTTCCGTCAATGAAAAAGGGCTGTCATAAATATGTTCATTCAGAAAACCGAGCACATTTGTGTAGAATCGATTGAACTTTCTGAATTTTAATGTGATAGAATGATTGATTTCTGTCATCTCAAAACCTCTCTTTCTATAAATCGTTGCTTTAATCAATTATAATAAAATAGTTGATTTAGTCAAGTGTATGGAAATAAAGTTAAAAATGTTAATGATAGATTATATTTTACAAATAAAGAAAGATAAATTCAATCGTACAGGAAAATTCATCCACCAGGCAGGAAAGAGGGAAGAAAACAGAGTATATAATCTAACAACCTGTTTTTGTAAGCGTTTAATGTCTGTCTCCGCGTCATATGAAAACGAGGAAGAGAGGATGAAACTTTACGATGGTCAAACCGTATCCCCCGATCAGCCGGAAAGTTCCCCGACTATTGCATGGAGCCGATTACAACCCTGATCAATGGCTTAAATATCCGGACGTTTTAAAAGAAGATATCCGCCTGATGAAGCTGTCCCGCTGCAATGTGATGTCTGTCGGCATTTTCTCATGGGTTTCGCTCGAGCCTGAAGAAGGAAGGTTTACATTTGATTGGCTCGATCAGGTTCTTGATACTTTCAAGGAAAACGGAATTTATGCGTTCTTGGCTACACCGAGCGGTGCCAGACCGGCTTGGATGTCCAAAAAGTATCCCGAGGTGCTGAGAACGGAGCGCAACCGGATCAGAAACCTTCACGGAAAGCGGCACAATCATTGCTATACGTCGCCTGTCTACCGCAGGAAAACGGCGATTATAAACGGAAGGCTTGCGGAGCGCTATGCGCATCACCCGGCTGTCATCGGCTGGCATATCTCCAATGAATACGGCGGAGAGTGTCATTGTGAACTTTGCCAAGATAAGTTCAGAGAGTGGCTGCTCGCGAAATATAAAACGCTGGACCGCCTTAACCATGCATGGTGGACATCGTTTTGGAGCCACACCTATACAGATTGGGACGAGATCGAGTCGCCGGCTCCGCACGGCGAGGATGCTGTTCACGGTTTGAATTTGGACTGGAAGCGTTTTGTCACGGATCAGACGGTTGATTTTTGCCGGCATGAAATTGCCCATGTCCGTTCTTTTAACCCCGACCTGCCCGTGACGACGAATTTTATGGGAACATACGCGGGATTGAATTATTGGAAGTTCGCCGACTTGCTTGATGTCATCTCGTGGGATTCTTATCCGGCATGGCACAACAGCCGGCAGGAAGACAGCCGGCTTGGAGCCGATATTGCTTTTGTTCATGATATCAATCGGTCTCTTAAAGGCGGCCGGCCGTTCATGCTGATGGAAAGTACGCCGAGCATGACGAACTGGCAGGACGTCAGCAAGCTGAAGCGCCCCGGTATGCACGAATTGTCATCATTACAGGCAGTCGCTCACGGATCGGACACTGTTCAGTATTTTCAATGGCGGAAAAGCCGCGGCTCAAGCGAAAAGTTTCACGGGGCAGTCGTTGATCATGCGGGATCAGAGCATACGCGCGTTTTCCAGGAAGTAAAAAAACTTGGGGAAAAGCTCGAAAAACTTGAGGATGTCGCAGGAACGACAGTCGAACCCGAGGCCGCGATTATATTTGACTGGGAGAATCGCTGGGCCTTGGAAGACGCCCAAGGTCCGCGCAATATCGGCATGCATTATGAACGGACAGCCAAATCGTTTTATGAACCGTTTTGGCGTGAAGGTGTACCGGTTGATGTGATTCATATGGAGGCCGATTTCTCCCGCTATAAGCTTTTGGTCGCCCCGATGCTCTACATGCTGAAAGAAGGCACCGCCGAAAGGATTGAACAGTTCGTTCAAAACGGGGGTACATTTGTCGCCACTTATTGGTCGGGCATTGTCAATGAGAATGATCTTGTGTTCTTGGGAGGGTTTCCTGGAGGCTTAAGAAAAACGCTCGGCATTTGGTCTGAGGAGATCGATGCGCTTCATGACGGACAGAAAAATACGATTGTGATGGATGCAGATAACCGGCTCGGGTTAAGCGGGAGCTATGAAACCAGCGAGCTTTGCGACCTGATTCATTTAGAAGGAGCCGAAGCGCTCGCTCTGTACGGGGAAGATTTTTACGCGGGCCGGCCCGCGCTGACGGTCAATTTTTTCGGAGACGGGAAGGCCTACTATATCGCTTCAAGGAATGAGGCGGCGTTCCAAGAGGCGTTTATATCGAGGCTCATTGAAGAGTGCGGGATTGCCAAAGTGCTCGATACAGAGCTTCCGAAAGGCGTCACCGCCCAGCTCCGCACAGACGGCCGCCACGATTATATTTTCGTGATGAATTTTACAGCGGAAAACCGCACGGTCTCGCTTCCGGAAGAAACATATACGGACGTCTTAAAAGGAACCCGGAAAAAAGGCGCTCTCAAACTGGTTCCATACGGAACGAGCATTTTGCGGAGAAGCCGCAAAGCCTAGGAATCCTCATTCTTCAGGCCGACGCTTCGTGCAAAATGCAGCAGCGAGCAGGAAGATGACAGCTGAAGTATACGCCAACACACCTTGATCGAAAACGCAGAGAAGCACCACATTTGATAAAACCGCCAACATGATAAACACTACAGCATAAAGATTTAGACGCAATACCATCCCTCCATTAATTGTTATCTTAACATGAAGGGATGTGAAAAATCCGCGGGAAATACCCGCGGATCCGTCCTTATTTGGCTCGGTTTTTCAGTTTTCGAGGATCGACCTGATCATCGATATCAGGTTTGTCGTCCAGCGCGTCGGCGATTTTTTCCCAGGAGACAATTTTGAAGTTCTGATTGGCCGGTTGTCCATTTTCCGTATTTTCGCCGTCTTGGGCGACAAAGATGCCGTATGGATATGTTTTGCCGAGGCCGAAGCCGATGACGTCGATTCCATCGGTATCGCTTGTCCCGTCGATTTCTTTGCCGTCCTCAATTGAAAAAGCAGTGACGTAGTCGTTTTTCCCGCGCCGGTCATAGATGGCATAGCGGTTATCGCCCTGACTGGACGCGATCAAATACCCTTCTCCGTCTTCTCCGTAGTAAATCGTCAGCCCTTCAATATCAGCGGTTAGATGCGGTCCGTCGGCACGATCGACGATTTTTCCTTTATCTCCGCCGTCCGGCTCGGCGCTGAAAGACCAAATCGCAACGTCTTCTTCGGCGATGTACATTTTGCCGTATTCATCATCTGCCGCAAGCCCTTCTGTTTGAGAGCTCATTTTGAATGAGCGGACCTTTTTGCCCTCGACTTGTCCTTTTCCGTTGTCAAACAGTTCATATTGCTCGAATTCTCCGTTCTTTCCGGTCACCATGGCGTAGAACTTGCCGGTTTTCTGGCTGTGATACAGGCTGAAGCCATATACCTCCTGGATATCGGTTTGAATAGGTTTTTGAGGATTGACGATATTCTTCAGCTTGCTTTTTTCGCCGTCAAAGGCGTAAATTTCAACCGTGTTTTTGCCGTCTGACCGGTTTGAGGCCCCGGCAATATCAATTTTTTTGCCATCGAGCGGAAAATTGTAGCGCAGGTCGACATTGTTTAATTTGCCAAACGGATAGGCCGCAAGCTGTTTTCCCTTCAAATCATAGACGATTAAGCCCGACTTTTTGTTTGTGGTGATGAGCCTGCTTTTTTCAGGCTGCTTCGGATGAACCCAAATCGCCGGGTCATCTGCCGCGTCGTCAGGGGTATCCACCGGCTCTGTCTCTGCATCGGCAGTCACCGTGAATTCTTTGTGAGCCGCAGCTTCGTTATGGGGGAGACTGCTCCATGAGGGAGACCATAAGGATGCTGCGAGTGTTGATAAAGCGAGCGTTTTGTAAAAGTTCATATATTAACCTCCTTTTGATAACATTTATCCTAGCAAACCAATGAAAATTATCATTTGAGGGTATGTAAACTTTTGTTAAAAGTGATGGCTAAAAAAGACCGCCGATACTCTAGAGTACGAAACCGCAAAGAAAACCCCCGGAATTTTTTCCGGGGGTTAACATCGCTATCTCTCAATGAATCGGAATGTATATTTCAAATGCAAGTTCGTTTAAATCCCCATCCATCGGGTAAAATTCCAATTGTGTAAAAGTGTCACAATTTAAACGAAGACCTTGATCTTTGATCCATTGATATACTTTTTGATAAGTCACTTCAGGCCGCTCATGCTGTGGATGCCTTGTCTGAGCATATGTCAGAGCGGGCGCCTGATAGCTGATCATTCCTTCCGGAAGGGTTTCAGGGAGGTTCTCCGTCTCCATTAATATATAAAAAGTGAATTCCCCTTCGCCGTGATGATCCGATATGGCCCACATGCCGCTGTCTTCTTGAACACCGACTATTTCTCCGCGCCGGTCTTTCAGCTGCTGAATGACGCCGTGGAGCTTTTTCGCCCGGGCTTCTTCGAATGAAACGGTTTGTGAAAAACCAACACCGGCAAATCCGGGCTTTGCTGTCTTTTTGATCTCCAAATTTTATCCTCCCATCCTGCACCGATTGGTTATTCAGTTATTCGCCGGACAAGAAGCAAATCCTTCAGAAAAGGAGTATCGCCTGTTGCTTTTTAATTGACACCCTTCATAAATTTCTGAATTTTCGGTGACAGCAACATCAAAATGATTCCGAGCAGGATGGATACACCGCCGATGACTCCGAAGTAGGCGATCTCTGTATCAGCGCTGTAAAATCTGACGATCTGTGCATTGATAGCCTGTGCAGAAGCGTTTGACAGGAACCACAGGCTCATCGTCTGCGCTGAGAATGCCGCAGGAGCCAGCTTTGACGTTGCGGATAGCCCGACTGGAGACAAGCACAATTCCCCTAGAACGACGATCAGGAAGCTGAGCACAAGCCACATTGGATTGGCAAGTGATTCAGTGCCGTTGATATAAGCAGGGAAAATCATGACGACAAATGAAAGTCCGGCTAAAATCAAGCCGAGTGAAAATTTTGTCGGCGTTGACGGCTGACGGTTGCCGAGCCTCATCCAAATCCATGCGAAAACCGGTGCAAGCACAACGATGAACAACGGATTCAGCGACTGGAACCAAGATGAGTGCAATTGGACACCTAAAAATTCTAAATGAGTGCGTTTATCTGCATAGGTGGCTAAAATATTGGCGCCTTGTTCCTGAATCGCCCAAAACATCATCGATGCGACAAACAGCGGAATGTAAGCTGTGAGACGGGAACGTTCATCACTCGTCGTTTTGGAGCTTTTAAACATAACGATGAAATAAATCAGCGGGATCAAAATACCGAGACAGCTGACAATCATCGTAAACAGCTCAATTGTCATCCAGCCCATAAAGACGGAATAGCCAAAGATGGCAGCGATCACCAAAACACCGATTCCAATCCGTCCGAACACCATTTTTCTTTCAGCGGGTGTCAGCGGATTCGGTACCGTTCTTCCGGCAGGTCCGAGGTTTTTCTTCCGTGTCGCCAAATAGGTCAGCAGCCCAAACAGCATGCCGATGGCAGCAAGGCTGAAGCCGAGATGGTAGTTGTATGTCTGGCCGACTGTGCCGACGATAATCGGCGCAAGAAATCCGCCAAGGTTGATCCCCATATAAAAGATGCTGAAACCTGAATCGCGGCGGGTGTCTTCAGGGCTGTATAACTCGCCGACAACGCTTGATACGTTTGGTTTTAAAAGGCCTGTCCCAATGATGATCAAGAACATGCTGATGAAAAACGCGGGGACGCTTCCCGGGAATGACAAAAGTATGTGTCCGAACATAATGAGCACGCCGCCGTAAAACACGGTGTTTGCAGTTCCGAGGAGCCTGTCCGCTATCCAGCCTCCGATGATGCCGGACATATAGACGAGGGAACCGTATACGGCCATAATCGAGTTTGCTGTGGTTTGATCAAATCCGAGGCCGCCTTTTGTCACCTCTGTATACAAATAGTAGATAAGGATGGCTCTCATACCGTAGTATGAAAAACGCTCCCAAAATTCAGTGAAGAATAAAGTGAAGAGTCCGCGGGGATGTCCAAAAAACCCCTTTTGCGGAATGTTTTGAAAAGTTTCTTTTTGATGGTTTGACATTCGCAATACTCCTTCTCTTTCTATGTCTATTATAAAAATCATATTCTTATATAATGTTCGTGTCAATACACCTTCAATCGATTTGAATTTTTGATCGCTAATGCAACAAGTTGTGAAGCGCTTTACAAGCGGATAGTAAAAACTTTTGGAAAAAAATTTAGATGAAAAGATTTTTTAATAAAATTTTACCTATCTCATGTACAAGCGGATTTTACTAGATTGGCATATATATATCGGAAACCGTTTTACAAAAGGAGGCTGAAAACAGCGTGCAGCAGCAACCTGAGGAAATGAGAATGACAGTGGTTGACGCGACAAAGTTCGGTGCTGTCGGCGACGGCAAAACAGACTCCACAAATGCGATCAACGAATGTTTGGCGTGGACAAAGTCGATGGGATACAACACGGTATGGATACCGAACGGCACGTACCTGATTGACGGGACGAAAAACAGCGACCCGCGTGCTCCGTTTCGCGGAGCCGGCATCAATGTTCCGGGCAATATTGAAATTTTGATGGACGCGGAGACCGTCATCAAGGTAAAACCGAACAGCTCATGGGGATACGCTGCTTTTTATATAGGCGGAACATCCAATGTGAAAATATCCGGAGGCAGCATCATTGGGGAAAGGGATGAACACACATATACAACGGCGCCGAGACCGACCCATGAATGGGGATTCGGAATTTGTATCGAAGGGGCGTCAAATGTCGTTATTGAACATGTGAGAATAGCCGATTTTACAGGAGACGGAATCATTATCAGCAACGGAGGAGACGGCTATAAGCCGTCAAAGCGTATTAAGGTAACCAATTGTGAAATCAGGCGCTCCAGAAGAAATAATTTGTCGATCACAGGGTGCGACAATGTTCTTGTTGAAGGATGCGAAATTGCAGATGCGGGGACAGGCAACGGCACGGCTCCCCGTTTTGGGATTGATATAGAAGGCTACAGTGAAGGAAACATCGTCTATGAAGAACCCGTTAATGTCATCATCCGAAACAACGTGTTAAAGGGCAATGTCAACAATGCCATTTCCAATTTCAACGGCACTTCTGTCATCATCGAAGGCAATATCGCAGACGGTACCATTTCATACGGATACGGGACGAGTACGACGATTGCAAACAATATCATCAAGAAAAACCCCGAATCCACCGGACAGAGCATCGGAATTAACGGCCTCGGTGTAGGGGCTTTGGAAGCAAGAAGCGATGCCGTTATAAAGGGGAATTTGATTTCGGGTTTTACGACAGGCATCGATATCCGCGGAAAAAGCGTTTTTGCCACGGGAAATCAAATCCGTGATTTTGTAAATGCCGGAATTCTTGCTTATCAAGCGTCGCAAATCTTCATTGAAGGGAATAATATCGAAAACGACGTGCCTGAGCAAAGGTCCGGCACCGCTCTCAGCATCACGCAATCAGACAATGTAACGTTTTCCGGCAATCAGATCGCAAATGTCGTACTTGCGGTCAGGAGCACAGGCAATGACGTCCAAATAAAGGATAACGTCATCAAGCAATTCTCCAGAGGCATCTGGATATCGCAAGGTAATGCTGTGATAGAAGGAAACTTTATTTCGCCGGCCGGCTTTCAAACGGTGCCGGAGTCATATGCCGTATCCGTCACAAATACGGCTTCTGCAGTCATTCGGAAAAACACCTTCACCCGCTTCAGAAACTTTCCAATATACTGCTCGACAAATGAGCATACAAAAATTATCGGAAACGACATCGAAGATTCACCGCTGATTGTCACGCTGTATCTCACCCGCGGAACCCACGAGATTATTGGCAATACGATCACGCTCGGCAGGCCGACCTTGCCGGCTATCCTCATTTATCTCGACCAATCGTCGAACTCGGCGATCCTCGACAACACGCTCCGCAGCAATACCGCTGCAAGAGTGACGGCAATTCAAACCAATACGTCCAGGCAAACGCTGATCATCGGCAATACGGTTGTAAAAGGTATGATCCATTCCCACGAGACAGATACGGTTCATGGAAATATTGAAGTTTAAGCTCCCTTTTGATAGGGAGCTTTTTATGTCCTTTTTTTCTTCTTGCGGAAGTTCGCCGAGGCTTCGAGAAAAATGATAAACAAAAATAAAAGGATCATGATCCACTCGCCTACCTCTAAGATGGCAAACGTCAGGGAGTTTATTACGGCTCTTTGCAAGGTCATGCCTTGAAATACATCAAGCATGACAGCAAAAGTCTCTAAGGAAACAAATAATAAAAGCCCGATTCCGATCAGTTTCAACTTTTCACCACTCTCCGTTCCCCGTTATTTTTTCTCTTTTCATAAAGCACTATTCCCCCGGGAATAGTATAAATGTGCTTTTGCAAGGAAAAATATGAAAAACGAAAAGGGGATTCTGACAGCCATGCCATTCTTTTTTAAAGGTCGTCATCAAAAGGATAACAAACAAGAATCTCTTATGAGCGGAGATAAAAACCCGGAAACCGTAAATGTATCCGGGTTTGTGCGTCCCTTGCTTGCCGAAAACCTGAGCGTGATTAAAGAAATAACCGGAAACAGCGCAGATGTCGTCATCCGCAAATTAAAAACGGGCGCTGACGAGAAAATCGAATTGGCCGTCGTTTATGTCGGCGGCATTACAGATGAGAAAGCCATCCATGACTTTTTGCTGGAATCGATCATGAGCTCTGAAGAATTAGCGAAAAAGGAGTACGGACAGGATGTTCTTGAGACGATTGCAGGTGATGCCGTTGCGTTGGGCGGTGTCGAAAAAGAAAAGCGATTGGACAAGATGCTTGAATCGTTGATGGCAGGGGATACGATCATTTTGGCCGAGGGAACGGAAACAGCGGTTATTACGACCACGAAAGGCGGGGAAAAGCGTTCGATCAAGGAGCCTGAAAATCAGCAGGCATTCCGCGGTTCACGTGAGGGATTTATCGAATCTCTCGACACGAATATTTCTTTGGTGCGCCGAATCATTAAAAACCCAAATCTTTGGGTTGAAAAAATGACGATGGGAAGCGTCACAAAAACCGATGTGGCGATCATGTATATCAACGGGGTGTGCGACCCGAAAACGGTGAAAGAAGTCAAAAAAAGGATGGCTGGCATTGAGATCGACAGCATCCTTGAATCGGGGTATATTGAACAGTTTATTGAAGACGCTGTGTTTACGACCTTTCCAACGATATATCATACCGAAAGGCCGGACATGGTCGCAGGGAATCTGCTTGAAGGAAGAATCGCCATCTTTGTTGACGGTACACCGTTTGTCCTGCTTGTCCCTGCCGTTTTTATTCAATTTTTTCAATCTGTTGAGGATTACTATTCACGCTTTGACATTGCGACGTTCATCCGCTTTTTACGCGTGTTGATTTTTTTTATTTCGCTTATTGCACCTGCCGTCTACGTCGGTGCGACGACGTTTCACCAGGAAATGATCCCGACGGAGCTTTTGATCGTAATTGCCGCGCAGCGTGAAATCGTGCCGTTCCCGGCTGTGGTGGAAGCGCTGATCATGGAAATTTCGTTTGAAATTTTGCGAGAGGCGGGCATCCGGCTTCCGAAAGCGATAGGTTCTGCCGTTTCGATTGTGGGAGCCATCGTCATTGGACAGGCGGCTGTTCAGGCGGGGATTGTGTCGCCGGCGATGGTCATCGTCGTAGCGATCACAGCGATTTCAAGTTTTGCCACACCTTCCTTCGCCATGGCGATATCCGCCCGGCTGGTTCGGTTTTTCTTCATATTAGCCGCGGCGACGACGGGTTTTTACGGCATTATTCTTGGACTGATCATCATGTTTGTCCATTTATGCAGCCTCCGTTCGTTCGGTGTTCCATATATGACTCCTTTTGCGCCGTTTATTCTGAAAAACTGGGGCGACTCCATCGTTCGTTTGCCTTGGTGGACACATGAGAAGCGGCCTGAACTGATCGGCAATGACAATAAGGTGCGTCAAGGAGAATACCAGAAACCCAATCCGCCGGAATCAGGCGATATGAAGACAAAACAAGAAGATGGTGATCCAAATGAAACGAAGCCTTAAGATTGTGCTCCTGCTGGCCGCCATTGTTCTTCTTCAAGGATGCTGGGATAAAAGAGAACTGACAGATTTGCTGCTGATCACTGCCATTGGTATTGATAAAGGTAAAAATACAGATTACGAATTGAGCTATCAGATCGTCAATCCGATCAATGTGACAGGAGGCCTTCAAGGCGGACAGGGAGGAGACAGGCCGCCGGTTTCAAGCTATTCTGTGACGGGCAATAATCTGACGGAAATGAGCAGGCACGCGTCGGCGAAAATGTCGAGGGAAATTTATTACTCCCACACGAACCTCGTGGTTGTTGATGAAAAACTCGCCAAGGAAGAAGGCTTGATTAAAATTCTTGATGTTCTTGACCGGGACACCGATTTTCGTTCAACGGCGACGATTATTATTTCCCGCGGCCAAAAAGCGAAAACATTCATCCGGACGCTGACGCCGATCGATAAGATCCCGTCAAATAAAGTAAACAAAACACTGCAATTTACTGAAGAGCATTTGGGAGAACATATGAAGACGAGCGTGCAGGATGTCATCAAGTGCTTGACATCGAAGGCAAAGCACCCGATTATTACTTCTTTTAAAGTATCCGGAAACAAGGAGAAGGGTGAAAAGATGGAAAACGTGCAGTCTACATCTCCTGAGGCAATAGTCGAAGCGGACGGGCTGGCAGTCATTAAAGAGGGCAAGCTCGTCAACTGGCTTGAAGGCAAAACCGCGCGGGGCGTTTTATGGCTGCGCAATAAAATCAGCAGAACGTATTTGACAACTACATTGAATCACGAAAAAGACGCCGTCACATTTGATGTCATCCGCCAAAAAACAAAAATCAGATCACATCTTAAAAACGGCAAACCGGCGATTTCGGTTGAAGTAGACATGGAAGGGGACATCGGCGAAACCACTGTGCCGATTCACCTGGATGATCCAAAAGTGCTGAGCGACATCGAAAGGAAGGTGGCAAAGGAGCTGAAAAATGAATTGCAGAATACCATTGACGTTGTTAAGCGAAACAAGACGGATGTTCTGCAATTCGGTGACGTTGTGTATCGCAACCACCCAAAAGTGTGGGAAAAGATGGAGGGCGAATGGAGCAATCGGTATTTTCCTGATACAGATGTCGACATTACGGTTAACGCATATGTACGGAGAACAGGTTTAAGGAACAACCCGAACATTTTGAATCATCACGAAGGGCGTTCTTGAATGAAAGAGAGAGGAGGGCTTTAAATGGAGAAAGCAAAAATCAGTGCTGCACAGTTGTTCGTGCTGATTGTTCTGTTTGAACTCAGCAGCTCTCTGCTGATTTTTCCAGGACAATCTGCCGAACAGGACGCCTGGATGGCGATCTTGTTCGGAACAGTCGGAGGGCTGGCTTTGTTTATGATGCACCACTTTTTCTACCAGGTGAATCCCGACGCCTCTCCCTATGAAACGCTGATGAGTATTTTTGGAAAACCGGTTGGCTGGGGCCTGTCTTTTATCTACATTGTTTATTATTGTTATATTGCGGCAAGGGTTTTGCGCGATTTTGGCGAAATGCTGCTGACGTCGGCTTATCCGAACACGCCGATTATCTTCGCGAATGGTTTGTTGATTGCAGTTTGTATTTTTACCGTGAGGAAAGGAATCGAGGTCCTGGCCCGTTCAGGCGAGCTGCTGTTTGGCATCATGTTTTGGCTCGCTGTCATAGGCCTCATCTTAATTGTTTCGTCAGGCTTGATTAAACCGAAAGAGCTTTTTCCCATTTTTGGAAACGGACCCGGTCCGATGTTCCATGCCGTGTTCACGCAAACGCTGTATTTTCCGTTTGGCGAAATTATCGTCTTTACATTGATCCTGCCGTATTTAAAAGAAAAGAAACAGGCAAAAAAAGCGGGGCTGTTGGGAATCGCCATCAGCGGCATCATCCTGGCTTTTAATGTGGCATTGAACATCAGCGTGCTTGGCGTCGACCTCAATATGAGGTCGCGCTTCCCATTGCTGAGTACGATCCAGACGATTCAAGTCGCCGAATTTCTGGACAGGCTTGATGTATTTTTCATGCTCGTGTTGGTGATTGGCGGTTTTTTTAAGATGAGCATTTTCATGTATGCCGTAACCGAAGGCGTGACCGTCTTATTCAAGCTTAAAAAACCCTCCAAAATCGTTCATGTCATCGGCATTATCATTTTGATTTTATCTGTCTCCATTGCCAGCAATATTTCGGAGCATGTAAAAGAAGGAATCGAGTTTGTTCCTTTATATGTCCATTTGCCGATGCAGGTGATCCTTCCTGCTTTTATTTGCCTGGTCGCTTATGCGAAAATGAAAAAAAATAAAAAAAAGACCGTGTAATGGATTGACCCCGCCCTTAGGGCACCCTTTAACATGACAGACGAGGTGAAGTTTGATGCTCTATACGGTAAAAGAAGTGGCCGGGTTGGCGAATATCACGATCAAAACGCTATACCACTACCATAAGATCGGCCTTTTATGCCCCGCGGAGGTGACGGATGCCGGCTACCGCCTTTACGGGGTAAAAGAGCTGGAACGGCTGCAGCATATCTTGTTTTATCGGGAGCTCGAATTTCCGCTCAAGGAAATTAAGCAAATACTGGACGGCGAAGCTGATCGACTGACGATTTTATCTGAGCAGAAACGTCTTTTTACTGCCCGTTTGGACAGGATAAAACAGCTTATTTCTACGATCGATCTCTCGATTCAGCAGGCCGGGAAAGGAGAAGCAATGGATCAATCAAGCATGTTTAAAGGGTTTTCAAGCAGCAGGGAATGGGAGGATGCACTCGCTGAACAGAACCGCTATTTGAAGGAGGCGTATGATGTCGATTTGCTGAGAGGAGAACCGGTCATCGCGGAAGAAATGAATGAAAAAGCTGAAGAGGCGGCCCGTTTTATGAATGGAATGGCCGAAGCGCTCAGAGATGGAGTCAAACACGACCATGACCAAGTAAAGACCGCAATTAAACGGCACCTCAAGTTTTTGGGGATCACGTCCGGCGATTTTCAGACGCAGACACGCTTTTTTATCGAAGATGATTTTCATCGCGGGATGCTTGAAAATCAGCAAACCGGCCTCTCGTATTATTTGGCGGCGGCTGCAGAAGCTTTTGCTTCATCATAAAAGAAGGGGAACGGCTCATGCCGTTCCCCTTATCCTGCTGATCTGCGGTTTTTGACGGTAAAGCCGCCTCTTGAAAGCCGGATGTTGACATCGGATACCTTTGCGATCTGTTCGTCATGGGTGACCATGATGACGCATTTGTTTTCTTGGTGGGCAAGGTTTTGGAAGAGCCGGACGATGTCCTTTGATGTATTTTCATCCAAGTTGCCGGTCGGTTCATCGGCGACGATTAAGTCCGTGTCACAGCAGAACGCTCTGATGATGGAGACACGCTGCTGCTGCCCGCCGCTTAATGTCAGTACTTTCTGTCTGGCCTGCTTTTCGCCGATGCCGACTTTTTCGAGCATCTCCAAAGCGTATTGTTCTTTGTTTTTGACCTGAGATCCGGTAATTTCCATGGCCGACGTGATATTTTGGAGAGCCGTCATATACGGGAGCAGGTTATAGGACTGAAAGACGATCGATACATATTGATTGCGGAAGCTGGTCAGCCCGATTTTTGAAATGTTTTCTCCTTTATACAGGATGTCTCCCTCTTTTGGTACATCAAGTCCGCCTGCCAGCGATAAAAAGGTGGTTTTGCCGGAGCCGGAAGTCCCGACAATCGTATACAAAAGCCCTTGGCTGAATTGAATGCTGATCTCTTCGAAAAGAGGCTGATCCTGATTTTTATACCAATAGCCGACATTCTGAAATTCTAAAATAGTGCCCATGATCTTCACTTCTTTCTATTCTTGTTTTGTTAAAATCGTTTTCGGATGGAGCCTTAAAACAGATATTGACGGAAGGAGCGTCGCGAACAGCGCGATTAAAAGGCCGATGCCGCCGAGTGCCATCAAGTTCCCGAAGGATACTTGAATGTCAAGCTGATCAATGGCTGAGACTTGGGCGGTCCTTTGTCCTAAGAAGCCTCCGCCGCCAAGGCCCATCATTCCGCCTGCAGACTGGCCAGCTGACGTTTGTTCGATTTGCTGGCTCAAGAGCTGGTTCCCGATTTGCCCGGCAATCAAGCTGCCGGTTAATGCTGAGATGCCGATGGCAAGCACTGCGATCATTAAGATTTCGGTCAAAAACTGTCCGATGAGTTTCCAGCGTTTTTCACCGATCGCCATCAGAACGCCCATTTCGTATTTTCTCTCCCTGATTGACATCATGACGATCAGTCCGAGGATCACCGCTCCGGCGATCGTGACGAGATAGACGACATTTTTCGAGAAGGACGCGACATTTTCAATCGGGCCGACCATCTGCTGGTACAACTGATCATTGGCATCCAATGTGAATGTATCCAAATCAATGCCTGTTTTCTTGGCAGCCGCAATGAAAGTGTCGATGTTGGAGGCGTCGTCCATATTGTAGACCGCTTCATCAATCGCGTTTTTATAATCGTCGCCTTTTAAGGCCGATGCCGCCGTATATGGTGTGTAGATTTTGTTATAAGGGTTTAAAAAGGCAAAGTTTTGCGCTTGATTGTCTCCGGATGAAGTCGTTTGATAGATTCCGACGATTTTCAAATTGATCGTTGTAGCTTCATCGCTGCTCGCTTTGACTTTGATCGTATCGCCGACTTTCAGAGCGTTTTCTTCGGCAAGCGTTTCTTCAATCACGGCGACTTTTTTATTCACATCATCCTTTGTTAAAGCACGGCCTTCCGTGATCTTGGACGTCCCGTTGGAAAATTCGTCGACAAGGGCTGTGCTTGTCACACCTTCGATTGATACGTCAGCCTGCATCATTTGCCGGCCGCCCTGTTCATTGCCGCCCGGTCCGGCCGGCTGCTCGCTGTTTGAGGCCGAAGAATCCTCGTCACCGCTTTCGATCGGATCGAAATTGTCCGCTAAGGCAGACGTAGAGGAGATGTAGTTATAGCTTTTGACATGGTCAAGGCCCGCAAGCTTCTCGGCTGATTTAACAGAAACGGGGGTCGATTCAAACCTTTTCCGTTCTCCTGATTCCTGCTGTTCTTTCAGCATTTTTTCCCTGTCAACTTTGAGCGTGACGCTGCCTCCAAGCTGCTCCCTTGCCAGTTCGCTCGATTTCACGGCCGCCGACTGGATCGTAATTCCTGTCAGCACGAGCACGCAAATCATCGTGAAAACAAACAATTGTAAAAGTGTTTTTCCTTTTTTCGCTTTCATGCTCCAAAAGGCTCGTTTGAAAAAATTCATAACGCGTGATTCCTCCGTATCTATTTCATTTATTATGGCTGCGAAGTCAAACGGCAACAGGACTTTTGCCTTATGCTTGATTTCATCTTAGCCGCTACTTATGAATAAATTATGACCAAACTGTTGCCAGTCCTTTAAATGTTCATAATGGAATTGAGAAATGGCTGAGCCCTGTGTAAAATGAATCTAACGTTTGTCTAGCGGAGGCATATTGACGATGAAAATATTAATGATTGAGGATAATTTAAGCGTATGTACAATGACAGAAATGTTTTTTGCAAAAGAAGGATTTGAAACAGAGTTCGTCCATGACGGACTTGAAGGATATAACCGTTTTAAATCGGATGATTGGGATTTGTTGATCATCGATATCATGCTGCCGTCCATGGACGGGGTCACGATCTGCAAAAAGGTCAGGGAAGAGAGCACGGTTCCGATTATTATGCTGACGGCAAAAGATACGGAATCAGACCAGGTGCTCGGTTTTGAGCTCGGAGCTGATGATTATGTGACAAAGCCGTTCAGCCCTTTGGCGCTTGTGGCGAGAATCAAAGCGGTGAGCCGGAGGTATCAAAGTGCCGGCCCGCAGGATTCCGCTGACAGCGACTCGCTTGAAACGGAACATTTTAAAATCAATAAAAAAACGAGAGAAGTGTTTTTGGACGGCGTTCAAATTCAAAATTTGACGCCTAAGGAGTTCGATTTATTGTATTACCTGGTGCAAAGTCCAAAACAGGTTTTCTCAAGGGAGCAGCTGCTTGAGCAGGTTTGGGGATATCAATTCTACGGAGACGAGCGGACGGTTGATGTTCATATTAAAAGGCTGAGAAAAAAGCTTGGCAGCGACTCGCGGCCGTTTCTTTATACCGTATGGGGAGTAGGGTACAAGTTCGATGAAGATTAAGTATCTCTATCAGCTGCTGGCCAGTCACATCACTATATTAATCATGGCTTTTCTCATTACCGGGGCGCTGTTTTCCCACTTTGTCAAAGACTTTGCATACGAAAGCAAAGTCGATGAGCTGTCTTCATACGGCTATCGCATCATGGGCGAAATGGAGATGCGGCCAAAAGGCGCACCGGCCATTATGAAGCCGTTTGAGGAAATTTTGCGAAGCAGGAAGATCAGCTTCTTTCTTTTTAATGAAAAGAAAGAGGTCTTGATGACGCCGGCCGATTTGCGGCCGCGAAAGCTGCTGCTCAGTGATGAAGAATGGAAAGAGCTTAAAGATGGAAAGGCCGTGGTCGTCAAAACCGATTTTAACCGTTTTAATGAGGAAGTATCGGTTGTGGCGCTGCCCAACATCGTCAACAATGAATTTCAGGGAGGCATTCTGCTGACCGCTCCGATCAGCGGGACCGAGGAAATGATCAGCGACATGAACCGCTTTATGCTCTTTACGGCGGCGGGTGTTATCTTAGTCGCTATTCTTCTAAGCTGGCTGACGTCCAAATTCCATGTCGCCCGCATTCAGAAGCTCCGCGATGCAACGAAAAAAGTCGCCGCCGGAGATTATGACATCCATATCGAAAACCGCAATAAGGATGAGATCGGTGATTTGGGCGACGATTTTAACATTATGGCCCGCAAGTTAAAAAGCTCAAGCGAAGAAATCGACCGGCTTGAAAAGCGAAGAAGGCAGTTTATCACTGACGTCTCACATGAGCTGAAGACGCCGCTGACGACGATCAGCGGTTTAGTGGAAGGGATGAACAGCCAGACGATACCCGAAGATCAGCAGGATAAATGTATGAAGCTGATTACGGAGGAGACAAAAAGGCTGATTCGCCTCGTCAACGAAAACCTTGATTATGAAAAAATCCGTTCCAATCAGATTACACTGCAAAAACTGCATTATCCGCTGATCGAAGTGTTTGAAATCATTAAAGAGCAGCTGGCGCTTCAGGCTGAGGAGAAACAGAATCAGCTGATCCTCGATGTGGAGGATCATGTGATGGTCAATGCCGATTACGACCGGCTCATCCAGATACTCGTCAATATTACGAAAAACAGTATTCAATTCACAACGAACGGAACCGTTTGGCTGAGAGGCCGGGAAGACTATAAGGAGACGGTGATCGAAATAGAGGATACCGGAATCGGCATTGATGAAAAGGATATTGAAAACATTTGGGATCGTTTTTATAAAGCAGATTTATCACGGACGAACACCCCTTACGGAGAATACGGGCTGGGGCTGTCGATCGTCAGACAGCTCGTCGCCCTGCACAACGGTACGGTAGAGATTGAAAGTGAGAAAAACAAAGGAACAAAATTTATCATCCGTCTGCCGCTGACAGCGAGAGATGATGATGAATAGAAACCCGCCAGACAGCGTCTGGCGGGTTTTGTTAATCTTTAATTTTGAATTTCTGGATCAGGTGCTGCAGCTCTTCGGCGTTTTGCGCGAGGATCTGTGATGCGGCGGCGATTTCTTCCATTGAAGCAAGCTGCTCCTGAGTTGCCGCACTAACCGTTTGCGTGCCTCCCGCTGCTGTTTCGGCTACTTCTTTGACGCCGGAAATGGCGGTTTCGATTTCGCTTGCGCCGGCTGTCAGGTTTTTCACCAAGTTTGTCACGTCATTGATCTGTGTGACGACCTCCGTAATCGAGTTTTCGATTTTTTGGAAAGCGCCTCCCGCTTCATGAACGACGACAAGTCCTTCTTTGACTTCGCCGGTTGCCGAAATGACCGAGTTCATCGTCTGCTTCGTATCGTTTTGAATGATCGTAATCAATCTTGTAATCTGTTCTGCTGAGCGGGCCGATTGCTCGGCTAATTTCCTGACTTCATCCGCGACGACGGCAAAGCCTTTTCCTTGTTCTCCCGCCCGGGCCGCTTCAATGGCCGCGTTTAAAGCAAGCAGGTTCGTTTGTTCAGCGATGCTCGTAATCACTTCGGTAATATTTCCGATCTCATTGGAACGCTCTGTTAAATGTTTAAATGCTTCTGAGAGCGAGACGACCGTTTCATTAATAGACTTCATTTGAGTGCTCACTTTATCAATGGCTTTCGTGCCTTCAAGCGACATCTTCGCCGTCTGGTCAGCGGTGGAGGCCGCTTTTTCGGCATTTGAAGAAATTCTTCCGGCAAACTCGGTCATTCCCATAATAACGGTTCTGCTGTTTTCAACGCTTTCCACCTGCTGATCGGAGCCTACTGCAAGCTCCTGGATCGTTGTTGAGATGTATTCGCTCGCCTTTGTGCTTTCATCCGCACTGGCGCTCAGCTCTTGTGATGAAGAAGCAACTTGGTGCGACGTTTCGCCGACCGTTTCAATGATCGAACGGACGCCTCCTACCATTTTGTTAAATGATGATGTCAGCAATCCCAATTCATCTTTCGATTGATATGTTCCTTTGACAGTAAAATCGCCTTGCTCGGTTTCTGCGAACAGCGCCTGAATGTCTTTGATCGGCTTTGTGATCAGCCTTGTCATTAAGAGGCCGATCGAGATGGATAAAACAAGCGCTGCAGCAATGACAATGATGAGAAGCGTGATGATTGAACCGGCTTCTTTAGAATCCTGCTGATAGATTGTTTTGGCGTTATCAGCATTTAAGGTTTGAATGTCTTCAATGAGCTGGTTGACCGTTTCTCTTTGAGGCTCCATCTTTTTTAGATAGACGTCATATGCTTTATCATTTTCGTTCTTCACCGCCAAGCTGAGCATCTCGCTGCTGATATCTTGCAATTTCTTGTATTCGGTTTTGAAATTTTCGTATTTTTTAGAGACGTTGTCCATTAATTTCAGCTGATCGATTTTTTCCATTAAGGTGCTGTTTTCTTCGTTTTTTTCCTTAATGTGTTTTTGCAATGTTTCATTTCGATCGTTGTCTTTCGTCACCATCAGCTCGAATTTGTACGTATCAATATCAAGGTTGTTCGCTTTTAATTTTGCAAACAACTGGTTGGGAACCAATTGATCTTGATAGATGATCTCTGAACCTTTGGAAAGCTTGTTCAGCCCGCCTATCCCCTGGATGCCGACAATCGACAAAGCCAGCGCTGAAATGATAATGATGACAAATAGTTTGCTTCTGATTTTTATATTTTTCAACAGATTCATAAGTGTTCTCCCATCAGTTTATTTACTTTACATATCGGCTTTCAAAACGGTTTTGTGAATGAATTTAAGGCAGGCAATTTTAGGGAAGGGTATATTTTCTGACAGCAAAAAAACCCCATAAAAAAAGGGGTTTTTTTAAACGAGAACTTTTGCGAAAAATTCCTGGTATAACGCGCGGACCGCTTGTTTTTCCTGAGCTTCCTTAACGCCGAACATCATGCTGACTTCCGAGGAGCCCTGGTTGATCATTTCGATGTTGACGCGCGCATCGGACAATGCTTTTGACGCTCTTGCCGTCGTTCCGACGTTATGGCGCATGGCTTCGCCGACGACCATAATCAGGGCAATATTGTGTTCAATCGTCACTTCATCGGCATCCAGTTCTTCCTTAATCCGTTTGATTATCCGTTTTTCTGCTGCTTGATCCATTTGATCCTGCCTTAAAATGATCGTAATATCATCAATGCCGGATGGAATGTGTTCATACGTCAGCCCGTCATCTTCAAGGATTTGCAGAACGCGGCGTCCGAAGCCGATTTCGCGGTTCATTAAATATTTGCTGATGTAAATGCTGCAAAATCCGCTGTCGCTGGCGATCCCGACGACAGGTCCGTTCGTATTGTCGCGTGTGGTGACAACTCTTGTCCCCTCCGCGTCCGGATTGTTTGTATTTTTGATCTGAACCGGTATGCGCGCCCGGAAAGCAGGGATCAATGCTTCATCATGAAAGACGGAAAAGCCTGCATACGACAGCTCCCTCATTTCCCGGTATGTCAGCTCGCGGATTTCTTTCGGGTTGGATACGATCGCCGGGTTGACAGAATAAACGGCGTCAACGTCAGTGAAGTTTTCATACAACTCGGCTTTCAATCCATTCGCTAAAATGGAACCCGTAATGTCAGAGCCGCTCCGCGAAAACGTCATGACTTCGCCTTCCCGGCTGAAACCGAAGAAGCCGGGAAAGATGATGATGCCCTTTTGCTGTCTCAGCTGAAACAGATTGTCATACGACTCGGGCAGGACTTGTGCGTTGCCTGGCTCGCTCGTCACAAACAGCCCGGCGTCTTTTGGACTGACATAGTGCGCTTCAACTCCCTGGTGCCTGAAGTAAGCCGCTACCAATTTGGCATTGTTATCTTCGCCGCTTGCTTTGACCGCATCGATAAACCGTTCCGGATTTGTTTTATCACCTTCGAGCAGCTGAAGCAGGTCGGCCCGGATCCGGTCGATCACGACATCGTCAAGTCCGAGCTCAAGCGCGATATCGGCATACCGTCCGACAATCGCCTCAACCAGATCGGGCGCTTTTTTTGATGATAAGTACTGTTCGGCGCATTCGATTAAAAGGTCCGTTACTTTCGTATCCTCGGGGTGCCGTTTTCCGGGTGCTGATACAACGACGGCCTTCCTTTCCGGATCAGAAGTGACAATTTGAAATACTTTCTCTAGCTGAGCCCCTGAAGCGAGCGAGCTGCCCCCAAATTTAACGACTTTCATTTGTTACATCTCCCAAAGTTTAAATTTTCGAAATAAATTTAATCTTAATTATTGCGCTTTTTACAAGAAGAATCAAGTTTTTTCTTTCAGGAATGAACAAATGTATTTTTGAGGAGGACTAAAGATGGGGAAATCGCATGGTTTCAACCTTTGTATCTATTAATCTTATTGACTATGTCAGAAAAAATGGTAAGATATATGAAGACCCTTATTGATAATGATAATCATTAACGTCGGCGGAGGGGTTTGCTTTGTTGTGCAAGGAGGCTACTGCAGCATGAAATTACGATACTTATTGCTAATGCTCATCATTCTTTCAATCAGCTCGATTTTCATCGGCGTTAAGGAGCTTTCGCCTCTTGATCTTTTCCGCTTTAACGAGGACGAAATTCAAACGCTTTACATAAGTAGAATTCCGCGCTTGATTAGCATCGTGCTTGCGGGAATGAGCTTGAGCATTTGCGGGCTGATCATGCAGCAGCTGACGCGCAATAAATTTGTTTCACCGACCACCGCTGGAACGATGGATTGGGCGAGGCTCGGTGTGATCATTGCGATCGTGCTTTTTTCGTCTGCAGGAATTGTGGTTAAAATACTGTTTGCCTTTGTTTTTGCACTGTTTGGCAGTTTTTTGTTCGTCAAAATTTTGGACAGAATCAAGTTCAAAGATGCGATCTTCATCCCTCTCGTCGGTATGATGCTCGGAAGTGTTGTCAGCGCCATCTCCACTTTCATGGCTTATCAGTACAATATCATTCAAAACGTCAATGCATGGTTTGAAGGGAATTTTTCGCTGGTCATGAAGGGGAGGTATGAGCTCTTATTTCTGAGTATACCGCTCGTTATCATTGCCTATCTGTTCGCCAATAAATTTACGTTGGCCGGGATGGGGGAGTCTTTTTCCATCAATCTTGGATTGAATTATAAGCGGGTGGTCAATATCGGATTGATCATCGTATCTATTATTTCGTCCGTCGTCATCCTGACGGTCGGCACGCTTCCCTTTTTGGGATTGATCATCCCGAACATCGTGTCCATCTACAGGGGAGATCATTTGAAAAACAGCCTGCCTCATACGGCGGTTCTCGGAGCCGTTTTCGTCTTGTTTTGCGATATAGCGGGACGTCTCGTCATTTACCCGTACGAAATTTCGGTTGGTTTGATGGTCGGCATCATCGGGAGCGGCGTTTTTCTTTACTTGCTTTTAAGGAGAAAAGCCTATGCGTCATAAACAGAAAATGCTTATACTCATCGTGATAGCGGCAGCCTGCATCGGCTTGTTTCTGTTCTACGGATTGCCGTCTGTATGGGAATATGCGCTTCCGCGGAGGTTTGCCAAAGTTTTTGCGATCATCGTTGTCGGTACAGCCATTGCGTATTCGTCGATGATTTTCCAAACGATCACAAACAACAGAATTTTGACGCCGAGCATTCTCGGACTCGATTCTCTCTATGTTCTGCTGCAAACCGGGATTATTTACTTTTTCGGTGCAGCCAAACTTGCCGATCTTGGTAAAAACGGCAATTTTTTATTGTCAACCGGTTTGATGGTCTGTTTTTCATTTGTGTTGTTTTTCCTGATGTTTCGCCGCGGGGGAAGGCACATCTTCTTGCTGCTGTTAGTTGGAATCGTATGCGGCACATTGTTCAGAAGCCTGTCATCCTTTATGCAAATGCTGATCGATCCGAACGAGTTTCAAGTTGTTCAAAACAAGATGTTTGCCAGCTTCAACAATTTGAACACGGACATTTTAATGCTTGCTTCGCTCATCATTCTGGCGATTCTCGTTTACGCTTGGCGGTATAATCCGTACTTTGATGTCATTTCGCTCGGCAGGGATCAAGCCGTCAACCTCGGAATCGATTACGACCGGACGGTGAAGAAAATGCTGATCGTCGTCGCCGTTCTCGTCTCCGTGTCTACTGCACTTGTAGGGCCGATCACATTTTTGGGGCTGCTCGTCGTCAATGTGGCGCGGGAAGTATTTAAAACGTATAAGCACAGCGTCCTGATTCCCGGAGCGGTTTTGTTCAGCATCATTGCGCTTGTCGGGGGCCAGTTCATTGTTGAAAAACTGTTTGGTTTAACGGTGACGCTTGTTGTGATCATTGATTTTATCGGCGGGATTTATTTTATTTACCTGTTGCTGAAGGAGCGTAAATGATGATAGAAGTACGAGATATCATGAAACAATTCGGAGAGCAGACCGTTGTTCATCCCACGACTTTAACGATAAAAAAAGGAATGATCACGTCCTTCATCGGACCGAACGGAGCGGGGAAAAGCACGCTTTTGTCCATCATCAGCAGGCTGATCGGCATGGACGCCGGAAAAGTGCTGATTGACGGCAAGGAAATCAGCGCATACAAAAGCAATGATTTAGCCAAAAAAATCAGCATTTTAAAGCAGTCCAACCAGATCAACATCAGGCTGACTGTCAGGGAGCTCGTCAGTTTCGGCAGATTTCCTTATTCACAGGGAAGGCTCTCGAAAGAGGACTGGGTATATGTCGACGAAGCGATTGATTATATGAAGCTGAGAGAGATTGAGCATAAACACCTCGATCAGTTGAGCGGCGGCCAGTGCCAGCGTGCTTTTATCGCAATGGTCATCGCTCAGGATACCGACTATATATTGCTTGATGAACCATTAAATAACCTCGATATGAAACATTCAGTAGAGATAATGAAGCTCTTGAAAGACCTTGTCGAAAATCGCGGTAAAACGATCGTCATTGTCATTCATGACATTAATTTTGCCTCGGTTTATTCAGACAGAATCGCAGCCCTGAAAAACGGGCGGATTGTAAAAGAGGGGCCGGCGGAAGACATTATCCAAACGCCGGTGCTGAAAGACATCTATGATATGGACATTCCGATCCAACAAATCGGAGACCAAAAAATCTGTGTATATTTTAAATGATGAGGTGACTTGAATTGAAAAAACTATCTTTATTGATTATGGCATTGATAACCGTTCTTGTCGTATCCGCCTGCGGAAACAAAGCTGCTGATACAGATGCAAAATCTTCCTCTAAAAAAGAAACCGTCACAATTAAACATAACAGCGGTACAACAGATGTACCGAAAAACCCGAAAAAAGTCGTTGTCTTCAACTTTGGAATGCTTGACACGCTTGACGAGCTTGGCTTGAGCGATCGCGTTGTCGGCCTTCCGAAACAAACCCTCCCGTCTTACTTGAAAAAATACAAAGACAGTAAATACGAAAGCGTCGGCGGACTAAAAGAGCCTGATTTTGAAAAAATTGCAGAGCTTGACCCCGATTTGATCATCATCGAAGGCAGACAGTCTGAGCAGTATGACGAGTTTAAAAGGATCGCACCGACGATCGACATCGAGCTTGACCAGAAGAACTACATGAACAGTTTTAAAGAAAATACCGAAAATATTGGAAAAATCTTCGGTAAAGAAGATGCTGTCAAAGAAGCTCTTGCGAAAATCGATGATAAAGTAGAGAAAGCCAACAAGCTTGCGAAAGAAAAAGGCGGCAAAGGATTGGTCGTCTTAACAAGCGATAAACAAATCAGCGCATATGGAAGCGGCTCAAGATTCGGTTTGATCCATGATGTGCTCGGCGTTGAACCTGTCGACAAAAACATCGAGGCTTCCCTTCACGGCCAAAGCGTCTCTTCCGAGTATATTTCTGAAAAGAACCCTGATTACCTGTTTGTCATCGATCGAAGCGCTGCCATCGGCGAAAAAGGAACAGCAAAAGAAGTCATTGAAAATGAAATTGTAAAATCAACAAAAGCTTATAAAAAGAGCCATATCACATATCTTGATCCAGGTTACTGGTACCTGTCAGGCGGAGGTCTTGAGTCCGTATCTGAAATGGTGACAGAAGTTGAAAATGGATTAAAATAAAAGAGCGAGGCTGCCGGTGTATCCGGCAGCCTTTTTGTCTGTTCAGGAGAAGAATTCGAATGATATTCATTTCATATGAAAGGAGACGCAGAGCAGGTCTTCATGCTTCTTACGCTGCAAGGGATCAAATATATCAAACCATATAAAAACACGCCAGTTTGATTGAACTGGCGTGTCAGGATCAGCGCGCCGGCTGGCCTTGTTTGTCGGCCTGCGGCTTCTTTTTCAATGTGAACGAAAGGATAAATCCGATCAGCGCCAAGACAGCGGCCACGATAAAGGCGGAATTCATGCCGTGAATGAGCGCATTTAACGGGTTAGATGCGGCAGCGTTTTTGGCTGAATTGCTCATGACGGAAATCAAAACGGCCGTGCCGATTGAACCGCCGATCTGGCGCATCGTATTGTTCATCGCTGTTCCGTGCGGGATGAGATGCATCGGAAGTGCATTGATGCCAGCGGTTGTGAGAGGCATCATAATCATGGAAGTGCCCATCATCCGCAGCGTATAAATGACGATAATAAATGTCAGCGAAGTATCCATTTGCAGATCCGCAAACGGGATCGACGTCAGCAGCAAGATGGCAAAACCGATAATCGCAAGACCTTTTCCACCGATCTTGTCAAAAATCCGGCCGATGATCGGCGACATGATACCCATTGCTATCGCGCCCGGCAGAAGCATCAGACCGGAATCGAAAGCTGTCACGTCTCTGACGTTTTGCGTATACAGCGGCAAAATGGTTTCAGTACCGATCATTAATGCAAAAACGATCATACCGAGGAGCGTTGTTATCGTAAAAGTCCACGATTGGAAAACGCGAAACTCGAGTATCGGCCTTTTGATTCTTAATTGTCTAGAGATAAAGAAGAACAGAGCGACCGCACCGACTGCAAAGGAAATTAAAACGGTATTGCTTCCCCAGCCTTCTGATCCGGCGTTGCTGAAGCCGTACAATAAACCGCCGAAACCCAGGCTGGACAGGATAATAGATAAGATGTCGACTGATGTTTCTCTCAATTTCGTAACGTTTTTCATCAGTAAGATGACAAGCACAAGATCAATCAGGGCAATTGGCAGAATAATATAAAATAAGTATCTCCATGTAAAGCTGTCGACGATCCAGCCTGACAATGTCGGTCCGATGGCCGGTGCAAATGCGATGACCAAACCGACCATACCCATTGCAGCCCCGCGTTTTTCAACCGGGAAAATCGTTAAAAAGATCGTCTGCATGAGCGGCATCATAATTCCCGCACCCGCGGCCTGGATGATTCGCGCCGCAAGGAGAACCGGGAAGTTAGGCGCAACTGCGCCGACGACCGTTCCCGCCACAAAGATGCTCATCGCGGCAATAACGAGCGCGCGGCTCGAAAATTTTTCGATTAAAAAGGCGGTAATCGGAATGAGAATCCCGTTTGTCAGCATGAACGCCGTTGTCAGCCATTGAGCTTTTGTAGCGTCTATGTTTAAGTCTGCCATAATATGCGGCAGTGCCGTAACCAGAAGCGTTTGGTTCAAGATCGCGATAAACGCCCCTGCAATGAGCAAACCTACGATGATATTTCTGTTGTATGTCTGTTGTTCAGTTCCTGTGTTCATATCAATCCCTCTTATTCTTTGATACTAATTGTTTGTATTTGTGAAACATCGCATTGGAGCGCCTCGATTTTTCCAAGGTAATCAAGGAGAGCCTTAATTAAATACGTGCGGGGCTCATTGGCGAAAAGCTCCTCGCTCAGCAAATCTGCGGCAGACAGCAATTCTGTCACGGAAACGTCGTCTTGTGGCAGCGAGGAAATCTTGTTTTTCAGTTTTTGCAAAAGGTCTTCAAGCAATTCCTCTTTTTTGGGCGGTGCCCAGCATGATGAGAAATTCGTATAGGAGGCAATAATGTCTTCATTTAATGAACTTTTCTGATCTTCGTTCAGCTTTTTCTCTATGAAGAGATCCAGAACCGACATAATGAATGGCGGAATCGTTTTAACGTCGGGCTGCGCTTTTCCAGTGCCGACTAAAAACAGGAATTCTCTCATCAAACCGTGGAAAATGATGACGATATCCCATATAAACGGTTCCACCTCTTCGCCGTACGCTTGAATGATAGAGTCTTTATGCCAGCTGATGATCAGCGATTTTGTTTCTTTCAGATGCTTTTTAAATACCGCGGTATCCGGAGACGATCCCTCATTGGAGAGGAAATTGATAAATTGGCGGTTTTCCCTGAATTCCGTAATCTCCAAAGCGATTTTTTTAGCGAGTCTTTCTTTTGGCGTCAGCGAGGTTTCCGTATTGATGATGGCGCTTTTGTTCAGCATTTCATGCTTTCTGAACTTGATCAATGCCAGCAGAAGATCTTCTTTAGATTGAAACAGTTTATAAATAGATGCTTTTGACATTTTGCATTCTTCAGCGATCGCTTGCATTGCAACGTTATGATAGCCTTTTTGGGCAAACAGCTTTTTGGCGGCCCTTAAGACTGCTGCTCTTTTTTCGTTCATTCCGGCTCCTTCTTTCGCAATGATAAAACTCATGGGTTACGAAAAAACCCATGAGTTTTCATAAATGAAATATTAACAGACCGAACTGTTTAGGTCAACGATTTTGTTTTGGGTTACGGTGAAGGCTGATCCAATCGGCAGCTTCGCCGTATGAAAGGACTCCGTCCGTCATATGACTGAAGGAGCCACGGGTGATGATGTCTTCACCGATCTTTTTCACCAGCGACAGGGCGGCTCTGAACGGGGCGGATCCGCAGCTGATTCTTTCGATCCCCAGTTCGGAAAGAATTTGTAAAGAGGGAGTGTGTGAGCCGGCCAGTACGTTGAGTGGTCCGGGTATATCTTTTCTCAGCCCGGCAATGGTGCCTGTATCATTGGCTCCGGGGATAAATATGCAGTCCGCGCCTGCTTGTCTGTACCGATTTGCCCGCCGGACGGCTGTTTGAAGCCGGGAACCGGGAGCGTCTGCATTGAGCCAGTATACATCCGTGCGGGCATTGATCAAAACAGGAAGGTTCAGTTTTTTGACAGCCGCAATTTTTTCTTCCATTAATGTTGCATCACAAAGCGGCCGGCAGGGGTCTTTCGTTCCGTCTTCAATATTCATACCGACAACGCCGGCCGCTGCGGCTTTTTTTGCGTTTTCAGCAACTGCTTCCGGTGATTGGCCGTAACCCGCTTCAAGATCTGCGCTGACGGGAATATCGACGGCATCCGTGATGGTTTTCAGGACGGAAAGCAATGTTTCAAAAGGGAGATGTTCGCCGTCGGGATAGCCGAGGGACATGGCAATTCCGGCGCTGGTTGTGCCGACTGCTTTAAAACCGCAGTTTTGAAACGCTTTGGCGCTGGCCGCATCCCAGGCATTCGGCAGAACGAACGGGCCTGACTGATGATGGAGGTCTAGAAATGCTTTATATTTTGCAAATGGTTTCATGTGTTCCACTCCTTTTTTACATAGTGTAAAGGTAAAGACCTTCGATGCTCATCGAAATGTGGAATGGAACGCATGAAAAAAGGCTATCGATCACCGATAGCCTAAAGTATCTATTCGAGTTTAAATCCTTGTTTCTCAAGCATCTCACGGATGTGAGGATAATACACTTTATTGTAATAAGCGGATATGCCCTGAGACCAGTTTCTTGTTTCCTGTCCGTTTGTCCGTTTTGTCATGTATTCGGATATTTCTTCATCGTACGCGTCGATCAGCGGTTTTAAGTCAGGTTGATAGGTTTCGCTGTGCCTTACCGCTTGTTCAGGAAGTCGCGGCTTTTTCGCGGAGCGGTCCGCCGGATGGCCGACGACAAGCCCTGCGACAGGGAAGACGTATTCGGGAATATTGAGCAGCTCGATCAGCTCTTCTGCACGGCCGCGGACAGCGCCGATCGGCACAGTGCCAAGCCCCATCGATTCAGCGGCCGCTGTGGCCGTACCGAGAGCGATGCCTGCGTCGACAGCTCCGACAAGCACGGATTCCATTCCGTCTGTGATCGCAAGCGTTTCGCCGTTTTTCTCAAGGGCGATTTTCGCACGGTTGAAGTCCGCGCAGAACAAAAGGAAAACGGGGGCCTGCTCGATCCAGACCTGTCCGCCGGCCAATTCGGCGATTTTCTTTTTCCGTTCTTCATCTTGAACCGTAATCACGGTGACCTGCTGGCCGTTGATTGAAGTCGGTGCGGCTTGAACGGCTTGAATGATCTTGTCCAGCTGTTCAGGGTTCACGGGCTCATCTGTATAGCTGCGAATCGATCTATGGTCTGTCAATGATTTCAATACTTCATTCATTTAAACGTCATCCTTTCTTTAATCCGGTGTGTGCGTTTTAACCACATTCAGCGGTTCTGATAAAAGGTCGCCCGCGGCTTGAACGAAAGCTTGAAAGTGCTCTGTCTGATTATGGGCGTCAATTGCGTTTTGATCTTTCCATTGCTCAAGCATGACAAATGTATTGGCATCTTCGGTATCTTCAAACAGCTGGTATTGGGCATTGCCGGCTTCAGCTCTTGAATGTTTAAGCAGCGGTTGTACGCTTTCGAGAAAGGCGTTGCGTTTTTCTGGTTTTACTTTCATATAGGCTTGCAATACGATCATCGGTTCAAACCTCCGTCATGTCATTTAGAATTCCTTTGCGTGTACGTTGTATACACATTGAATTGATTGTTCGAAAATCATCGAACAATTGCATCGTAACATGTCTTTGCTTTGGCGGCAACCTATTTGCCTTCTTGACGAATTGTCTTGAAGCTAGGATTATGATACATTTAACCCATGAAAACAAATGAAATGAAGTTAACATCTGTTCTCCATGCCTTGAGTGATCCATACAGGCTTGAGATTGTCAAAGCCCTGGCTGACACAGCCGAGAAAACGTGCGGTACATGCACAAATCTCAATATCGCAAAGTCTACGCTGTCCCACCATTTCAAGGTGCTGAGAGAAGCGGGGCTACTCAAAGTCCGCATTGAAGGGAAGCATCATTATTACTCCCTCTGCAAACGGGAATTGGAGGAGCAGTTTCCGGGACTGATTGAGGCGGTTCTTCAGGTAGAAAAGGAACGGTGGTAAACGGGCAGACGTTGGCTTTCTAAAGCCAAGTTGATACCGGCAGGAGCGAACCTGCCGGTATTTTTTAAAACTTCTCATCACCGCATACCGCTTCATAAAGCTTGGCAGTCCCTTTGTCGATCTGATCGGCAGCGATTTTAGCAAATCCAAGCACGAGCGATACTGTTCCTTCATGTTTTGTCTGCTCTTTCTTTAACGTAAACCGGTTCATGCCGTAAACCTCGACCCGTCTATCCTTTGCTCTTGATAAAACCTCTTCTTCACTTCTATCTGTTTCAAAATCGGCCACAAAGTGAAGGCCTGCGCTTTCGCCTTTAATTTTCACCCGGCCGTTAAAGGTTTTGACAAGGCTTCCGATCAGCCTTGTCCGCTTTTCTTCGTAAATCTGGTTCATTTTCTTGATGTGCTTTTGGTATTCCCCCGATTCGATCAATTCCTGCAAGGCGAGCTGTGTTAAAACGCTGCTCGATTGAATCGAGAAATGGTGCCTTTTTCTGTATCGCTTCAGCAGCTTTTGCGGCAGTACCATATAGCTGATTCTCAGACCCGGAAGAAGCGATTTTGAAAACGTGCCGATATAGATGACTTTCTCAGAGCGGTCAAGGCTTTGCAGGGCGGGGATCGTATCGCTCCCATATTTGAATTCGCTGTCATAATCGTCTTCCACAATATAGCGGTTTTCCCCGTCGGAAACCCAATTTAAAAGCTGAATCCTTCTCGATACCGGCATAATGATTCCTGTTGGAAACTGGTGTGAAGGCGTGACAAATAAAACATCCGGATTCAGACGGTGAATCTCGCTGATCCGCATTCCTTTATGATCGAGCTGAATCGTGGCCACTTCTTTCCCTTCATTTTTCAGCAGTCGATAAATGCGGCTGTATCCCGGCTCCTCCATCGCATAGACGGCTGAGGCGGGGAGAAGATCCTGAAGCGTATGAATTAAGGACTGCGTGCCTGCGCTGATCACGATTTGTTCGGGGTGACACTTGACGCCTCTCGTTAAAGCGATAAACCGTGCGATCGTTTGGCGCACTTCGTAGACACCTTGCGGATGCGTCATTTCTCCAAGTTCGTTTACATGAGAAGAAACCGCTTTCTGTTCACAGCGAAGCCATGTTTTAAATGGAAAATGCGCCGTATCGACGCTCATATGGGAAAACGATATCCAGCCGTCTTTGCTTGCCGGCTTTTCAACCAGTTCTTTTTCCAATTGAAAAGGGCCGGGATGGCGGCTGGCATGGAACGTTTCGATCTGCTCTACAAAAAAGCCTTTTCTTTCACGTGAATAAAGATAACCTTCTGCCAGAAGCTGCTGGTAGGCAGCGTTGACCGAATTAATGCTGACGTTCAATGCTTCGGCGAGCTCGCGCTTGGAAGGGAGTTTTTTTCCCGGCAAAAGATTGCGGCTGAAAATTTCTTCTTTAATCCGTTGATAAATTTGGTGATAAATATAATCCGCATCCTTGGAGCGGTCAATCGGTATCGTAATCATAGCGCCTCCCCCCTGGTACCTTTGAAAATTAATGATTGGTACTTTTCATCATACCAAAAAATATTCAGAATTATAAGAAATAAGAGTGGGGGAGAGATTTTTTATGAGTCTGAACACAAAAGCATTCACAACGGAAGATTGGCAGGCCAAACGGGATCAATTTGTGGCAAGGGGTGTCTCCAACGGAAACCGTCATCTGGCCGCTAAAGGGGAAGGGGCCGTTTTATACGATATTGACGGGCGCCGTTTTATCGATTTTGCCGGGGCGATCGGTACATTAAATGTCGGGCATTCACATCCGAAAGTTGTAGAAGCTGTCAAGCAACAGGCCGAACAGCTCATTCATCCGGGTTTTAACGTCATGATGTATCAGGCCTATATCGAATTGGCGGAAAAACTTTGCCGGCTTGCACCGGGCTCACACGAGAAAAAAGCGATTTTCCTGAACTCGGGGGCGGAAGCCGTAGAAAACGCCGTGAAAATATCCAGAAAATATACGAAGCGTCAAGCAGTCGTTTCTTTTACCCGCGGATTCCACGGGCGCACAAACATGACGATGAGCATGACGAGCAAGGTAAAACCATACAAATTCGGATTCGGCCCTTTTGCACCTGAAGTATATCAGGCGCCGTTTCCTTACTACTATAGAAAACCTGAAGGGATGACTGATGAAAGCTACGATGACATGGTTATTCAGGCATTTGACGATTTCTTCGTCTCATCTGTTGCTCCGGAGACGGTCGCTTGCGTTGTCATGGAGCCGGTGCAGGGAGAAGGAGGATTTATTATTCCTTCCAAACGGTTTGTGCAGCATGTCGCAGCCTTCTGTCAAAAACACGGCATCGTTTTTGTCGCCGATGAGATCCAAACAGGCTTTTCCAGAACAGGCAAATATTTTGCGATTGAGCATTTTGATGTCGTTCCTGATCTTGTGACGGTGTCAAAATCGCTGGCTGCCGGTGTTCCGCTCAGCGGTGTCATCGGCCGGGCGGAAATGCTTGATGCGGCGGATCCGGGGGAACTCGGGGGCACATACGCCGGAAGTCCGCTTGGATGCGTAGCCGCTTTGGCAGTGCTCGATATTATCGAATCGGAACAGCTCAACAAACGCTCTGAAGAAATCGGTAAAGCCATCGAAGAGCGGGCGCTTGAATGGAAGATGAAATATCCGCAGATTGGGGAAGTCCGCAGACTTGGCGCGATGGCGGCGATTGAAATTGTCCGGGACGAAAAGACGCAGGAGCCGGACAAAGCAGCTGCGGCCAAGATTGCCAAGTACGCCAATGAACACGGCCTGCTCTTGTTGACGGCAGGAATCAACGGCAACATTATCCGTTTTCTGTCTCCGCTCGTCATTACTGATCAATTGCTTGAGGAAGGACTCGACATCATCGAAGAAGCACTGGAACAGCTCTAGTTTGACATCTTCTAAAAGAAGGGGCGGATTTTGATGGGTAAACAGCAAATGAAAAAAACGATGTCGCAGACGGATGTGCTATTTTTAGCGATCGGGGCTATGCTCGGCTGGGGCTGGGTCGTCCTTTCCGGCGACTGGATTTCGACAGCCGGCTTTTTGGGCAGTACCATCGCATTTATCATCGGCGGCATACTCGTCATCCTAATCGGGTTAACGTACGCAGAGCTGTCTTCTGCCATCCCTGAAACGGGGGGCGGCTTGATTTTCGTCTACAGGGCGTTCGGCCGAAAAACGGCTTTTGTCGCCGCTTGGGGGGTGCTTTTCGGCTATGTTTCGGTGATTACATTTGAGGCGGTCGCATTGCCGACCGTCATTGATTACGTCCTGCCTGTCGAACATCAGGGCTTTCTCTGGTCGCTAAGCGGCTGGGACGTGTATGCCACTTGGGTGTTGATCGGTTCAGGAGGTGCGGTCGTCCTGACCGCGCTCAATTACTTCGGCGTCAAGCCGGCCGCGATATTTCAGTCGGTTTTCACGATCGCGATTATCGCCACGGGCTTTCTCCTTTTGGGCGGCGCCTTGGTAAACGGTGATGTCGAACATGTACAGCCCCTTTTTAAAGACGGGTTCTCCGGTATGATGTCCGTCCTCGTCATGATACCGTTTCTGTTTGTCGGATTTGACGTCATCCCACAGGTTGCGGCTGAAATTAATGCCCCGAAAAAAATCATCGGCAAAATTTTGATTATTTCGATTGTCAGTGCGGTCGTGTTTTATTTGCTGATTGTTTTCGGCGTGACGATGGGGCTGTCAGAAAGCGAGCTTGCAACGACTTCTTTGGCGACCGCGGATGCAATGGTCAATCTGCTCGGGAACCAGCTGTTCGGCACGGTGCTTGTCCTCGGCGGAGTCGCCGGTATCATTACGAGCTGGAACGCATTTATCATCGGCGCGAGCCGCATTCTGTTTGCCATGTCGGAAAAAGGCATGGTGCCGAAATGGTTCGGCTTCATCCATCCGAAGTATAAAACGCCGACTAACGC
The DNA here is from genome assembly GCF_054161445.1 of Bacillus sp. PK6-013. Lineage (NCBI taxonomy): Bacteria > Bacillati > Bacillota > Bacilli > Caryophanales > Bacillaceae > Bacillus > Bacillus sp. PK6-013. Next base: position 3,799,597 of record NZ_CP096417.1, on the reverse strand, counting down.
GATTTTATTTCTAGGGGCGCTGGCGTTTTTTGCGCCGCTGCTCGGGCGCCCGGCTCTTGTTTGGATCGTTAATGCAGGGGGAACAGGTATTATAGTCGGATATTTGATCGTGTCGATTGCATTCATGAAGCTGAGAAAGACAGAGCCGGATTTAAACAGACCGTATAAAATCAATAAGTGGAAAACGACGGGTATATCTGCTATCCTCTTAAGTGTTATCTTTCTTGCCTTTTATTTGCCAGGCATGCCGGCCGCGCTCACATGGCCGTATGAGTGGCTGATCTTGGCAGGATGGACATTGATCGGTTTTCTTTTATACAACAGCAGTTCAAAACGTAAAGGGGAGGAGATTCAACATGACCAGCATGCTAGAAGTATATAATCCTGCGACTGGAGAAAAAATCAAATCGGTTCCCCAGCAATCTGCAAAGGAAGTCGAAGAGGCTGTCGTCCGCTCGCATGAAGCATTTCAAAAATGGTCGAAAACATCGGCTTCAGAACGAGCGGGCTTGCTGAAAAAATGGTTTGATTTGATTGTGGAGCAGAAGGACGAGCTGGCAAAATTAATTACGCTTGAAAACGGCAAGCCGTACGCTGAAGCACAGGGAGAAGTCATATATAGCGCAGGCTATATCGAATGGTATGCGGAGGAAGCAAAACGCATCTACGGAAGAACGGTTCCCGCATCTGTGACGAACAAGCGCATCATCGTCACGCGCCAGGGAGTCGGTCCTGTTGCGGCGATTACCCCGTGGAACTTTCCGGCGGCGATGATCACGCGAAAAGCGGCACCGGCTTTGGCGGCAGGCTGTACCTTTATCATCAAGCCTGCGCCTGACACGCCTTTAACGGCGCTTGAGCTCGTTCGCCTCGGCCACGAAGCGGGCATTCCGAAAGACGTCCTTCAGTGTGTGACCGGCGACGGAAAAGAGATCGGTTCTATTTTTACAAGCCATCCGCTGATCCGCAAGATTACGTTTACCGGGTCAACGCCTGTCGGCAAACATTTAATGAAAAACAGCGCCGAGACGGTGAAGCATGTGTCAATGGAGCTCGGCGGCCATGCTCCGCTGATCGTTGATGAAGATGCCAACATCGACCTCGCCGTTAAACAGACGATGCTGTCGAAATACAGGAATGCCGGACAAACGTGCGTCTGTGCAAACCGTCTGATCGTTCATGAATCGGTTAAGGATGAATTTGCAGAAAAACTCCGCGCGGAAGTCGCCAAGCTGAAAGTCGGAAACGGACTTGAAGAAGGTGTATCAATCGGCCCGGTCATCAATAAAAACGGCTTCCAAAAAATAGTTGATCAAATCAATGACGCGGTGGATAAAGGGGCGAAAGTTCTCATCGGCGCCGAATACGAAAGCGATGATGAGAAATCATGCTACTTTGTCCACCCGACAGTGCTGACGGATGTTGATCCTTCAATGACGATCATGCATGAGGAAACATTCGGTCCCGTTGCGCCGATTACGACTTTTAAAACGCTGGACGAAGCAGTCAAGCTCGCCAATGATACGCCTTACGGTTTAGCGGCATACTTCTTTACGGAAAACTACCGCCGCGGCATCTATTTATCCGAAAATCTTGATTACGGCATTCTCGGCTGGAATGATGGCGGACCGTCAACCGTTCAGGCGCCTTTCGGCGGCATGAAGGAAAGCGGCATCGGACGCGAAGGCGGACAGGAAGGCATCGAGCCGTATTTGGAAACAAAATATTTGTCTATCGGTTTGGATGAATAACAAGACAACATGAAAACCCGCCCGCATATCCACGGGCGGTTTTTTTACGCTTTCACTTGTTCAGCGTTCATTTTATTCTTTTTGGGCTGATAGGAAATATAAAAAATGCCCAGCAGAAGCAATGCGATTCCGGCCCAGGAAACAAGAGGCAGCGATTCCTTGACAAGCACGGTTCCTAAAAGCGACGCTGTGAGCGGTTCAGCCAGCGACAGGGTCACCGCTGTTGAGGCGGGCACTTTTGCCAATCCTGTCGTAAATAACAGGTACGCGGCACCGGTTGCAATGACGCCGATATAGAGGCTGACAGCCGATCCCTGAACCGATAAGATCCAGCTCAAATCGTACAGAAACAACAACGGGGCAAGCAATACAGCGCTTAAAAAGAACACGGTGCCTGTGACAGCCTCCGGCTTCTGCTGTTGCAGGAGCTTTTTGCTTGTCAGCGTATAGACGGCAAAGGAAAGACCGGCGCCGAGTGCGAGCAATATGCCGAGAAAGCTCCCTCCCGATGAGGCGGAAGGGATGAATAACAAGGATACGCCTGCTATCGCTGCAGCCGTTGCGATCCACCATTTCGCTTGGGGTACTTTTTTGAACACGAGCCATTCGAGGCAGCCGGCGATAATCGGAGCGCTGCCGATGGCGACGACCGTTCCGACGGCGATCCCTGAGAGACTGACAGCTGAAAAAAAGAAAGGCTGATAAAATGCCATGCTCAATGCTGCGATAATCAGCGTTTTAACGGGCCAGCCGCTGCGTTTTAATTGACCGCGCAAAGCCGCGAACAAGAGCAGGGTGATGCCGCCGACCGCCATTCTGACAGCGCCGAACACAAGAGGCGCCGCTTCTTCAGGCGCGAACGCCTGGGTTGTTCCCGTCGTTCCCCATAAAATGGCCGCAAGCAAGACAAACAGAATCGATACTTTCATACTCCGATCTCTCCCTACTCAATCATTCAGAACTTTTTCTATTGTAAGATAAGTTTGTCAATTTTTGAATCACCGTATTGGAAATTTTCCTGCAAAGAGGATATATTCAACGCTGGCCGAATTCATATAATGCCCTAAAACAATTAAAGTCGGAGGAAGCGGATGAAAAAACGAACAGTTTTATTATTTTTGGCGATCTTGGTTGCGGGTTGTGCGAGCGCCCAAGAAAATGATGAACAAACCAAATGGGTGAACAGCGAACAGGAAGCGATTGAGGACGGTATTCGTTACGAGAACATCACAAAAGACGATATTATAGACAAAATCGATTTAAACGGCGAACAAGTCGTCGTTTTTCGATTCGGCGATTCGGAGGGAGAGGGAATTTGCCTCGCTCACATCAAACGGGAAAACGGCAAATATCAATGGTACCGCGACTTAAATTACGCAATTGTAAAATCGGATCACCCGAAAACGGAGAGTGCGGAAGCTTCTTCACCGTTCACAACGCCTAAGGGAAGCAAGTACACGTTATATACAGGGGATGCCGCTCGCCTGAATGGAACATTTGAGACTGATGACGGGCTTCATTTAGAGGCGGTGGTCGATCAAAAAACGGGCATGTATTATCAGATCGTGCGGGATTCGAACTGAAATGGGCACAAAAAGGCTGTCGGGATATTCCCGACAGCTTTTCATTTTTACGATTTCTTTTTGCGCACTGTCAAGAGCAACGCAGCACCCCCAAGAAGCACGGCGAGGATCGACAGGATGAGGGAAGCGGTTTGAATCCCTTGTCCGGCTTGACCGTCTTCGTTTTCTGCGGCTGTGTTTTGTTTCGTTGAAGCGCCGTGTGCGTCAACCGTTTCGTGCCCGAGCTTTGCAGCATCGACAATGCTTGTGATTGCATGCGGGGTATCGGCGTTTTCATCGCCGGTCCACTCGACAATCGTGCCGTCTTTATAATATTGGTAAGCGTTCCAGGCGGCCTTTTGTTCTTTGTCAGGGTTTTTGGCGGTGAAAGTAAACTGTTGGAATTCACCAGGCTGAATGCCGCCGTTTTCGGCTTCCCACGTCACCCTTGTCACTTTCTCGTTTTTACCGGTTTCAGTGCTTGTTTTCCAGCCTGGCACCGGTTCATACTGCTGAAATTCAACACCGTCTGGCATGCTGAGAACGACCTTGGTTGTGGCGTTGTCTTTTTCAACCGGTACTTTGACGGTGTATGTTTCCCATGAGCCTGCTGCTGATTCTGCCGGTTTTACCGTGACATGTGCGCTGACAGGCACGGAGAAAAGCAAAAATGATGCTAGGATTGCACCCAGCCATAATGTTTTTTTAAACATAATCAAAACTCCTTTTTATTAATTTTTGCATTGAAAACCGTTCTGATCTCCTCAAATGACGCCGTTAACCCGTGAACACGGATTTTCCAGATGCCGTCTTCGCTTAAATTTAAATTTTTCGTTTGAAAAACGCCGTCTTTATTTTTGCTGAGGCTGAACGTGCTCTCTTTGTCATCCCCGAAAAGCCCGGTTTTCTCAACGGTTAATTCGATTTTTTGAATATCTTTGACGACGTCTCCTTTTCTGTTTCTGACTGTGACTTCAAACGCATTTGAGCCCGGCATGTTCGGGCTGATTCGGAGCGACAGCGTGTTTCCTTCCGTCAATTGCTTCGTCTCACTGAAAGGCTGCGGCAGCGGCGCGGGCGGACTTGGAATATTGGTGAAAACCGCCGTGGTCACCAGAATGAGAAGTCCGACCGTCCATTCAGCCTTCAGCGAACGGGCGCCCTGCTGTTTCGGCGCTTTTCTAAAACGGAAATAGTGTAATGCCCCGAGTCCGATCATGAGAAGAACGAGGGCCGCTTTTACAAGGAGCGCTTTTCCGTAAGCCGTCCCTAGCAGGTTATCCAGTGTGTGAACAATGAAGAAGCTGTTGAAAAGGCCCGAGAATATCAGAAGCCCTGCAGAAGCGAGCGCCCATGGCGAGAAGCGCCGAATGGTTTCCCATATTAAACTTTTGTCAGGCTTCAGCCAGTCTTTTCCGAAAAACAGCACAAACATCGCGAGTCCGCCCGTCCAAATGGAAGCGGTATTCAGATGGATGAAGTTCATCGCGATTGTCATATAGCCGGCGCTCGTCGAAGCGGCATGGCCGTCGAGCGATTTGACGAACAAAAGTCCGGCAAAAAGGAACAGGCTCAAGATCGCGCTCTTCAGACCTTTTCTGTTCGAACAAAAAACAAGCAAGGCGATGATGGCGATGTTGATCAGCCACAGCATTCCGCCCGTCGTATTCAGAAGCGTTTCTTGCAAAAGCGAAGGCTGGAAAGCCCCGATCCAGGAAACGCCCGCGTTTACTTTGGTTTGCAGGGGCAGCTGAATGATGATGGCGGCCCCTGTCAATAAGAGCGCCGCATTCTTGATCCGCTTCAGACGGCGCCGTTTGCCACCCGGCCAGCCGTTTTCAGGGCGGTACCATACGAGCTGAAAGAGAGCGGCCCCCATGAACAGGGAGAAACCGGTATACAAAAGGACGCGTTCCATGACGGTATCGGCTGCCGGCAGGCCTGATGCTTGTTTTTGCTGATCTTTCGGCAGCCCGCCTTGAATGTTTCCGATGCTGAAAGGGATCGTGCCTGATACGGGATGCCCGTCTGCTGATACAGCTCTCCATTCGGCCGAGTAGATATCATCCTTCAATTTCGGTTTCAGCATGACGGTCATGATTTTGGCGTTTTGCGGATCGATTTCCGTTTTGCCGGAATCAACGCGCTCACCCGACGAATTTCTGACCGTTATCGAATGAAACCCGTTCTGAATCGCTTCATTGAATTCGATCTTGATTTCTGCAGGCGCTTTTTTCAGCTCCTGATTTTCAGCGGGAGTTGATTTTACGATATATGCGTGAGCAAAAGCGGCTTTTGGCAGCAGAATGATACAAAGAACAGCGAGAACTGTCCAGAGTGTTGCTCTTTTCATCACATTCATCCAATCTTTTAACAAAATTTCACGTCTTCAGGCTGCAGCAGCTGTTCTTCATCGTTTTCTGGACGAGAAGCGCGGCATCGTCAAACGATAACAGCTGCCCGCCAAAGCCTTTTTTGAATTTCCGTGCATCCGCTTCAGAAGCGAAAGGGATCGCCTGCGGCTCGCAGCAGTTCAAATGAAGATTCGTATCCAGCAAAAAGACGGCGGCTTTGGCGCTGATCGTCGTATCTAGCAAAAAATCCCTGCAGATTATCTGGGAGACGTCATCTTTCACTTTCTCATAGCGGAGCATTGCGCAATGGGCACAGCAAAATTGTTCAATTTGACTGTCGTTTTTTACAATTTGCACGGAAAGCCTCGAGCCTGCCCCTTTTCCGCACACGACGCAAAGCTGCCCAAGCTGCTGCTTCGGCTTGTTTAGCGTGATTCCGCCTGCCGTCTTGATGACCTGTCCGTTTTCAACAAGCGGTTTAATGTCGCGGTAAACGGTCATTTCAGAGACGTTCAGCCTTTTCGAAATTTCTGAAATGCGCAGAGATTCTTCTTCTTTGACCCACGCCAATATCTGCTGTCTTCTTTTAATCGGTAGCATTCTCCTCCTCCATTCCTTATGTTCTTTACTTATAAGCCTAGTAGATTGCAGGAAAAGAAACAAGCAGAACGTGATAAAAAATGTGATAAAATGTTGAACTTTAACATCGGCGGCCAAAGCCGTTAAATCGTCATCAATGAGTACTGGTCAAACCGTCCTGTTTCTAAAATTTTTTGTCAGGAAATGTAACAGGTTTGAACGCTTTAGCGATGCAATGTGAAATAATAATCCAGAGCAAAGCTGCAGAGAGGAGGGGAGAAAATGGGGAAACAAAGGCTGGTTTTAATAGGAAACGGCATGGCCGGAGTTCGCACGGCCGAAGAAATTTTACAACACGGCGGGAACCAGTTTGAGATCGTCATCATCGGCAGTGAACCACACCTCAGCTATAATCGGATTCTGCTGTCTTCTGTCCTTCAGGGAGAAACGGATTGGAACGATGTGATGACAAAAAGCCGGAGCTGGTATGAAGAAAACGGGATTACACTTTATACAGGGGAAACGGCTGTCGCAATCCATACGGTTAAACAGACGGTGGCGACAGATCAAAACCGCGAAATCGCTTATGACAAACTGATTATTGCGACGGGCTCTTCCCCGTTTATTCTCCCGGTTCATGGTGCAGATAAAGAAGGGGTATATGGTTTTAGAACAATAGACGATTGCCGGGCATTGATAAAGGCATCAAAGCGGTTTAAAAAAGCGGCCGTTATCGGCGGGGGAATTTTGGGCCTTGAGGCGGCGCGAGGGTTGGCAAACCTCGGGATGAAGGTTGATGTGATTCACCACTCTTCCTGCATCATGCAGAACCAGCTTGATCCGCCGGCATCTGCCATGCTCCAGAAAGAGCTGGAGCGCCAAGGGATTCATTTTCATTTGGATAAAGATGCAGAGGCGATTTTAGGAAGATCCCGCGCCAAGGGTGTGCGGTTTAAAGACGGGACGAAGATCAGCGCCGATCTCATCGTCATGGCTGCCGGTGTCAGACCGAATATCGAACTGGCCAAGGCAAGCGGTATTGCAACCAACAGGGCGATCATTGTCAGCGACTATATGGAGACAAATGTGCCAAATGTCTACGCCGTCGGTGAATGCGCGGAGCATAACGGAACGGTCTATGGCTTAGTCAAGCCATTGTATGAACAGGGGAAAGTGCTGGCCAAACATATTTGCGGCCTCGAATGTGTTGGTTATCAGGGCTCCGTCCAGTCCGCAGCTTTAAAAATGTCCGGCATCGATGTCTTTTCGGCAGGGAAAATCACAGAGGACGACTCGACGACGGCTATTAAACTTTTTGACGAAGCGGCAGGAGTCTATAAAAAAGCGGTTTTTCAAGAGGATAAAATGGCCGGCGTGATTTTATACGGAGACACCAGCGGCAGCCGAAGGCTGTTGGAAAGCATCATCAAACAAAGGGATATTACCGTTGTCAAAAAAGAGCTGTTTCAATCGGAAGAAGACAGTTCAGTCGCTTCTATGGCGCTTGGTGAAACGATCTGCCAATGCAACGCGGTTTCAAAAGGCGCGATCATGGAAGCCATACAGACGCACGGTTTAAAGACGGCCGAGGAGGTCAAAGGCTGTACAAATGCTTCCGGATCATGCGGCGGCTGCAGGCCGTTAGTCGAAGAACTGCTGCTCCATACCGCTGAACAGGATGATTACGTATCTGCGGCGGAACAGCCGATGTGCGCCTGCACTTCATTCACGGAAGATGAAGTCGTGAACGAAATACAGATAAGAAATCTTTCTTCCGTTCACGAAGTCATCTCGGCGCTCGGCTGGAAAAACAGCAGCGGCTGCCGGATTTGCTTGCCCGCGATTCACTACTATTTAAAAATGATCCGTCCGGACATCATCTATAAGGAGCGCGATGAGGAGACGAATATAATGATTCCGCAAATGTACGGAGGCCGAACGAATGCCGAAGAGCTGAAGCGCATTGCAGAAGTGATTGAAAAGTATCAAATACAAGAGGTGTACATGACACACCATCAGAGATTAAAGCTTGCTGGTATCAAGCCGGAGTATATAGAGCGCGTGAAAGAAGAACTCGGCATGCCGCATTGCCCGCCGCCTCAGCATGGGATCGCCGCGGTTAAAACGTGCACATGCGGTTCACGAGGCGAACCGCAGATACAAACATTGGCGGCAGACTTGGAAAAAGCAGCAGAATCCCTCCTCATTCCGGCCAAGGTCTCGATCGGGGTGTCGGGCTGTTTGGATGATTGCGTGTACGCTTCAGTTCATGACATCGGACTTCTCAAAGTAAACGGGGGCTGGGAGATTTATGCGGGCGGCCAAGGAGGCCAGCATGCTTCTCCGGGAGAGCTGCTTTCAGTAGCCGACTCGGCGGAGGAAGCGGGGGAATTCATGAAAGGCCTTCTTCAATATTACCGTGAAACAGCAAATTATCTCGAGAAGGTCGGGCATTGGATTGAACGCGCCGGCATCATTCATATCCGGGAAGTTTTATTTGACAACGGACTTCGCGGCCAGCTGATCGAACGGCTTGAAAAAGAGAAGCGGCTGGCTCAGCAAGAAACGATAAAAGGGCTGATGTGAATTGACAGAACGATTGCTAAAGTACTTTCGCACGAAGCAAAAAGAAGTGCAATCCGAAAAAACGTATGACACCCAATGTCCATTTTGCAGCATGCAGTGCAAAATGCAGCTCATTGAACAGACAATTGTGACAAGAAAAAAATACACGGCGGTCGGAAAAGACAATCCGACGACAAAAGGACGGCTGTGCATGAAAGGGATGAACGCCCACCAGCATGCCTTTCATTCGGAGAGGATCACCCATCCGCTGATCAAAAAAAACGGCGACTTCGTCCGTGTGACATGGGATGAAGCGCTTCAGTACATCAAACAGCAAGTAACAGCGATCCAGCATGAAGATGGCCGCGATGCTTTGGGTGTATACGGCAGCGCGTCCATTACAAACGAAGAAGCGTATTTGCTGGGGAAGTTCGCCCGCGTCGCCTTGAAGACGAAGCATATTGACTACAACGGCAGGCTTTGCATGTCGGCGGCCGCTACAGCTGCAAATCAAACCTTTGGAATGGACCGGGGGCTGACAAATGCCCTTTCCGAGATCCCCCATGCAAGGGTCATCATCCTCGCAGGTACGAATATCGCAGAGTGCCAGCCGACGATCATGCCGTATTTTGAAGAAGCGAAGCAAAACGGGGCCTACATCATTGTCATCGATCCCCGCGAAACGGCAACGGCCAAGATCGCCGATCTGCATTTGAAAATCAAGCCGGGAACAGACGCCGCGCTCGCAAACGGTATGCTGAAAGTCATCATTGAAGGACAGCTGACAGACGGAGCTTTTCTCAGAGAGAGAGCTGAAGGTTTTGAAGAGGTCAAGCGCCATGTGGCGTCTTTATCACTTGAAGACATTTCGGCCAAAACCGGGATACAAATCGAGCAGATTAAAAAAGCTGCAGTAAAATTTGCCCGTGAGGAGACGGGAATGCTGTTCACGGCAAGAGGGGTTGAACAGCAAACGGACGGAACGGCTGCCGTCAGAAATTTGCTGAATATTCTAATATCAACTGGGAAAATCGGCAAATTTGCTTGCGGCTACGGCGCCGTCACCGGACAAGGAAATGGGCAGGGGGCGCGGGAGCACGGCCAGAAAGCAGATCAGCTGCCAGGGTACCGGTCGATTGAAAACGAAGCTGACCGCGCTTATATTGCGGATGTTTGGGGCATAAAAGCTGAAGACCTTCCAGGAAAGGGTGTATCCGCCTATGAAATGATGGAGAAAGTTCATGAAGGTGAAATTACCGGGATGTTTTTAATGTGTTCAAACCCTGTTGTATCCAGTCCGAACGCAGGCTTTGTCAAATCCGCTTTGGGAAAATTAAAGTTTTTTGCCGCCGTTGATTTGTTTCTTTCTGAAACGGCTAGACTCGCGGACGTCATTCTCCCCGCATCATCCTATCTCGAGGACGAAGGAACGATGACCAATCTGGAAGGCAGAGTGACATTAAGGGAAGCTTCAAAACCGTGCCCCGGTGAAGCGAGGCATGACTGGCAAATGATTTGCGATATTGCTGCTGCGCTTGGAAAAGGCCGTTATTTCTCATATCGATCGGCAGAGGATGTTTTTAATGAATTAAGAAAAGCGAGCCGCGGCGGAATTGCCGACTATTCGGGCATCACTTATGAACGTCTGAGAAAGGAAGGCGGCATTTTATGGCCTTGTCCCGAACAGGGACACCCCGGGACACAGCGCCTGTTTGAATCATCCTTTGCCCACCCGGACAAAAAAGCGAAAATGTGCGTCGTCCCGAACGAACCAATGATCAAAAAAGATGAACCGACTGAAGAGTATCCCCTTTATCTGACGACCGGAAGGGTGATGTCTCATTATTTAACCGGAGTACAGACGAGAAGGAGCGCTGCACTCAAGGCCAGACACTTTGAATCATTTATGGAAATTCATCCGAAAACGGCGGAAAAATACAACATTAGCGACAGGGTGCTGGTCAGGGTGGAGTCAAAAAGAGGCAGCATCATTGTCAGGAGCAAATTATCGGAAGCCATCAGGCCGGATACCATTTTTGTGCCGATGCATTGGGCAGATTCGCAAAATGTGAACGATTTGATAGCGGAAACGCTCGATCCGTCTTGCAGAATGCCGGGATTTAAGGTTTGCTCCGTAAAAATTCGTCCGTCAGTTGACAATTATGTGAATAAATTGTCATAAAAAGTCATAAAAAGTTTACAAAATTAACTATAATTTGTGATAGTTTTAAAGATGTAAACAGAATACTTGTTTAGGGCGTATAGTGAATTGTTTTGAAAAAGGGGAGGATCATAGTGAAAAAAAAGCAGCTAGTCCTGGTAGGGAACGGTATGGCCGGGGTCAGGGCCGTTGAAGAAATTCTTAAAATTTCAAGCGAAGAGTTTCAGATCACGATTTTTGGAAACGAACCGCACCCAAACTATAACCGGATTCTTCTTTCCAAAGTGCTTCAAGGAGATACGGATGTTAAGGACATTACACTGAATGATTGGGATTGGTATGAAGAAAACGGGATTCAGCTGTATACGGGGGAAGAAGTCGTTAAAGTTGATCCGGAGTCCAAAACCGTCATCACGGATGCGGGAAGAGTCCAGCCGTATGATGAACTGATTTTGGCGACAGGTTCTCTCCCTTTTATTCTGCCATTGCCCGGAGCGGATAAAGAAGGTGTAACAGCATTCCGTGATATCAAGGATACGGATATCATGCTCGAAGCTTCCAAAACGTACAAAAAAGCAGCCGTTATCGGCGGCGGATTGCTGGGACTGGAAGCAGCGCGCGGACTTCTTAACCTTGGCATGGACGTTACCGTTATCCATCTCGCGCCATATTTGATGGAGCGTCAGCTTGATGCAACCGCAGGACGGCTTTTGCAAAAAGAGCTGGAGAAGCAGGGCATGAAATTTTTGCTGGAAAAGCAGACAGAAGAAATTTACGGAGAAACGCGTGTCGAAGGCTTAAAATTCAAAGACGGCTCAATGCTTGAAGCCGATTTGGTCGTCATGGCGGTCGGAATCAAGCCGAACGTTCAGCTCGGCAAAGACTGCGGCCTTCCGGTAAACAGAGGAATCGTCGTCAATGATTACATGGAAACCGAAGTTCCCAACATTTATGCTGTCGGAGAATGTGCGGAACATAGAGGCATTGCCTACGGACTTGTCGCGCCTCTTTATGAACAGGCGAAAGTGCTTGCCAAAAAAATCTGCGGCGTTGAAACAGCTCCGTATGAAGGGTCTGTTTTATCAACCCAGCTGAAGGTTTCCGGTGTTGAGGTCTTTTCTGCCGGTGATTTTAATGAGGATGACGGAGAAGACAAAAAAGCGCTTAAAGTGTTTGACGAACAGGACGGAATCTACAAGAAAATCGTTCTGCGCGGCAATCAGGTGATCGGCGCCGTACTGTTCGGAGACAGCAGCGAAGGTAACAGGCTGTTTTCCATGATTCAAAAAGGAGCAGATATTTCAGATACTTCTAAAATTTCAATCTTACAGCCTTTGAATCAGGAAGAAGGCATGAGCTTGACCGCTGCGATGAGCGACGATGAGATCGTATGCGGCTGTAACGGCGTTTCGAAAGGAATGATCATTCAGGCGATCAAAGAGCAGGGCTGCACATCGACGGATGAAATTAAAGCCTGCACAGGCGCATCACGCTCTTGCGGAGGATGTAAGCCGCTTGTCGCTGAGATTCTTCAGCATACGCTCGGCTCAGAGTTTGATGCTTCAGCACAAAAAGAAGCGATTTGCGGATGTACGGACCTGTCAAGAGACGAAATCGTGGCCGAAATCAGAGAAAAAGGGCTGACCCATACGAAAGAAGTCATGAACGTGCTCGACTGGAAAACGGCGGAAGGCTGTTCCAAATGCCGCCCTGCGCTTAACTACTACCTCGGCATGATCAATCCGAAGGAATATGAAGATGAAAGAGAATCCCGCTTCGTCAATGAACGGATGCACGCCAATATTCAAAAAGACGGCACATATTCAGTTGTACCGCGGATGTACGGCGGGGTTACCAATTCGAATGATTTGCGGCGCATCGCTGATGTCGTCGACAAATATGAAATTCCGCTAGTGAAAATGACCGGCGGCCAGCGGATCGACCTGATCGGCGTCAAAAAAGAAGATCTTCCGAAAGTATGGGCTGATCTTGACATGCCTTCAGGATTTGCTTACGGAAAAACGCTCAGAACCGTAAAAACGTGTGTCGGCGAACAGTTCTGCCGCTTCGGCACGCAAGACTCAATGGCCCTCGGAATTGACCTTGAGAAAAAATTTGAAGGGCTCTACACGCCTCACAAAATTAAAATGGCGGTTTCCGCTTGTCCGAGAAACTGCGCCGAATCCGGCATTAAAGATATCGGCGTCGTCGGCATCGACGGTGGCTGGGAAATTTACGTCGGCGGAAACGGAGGCACGCATTTGCGCGCCGGCGATCTGTTAATGAAAGTCAAAACGGCTGAAGAAGTCATCGAAATCACAGGCGCGTATCTCCAATACTATCGTGAAACAGCCAACTATTTAGAACGGACATCTGCTTGGATCGAACGTGTCAGCTTGTCCCACGTCCAATCCGTATTGAATGATAAAGAAAAACGCAAAGAGCTGAATGACCGCATCAATCAAGCGCTGTCTGTCCATAAAGACCCGTGGAAAGACTTTTTGGAAGACGAAAAGACAACAAAACAGCTATTCGAAAATGTTGTCACTTCTTAAAATGAGAAATCAACTTGAGGAGGAATTCACATGGTGAACAAGAACTTAACAAAGGTGTTTGTTTCGAAGATCGGGGATTTGCCGAATCAGCTTGGGAAGACAGTGCTTATCGAGGACAAGGAAATCGCGGTATTCAAGCTTTCAAACGGCAATGTCCGCGCGATTGAAAACCGCTGCCCCCACAAAGGGGGCGTGCTTGCCGAAGGAATGGTAAGCGGCAAATTCGTCTTCTGTCCAATGCACGACTGGAAGATCAGCCTTGAAGACGGCAAAGTCCAAGAGCCTGATACAGGGTGTGTTCAGACATACGAAACGGTCGTTGAAGGCGAAGATTTGTATATCGTTTATTAAACGGCTCAAAGACATGTATTGTCAAAAGCCTCAAGGGTCGCTGAATGTGCTCCCTCTTTATTAAAAAAACACGCGTTCACAGAATCGGCAGATGGAAGGATGACAGTTGATGGGGAATGGGAAAGTATATTTTGTCGGGGCCGGACCGGGCGATTCAGGATTGATCACATTAAAAGGAAGAAAGCTGATCGAGGCGGCGGATGTCATATTGTATGACAGGCTCGTCAATTCCCGGCTGCTTGAGCATGCAAAAGCATCATGTGAATTTGTCTACTGCGGCAAGCTCCCGGACCGCCATTATATGAAACAAAGTGAAATCAATGCACTGCTCATTGAAAAGGGGCTGCAAGGCCTCAAAGTGGTCCGGCTGAAAGGAGGAGACCCGAGCGTGTTCGGCAGAGTCGGAGAAGAAGCAGCAGCCGTCAGCGAACACGGCATCCCGTACGAAATGGTGCCCGGCATTACATCGGGAATCGCCGCGCCTCTTTATGCCGGACTGCCTGTGACCCACCGCGATTTCGCTTCATCCTTTGCCGTTGTCACCGCCCATGATAAATCGGGCAAACCGGAAATGAATTGGGAAGGGCTGGCCAAAGGCGTCCAAACCCTCGTCTTTTACATGGGGATCAAAAACCTTGGTTATATATGCGAGCAGCTGATGAAACACGGCAAGTCTCCCCTTGTTCCCGCGATGGTCATCCAATGGGGCACATGGGGCCGGCAGCGGAGCGTTAAAGGGACATTGCAGAATATCAGGGAAAAAATAACCGAGCATCAAATTAAAAATCCCGCGATCATCGTCATCGGCGACATCGTATCATTCAGGCAGAACAGCTGGTTTGAAGAAAAGCCTTTGATCGGGCTGAACATGATGGCGGTCAAAAGCTGTGAAGAAGAACGAGTCCCGGTGGAGACGCTTCGTGAACAAGGCGCTGAAGTTGTTGAATGGCCGAAATGGAAATCACTCGAAACGGTGCCTGACGATACAGTTTTAGAGCGAATTGCTTCTTTTGACAGCCTGCTGTTCACCTCAAGTGCGTCACTGCGCAGATTTTTCAGCCGGCTTGCCGCTTTGAAGATCGATGTCAGGGAAATGCGCGGCCGGCTCTACGCTTCAGATCTGCATGTAAAAGCAGCTCTTGAAGAACGGGGATTTTCCGCTTTTCTGCAGGCGGAAATGCCGATTTCGGACAGCTGTTTGCTGATCGGCAGCCGGGAAGCCGTGCAAAATCAACCGCACTCCGGTTGTGAGGTATTGATTACACATGACAGGATGATCGACAGCCGCTTTACATCGATCATTAAACGGGAGATCGAGGAGTTTCCTGTTGATATCGTGATCTTTGCCAATCGAACATGCGTCGAGCTGTTCGTAAACGAGGCTGAGACAATCGGCCTCCATCCGGAAAAAACGGCTGCCCGTCTGCAGGCGGTCTGCCTCACGGAAGAAGCGGGGAAGAGGGCTGCAGCCGCAGGGTTTCAGCGCGTTCATATTGTGAATGAACGCGACCGCCTTCCGGATATCATCAAAGGGATCAACCGCACAGCCGAATTTGTCTGCCAGAACTGAAAAAAGCAGGGGTAACCCTGCTTTTTTAGCGTGCGGAACTGCTTCCGAACAACACCTCTTTTAAATAGCAAAGGTCTGCCTCTATATGCTTCCTCATTGATTCGGCAGCCTTGGCGTCATTTCTGTCCTGCATGTGACGCAGAATCTCCTCGTGCTGATTGATGATGTCAAGGGTGCGCGCCGGTTTTTCAAGGTTTTTGCTCCGGTAGAAAAAGGTCAGCGACCGCAAATCAAGCAGCTGTTTTTGCAGGCGTTCGTTTTCGCTCGTTTCGATGATGACATCATGAAATTGCGTATTTAGACGAAGAAGTGCATTGGCCGACTCCGGACTTTGGGTTTCCTGGTGCTTACGCGCTTCAGAGAGCGTTTCGGAAATGAGCTCCAGTGTTGCATTTGAAGCAAGGCGGGTTGCCAATGAAACGGCCAGGGATTCGAGCGCTTGGCGGCATTGGTATATTTCTTTAAGGTCTTTGATTGTCGGTTCATAAACTGTAATTTTTGATTTATCATCTATCGATAATAATCCTTCTTGTTCAAGTGTCCGAATCGCCTCCCTGACGGGGCTGCGGCTCACTTGCAGCTCCTTGGCGATTTTGGATTCGTAGATCCGTTCGCCGGGTCGATATCCTCCTTTAATAATCATATCTTTTAAATAATGGTGGACTTGATCATGATAAGAGACTGCACGTTGTATGGAAAACTTCACGCTGTTCACCTCGTTTATTTTTCACTGCGGAAATCACTAATAGTCTAGCAAAAAGAGAGAAATACCATCAACCTAAAATTACCATAATATTGAGTATTTTGTGACAAAAAAGTGTTGACTGCCATTAGCTGTCCGTTATAATTAAGTTATAACTGTCGACAGTCGGCAGCTTACTTTTTATTTACTATTGTAAGCGCTTTATCGATAGAGGGGAAGGGGGATTTTTGATGAAATCAAGCGTTGTGTCAGCATGGGATATGCTTTGGAGATCACACCGGGAAGCGAAGAGGCTGCTTTTGTTCGCCATGCCTGTCAGGGCGGGAAAAGATGCTGATTTAAAGATCAAGTCGGAGCAAACCATGAAGGAAGAAAAGCCGCCGAGCTATAAAACGCCTCAGAAAATCGGACTGCTGCTTGGTCCTGCATTGTTTTTCGCCGTCCTTTTGTTCTTTTTTCCCGAGGGTCTGAGCCATGAAGGAAGAATGGTATTGGCGACCACGTTGTGGGTTGCGGTATGGTGGATTACGGAAGCTGTTCCGATTCCGGCTGCATCATTGCTGCCGATCGTGCTGCTTCCGCTAACCGGGGCGCTGGAAGGGGCAGCTGTCACGTCAAGCTACGGCGATCCAATCGTTTTTTTATTTTTAGGAGGCTTTTTGATTGCACTTGCGATGGAGCGCTGGAATCTTCATAAACGGATCGCGCTTAATATCATTTCTGTAGTGGGAACGAGCACGTCAAGGATCGTCCTCGGGTTTATGGCGGCCACAGGGTTTTTGTCCATGTGGGTCTCAAATACGGCCGCGGTCATGATGATGCTTCCGATTGGAACCGCTATCATTCATCAGGTATCAGCCGTCATGAAATCTGAAAGAAAAGATTTAGCCGGAGAAGAAGCGAAATTTTCAAAAGCGCTGATCTTCAGCATCGGGTATGCGGGGACGATCGGCGGACTCGGTACGCTAATCGGCACACCGCCAAACATTATTTTGGCGGCCAATATTAAGAAGCTGTACGGAGTTGAAGTGTCTTTCGGGGGGTGGATGGCTTTTGCCGTTCCGGTCGTTGTCATTTTGCTTGTAGCGGTATGGCTGTACTTGACGAAAGTGGCGCATCCGATCAAGATGAAGGAGCTTCCGGGCGGAAAAGAATTGATTCTCGAAGAAAAAAGAAAGCTCGGAAAGATGAGCTTTGAAGAAACAATGGTTCTGCTTGTCTTCGGGTTTGCCGCGTTTATGTGGGTGACGAGGACATTTTTATGGGATGACAAAATACCCGGTATTGATGATACAATGATTGCGATATTCGCAGCTTCATTGCTCTTCTTGATCCCTTCGCTCAATAAAGGGGGCAGGGTATTGGACTGGTCGGTTTCGAAGGACTTGCCGTGGGGGATTCTCCTTTTATTCGGAGGAGGCTTGGCGCTCGCGACCGGTTTTAAAGAAACGGGTCTCGCCGAGTGGATCGGCGGAAGGCTTACGGTATTGGATGGATTTAACTTTGTGGTCATTGTTGTTATCTCAGCGGCATTGGTTCTCTTTTTGACGGAGATTACGTCGAATACGGCTACGGCGACTATGATTCTGCCTGTACTGGCCTCGCTCGCTTTAGCGCTGAATGTTCACCCGTACGCATTAATGGTGCCTGCTGCAATGGCGGCAAACTGCGCCTTCATGTTGCCGGTCGGCACGCCGCCGAATGCAATTATTTTCGCATCGGGCAAATTGAAGATCAGCGAGATGGTTCGAACCGGCTTTGTTATTAATATTTTCACACTGATTTTAATCGTCGGAGCTGTGTTCTACATTCTGCCGAATTTATGGGGAGTGGATCTAACCGTCTTCCCGGACAATCTGAAATCGAATTGATGAAGCAAAGCCGGGGGCTTAGACCCCGGCTTTTTGTCATGGTGGAATGTTTGAGTGTTCAGCAGCTTCATTCTGTGTCATCGCGTTAAATAAAAGAGAAAAAAATGAAACTACGGTATAATCATGTAAAAAAGGATGATCAGCGTGAACAATTCTCTACTGCCGCATCGATACCCGTTTCTATTCATTGACCGTGTTGTTGAGAGCGAGCCGGGAAAATGGGTGAAAGGATATAAATTCATAACGGAAAACGACTGGTTTATCACGGAAAACCAAAAGGAAATGCCATTTTCCATTATCATTGAAGCGCTGGCTCAAACCGCTGCATTTACTGCGCTCAAAGACCCGGCTGAGATCGGCTTTCTGTCTTCGGTGAAAAAAGCTGAATACACCGGCAAGGTCTTTGTGGGAGACAAACTTGATCTTTATTTTGAAGTTTCCCGCTTTAAAAGAGGGTTTTTATTCGGCAACGGAACCGCCTCAGTAAACGGAAAACCGGCAGCGAAAGCGGAGATCGGGATTTTTATGGAAGCGAAGTGAAAGTGGGGGATAAAATTGATAGAATTAAAGCCTGTCGCGTTTGTGAAAAACTTGCGGACTGTGCCGCAGGATGATCATTGGGGCGATGTGATTTCTGAAATTAATTTGGCTGAAGATATTCATCCGGACGCTTTAAAAGGGATCGAAGCATTTTCTCATTTGGACATTATCTTTTACTTTCATCAAGTAAAAGAGGATCAAATACAATATCAGGCGAGGCGCCCGAGAAACAATCAAAACTATCCTGAGACAGGCATTTTCGCCCAACGGGGAAAAAACAGGCCCAACAGGCTCGGCGCAACCGTTGTGACACTCCTTGAAAAATCCGGGAGCAAGCTTGTAGTGAAAGGGTTGGATGCGATTAACGGAACACCTGTAATCGATATCAAACCGGTAATGAAAGAGTTTCTTCCGAAAGGGCAAATCATACAGCCGAAGTGGTCGGAAGAATTGATGAAAGTATATTGGCATGACAGCTGATTGATAGAAAAAAAACCTCTCAACACCTTTTGAGAGGTTTTTTCATGCTTGTACGATAAAAAAGAAGGATATCAGACCAATCTTGAAGATCGGAAGTCCCATGAATTGTACCCAATCGGCAAACAAAATGAAAACGCTTTATTATATGATGGCAATAAAGGGGGCGCAAAAATGATCAACGAGAAACGTCCGGCTCAATTGCTTCAATATTTGCTGCGGGTCAGAGAAGCGACCATGCATCAGCTGATTGATCATTTTCAATTATCAAAACGGCAAATCTGCTATGACCTGGACAAAATCAATCATTGGCTGACCGGCAAGCAGCTGCCTGAAATCGAATATAAAAGAAAAAACCGGCTGGCCGTTCCGGAAAAATTGCTTGAATTGCGGTTCTCCGAAGCCTGTTCAGACATCGGCCGCTCGTTTATTTTTACACAGGAAGAGCGGATCAAAGCCTTGTACATGTTCCTGTTTGTCCGCAGGGAGCCGATTTCATCCGCTCATCTCACACAGTTATTGCAGGTCAGCAAAAATACGGTCATGAATGATGTGAAAAAAGCGAATGAGGCGCTGGCTCCGTTTTTGGTGGCGATCAGATATACAAGACAGCGCGGCTATCATTTAATAGGAAGCGAGTTTGATAAAAGAGTTCCTGTCATGCACCACCTTTCTTATTTTCTGCAAAAGCCTTACGGCAAAGAAATCCTTCATTATATTTTAAAAGTTTCCGGCTCGTGCGATCACACACAACAAGAAACGAAAAGAGCGGTTGAACTTGTCTCGAAAGAATACAGGATTCAACTCGTTGAAGAAAGGCTCAATGAATTTGTTTACTTTCTGATGATGTATTCGATCAGAGTGGCCGAAGGAAAAATTGTTCGTTTTCACCAGGAGGAGGGGGAGCTTTTAAAGCAAAGTCCGCTGAAAAACGCAGCCGTAAGGCTTGTGAATGAACTTCGGATTCCCGTCTATGAAACCGAACTTTGCTACATTTTGATCCAGCTGCTCGGGCTTTCATTTGGACAACAGCCGGCGCATGATCCGCTTTATCAGCTGTGTGAAAAGCTTGTGCTTGAATTTGAATCAAGAGCATGCATCACATTTCCGAGGAGACGCGAGGTGGCGGAATCTCTTTATCGGCACTTGAAGCCGGCATATTTCAGAATGAAATACCGCATTCCGATTCACAATCCCCTGCTCAGCAAGATTAAGAAAGAGCACAAAGAACTGTTTACCATCGTTCAAAAGCTGATGCGGCACCTTGAAGCGCTGCTGAACAAACCGGTTCCAGAAGAAGAAATCGGCTTTATCACGATTCACTTTGGTGCATTGCTTGAGCAGCCGGTACAGTCCGGATCATCGAAAAAGACAGCTGTCGTCATTTGCCCGAGCGGTGTCAGCTCATCCTTGATGGTCAGGCGCCAGCTTGAATCGCTATTTTCAGAGATTGTCGTTGAGAAGGCGATGTCTTTGCAGGCATTCACACCTGACGTCTTTGACCGTTATGATGCCGTGTTTTCCACCGTTGAGCTTAAAACCAAAAAACGATACTACATGGTCGGGCCGCTGATGACGCCCGCTGAAAAAAGCAGGCTTGTCAATGAAGTGTATCAGGAACTGTTCGGCGTGAAGCAAAAGGAGCTTTTGACAGACGAATTTCTTCACATCCTCAAGAAGCACGCCAAAATCATAGATGAAAAAGGCCTAAGAGAAGCATTGAAAAATATTGTATTTATTCAAAAAGTGACGGAAACAAGGGGGAAACGACCAGTGTTGAAAGATCTGCTGACAGATGAAACCATTCAAATGGCTGACCAAATCAAAAGCTGGGAAGAAGCGATTCAAACAGCGGCAAAGCCTTTGCTTGATAAGGAGGTGATCTTGAAGGAATACACAGATGCCATGATCGACAATGTCAAAAAGATGGGACCTTATATGATCATCGGCCCCGAGATTGCCGTTCCTCATGCAAGACCTGAAAAAGGCGTCCGAAAGGTGGGAATGAGTCTCCTGAAACTGAAGGAGCCGGTCTATTTTTTGGATGATGAACAGTATCCGGTAAGGCTTTTGTTTTGCATTGCGGCGGTTGACCATACGACACATCTGAAGGCGCTTTCCCAACTGACCCGGCTTCTCAGCAATAAAGAAAATCAGGACTCCTTAAAGGAAACCGAGTCGTTGGATCATATCAAACGTTTAATCGAAGCCTATTCATCCAATTAAAAACAGGAGGGATAACATGAAGATATTGGCAGTTTGCGGATCAGGACTTGGAAGCAGTTTTATGCTGGAAATGAATATTAAAGATATTTTGCAGGAAATGGGGTTAATGGAGATCGAGGTGGATCATTCGGATTTGAGCTCAGCGTCTCCTGATCAAGCGGATTTGTTTGTCGTTGCCAAAGATATCGCGGAAGGAGCAGCCCACCTGCGGGATATCGTCGTGCTTGAAAGCATTATAGACATGGATGAACTGAAAACAAAACTGGTTAAAACATTGCAGGAAAAAGGAGTGCTTTAATCACAGAAAAGGAGGAACTGCAAATGGGTGAAAGAGCGCTAAAGCTGATGATGGATGTGTTAAGCCAGCCGGCTGTATTAATTGCAGCCATTTCTTTTATCGGTCTTCTGCTTCAAAAAAAGCCGGCCAATGAAATCGTGAAAGGGACGACGAAATCGTTTTTAGGTTTTATCGTGATTTCAGCCGGGGCGGGTATTCTTGTTGGTTCGCTTGAGCCGTTCGGAAAGATGTTTCAAGCCGCCTTTCATGTGAACGGCGTCGTTCCGAACAATGAAGCGATTGTCGCGATGTCGCTCAACGAATACGGGACGGCGACAGCGCTGATTATGTTTTTCGGGATGCTGTCCAACATCTTAATCGCCCGTTTTACCAGATTAAAATACATTTTTTTGACGGGCCATCACACATTGTATATGGCTTGTTTAATCGCCGTCATACTGGCGGTGGCGGGTTTGAAGGGTCCGTTTTTGATCGGCGTCGGAGCGGTTTCGCTCGGCTTGACAATGAGTGTGTTTCCGGCGATGGTTCAGCCTTTTATGAAAAAGATAACCGGCAATGATAAGGTCGCGTTCGGCCACTTTTCTTCAATCGGTTACGCTGTGTCCGGGTTAATCGGCAAAGCAGCAGGCAAGGGCTCGCGCTCGACTGAAAAAATCGGGTTTCCGAAGGGCCTCGGATTTTTAAGGGACAGTTCTGTCAGCATTGCGCTCACCATGACCATCTTGTACGTTTTGATTGCCTTATTTGCAGGGGCGGGCTATGTGGAGCGCGAGTTGAGCGGCGGTACACATTACCTTGTCTTCTCCGTTATTCAAGCGGTCACATTTGCGGCAGGGGTGTTTATTATTCTTTCGGGAGTCAGACTCGTGCTCGCAGAGATCGTTCCGGCTTTTAAAGGCATATCTGACAAACTTGTGCCGGATTCCAAGCCGGCACTGGATTGTCCGATCATTTTTCCGTACGCACCAAACGCCGTACTAATCGGCTTTTTTTGCAGCTTCATTGGCGGCATCACCGGCATGTTGATTCTCGGAGCAGCCGGAGCCGTCATCGTTCTTCCCGGAGTGGTTCCCCACTTTTTCACAGGGGCCTCGGCCGGCGTCTTCGGAAACGCTGCAGGGGGGATACGGGGAGCGGTCTTGGGGTCTTTTGTCAACGGTCTGATCATTACATTTTTCCCTGTGTTTCTGCTGCCGGTCATGGGTGATTTAGGCTTTGCCAATACGACATTTTCCGATACCGACTTTGCCGCGACAGGAATCGTGCTTGGGCATGCGTTGAAACTGCTGGGGGCAGGAGGAGTTGTAATTGGAATTGCAGCGGTAGTGGCCGGTGCGGTCTTACTGGGCTTTAAACGCGGAAAGGCGGGGAAGTCCGATCATAAAGCTGAAGCATAAAGGAGTGGGCAATGATGTCAGTGAAGGAAATCAATATGGAACGTTTTCGTGACCAAATCAGGCTGCTGACACTGAAACAGCTTCATCACCTCGGTTTTGGGCATTATGGAGGCAGCTTGTCAATCGCCGATGTGTTGGCCGTTTTATATGGAAAGGTGATGAAAATAGATCCCGCCAATCCGTCGTGGGAAGATCGTGACTTTTTTATCCTTTCAAAAGGGCACGGCGGCCCCGCCTTGTATGCAGCGCTTCATCTTACCGGCTATTTTGAAGAAGATGTGCTCTATACGCTAAACCAAAACGGCACGGCTCTTCCGTCGCATCCTGACCGGAATTTAACACCGGGAGTCGATATGACGACCGGGTCGCTTGGCCAGGGGATCTCGGCTGCGGCAGGAGTCGCACTGTCGCACAAGCTTTCAGGACGCTCTAACCGGACCTTTGTTATTGTCGGCGACGGGGAGCTGAATGAAGGTCAATGTTGGGAAGCGATCCAATTCGCGGCACACCATAAGCTCCACAATTTTTATGTGTTTGTGGATGATAATAAACAACAGCTGGACGGTCCGACTAAAGATATTATTGATCCGCTGGATTTTGTCAGCAAATTTTCAGCCTTCGGTTTTTATTCCGAAAGGGTAAACGGACATGAACCGGATGCGATTTATCAAGCGATCAAAAGAGGAGAAGCCCAGCGGGAAAGGCCGGTTGCCGTCATCCTTGATACGGTGAAGGGAAAGGGCATCCCTTATTTTGAAAATATGGAGAACAGCCACCACATTAGAGCGAATGATGAACAAAATCGCATAATCGAAAAGATCATGATGACGCTTGAAGAAAAGGAAGTGAGGGCATGAATGAGGCGGCAGCAAATGTCAAGCTGGATGCTGTCGAAATGAGGCAGGCATACAGCTCGGCCGTTTATGAACTGGCTCAGGAAAACGCGGACATCGTGGCGTTGGAAGCGGATTTGATGAGCTCGATTTCCATGGACAAAATTAAACGGCGCATTCCCGAGCGAGTGATCAATTGCGGGGTTATGGAAGCCAATATGATAGGGATTGCGGCCGGGCTTTCGTTAACCGGAAGAATCCCGTTTGTTCACACGTTCGCCCAGTTTGCGACAAGACGCTGCTTTGATCAGCTGTTTGTTTCAGGTGCCTATGCCAAAACAAACATCAAGATTCTCGGTTCAGATTCGGGCATTACGGCTGAACATAACGGCGGAACACACATGGCCTTTGAAGATTTGGGACTCGCCCGGGTAATCCCGAATGCCTTTGTTTATGAAGCGAGCGATGCAGCAATGCTCCAATTTTTGATCAAAAAGGCTGCGGCGGAGTACGGCATTCACTATATCAGGACGATCAGAAAAAAGGCGGTCAGACTTTATGATGAACATGAAACATTTGCAGATGGAAAAGCTAAAGTTCTCAAAGACGGCAGCGATGCGGCGCTGTTTGCCAGCGGCATCATGGTCGCAGAAGCTTTGCGGGCGGCAGAACTGCTAAAAGAAAAAGGGATCGATGCAGCGGTCATCGATATGTATTGCATCAAGCCGATCGATCAAGAAACCGTGATTCGCTACGCACAAAAAACGAATGCGATTGTCACGGCAGAAAACCATAATGTCATAGGCGGATTGGGAAGCGCAGTCGCGGAAGTGCTGAGTGAACATCATCCCGCTCCGCTCAAGAGAATCGGGGTTCATGAAGCCTTCGGACAGGTCGGGACGATCGATTATTTGAAAAAATATTACCGTTTGACCGCAGAGCATATCGCACTGGCGGCGGAACAGCTCGTTTAAGATTTCTTTGTCCTGGCCGATTTTTATATTAGAATAGATAAAAGCCTAAAAAAAGTGAGGTATCTTAAATATCGTGTCAGTCAGTCAAAGAGATCGAATCGATGTGAAGCTAGTAGCTCTGGATATGGATGGAACACTATTAAATGATGAACAGACCATTTCTGATGAAAACAGAAATGCGATTAAAGAAGCAGAGGAAAAAGGGATTTATGTCGTGCTCAGTACCGGCCGCACGCTGATGACGTGCCGGGAGTTGGCGGAGTCGCTCGAACTGTCTTCTTTTTTGATCACGGCAAACGGCAGTGAAATTTGGGATTCGTCTTTCAACCTGGTCGAGCGTCAGCTGCTTCATCCCGATCATGTCCAAATGATGTGGGATTTGCGCAATCTGCACAACACCGATTTCTGGGCCGCCAGCGTCGATAAAGTGTGGAGAGGCGAGTTTCCTGAGGATATTCAGGCGTATGAATGGCTGAAATTCGGCTTTGATATTCCGGATGACGACGTCAGAAACCGGGTCCTGGAAGAGCTGAAAAAGAACAAAGAATTGGAAGTCAGCAATTCAAGCCCGACCAATATTGAAGTCAACGCCATCGGGATCAATAAAGCGGCCGCTTTGGCAAAAGTATGCGAGCGCCTCGGCTTTACGATGGAACACGTGATGGCGGTCGGAGACAGTTTAAATGATATCGCCATGATCAAAGAAGCGGGTTTAGGCGTTGCCATGGGGAACGCCCAGGAAATCGTCAAAGAAACCGCAGACTGGATCACGGATTCCAATATCGAACACGGAGTCGCAAAAGCGATCAGGCATTGGGTATTGTCCTAGCCGAAAAAAGAGCCGATTTACGGCTCTTTTTTTTGTGCAAAATAAAAAATATTCATGGACTGAAGCAAGTTGAAAAAACCTTGTGAAATCAGGTTTTTCAGCTAAAACTTTTTAGGAAAAATGATTTATTTTATGTGAGGTTTTCTAACAATATGATGCCAAGCGGGCAAATCCTTGATATAATCTATTCAAGTTTGATTATTCGGAATTAAGGTTCCGAAAATCGGAACAAAATGAGGGATATACTAAAATTCGACCGAATGTGCATCAATATATAGGGGGGATTTGATGAATCAAGTTGATTTAAACTGCGATCTTGGAGAAAGCTTCGGCGCTTATAAAATCGGGCTCGATGAGGAGATTCTCGAATTTGTTACATCAGCCAACATCGCTTGCGGATTTCATGCCGGAGACCCTGGCGTCATGCGCAAAACCGTCAAAATGGCGGCGGAAAAAGGCGTGAAAATCGGCGCGCATCCGGGACTTCCCGATTTAGCGGGATTCGGGCGCCGCAATATGGCGATTACGCCTGAAGAAGCATACGATCTTGTCGTGTATCAAATCGGTGCGCTTTCAGGATTTTTAAAGGCCGAAGGTGTGACCATGCAGCATGTGAAACCCCATGGCGCACTGTATAATATGGCGGCGCAAAGCCGGGAACTGTCGGATGCGATCGCGCGTGCAATTTATCAAACAGACCCGGAACTGATTTTATTCGGTTTGGCGGGAAGCGAACTTGTGCTTGCCGGTGAAAGAGCCGGTTTGAAAACGGCTCACGAAGTGTTCGCCGACCGTACATATCAGGAAGACGGAACGCTGACTTCCCGCCGCCAGAATGATGCGCTGATTCATGATGATGATGAAGCCGTCGGTCAGGTGATCCGCATGGTCAAAGAAGGCAAAGTCCGCAGCCTGCAAGGAACGGATGTCAGCCTTAAAGCAGATACGGTGTGCATTCACGGAGATGGTGCACACGCGCTTCAGTTTGCGAAAAAAATCCGCCGTGAACTCAGAGCAGCAGATATTAAAATACAAGCTTTTTCTACATGATGTTGACAAAAGGAGGAATACCATTTGAAACAAAATAAAAAAACAAAAGCGTCATCAAGCAACTGGACGTTGCTTTTGGGCGCCGCTTTTTTAATGGCCACATCCTCAATCGGGCCGGGATTTTTAACGCAAACCACAGTCTTTACACAGAGCTTGGCTGCAAGCTTCGGCTTTGTCATCCTCGTTTCCATCATTTTAGATATCTTCGTTCAAACCAATGTATGGAGAATCATTGCGGTTTCTGAAAAAAGAGGGCAGGAAATCGCCAACCTCGTCTTTCCGGGACTCGGCTATGTCATCGCATTTCTCGTCGTTCTGGGCGGGCTTGCTTTCAACATCGGCAATATCGGAGGCGCCGGTCTCGGCCTCCAGGTTTTATTCGGCATTACACCGCAGACGGGTGCGATCATCAGCGCCGCGATCGCGGTTTTGATCTTTGTCATTAAAGAAGCGGGAAAAGCGATGGACCGGTTTACGCTGATCGCGGGCTTTGTCATGATTTTATTAGTGGTGTACGTTGCGATTACGACCGGTCCTCCAGTTGGAGAAGCAGTAACAAAAACGATCATGCCTGATAATATCGACATTCTTGCGATTGTGACGCTTGTCGGCGGCACGGTCGGCGGATACATTACATTTGCCGGCGGACACCGTTTGCTTGATGCGGGTGTTAAAGGGAGGGCTGCGATTCCTGAAGTAACGAAAAGCTCTGTTTCCGGCATTTTGATCACATCTGTCATGAGAATTGCGCTTTTCCTTGCTGTACTTGGAGTCGTCTCAAAAGGCCTGCACATTAATCCGGATAACCCGCCGGCTTCTGTCTTCCAGCTTGCTGCGGGAAATATCGGCTACAAAATCTTCGGTCTCGTCATGTGGGGAGCTGCTGTTACATCTGTAATCGGCGCTGCTTATACGTCCGTATCTTTCTTTAAAACGTTTTCTCCGAAAATTGAAAAGAATTCGCGCGGCATTATTATTGTCTTTATTATCGTATCAACGATTTGCTTTGTAACAATTGGTAAGCCGGTCAACCTTCTCGTGCTTGCCGGCGCATTAAACGGTTTAATCTTACCGATCGCACTCGGATCCCTTTTGATCGGCGCGTATAAGAAGAATATCGTCGGCGACTACAGGCATCCGATCTGGCTTACAATTCCGGGTATTCTGGTCGTTATTGTCATGGCGGTCATGGGAGGCTATACGTTAATCAATGAAATTCCTAAGTTATGGGGATGATATCGTTGCGTCATGTAAATGAAATGCGCCCTGACGAAGTCAGGGCCCTGATTCGAAAAGGCGAAATAACGGGTCCGACAGCCGGGATGGCCGGGGGTTTTACCCAGGCAAACCTGGTGATTTTGAAAAAAGAGCTCGCTTTTGAGTTTTTGCTGTTTTGCCAGCGCAATCAAAAGCCGTGTCCGATTCTCGATGTCACAGATCCCGGATCTCCGGTGCCGTCCATCATGGCGCCGGACGCCGATATCCGCACCGATTTTCCGAAATACCGCGTATACAGGCGCGGCGAATTGGCGGATGAAGTGACCGATATCCATTCTTTATGGGAAAACGACATGGTCGGTTTTTTAATCGGCTGCAGCTTTACGTTTGAACAAGCGTTAATCAATAACGGAATCCCTGTCAGACACATTGAAGAAAAGCGAAATGTTCCGATGTATCAAACGAATATTCCTTGTGTCCCGGCAGGCCGTTTTCAAGGGCCGATGGTTGTCAGTATGAGGCCGGTTCCGGAAGAGCAGGCGGTGCGTGCCGTTCAGGTTACATCAAGGTTTCCCGCTGTTCACGGAGGACCTGTCCATATCGGCAGTCCTGAAGCCATCGGTATAACAGACATCGCAAAACCCGATTTCGGCGATGCGGTCACGATAAAAAAAGGAGAAGTTCCGGTATTTTGGGCATGCGGCGTCACCCCTCAGGCCGTCGCCATGCACGTAAAGCCGGAGCTGATGATCACGCATTCGCCCGGCCATATGCTGGTTACCGATGTTCGGGACGAACAATTTGGCGTGTTATAGGATCTCAAAATCAATACAGAGTGGTTTATCTGTATTGATTTTTGATTTAAGGGGATGAAAGGCAAGGTGAAACAGAATGAAAAATCTATCGAATGTGACAATGTCTCCGCTCGGCGACTCCGCGGTTATCATTCAGCTCGGAGAGGGGATAAGCGAACAGACGCATCGTGTCGTCAGTGCACTGACAAAGCGGATTGAAAACGATCCGTTTCCCGGTTTTATTGAGTGTGTGCCGGCTTTCACGAGTGTGACCGTTTTCTATCAGCCGTTTGAAGTATACCGCAAGATGGAGAGCGGCAAGGCTGTTGATTCTCCGTATGAAAAGGTAAAAGCCCTCATCGAACATCATCTCCAAGAGCTCACAATGGAAGAAGAAACAAATCAGCGTACGGTGGAAATTCCGGTTTGTTACGGCGGCCGTTTCGGCCCTGATTTGGAGGAAGTGGCCGACATCAACGGACTGACTGCACAGGAAGTCATCGATATTCACACCTCGGGTGAGTACCTCGTTTATATGATCGGCTTTGCGCCGGGCTTCCCTTACTTAGGCGGAATGTCTGAAAAGATAGCCGCGCCGCGGCGGTCCTCTCCGCGGACTTCGATTCCCGCCGGCTCCGTGGGAATCGCCGGCATGCAAACAGGCGTCTATCCCCTTTCAACGCCGGGCGGCTGGCAGCTGATCGGCAATACGCCGCTTGAATTATTCAAGCCTTATGAACAGCCTCCGAGCCTTCTGAGAGCAGGGGATATCGTGAAATTTGTCAGCGTGACAGAAGAGGAGTATCACGCGCTGAAGGAGGGAAAATCTTGAGCATAGAAGTGTTAAAGCCGGGTCTGATGACGACGGTTCAAGACTTGGGCCGCGCAGGTTTTCAAAAATACGGCGTGCTTGTCAGCGGGGCCATGGATGCCGATTCTTTGCGGATTGCCAATCTCCTCGCGGGGAACAGCCAGAACGAAGCTGCACTTGAAGTGACGCTGATGGGACCGGGGCCGTCTCTCCGCTTTCAAAAACCGGCTCTTATAGCGGTGACGGGCGCTGACTTTTCACTGATGGTAAATGACGAAGAAGTCCCGCTTTGGCGTCCGGTTTTCATCAAAGAAGGCAGTGTGCTGACATTCGGCATGTGCAAGCGCGGCAGCCGTGCATACATGGCGGTGGCCGGAGGGATTGATGTGCCGCCTGTGATGGAAAGCAAAAGCACATATGTCAGAGCAGGGCTCGGCGGCTTTCAAGGAAGGGCGCTTCAAAAGGGAGACGTGTTATCACTAGGCAGCCCGGCGCCGTTGTCGGAAGCGATGTACAGAAAGCTTGCAGACCATGGCGATGGCTTAGGCTTTGGGGCTCCGAAGTGGGCTGTCGACCGCAAATATTTTCTCCCGTTAAAAAAGAATCCGGTCATTCGTGTCATCAAAGGCGATCAGTTCGCTTGCTTCACCTCATCATCGCAAGAACGCTTTTTCGCGGATACATTCCGGGTGACGGCCAAATCCGACCGGATGGGGTACCGTCTTCAAGGAGAAGCGCTCGAACTCACTCAGCCGCTGGAAATGATCTCTGAAGCGGTATCGTTCGGAACGATTCAGGTGCCGCCTGACGGCAATCCGATCGTTCTTCTCGCAGACAGACAGACAGCGGGCGGATATCCGAGAATCGCCCATATCGTATCCGCCGATTTTTCACAGGTGACGCAGATGATGCCGGGCGAGCAGGTACAGTTTCAGCTTGTCAGCCTTCAGGAAGCAGAGCGCATTTACATCGAACGGGAGACGAAAATCAGCGAACTTTCCGCCCGATTGAAGCTTGAATACATGTTATGATAGGTGTGATGTGTATCAGGAGGGGGAAGGCATGGAACATAAAAACAAAACAGTTGTCAAAGCTATGACCCTGCTCAATCTGTTCCTGACGAGAGAAAGGCTCTCACTGGGCGACATGATTGAGCTGACAGGCATGCCGAAAACATCTGTCTACCGCATGGTTTGTTCTCTCGAAGAAATGGGTTTTCTCGACCGTGACGAGAACGGGATGTATGCTTTAGGACTGCTGTTTTTGCAATACGGCCACCTTGTTTCAGAAAGGCTTGATATCCGAAAAATCGCTCTGCCTATCATGGAAGAACTCCGCGATGACGTGGATGAAGCCGTCCATTTGATCGTGAGGCAGGGAAATGAAGCGATGTATATAGAAAAAATTGAGGGCACGCAGACCGTTCGCCTCTATACAGCGATCGGGAGGCGGTCCCCTTTATATGCCGGAGCCTGCGCAAGAAGCATTCTGACGTTTTTACCTGAAGAGGAGCGGGATGCCTATATCAAGAAAACAGAGCTGGTGCCGATCGCTTCCGGTACGATCCGGGATAAGAACGAGCTGATCCGTATTTTGAATGAGTCGTACCGGAGCGGCTGCACGGTCAGTCATTCGGAGCTCGAAGACTACACCTCTGCGATCGCCGCGCCGATTTTCAATCATAAGCGCGAAGTCGCGGCGGGGATCAGCATCGCCGGGTTTGAAGCCCGCTTTCAGAAAGACCGTCTTCCTTATTTGACCGAAAGAGTGAAAAAGGCGGCGCTTGACATTTCGAGAAAGTTAGGTTTTTAGGAAAAAAGAAAAGTATCCTTTCGAGCCTCTCCCGAGTACATATATGGTAGCTGCCGCGAAAAAACGGCATACCGGAGGGGGAAAGGATATGACGCTTCAATATACGGCTCTCGGCGATTCTCTAACCGTCGGGGTCGGTGCAGGTTTGTTTGAGCCGGGGTTTGTCCAGCGCTATAAAAGGAAAATGGAAGAGGATTTGAACGAATGCGTTTCTTTGCTTGTATTTGCGAAATCGGGTCTTGAAACGTCGGACATTCTGGCGATGCTGAACGAGCCGTTCATCATGGAACAGGTCAAAAAAGCGGACGTCATCACGATAACGGGCTGCGGCAATGACCTTCTGCAATCGCTGGAGATATATGAAAAAGAAAAGGATGAACACGTCTTTTTGGAAGCTTCCTCACACTGTCAGAAAAACTACTCAGGCATGCTTGAGAAAATCGGAGACATAAAGGGAGACAAAGATACGCGTTACCTCGTCCGTCTTCTCAATTTATACAACCCTTTTCCGTCGATCGAATTAGCGGACAAATGGATTTCCGGCTTTAACAGGCATTTAAAACAGCTCGAGTCCGCTCCGCAAATCAAGGTGATCGATACTTATGCTGTCTTTAAAGGACACGAACAAGAATATTTGTCAATTGACCGCGTACATCCAAACAGCAGAGGGTATGAAGCGATGGCGGAAAATTTGCGAGCGGCGGGCTACGGGCCGCTGAAAAGCTGAATATGATGAAGAAAGACCATTCCAATCAGGAATGGTCTTTTCAGCGTGTCGAGAAACCCTCGCATTCGTTGTCAGGCCTGCGCGTCGGTGCTCACGAATTCCAACATTCGCTGCGCTCCGATGCTCGGCCTTCCTAGACTGCAAGGGTTTTCAATCACGCTGAAAGGGTGACAAAATCCTAAAACTGAAAACCGTTTTAGGATTTTGTCAACAATCTGGAAAGACCATTCCAATCAGGAATGGTCTTTTTTTATGCAATTCTTCAGCGAGCCTTTATTTTCCTCGAGTCGGCCGCGGCAGCCGAAACCAGACTAAAAAATGAAACTATTAAATTTTGTCACACGGCTCCTGCCAAAGTGCCGTTTTCTTTCAATTGAGCAGTCATCTGTAAGCGTTTTAATATAAAGACAAGGAGCCGACATTATTCGACATCATTTTTTTATCACAGGCTTTAAAGGACAACAAAGGAGGGTTATGAAATGGAAGAAAGACAAAATCCAGATTTCAAAGTAAAGATTCAACGTTTCGGAAGCTATTTGAGCGGAATGATCATGCCGAATATCGGTGCATTTATCGCATGGGGGATCATTACCGCCCTGTTTATTCCGACGGGATGGATGCCGAATGAGGCGCTTGCTTCATTGGTTGATCCGATGATCAAATTTCTGCTGCCGCTCTTGATCGGATACACGGGCGGTAAGATGGTGTACGACCACCGCGGAGGCGTCGTCGGTGCGACTGCAGCGATGGGTGTTATTGTCGGTGCGGACATTCCGATGTTCCTCGGTGCGATGATCATGGGGCCGCTGGGCGGCTTCCTGATGAAATTGACGGACAGGCTTTTCAAAGATAAGGTTCGTTCCGGATTTGAAATGCTGATCAACAACTTTACAGCCGGAATTCTCGGTTTCATTTTGGCAGTGCTCGGCTTTTTTGCGATCGGTCCGGTGGTGCTCGGCTTGAACAAAACATTGGCGGCCGGCGTGGAAGTGATCGTCAATGCGAATCTGCTTCCATTGGCAAGTATTTTTGTAGAGCCTGCGAAAGTTCTTTTCCTTAACAATGCGATTAATCACGGTATTTTGAGCCCGATTGGTATTGAACAGGCCGCCCAGACAGGAAAATCGATTTTATTCCTTTTGGAGGCGAACCCAGGTCCGGGTCTCGGGATTCTTTTAGCTTACATGATTTTTGGAAAAGGCACATCAAAGCAGACCGCCCCGGGCGCTGCAGTGATTCACTTCCTTGGCGGGATTCACGAAATTTATTTCCCTTACATTCTGATGAAACCGCTGTTAATCCTGGCTGCAATAGCGGGCGGAGCGAGCGGTGTGCTGACATTCTCCATCTTTAATGCGGGGCTGGCGGCTGTTCCTTCACCGGGAAGCATTATTGCGGTGCTGGCGATGACGCCGAAAGGCAACCACATCGGTGTGATCCTTGGTGTTCTCGTCGCGGCAGTCGTTTCATTCATTGTAGCTTCTTTGATTTTGAAAACGTCTAAAGCCGGCGAAGAAGACTTAACAGCCGCAGCGGAAAAAATGCAGCAAATGAAAGGTAAGAAGAGCCAAGCCGTTTCTGCATTGACTTCGGCTGATGAAGCGGAAGAATCAGAGGCAACTTACGAAAATGTCGGCAAGATCATTTTCGCGTGTGATGCCGGAATGGGCTCCAGTGCGATGGGGGCATCGATTTTGAAAAACAAAGTCAAAAAAGCAGAACTCGATATCGACGTATCCAATACATCGATCAATAATCTGCCTGGAGATGCCGACATCGTCATCACACATAAAGACTTAACGGAACGCGCAAAAGCGAAGCTTCCAAACGCTAGACACATATCAGTGGAAAATTTCCTTAACAGTCCAAAATACGATGAACTGATCAATCAGCTTAAAAAGTAAAGTTTGAGAATCCGTGAGCCTGTCAATCAGGCTCACACAACATGTATGAAAGAGAGTGATTTCCCAATGAAACCAGTACTTGCAAAAGAAAACATTCATCTCAATCAATCTGCCGCAACGCAGGAAGAAGCGATCAGGCTGGCCGGAAAGGCGCTGGTTGACGCCGGCTATGTGACCGCGGATTATATCGAGAAAATGTTGGAGAGGGAAGGCCTCACTTCCACTTACATGGGGAACGCAATCGCTATTCCGCATGGTACGGAAGACAGCAAGCGGGATGTTCTTCACTCCGGAATATCCGTGATCCAGCTTCCGGAAGGTGTCGAATACGGCGATGGCAATATCGCTAAAGTGATCTTTGGCATTGCCGGGAAAAATGATGAGCATTTGGAGATTTTGTCAAAGATTGCGATCGTCTGCTCAGAAGCGGACAAGGTCGAACGGATCATCAATGCGAAAAATGAAGACGAGTTAATGGCGGTTTTTGAAGAAGGTGACCAAATATGATTGCACTGCATTTCGGTGCGGGGAACATCGGCCGGGGATTTATCGGAGCCTTGCTCTGCAAATCGGGGTATGATGTCGTGTTCGCCGATGTAAACGATGCCGTGATCAAGGAACTGAACGACAAGGGCCGCTATATCGTCGAATTGGCCGATGCCGGAAGGAAGCAGGAAACGATTGGCCCGGTTCGGGCGATCAACAGTGCGACCCAGCTTGACGAATTGTATGATTTCATAGCGAAAGCCGACCTTGTCACCACTGCGGTGGGCCCTGCGGTTCTTAAGCTGATCGCAGAGCCGATTGCAGAAGGTTTGAAGCGCCGGATAAAACTAAATACACAGCCTTTAAACATCATAGCTTGCGAGAATATGATCGGAGGCAGCGCTCATCTTCGCGAGGAGATTTTTGCCCGCTTAACTGAAACAGAGCGCGCCGCAATCAGCGATTCAGTCGGTTTTCCGAACTCGGCAGTCGATAGAATTGTGCCGATCCAGCATCATGATGATCTGTTGAAAGTAACGGTGGAGCCTTTTTTCGAATGGGCCGTCGATCAAACGGAATTCGCGGGAAAAGTGCCGGATATTGAAGGTGTGACATATGTACCGGATCTCGCGCCATTCATCGAAAGAAAGCTGTTTACGGTCAATACCGGACATGCCATGGCGGCGTATGCCGGCTATAAGAAAGGTTTGAAGACGATAAAAGCCGCCATTCACCACCCGGAGGTCCGTCAAACGGTAGCAGGCGCGCTTGAAGAAACAGGCCGGTACCTTGTTCAGACATACGATTTTACACAGGAAGAGCACCGGGCATATATGACAAAAATTATCGGGCGCTTTGAAAATGAATGCCTATCAGACGATGTCACCCGTGTGGCCAGGTCGCCGCTTCGCAAGCTTGGCAGGGATGACCGTCTTGTCGGCCCGGCCAGAAAGCTTTGCGACCTCGGCTTTGAACCTGTCCGCCTTGCAGAAGGTATTGCCTTGGCGCTGCAGTTTGATTGTGCCGATGATCCGGAAGCCGTTGAGCTTCAAAGCATGATCGCTGAAAAAGGCTATGAAGGCGTGCTTCGAGATGTATGCGGACTAAAAGAGGATCATTCTTTATTCAAACTGGTGATCAGCCATTTGAAAGCATAGTTTCAGATAGAATCGGGAAAAGTTCGGCAGCCGGGCGGGGGCTGCCGAAACAGAATGTATGAACAGGGCGGCGCAGATGCAACCTAACCTGGAAACATCAGCTGTGGGCTGATGTTTCTTCACTTCTTGAAGATTTTAATAAAAAATTAATTAGTTCGAATTGAAGATTTCTTAACAGCGTTTTATGATAGGGATACCGTTTCAACCGCCGGACCCCCTTTCACTCCCGCAAAAACGACAACACCGGAGGCGGCGTTTTATGTATATGACAGCAAGGGAACAAAAATTGATGAAATACCTTTTGCATCAAAACCGCTATGTCAAAGTCAATGAAATTGCCGACTATATTGAAGTCAGCACAAGAACGGTCCACCGCGAGCTCAAAGCGGTTAAATCCGTTCTGGACAAGTACAGTCTTCAGCTTGATAAGCAGCCGGGAAAAGGCTTGAAACTGGTCGGTGTCTATAGAGACAAACAGCGGCTTCTTGAAGATCTGTCCCGGGACAGCCATGTCGAATACAGTGCCGATGAACGAAAGCTTTTGATTTTATGCGCGATGCTTGAAGCGGGAGAACCGATCAAGCTTTATACAATCGCCAATGACTTGCAGGTGACGACGGCAACGATCAGCAACGATCTTGACGAGCTGGAGAAGTGGATCGCTCCGTTCGGCCTGTCGCTGATCAGAAAAAGAGGCTACGGCATAGAGCTGAGGGGGCCGGAGGATGCCAAGCGAAAAATCGTCGGAAACTTGATGGCCGACAAGCTCGATGTTCAGCAGTTTCTGGAAACAATCGAAATGAATATTAAAGGCAAGAACGAAGCGCCGGAGAAAATATTCGGTGTCGTCAGCAGGGGGAAATTGCTGAAAGCGGAAAAAGTGCTGTTTCAGATGAAAGAAAAGTATGGGCTTTCCCTTTCCGACAGTGCATACATCGCTCTCGTCGTCCACTTGACGTTTGCGATCGAGCGGATACAGCTCGGTGAAATGATTAATATGAATGAAGAAGAATTGACGGACCTGAAGCGTACGAAAGAGTTTGAACTGGCGCTTGCGCTTGCAAAGGAGCTTGAAAATGCGTTTCACGTGAAGATCCCCGAAGCTGAGGCGGGTTATATAACGATGCATTTAAGAAGCGCCAACAAAAGCTTCAAAATCGACTACAGAGCGGAAGATATCGAGCTGGATACCGCCCTCAGGACGAAAAAGCTGATCGATTTCATCTCGCAAAAAACGGGCACGAATTTAACAGGCAACCATTCGCTTTATGAAGGATTAATCGCCCACCTTGAACCGGCGATCATCCGGATCAAAGAAAAGATGTCGGTGCATAATCCGTTAACAGAACAGGTCAAAAAAGATTATTTTCTCTTATATATGGCCATAGAGGAAGGCGTCGAAACATTTTTTCCGGAAATCCGGTTTCCAGATGAAGAAATTGCTTTTATCGTCCTTCACTTTGGATCGGCGCTTGAGATGAGCAAACAAAAAGTAGACATCAGCGCGCTCGTGATTTGTTCGAGCGGAATCGGTTCATCAAAGATGCTGGCCTCGCGGCTGAAAAAAGAGCTTCCTGAAATCGCTTCCTTTGAGATATCCTCGCTGATGGAGCTGAAATCGAAAAATACCGGTGCCTATGACATCATCGTTTCAACCGTGCCGATCCCATATGAAAACATTGACTGCGTCACCGTCAGTCCGCTCCTTGACACAGAAGATGTGAAACAGATCAAACACCAGCTCACCCGGAAAATCCCGCTCATCCTTCGGAAAAAGCGGATGGCTCCCAAAAAACCGGAGCCGTTTCCTGATATGCTTCAGATTGCGCGGAAAATCGGCCATTACGCAGCCGGCATTCAACATTTACTGAGCCATTTTACAGTTGAAACGCTGGAAGCTGAATCAAGCCTGGAACATACGGTCAAACGCCTTTGCAGCACCCTTGAAGATCAAGGTCTGGTTACGGATGCAGGGCAGATGGCCGGCGGGCTGATGACAAGAGAAGCACAGGGGGGCCTCGGCATTCCCGGAACCACCTTCGCACTGTTCCATTTAAAAAGCGAAGCGGCCGTGATTCCCCTCTTTAAAGCTTATGATCTGTCCAAACCGTTCGAGATCAAAGGGATGGACGGAAGCGTCATGAAGATGACACGGATGCTTATCATGCTGGCGCCGGCCGATCTGTCTCCGGAAGGTTCCGAGATTTTGAGCTTGATCAGCTCTTCGATGATTGAAAGTGACGAAAGTATAAAAGCGTACCAGACCGGAGACCGCGAGCAGCTGTACGGAAGGCTGAACGTTTTGTTTCACCGATTTATACAGGATAAAGAGTGGTAAAAGCCCCGGTCACCCGGGGCTTTCTTCATTTTTCGCGCACACGGTCATGTTTAAACAAAAATTTCTCCGGTTAAAAGTCTAGTAATATCAGCTAAAGGGAGGAATCACAAATGGATTTGCGCAATCAGCAGACAAACGGACAGCCGGCACAGACGCAAGACCGTCAGCCCGGCATCGAAAGCGTCATGAACCCGCGTCCGATCTATGAAGATGAAAATTACAAAGGGACGGATAAATTGAAAGGAAAGGTCGCACTCATTACAGGGGGCGACAGCGGAATCGGCAGGGCAGTTGCCGTTGCCTATGCTAAAGAAGGCGCGGACATCTCGATCGTCTACTTAAATGAACATGAGGACGCTCAGGAGACGAAAGCGCGGGTTGAAAAAGAAGGCGTCAAATGCATGCTGCTTCCCGGAGACGTCAGAGACGAAGCATTTTGCAATGACGCGGTTGAACAGACTGTAAAGGAGCTCGGCCGTCTTGATATTCTTGTCAATAATGCGGCCGAACAGCATCCAAAAGACAGCATTAAAGAGATTTCCAGTGAACAGCTTGAGAAAACATTTAAAACAAATTTCTTCTCTTATTTCTACTTTACAAAAAAAGCGATCGATTATTTGGAGCCGGGCAGCGCGATCATCAATACAACATCGATCAACCCTTACCGGGGCAATCCGCAGCTGATTGACTACACGGCAACAAAAGGTGCGATCAATGCATTTACACGTTCGATGTCACAGGCGCTCGTCAAAGACGGCATCCGCGTCAATGCCGTTGCACCGGGACCGATTTGGACGCCGCTGATCCCGTCCACATTTTCAGGTGAGGAAGTGGCGAAGTTCGGTACAAATACACCGATGGGCCGTCCAGGTCAGCCGGTGGATCATGTGGGCTGCTATGTGCTTTTAGCATCTGACGATTCTTCGTATATGACAGGGCAGACCCTCCACGTCAACGGCGGAGACTTTATCACGACATAAAAGGGGGAAGCTCGTGTGAAGGTGACAAAGGAAGACGTAATCGAATACTACGAGAAAGCGGGCATCGCGCTGAGCGACGATGATAAAGAAAACATCCAAATCATGGACTACGGTTTAAATAAGCTGAATAAGCTGGGACTTCAGCTGTTCGTCTATGTCAACACAGACCGCTACTGTGCCAAAGAGCTTGTATTATTCCCTGAACAAACATGCCCCGAACACCGGCATCCTCCCGTAGACGGGCAGGAAGGGAAAGAAGAGACATTCAGGTGCAGATACGGAAAAGTGTATTTGTATGTAGAAGGAGAAAAAACGGAAGTCCCGGCCGTTCTGCCGCCGCACGAGGATATCGAGCATTTCACCGTTTGGCACGAAATTCAGCTCACACCCGGCGAACAGTACACGATTCCGCCGGATACGAAACATTGGTTCAAAGCGGGGAGTGAAGGTGCTGTGGTTACGGAGTTTTCTTCAACAAGCACCGATGATCACGATGTGTTTACAGACCCGAGAATTTAGCGAATGGGAGCCAATCTCATTCGCTTTTTTCCGTCCGATCAAACACATCAAAGCCGATGAAGCGTTGTCCGTCATGATCGGCAAAATAAAATTGAACACCGTTCACACAAAGTGTTTTGACCGCTTCCTGTGACGTCGGTCGAAACCGATGAACGCGGGCGCCGTTTAGGAAAGCCGGTTCAAGTTTGTGTTTTCTGCCGGTCAGCGTTCCAAGCCGCGCTATTTCCGGAGCCGCCTTCCCCGGAAATTCGACACCGATCATCCGCTGATGGCGGTCAAAGTCTGCAGCCAAAGCCGTATTGCCGATATCATCGGTTGCTGCGGCAGACCCGGCACGGTTTTCCGTCAAAGCAATGTAGCCCATATCAGCCTCAGCATCAAACGATATGAAAATATTCACGTCAAAAACCTCCGCTCAATTGTTTAATATACAAGACATTGTGGAAAAGTAACAGTGGAGACGATACAAAGGAGGGAACTTAAAATGGATCAGCAGCAATTGAAGAACAAAGTGCTCGACATTCTCGATCATCATAAAATCGGTTCGCTTGCAACGGTCGAAAGCGGCAAACCTCATTCCCGCTACATGACCTTTTTCCACGACGGGCTGACGCTTTATACACCGACAAGCGATGAGACGCACAAGGCAGAAGAAATTGATAACAATCCGAACGTCCACGTGCTGTTGGGTTATAACGGCGAAGGATTAGGCGATGCATACCTTGAAATCACAGGTACGGCAAAGCTCAACCATTCAAAAGATTTAAAGGACAAAATCTGGGATGAAAAGCTTGAGCGCTGGTTTGACGGAAAGGACGATCCGAACTTGACCGTGCTTGAGATTGAGCCTTCGGAAATCAGACTGATGAATGAAGGTGAAAGCACCCCGGTCACGCTGGATCTGTAGCGCGCTGTGCTTAACAGTTTGTCATCAAGGACGAACTGTAGTATAATAAAAAACAGGAACACGCAAAAGAGCAAATAAATGGAAAGTAGACTTCTTTTTTCTTTCTTAGAAGATACTGATTTCTTCCTCTGACCCGCCCCTAACAGGATAGAGGGAAAAAAGACTTTTTGTTTCACAATTCACACTGGCGCGGCTTCGGAGCCGCAAGGACGAATGAGAGGTAGGGCTTTCGTTGTCTTGTATCAGAAATTCCATGGTGTTTACTTTCAACTCGGAACGATAGATGCTGATCTTTTACGAAATTCAAATGACCGCCTTTGGCAGCGGATAAATTATTTGCTCGAATAAATATGATAATTGAGACCGCTTCGGCTTTTGCCGGGGCGGTTTTTGATTTGCCGAAACGTTTGCGTTTTGAAAACAGTCTTACCTATAGACTGGAGGAAGAGAAATGGACTTTTTAACATCTAAGGTACTATTGATTTTTTGTTTTCTGTTGCTGATCCATTCCATCGAAACGCTCGCATACGCCGCTCGTCTGTCAGGCGCGAGAGTCGGATTTATCGCATCGGCGCTGTCATTATTTAATGTGATGGTCATCGTCTCAAGAATGTCAAATATGGTTCAGCAGCCTGTGACGGGGAAGCTTGTCGATGTTGCGGGTGCGGACGCACTTTCCCTCGTCGGCAGCCAATTTCGGTTTTTAATCTTTGGTTCAACCGTCGGTACAATTTTCGGAATGCTGCTTCTGCCGACGTTTGTCGCCGTATTTTCGAGAGCGATTGTTCACTTGGCAGGGGAAAACGGCTCCGTTTTGCAAGTGTTTCGCAAGGCGTTCTCAAAAAATATCTTCAAGCATGCCAAGCATTATGCGAGAAGACCGAGTCTGGAATATGTGAAAGACTTTCGGTTCTGCTACATACCGAAGCGGCTGTTTGTCTTGAACATGGCCATCACGGCGATTTATACAATCGGCGTTCTTGCCGCTCTTTATGCGGGCGTCCTCGTGCCCGAAAGGCATACGACCGCGGTGATGGCTTCCGGCCTTGTCAACGGGGTGGCGACGATGCTGCTGGCGCTGTTTGTCGATCCGAAGGTTTCGGTACTTGCAGATGACGTAGCAAAAGGGAGGCGGAGCTACACCTATTTGAAATGGGCTTCGATCACGATGGCAACATCGAGGGTGGCCGGGACGATTTTTGCCCAAGTTCTGTTTATCCCGGCTTCTTACTATATCGCATGGATGACGAAGTGGATGTAGTCGATTTTTGACGAAAAGATCAAAATTCGATCATTTTTCTTTCAAAATGAAACAAATGAAAACAAAAGATTATCTTTTTCGACACGATTAGACGGCTTGATCTTTCTTTTATTAATTGCCCGCTGTTTAATCCTGTGATAGTCTTATGTGTGGCGGTGATAAAAGTGGAGAGGGTTAGAGTAAGAGTAAGAAAACCGAAAAGAAAAAGGCGAAAAATCATAAAGCGCCTGTTTACCTTAATGTTGCTGGTTATCATAGCAGCAGCGGGTTATACCTACTTTGAATACAAAAAAGGCTTATCCGAATCTGACGGGGATTTTAAAGAAGACGGTCAGTTTGAATTTAACGGGGAAGGCTCTGATCTTGATGAAGTGAACATCCTCGTTCTAGGGATCGATTCAAGAGGGGAAGACCATTCAAGGTCTGACTCGATGATGGTGATCCATTATAATAAAAAGCAGAAACAGCCTAAATTGATTTCGATTATGAGGGACAGCTATGTCGACATACCGGGATATGACAAGCAAAAAGTCAATGCGGCTTATGCATACGGAGGCCCGGAACTCGTCAGAAAAACATTAAAAGAATCCTTTGATTTGGACATTAACTATTATGCCATCATCGATTTTAAAGGTTTTGCCAAAATCGTTGATGCGGTGGCGCCTGACGGCATCGAAGTCGACGTTCCGAAAAAAATGTCGTACGGAATCGGCATGACACTGCAGCCGGGAAAACAAATTCTTCACGGTGATAGGCTGCTGGGCTATGTCCGGTTCAGGCATGACAGAGAAAGCGATTTTGGACGGGTCAGAAGACAGCAGGAAATCTTTTCAGAGCTTCAAAAAGAAGCGATGAGCATCGGAAATATCGCCCAGCTTCCGAAGCTGTGGGGGCTCGTCGATCCGTATATTGAAACAAACATTCCGAACGGCGTCATCTTCTCCCTCGGCAAAGACTTTTTGCTCGGAAGCGTAAAAGAAACCAAAAGCTTCAGGCTCCCGGTTGACGGATCATTCACGAACAAAGACGATCCAACATACGGGGCGGTCCTCGATTTAGACCTTGAACAAAACAAGGAAGAGCTGAAACGCTTTTTAAATGAGTGATCAAAAAAACCGCCGGGTTTCCCGGCGGTTTTTACTGATCATATTTTTTTAGTCCCCGGTCATAAAGGAAATTGCCGAACGGAACAAATGCGGCCACAAGACCGGCAGCCGGCCATTTCACAGACCACCTCAGCACAAAAGTCGCATACAACAGAACAAACAAATACAAAATAAACAATCCGCCGTGAAGCGATCCGACAATCGTAACGGCCATCGGATAATCCGCCCAATATTTAAGCGGCATGGCGATAAACAGCAGGATTAAAAGCGAAATGCCTTCAATAAAACCCATCAACCGAAGGCGGCCAATCGGCGTTTGCAGCATAGTATACCTCCTGTGGAGTGATAGTCTACCTTTATACTATAAACCAAAAGGGGACAAATATGACAGGTTTTTTCTCCGTTGGATTTATGCGTCTGCCGGAAGCTTCATTAAAGCGCCGAAATATTGCTGGGCAGTCGTAAAACAAATAAATGCGGTCAATTCCGTTATTTCTTCTTCTGAAAACACTTCTTTTAAAACATCAAACTGCCTGTCTGAAACGCGCTCCCTCTGCGCCAAAAAGACCTCTGCAAACCCCATTGCAAAGCTCGTTTTCTGCTGATTCGGGATCTCGGGTTTCCCCTTTGCCTTGCAATATTCGCATCCGTTTCCCTGAGCCAGCACGCGGCGCACCTGCTCCTTCAGTTCCTTTGATAAAAAGCCGTCTCCTGACAGCTCCTCAGCTAAAGCCGTCCAGTTTGACATCAGGCTTTCGGAGTGTCCGAGCAGCCGCTGAAACGGCGTCTCTCCTCTGTCTGAAAAATTGATTCTTGTCATATGATGATCACCTCTTCATAATCATATATAAGCAGAAGTGAAAAATGAATTTCGAACGAAAGAATTTTCATGATAATATTAAAATGATGAAATAGAATGAAGGGAATAAAGTTACATATGAAAATTGATGACCTCGATTTTAAAATCATAGCCGAATTAAAGAAAGACAGCCGTTTATCGATGCGGGAGCTGGGCAGGAAGATCAGCCTTTCCGCGCCGTCTGTGACCGAAAGGGTCAGGCGGCTCGAATCGTTCGGCGTCATTAAAAAATATACGCTGGACATCGATTACCAAAAGGTCGGCCTTCCCGTATCCTGCATCATTGAAGCAACGGTGAAAAACGGGGAATACGAAAGGTTTAAAGCATATATCGAACGCCTCCCGAATATTGAATTCTGCTACCGGATCGCGGGAGCCGCCTGCTATATGCTGAAAATCAATGCAGAGAGCCTGGCGCAGATCGAAGCATTTATCAATGAAACATCACCATATGCCCAAACCGTGACACACGTCATTTTTTCTGAAATTGAAATAAAGGAATCATGAACATTAGAGCTGCATCTGTATCATCTGTTATAATAAAAGGATGCATGAACAAGAAAGTGATGTGATGGACTTGTCTAAAACAGTCGTTTTAGCAGAAAAACCTTCAGTCGGCCGTGACTTGGCCCGCGTGCTGAAGTGTCATAAAAAAGGAAACGGATATCTTGAAGGCGACCGCTATATCGTGACATGGGCGCTCGGCCATCTGGTCACATTGGCGGACCCTGAAGGATACGGAAAGGAATTCCAGTCTTGGCGGCTTGAAGATCTGCCAATCATCCCCGAGCCTTTAAAGCTCGTCGTCATTAAAAAGACCGGAAAGCAGTTTCAGGCGGTTAAATCGCAGCTGATCAGAAAAGACGTCAAAGACATCGTCATAGCAACCGATGCCGGCCGGGAAGGCGAGCTTGTCGCCCGCTGGATTATCGAAAAAGCAAAGATTACGAAGCCATTGAAGCGCCTGTGGATTTCATCGGTCACAGACAAAGCGATTAAAGACGGATTTAAAAACTTAAAGAACGGCAAAGACTTTGAAAACCTTTACCATTCAGCCGTGGCTCGAGCTGAAGCCGATTGGATCGTCGGCATCAACGCGACGAGGGCGCTGACAACGAAATTCAACGCCCAGCTTTCCTGCGGACGCGTACAGACGCCGACATTGGCGATGATCGCGAAAAGAGAGGAAGATATCAAGAACTTTAAACCCGTCCCTTATTTCGGCTTGCGTGCAGCGGTTGACGGTATGACGCTGACGTGGCAGGACAAGAAAACGAAGCAGACCCGCACTTTCAACGCGTCTGTGACGTCACAGCTTGCAGGAGCGCTGCAAGGCAAACCGGCCGCTATCGTCGACTTGAAAAAAACGGCGAAAAAAAGCTTTGCCCCCGGACTTTATGATCTGACCGAGCTGCA
The DNA here is from genome assembly GCF_054161445.1 of Bacillus sp. PK6-013. Taxonomy (NCBI): domain Bacteria; kingdom Bacillati; phylum Bacillota; class Bacilli; order Caryophanales; family Bacillaceae; genus Bacillus; species Bacillus sp. PK6-013. Next base: position 3,754,656 of record NZ_CP096417.1, on the reverse strand, counting down.
GAGGGACGCCCATAAACGCTACGGATTTTCCGCAAAAGAAACGCTGTCCGTTTTGCAGAAGCTCTATGAGCAGCATAAGCTCGTCACCTATCCGCGGACGGACTCAAGATTTCTTTCTAATGACATCGTCCCTACGCTGAAAGACCGTTTGGAAGGCATGCAGGTGAAGCCTTATGCTCAGCATGTGACCCGGATCTTAAAGCATGGCGTTAAAGCCAATAAAAGCTTTGTTAACGATGCGAAAGTATCCGATCACCACGCGATTATTCCGACGGAAGAGCCGCTTGCGCTCGGTGCGTTAAGCGAAAAGGAAAGAAAGCTTTACGATTTGATCGCGAAGCGCTTTCTCGCCGTTTTAATGCCGCCGTTTGAATATGAAGAAACTAAAGTGTTTGCCGAAATCGGCGGAGAAACCTTTACGGCAAAAGGGAAAACCGTTCAGTCGCAAGGCTGGAAAGCGGTGTACGATTTCGCAGACGAAGATGATGACGAGGAAGAAAAGGATCAAACCCTTCCTAAACTCGCAAAAGGCGACACGCTGTCCGTCCGGTCTTTGACAGAGACGAAGGGTGAAACAAAACCGCCGGCGCGGTTTAATGAAGGAACATTACTGTCTGCGATGGAAAATCCGGCCGCATTTATGCAGGGAGAAGAAAAAAACCTTGTGAAAACTCTCGGAGAGACGGGCGGACTCGGGACGGTGGCAACACGCGCCGACATTATCGAAAAGCTGTTCAACACGTTCCTGATCGAGAAAAAAGGAAAAGATATCTATATCACCTCAAAAGGAAAACAGCTCCTTGAGCTTGTTCCGTCAGATTTAAAATCTCCTGCCCTCACCGCTGAATGGGAGCAGAAGCTGTCAGGCATTGCGAAAGGAAAACTGAAATCCTCCGCCTTTATCAAAGAAATGAAGGAGTACGCAAAGCAGACGATCAGAGAAATCAAAAGCAGCAATCAAACGTTTAAGCATGACAATATCACAGGGACCCATTGCCCTGACTGCGGAAAACTGATGCTGAAAGTAAACGGCAAACGCGGCACAATGCTCGTCTGCCAGGACAGGGAGTGCGGCCACCGCAAAACAGTCGCCAAACAGACGAACGCCCGCTGCCCGAACTGCCATAAGCGCATGGAACTGCGAGGACACGGAGAAGGCCAGACATTCGCCTGCGTCTGCGGCCACAGAGAAAAACTCTCCGTTTTCGAAAAGCGCAGGGCAAAAGACAAAAATTCAAAAGCATCAAAACGCGATGTACACTCCTACATGAAAAAGCAAAACAAAGATGAGCCAATCAACAACGCGCTCGCCGAACAGCTGAAGAAGCTGAAGCTTGATCAATAATCATCAAACAGCCTGCCGGAAACGGCAGGCTGTTTTAATGTGACCAAATATCACAAAACTAGTGAACTTGTCAGTGGAAAAGTCGCGAATCTACACGACATTTTCATACTTCTATTTGTCCCGGAAAGCTGTTCAAAGGAATCAGTTGTTTATAAAATTCAATTAACCGGGGGATTGGTTTGGCTGTGCTTTCCCTCCTTTGGTGCGATTGGACCTTCAAAGATACTAGTACAGAGATCTTGGTAATGGGCTATTTCAGATCCAAATACCTCTCGGGATTTACGCATCAGTTCGGTGAATACGGACTGATCCCTCACCGATTCATTCAACGATGCAACTGCTTCAGCCAGTGCAGCACGAGCCGTCGTTGCTTGGTGGTTCACGGATTGGACGTCCCAATACACATCCGGTGTTCCAGAACTAATCCGTGCCAGTAGCGCAAGCATAGTTGCATGCGGAGGGGGTGCAAGAGAACCAAGTTTTGCAATGTCAACATCTAATTCTGCGAGCGCCAATCCAAAGGTGAGTATCGCTGCATGAGTGAGTGCCTGCAAAGCCGCGGCCAATTGATCATGCTCCTCAGCTTCTAATAGCACCGGACGACCTTTCCAATCTAAAATCATCTGAATCAAATGACTTCCTTTAGGCCCATCGTTTTGAACGATGACAGCTACCGGTCTACCCACGATACTAAGGCTGGGAGCAAACATAGGGTTAAGACCTATGCTTTCGAAAGGCAAACCCAAAGCGTGTATTTTGTTAAATATGGGTGATTGTACAGAAAGAGTGTGCGCCAAGAGAGAATCAGGCTTCATTAACGCCCCGACAACTTTTACTGCTTGAAGAGCCGCGGTCTCTGGTAAAGCGAGCATCACCATGTCGGCCTTTTGGATCTTATCTTTGGCCTGTGGAGTCGGAACAGTGATGTCACATTTCATGAATTGTCGACGAACGGAAGGAGGATTCATATCGATAATACATACTTCAACACCCGATTCTTCAAGAAGGTCTGCAAACATCCCGCCAACGCCGCCGGCTCCTCCCGCAATCACACACTGCCTTATTTCCTGACTCATCTTGAACCTCCCACTGCAGAGACTTCCGCTGCTGCGATAGCTGAGACCATAGCTCGCGCTTTAACCTGAGTTTCTTTGAATTCCTCTTCTGGATCTGACAATGCTACGATCGCTCCTCCGACACCAAAAGTCGCCTTGTCATCGGTCACAACAACTGTGCGGATAACAATACTAAGATCCGCAGCTCCACTCAGTCCAAACCAGCCGAGGCTGCCCGAGTAGACACCGCGGGGGCCCTTCTCGAGTCGGTCTATGATTTCCATCGTCCGAATTTTCGGAGCACCGGTCATCGAACCGCCTGGAAAAGCAGCGCGGACGCAATCAACCGTTGATTTGTCCGGACGTATAGTGCCGCGAATCGTCGAGATCAACTGGTGAACTGGTGCATATGTTTCTACATCGAAAAGCTTAGGTACATGAACAGATCCTATTTCACAAACAGTGTTAAGGTCATTTCTGACTAAGTCAACGATCATTAAGTTCTCTGCGAGATCTTTTTCATCACTTAGCAACTCATTTCGTAATTGGTGATCTTCAGCAGAAGTCCTGCCTCTCATCCGGGTACCCTTGATCGGTTTGGACTCAACGATACGATCAGCACCGATTGAGAGGAACCGTTCCGGAGAGGCACTTAGTACTGCTGCATCCGCAAAGTTTAAAAATGCCCCATAGGGAACCGGACTGATTCTTCTCAGATGCGTATACGTAATCCAAGGATCTATAGGGGTATAAACAGTTGCGGAATTAGTCAAACATATCTCATAGGATTCACCATTGCGGATTTCTTCTAAGCAATTGTTGATCAGTTGAAGATAAGAAGGCCGGTTATGCCGAAACTCGATTGGGATATTGTGGTCTGGCACGGATGTAAGGACTGAATCCTTGTCCGAATCGTTTGCTGCAGCAGGAATGTCATTCAAGATTCGCTCTGCCGTATTTAGCCAGTTGAGTGCTTGCTTATCCTCATCCCCAGTCGAAAGACACAACAGATAGGCTTCCTGTTCAAGATGATCAAAAACAAGCATGCGGTCAACGAAAAGCAGGGCTGCATCAGGAATCTCAGATTGATACCGGCTGCTCCCGCAAGTTTCAGCTTTTAGCTCATAGCCAATGTAGCCCACATAGCCGAGATTGAAGTCAAAGGGAAGGCCTTCCGGAGTAGATGTTGCCCGACGGCGGATTTGCTCATCAAGATAATCATAAAATGACTGTTGAATGAACTCCGTCTCTTGACCCGAACGTTGTACTTTTACAACACCCTCTGCTACTCTATAGGTCAAATATTCAGCATTCTCTCCCGCACCATCGCCAAGATAGGAAAATCGTGACAAGCCTTCGATGACACTGCTGCTGTCAAGCCAGAATCCATGAGGTGCATCAGCAAATAGTGTCTGGTAACTTAACTGAGCGTCAGGAAATCCCAATAATTTTCGAAAATGAATCCGGTAGAAATCGCTTTTAGAATGGGAAGGCTCCTTTAATTTGGGAGACGGTCTGGATCGTTCAGTGCGCTTCGGAGTCAGGTCTCTAAAGTTGGCAAGCAACTCGTGCCCATAATGACTGCAGATTGACTCGGGGTGGAATTGCACACCCCAAATCGGCAGATTGCGGTGTCGAAGCCCCATAATCAACTCATCTTTTGTCCACGCAATTGCTTCCACATCATCACCCAGATCAGTAACGACAAGGGAGTGATAGCGTACGACAGAGAACTCAGGAGGAAGCCCGTCAAAGATATCAACCCCTGAATGGTGAATGACTGATGTTCGTCCATGCATAGGCTCAGAAGCGTGGTTCACCTTCCCGCCAAACAAATGAGCTATGCCTTGATGTCCAAGACAGACTCCGAGGACTGGCAGCTTAGCTTCTTGAATAATAGTTGCATTAATACCAAAGTCCTCAACCCGTTCCGGTCGACCGGGGCCTGGGGAGATCACGATGTTGTCAATCTCATCAATCGGCACTTGTGACCAGTCCACATCATTACGGACAACTATTGGCGGTCGGCCATTTACTTCGCCGATCAATTGATACAGGTTGTAAGTAAATGAATCATAGTTGTCAATTAGAAGTGTTTGTATCCCTGCCCCCATTAAACAATTCCTCCCTTTTTCTTTTTTGGCCGGCCAGGCTTGAAGAAATGTCCTGTCTCCGATTTTCTGAATGGTCAATTACGATATCCTCAACCCTGCACGTTTCAGAAATAATGAGCTCATAAAGGTTACGCAAAAACTCTTGACTTAAACCATTCTCGTCAGCGTATCGAGCTGCCCGTTCCTGGACAAAGTTAATTCGGTGCGGCTGCATCATCGGAATATTATACTCGCGTTTGTATAATCCAATCTTAATGCAGCATTCTAAACGATCTTTCAATGTATCCAACAGTTGTTCATCAATACGATCAAGTTTTACACGCAGGCCCTCAAGCCCCTTTTCTATTTCTGATAACATGTAAATGCCTCCAATTCTAAATTCTTTTGATAAAAGAGAGGGACTTTACCTTGACGATCCGCGTCTCTCCTTTTCACCCGAAACTTAGACTATGAAGTATACGGTTAATAAGATAAGAAGATTTGAGTGTTTCGACTATAGTTTCAGTGAAATTACCTTCAGATCGCAACAACCGAATCTCGAAGACAGATGGCTTCCACAGCACTTGAAACTGATAATCTGCAGCATTATGAATACCTAACGTGCCGAGGAGACTTAACAAGCGGATTGAAATTGTCGTGGTATCTGCATTAATAGAATAGACCAGGTTGTCCTTCTAAAATGGAGTAACCTTGATACAATGCCGCATGACAGGTGGATTCACATACGTACGAGCACTGCTGACCCAACAGATCAGGATGATTGGATAAACAATCCAGTATCAAATGCTAAAAATTTTACAAAAGCAGATTATAATAGTTGCCGCCACGACCACCCCTGTGTTTGACGAAGGATTTAACAATCTTAACTTTCATCGATGCTATGCAAATTCGGTTTATTTCTGTTAAATTATAACTCTGAACCTAAATTATAACAATTTAAATATTAAAAAAAGTTTCAACACTTGTGTGAATGAACTGCGCCGCAATTGCTCTAAAGGATGAAGACCAAATGAAAAGGCATGAGTGCCATACAATTCCGGACTCATGCCAGTCTAACCGCTTCATGACATTTTATTGTCTAACTTCGCTGGGGCATATCAAAATGAGCGGCAGCCTTTTAGTAGATTTGATCATGTATACATGGAGTGGTGCTTAGGATAGGTGCCGCCGGATTTACCGGGCATGGCTTCAAGTTCAGCAGTGTGGCGGAGAGATCTTTATGCGAGATGAGTACGGCTGGGAACACAAAGCATGAAACAGCCGCTGTCGTGGTTTCCTTCACTTTCGTCAGCATGCCGGATCACGTTTCCCGGCAGCGAAAAAGTGGTATGGAAGAAACAAAGGAGGACGTGATATGGCAAACAAAACCGCAGGAAAAGTAGCTGCAGAACTGCTGAAGGAATGGAATATTGATCATGTTTACGGCATGCCGGGGGACAGCGTCAACGAATTTATCGATGAATTGCGGCATGAAGAAAACAGCCTCCGCTTCATTCAAGTACGCCATGAAGAAACCGCTGCTCTCGCTGCCGCAGCTGATGCGAAGCTGACAGGCAAAATCGGCGTCTGCCTTTCGATAGCGGGCCCGGGTGCCGTTCATCTGCTGAACGGATTGTATGACGCGAAAGCTGACGGGGCGCCTGTGCTGGCGATTACAGGGCAGGTGTCTTCGAATGAAATCGGAAGAGATTACTTTCAGGAGATCGGTCTTGAACGAATGTTTGAGGATGTGGCTGTCTTTAATCAGCAGGTTCATTCGGCCGAAGCCCTGCCTGACCTTTTAAATCAGGCGATCCGTACCGCCTACAGCCAAAAAGGGGTCGCCGTACTGAGCGTATCCGATGATCTGTTTGCGGAAAAGATTAAGCGGAAGCCGGTTTATACGTCTGCGCTTTATATTGAAGGCGATCTTCAACCGAAGCAAAGCCAGCTGATGCAGTGTGCACAATTGATTAATCATGCGAAAAAGCCGGTGATTTTAGCCGGAAAGGGAATGAAATCGGCAAGAGATGAGCTGCTCGAGTTTGCCGATAAAGCGGCCGCACCGATCATCGTTACGCTCCCCGGGAAAGGAGTCGTACCCGATCGGCACCCGCACATGCTCGGGAATCTCGGACACATCGGTACAAAACCCGCATATGAAGCGATGGAGGAAAGCGATCTGTTGATCATGCTGGGGACTTCTTTTCCGTACCGCGATTATCTTCCGGAAGATGCGCCGGCTATTCAGCTTGATAACAACCCGGCGAAAATCGGCAAACGGTATCCTGTCACCGCCGGCCTTGTCTGCGATGCGAAAAAAGGGCTTATGGAACTGACGAAAACCATTGAACGGAAATCGAACCGCGCATTTTTGGAAAGCTGTATACAACATATGAGGAAGTGGCGCTATGAAATTGAAAAAGACGAACAGGTGGCGACAGAACCGCTCAAGCCTCAGCAGGTGATTGCAAGGCTTGAGGACGCAGTCGCCGATGATGCGGTCCTGTCTGTTGACGTCGGAAATGTGACGGTTTGGACGGCGCGCCATTTTAATATGACCAATCAGGATTTTCTGATTTCAAGCTGGCTTGGCACGATGGGATGCGGTCTTCCAGGCGCGATTTCCGCAAAGCTTTCCAATCCGGAGCGCCAAGCTGTAGCCGTGTGCGGAGACGGCGGCTTCAGCATGTCCATGCACGATTTTCCGACTGCTGTCAAATATGACCTGCCCATTGTTGTCGTGATTTTAAATAATCAGAACTTGGGAATGATTCAATATGAACAGCAGGAAAAAGGGCATGTTAATTATGCAACAGCGCTTGAAAACGTCGATTATGCCAAGTTTGCCGAGGCCTGCGGCGGGAAGGGCTTCAGCGTGACAAAGCACGAAGAGCTCATTCCGGCTTTGAAAAATGCCTTTCAATCACAAAAGCCGTCGATTATCGATGTGGCAATAGCAGATGAACCGCCGCTTCCGGGAAAAATATCTTATACACAAGCTGTCAACTACAGCAAATATATGATCAAAAAACTGGTTGAGAAAAAAGAGCTCGACTTGCCGCCGCTGAAAAAAAGTTTAAAAAGGATTTTTTAGTATGATGCCAAGGGAGATCGTCCCTTGGCTTTATCATGTTCAGATGTTAAAATTTGATGGATAGTATTGGGATATCCGCGTTTTTTCTTTTTGCATCAAAACCCGTCTCAACACAATAAAAAGAGAGGGGATTGAAACGTGGATTATTTTAAGAAAAGTACCTTCAGTACAGCTTTCATACTATCAGCCGGATTGCTGTTGATGTCAATCATTCCTCAGCACGCCTTCGCTCATGGTTTTGTCGAAAAACCAGGGAGCAGAGCGGCTCTGTGCAGTGAGGCTTACGGACTTCTCAATCTGAACTGCGGAAGCGTGATGTATGAGCCGCAAAGCCTGGAAGCGAAAAAAGGGTTTCCGCATGACGGCCCGGCAGACGGACAAATAGCATCCGCGGGCGGACTGTTCGGCGGGATTCTTGATCAGCAGTCGGAAAATCGCTGGTTTAAACATATCATGACCGGCGGAGAACACACCTTTACCTGGACATATACCGCCCCCCACAACACCAGCCAATGGCACTACTATATCACCAAAAAAGGCTGGGATCCTGACAAACCGCTAAAGCGTGCAGATTTCGAACGGATTGGAACCGTTCCGCATGATGGTTCCCCTGCATCCCGCCATTTATCTCACCAAATTTACATTCCAGAAGACCGCTCCGGGTATCATGTGATATTGGCCGTTTGGGATGTGGCTGATACTGAAAACGCTTTCTATCAGGTGATCGACGTTGATCTAGTGAACAAATAAAGCCCAGTCGTCTGAAAACCGATTTGTGAATCAGCGGGTTTTGGTGCAAACAGAGAAAATAAGTAATCAAAAACCCCGGCATGTTTTGGGAAAGCCGGGGTTTTTGGTATTCGTTATTTCTTTTTCTTCATGGCGGCAGCCATGAACGGCAGCAGGGTGCCGAACAGCATTGTGCCGCCGAAGAAATTCCCGAGGTAAGGCTGTCCGATCAGGTAACAGACGGCAAATACAGCCGCAGCAAGACCGATCATGATATAGCCTGGATAAAACCTTTTTTTAAAGCTTGTCCGCTGGGTCACCCGGAAAAATATCAGCCCGATGACGAGCGGGACAATCCATAGGTAAAACAGTATAAATACTTTCATAATCAAAACTCCATATTTTTTTATCTATCATACCAGATTGCAGTGTAAAATGCGTGTGACAAATCCCGGACTCATTTGCTGCGGGCGAGGTATTCCTCCTTCAGGAGCCCGTATACGAAATGGTCGGCGAAGTGGTCGTGGAGCCACTCGCATTGCCTGAGGCAGCCTTCTTTCGTGAAGCCGAGCCTTTCCGGAATAGCCTGGCTTTTTACGTTTTGAACAGCGGCTCTAATTTCAATTCTGTTTAAATCGTATTCGCTGAAAAGCGTGTCGATCAGCGCCCGGCAGGCATCAGTCATCAGCCCTTTTCCTTGAAAAGGCTCCCCCAGCCAATAGCCGATCGAAGTCGTACGGTTGATCCAATTGATATAATGGAGTCCGATGATTCCGGCAAAATGGCCTTGATGCCATATTCCCGCTTGAAACCCGTTGTTCGCAGCGGCCTGTTTCATGCATTCTTCGATAAAAGCTTCGGTATCCTCCAGCTGCTTTGTGCCGTCCACCCAAAACAGCCATTTCCGCAACACATCTTTAGACTGCTGGATCTGCATATAAACTGCTTTGGCATCTTTTGGTTCGAGCATTTTTAAATAAAGATCATCACGCACCATTAATTTAAACATCCAGAATCCCCCTTTTCTTCAGTATAATATAAAAAAGCCGACCAAGGTCGGCTTTAACCAGAAAATGTATCGTAAATCAAGAAAATATTAAGGGCGACGATTAAGGCGGCGATCAGCCAGGAGACGGCTGTTATCCACTTCGCATTTTTCAGGCTCCCCATAATGCGTTTATTGCTCGTAAATAAGATAAGCGGGATAAGGGCAAAGGCGATCCCGAATGACAGGACGACCTGGCTCAAGACAAGAGCGGTTGTCGGATTTACCCCTGAAGCAATAATAGCGATAGGCGGCAACATCGTAATGAACCGTCTTAGATAAAGCGGAATCCTGAAATTAATGAAGCCCTGCATGATAATATCTCCTGAAAGCGTTCCGACAGACGAACTTGATAAACCGGCGATTAACAGGCCGACGCCGAACAGTACGGCGGAAAGCGGACTGACCATGCTGCTGAAGTGGCTGAAGGCCACATCAAGGTCTTCGACAAAAATGCCGTTCTTATAAAACAGTGCAGCGGCGACGATCAGCATGCTCGCATTGATTGCTCCGGCAATCAGCATGGCGATTAAAATGTCGATGAACTCAAACCGGAATATCTTCTTCTTTTCCGCTTCCGTTTTTCCGATCACTCTCCGCTGGGTGAGAGCGGAATGGAGATAGATGGCATGCGGCATCACGGTCGCTCCCAAGATTCCCGCCGCCAGCAGGATGCTGTCTGCACCATCGAAGCGGGGAACAAACATGCCCTCCAAAACCGAACCGATATCAGGTTTTGCAAAAAAGGTTTGAAAGGCAAAAGCGATCACGACGATGAACAGCATTCCTGTTATCGCCGCTTCTAGCGGCCTGACGCCGCGCCTTTGCAGTTCCAAAATCGCGAAAGATCCGGCGGCTGCAATAATCGATGCTTCAAGCATCGGTATGCCGAACAGCAAGTAGAGACCGAGAGCAGCTCCGATAAATTCAGCCAAGTCGGTCGCGATCACGACAAGCTCTCCCTGAATCCACAAGCCGATGGAGACCGGTTTAGGGAATTCTTCCCTGGCGACTTCGGGCAGATTTTTACCCGTTGCAATTCCGAGCTTGGCAGACAGCGACTGAATCAGCAAAGCCATAATATTTGAAAAAAGAATCACCCATAAAAGCAAGTAGCCGTATTTCGAACCAGCCGCGATATTTGTGGCGAAATTGCCGGGATCAATATAAGCTATAGCCGCGATAAACGCCGGACCCAAAAAAGGGAGCAGCCTTTTGAAGCCTTTGCTTTTTCCGTCCAGTGCATCTTGAGCTTCTTTTGATATTTGCGAGTGTTTGGACAAATCGTGACTGACCATTTGATTCACCTAGATTCTCAGTTGTTTTTCCTTGTACATAAAAGTTTCCTTAGTGCAAAAATTATATCATCATCATATGCCCACGATGATCAATTGTCAACCATAAGATGTTATAGTATATGCGCGAACGGTTTCGCCCAAACAAAAAACCAGCACCGCTTTTGGGCGATGCTGGCCGGATATTATGCCTGAGAACCCATTCTCCCGCGGAAGATTAGGTTTAAAATGAAGACGAGAATTGCGGCTCCGATTATCGCCGGAAAGATGGCGAATCCCGCAATATCAGGCCCCCACGTTCCAAGCAGCCCGTGGCCGATCCAGGCTCCGATAAAGCCGACAACCATGGAGCCGATAATACCTCCTGGTGCACCGTGGCCTCCGATTGCGCCTCCTATTAAACCGATGACAATGGCTACGATTAAAGAAACGAGAAATCCTAACATTGTCTTTCCACCTCTTTCAATTGATTTATATTACATGTTTAGCCCGTCTCGGGCGTCTATAAACGCTTGAAAGCATATTGAGAAAGACGGATGGCTAATCCTCGAGAAGCGAAGCGCCTGCGATGCCCGGGTGTGTCATTTCATACGGGTCCAGAATGAGATCCAATTCTTCCTCTGTCAAAACATCATGGAGCAAACACAGCTCGCGCACGGATTGTCCTGTGGCGATCGCTTCTTTTGCAATTCGTGCGGCAGCTTCATAGCCGAGGTGCGGATTGACGGCCGTAATCGTTCCTACGCTTTTTTCGACGAATTCTTTCAGCCTGATCTCATTCGCTTCAATCCCGGTGATGCAGTAATCGGTAAATACGCGAAATCCGTTGTTCATGATTTTAATCGACTGCAGCAAATTAAAGACGAGTACGGGCTCCATCACGTTTAACTCAAGCTGCCCCGCCTCTGATGCAAGGCAGATGGTATGATCGTTGCCGATCACCTGAAATGCGATCTGGTTCATCAGTTCAGGCATCACCGGATTCACCTTGCCGGGCATGATGGAGGAGCCGGGCTGGCGGGGGGGCAGCCGGATCTCGGCAAGCCCTGCCCTCGGGCCTGACGCCATTAAACGCAAATCGTTGGCGATTTTGGACATGTTCATCATGCCGACTTTCAATGCAGCCGATACTTCTGTGTAGGCATCCGTGTTTTGTGTGGCATCGACAAGATGGTCAGCGCCTTTCAGCTGATAGCCGCTGATATCTGATAGGTGTTCGACAACGCTTTGAATATATCTCGGATCAGCGTTTAAACCTGTGCCGACTGCGGTTGCTCCCATATTGACTTCATAGAGATGATGCTGAGACTGCTTGATCCGCTGAATATCGCGTTCGATGACCCGGGAATAGGCTTCGAATTCCTGACCGAGCCTGATCGGAACGGCATCCTGAAGATGAGTGCGGCCCATTTTGATAACGGAATCGAACTCCTCCGCTTTTTGGCGGAAGGCATCCAGCATATGTTCCATCGTCGATATAAGCTGTCTTAAGTGATTCAATGTGGCCAGATGAATGGCTGTCGGAAACACATCATTCGTTGATTGGGCCATATTGACATGTGTGTTCGGGCTTAAATGGAAGTAATCACCTTTTTCTTTTCCTAAAAGCTCCAAACCTCTGTTTGCGATAACTTCATTTGTATTCATATTCATTGAAGTGCCGGCGCCGCCTTGAATGGGGTCGACAATAAAATGATCGTGCCAGAGCCCTTCCGCTATTTCGCCGGCCGCTTTTACAATGACTTCGCCGAGCTCTTTATATAAACGTTTAATATCCATATTGGCGAGAGCCGCCGCTTTTTTGACCATTGCCAAAGCTTTAATCAGCTCTTCATCAATCCGGTAGCCTGTAATCGGAAAGTTCTCCACGGCCCTCATGGTTTGTACGCCGTAATAGGCGTCAGCCGGAACTTCTTTTTCGCCTAGAAAATCCTTTTCGATCCTGGTTGCTTTCGTATCCATGGCAAAACCTCCGTAGGTTGTTTCTTATGATGTATTGTGCCTCGATCGGCCGTGTTTTAATTTGCTTTTAAAAAAAGGAAAATCGTCTTCTGATTGGGGCTGTCAAGTAATAAAGAGCCTGTTTTCTCTAATAATATACGCTCATTTGCATGGCAAAAAAATTTAAAGGAAAGATATGCAGAAACAGACAAATGGTTATATAGTTATGTTTATGTATTATTAACTTAATTAAATTTCTTTACTTCATTTGTCTTTTTGTAGTAAATTTCCTTATATAAATTTTCGTATGAGAAAGGAAGAGCTGTGATGGGACATGTACTGATGATCAATTTCCCGGGGGAGGGGCACATCAATCCCTCTCTTGGCGTCACAAAGGAGCTGCAAAGACGAGGAGAAAGCATCGTCTATTATGCAGTTGAGGAATACGCTGAAAAAATTAAAAAAACAGGGGCGGAAGTCCGTTTATACCCGGATCTCAGAGAGGCTTTATCACCCGGGAAAGAAAGAGAAAAGATGGACTTTGCCGAGTTGGTATACAATATGTCAGGTAAAGTCGATGAGATCGTTCAGCTCATCTGCCAGGAAGTCAGGGACGAGTCTTATGATTATGTGATATATGACCATCACTTTTTGGCGGGGAAAATCATTGCTGAAATGCTTGGGCTGCCGAGCGTTTCGTTATGTACGACATTTGCAATGGACGAGACGTTCGCAAAAACGTTTACCCTGCAAGGCGACCTTGAAAGCTCGCCGTATTTTGAAAAATTGAAGCAATCCCTTGGCGAATTAAGTGAGCGGTACCCCGTCAGTCTCGACAAGCCGTTTGACGTATTCTCCTGTCCGGGGGACATTACGATTGTCTTTACCTCCAGGGAGTTTCAGCCTCATGCCGAGCGATTTGGAAATGACTATTTGTTTGTCGGGCCGTCGATTACGAGCAGACAGGATCCAGGCAGCTTCCCGTTCACTGAGCTGGAGGGGGAAACCGTCATCGTGATCTCGATGGGCACGATCTTTAATCAGCAAAAAGAGCTGTATCATATGTGTATCGAAGCGTTGAAAGACTTTGACGGCAAGGTGGTTATGGCTGTTGGGAAATCAACGGACCCCGCGGATCTCGGCACCATACCGGATCATTTTATCGTGAGGCCGTATATCCCGCAATTGGAGGTTTTGAAAAAAGCCGATGTATTTGTCACCCACGGCGGCATGAACAGTACAAATGAAGGCCTGTATTTTGATACGCCGCTCATCGTCATTCCGATGGGTGCTGACCAGTTTTTCGTCGCAGCTCAGGTGGAACGGACAGGGGCCGGGATCAAGCTTGATAAAAATGAACTTTCTCCGGCTGTTTTACAAAAAACGATTAAAGATATGCTTGAAAACCGCTCCTATAAAGACGGAGCCGCCAAAATCGGCCGCTCGCTCCGCGATGCCGGCGGCTATCAAAAAGCAGCTGATGCTGTATTGGAGTTGGCGGGGAAAAAAGTAAGACGCTCCAAAAACGGAGCGCCCCGTTAATTCATCCTGATCTTCCGCTCCACACTGCCGTCTTTTTTATGGACGATGACGGCAGTGCCTTTGTTTTCGGCGATTTCTTTCGCCCGTTCGACGGCTTCTGCTTTTGTATCCTTTACTTCGCTGGCCCGCTTGGCGTCTTCGGCTTTGACTGCCCAGCCTTTTTCGTGTTTAATGACATGCTCGCACTTTTCCGCAAGCTCCGGCCTGCTGCTCGAACCGCTGTCACCGCGTACCGTTTCATCAGCTTCCTCCGCATAGGATTTGAGTTCGCTTTTGCTCCTGTTATCCGCCCATTCCTTCGCCTGACTCGTCGCGATCGGAATCGCCCGGCTTTCGTCGTATCCTTCGTCTACCATTGCATTCGCAATTTCAATGGCTTTCTTTTTTACCGGTTTGTCCAAATGCTTCAATGAAGCGGGATAGTCTTCCATTGACCATGGCATTTGATCATTCCTCCTTTTACATAAAGGTTTACCCTCCGGCTGCCGATTAAAAAACACGGATTCATAAAGTGAATCATTGTATACTATAAAAAAACACGATTGAGAGGGCGAACCTTCTGTGCGCAACGATAAAACAGATTTGGAAAACGAACTGAAAAAAATTGAAAAATGGGAAAAAGAGCAGCAGAAAGCGTGGTTTTGGGAAAGGATCGGGCGGCTGCCGTTCAAGGTTCTGGACAAGCTTACACCGGCATTCATTCAAGATAAAATCGGTCTCTTGCTCGACGAAATCGGCGGCTTTATTCAAAACGGCGGCCAATATTTGACGTCCGAAAAACATCTGATCCGCCAGTTTCAAAAAAAGCTGCCGGATGAAACGATCGAAACGGTCGAAGATATTCAAAGGGCTCCTTTGGAAGTGATGGATCAAATGTGTGAAAACCTCGGAAAAAACAGGGCGAATACCGCGGCTGTCCAAGGAGCGACAACAGGTGTCGGCGGCTTATTCACGCTTGCCGTCGATATTCCCGCCATCCTCGGCCTTTCATTGAAGACATTACAGGACATCGCGGTGTCTTACGGCTACGATCCTAAAGAAAAAACGGAGCGGATGTTCATTATTAAATGCCTGCAGCTCAGCGCCGCTGATATTGTCGGGAAAAGGGCGATCATTCAGGAACTCAGCCGATACCATCTACAGTCAGGCTCACGGGAAAATATGATTTCGCAAATTCAAGGCTGGCGGGAGGTTGTTTATACATACCGCGATTCTTTCGGATGGAAAAAGATGTTTCAAATGGTGCCCGTCGCAGGCATCCTCTTTGGCGCAATCTCAAACCGTTCAATGGTGAACGGCGTTGCCGAAACAGGGATGATGATGTATAAAAAACGGAGGATCATGGAAAGGCTTGCGGAGCTGGACGCCGCAGAAACAGAGTGATAAAAAGGCTGCCGTTTCGATAATGGCAGCCTTTTTCATAGAGTTACGCTTTTTCCGTAAAGCGAGGCAGTCTGAAGATAATCGCGCATATGCCGCAGACGCCGATCAAAATCGGATAAAAAGAATAAGGAAGAATGCTGACAGGCGATATTTTCGCGATTTGTGCAGCTGACAGCATTTGCGCGCCGTAAGGAATCAATCCTTGTACCACACAGGAAAAGATATCGAGGATGCTCGCCGATTTCCTATTGTCGATTCCGTACCGGTCGGATAAATCTTTTGCCAGCGGCCCCGCTGTAATAATGGCAATCGTATTGTTGGCGGTCGCCAGGTTTGCCGCGCTGACAAGGCCGGCAATGCCCGCTTCCGCTCCTTTTTTTGAACGGATTCTCCGCGATACAAATTGAAGGAGAAATGCGATCCCGCCGTTTCGCTTCATCATTTCCGCCATTCCGCCAATCAGAAGCGATAAAATGATCAGTTCGGACATCCCGCCGATGCCTTCGGTGATCGCGGTTAAATACGTATGAAGCGTCAGGCTGCCGTCGGAAATACCGATTACTCCGGCTAACACGATGCCGCCGAAAATAACGGCCATAACATTAAATCCGAGAAGGGCGAATATCAGAACACCGAGATACGGCAGCACCTTTACCCAGCTGTAAGTCCCGGCTTGTGCGGCAGGATGCCCTCCGGCTGAAAACACCATCAGCAGGATGACCGTGGCAACCGCGGCAGGCAGGACGATCAGGAAATTCGTTTTAAACTTGTCCGACATTTTCGTCTTTTGTGTGCGGACAGCGGCAATGGTCGTATCGGAAATAAATGATAAGTTATCACCGAACATCGCGCCCCCCACAACCGCAGCAACCGAATAGGCCGCCGGAACGCCGATTTCGGCGCTGATCCCTGCTGCGATCGGAGCGAGCGCAGCAATCGTTCCGGTTGACGTGCCCATCGACACAGAGATAAACGCAGCGATGATAAATAAACCGGCAACCATAAACTGCCCCGGTACAAACGAAAGCGCAAGATTAACGGTTGATTCAACGGCCCCCATCGCCTTTGCGGCTGATGAAAACGCGCCGGCCAAAATAAAGATCATCACCATGATCATAATATCGGGGTGTCCGGCGCCTTTCGCAAACCACTCCGTCTTTTGGCTGAGCTTCTCCTTACGGTTCATCGCCAGTGAGACAACCGATGCCGCAAGCGCCGCGGCCACGATTGGCAGGCTGTAAAAATCGCCTGTGATCAAGCCTGATCCAACGAATAAACAAACAAATAAAAACAGCGGCAAAAGCCCTGAAGCTTTTCCGTTTTGATTTTGCATGATGTACACCTCTTCTATAGGTTCAAACCGTTTTTTCACCAATATCCAACACTTTAAAAGGCGAACGCTCAAAAGTCAAATGGTAAAATAAGTTCGGGAGAAAATCAAATGAAAGAGGAGTGAAGCTGATGGATCGCAAAACGAGTCTTCTTGAATTGACAAAGAAAGTCACAGAAAAGCACGCCAATTTTTCCGTTTCGGAAGTGAACGACCATTGTATGCGAATTGCTGTTTTGGAGGGCGAATACGTATGGCATTTCCATCCCGGCTCAGATGAGCTGTTTATTGTTTTGGAAGGAGAGCTGTTGATCGACTTTCAGGACCGTCCCACAGAAGTCCTGAAAGCGAACGATTCCCTGCTGATTCCGAAAGGCGTCATTCACCGGACGCGCGCTGATGTAAGGTCGGTTAACCTTTGTATAGAAAAAACTAATGCGGAAACCGTCCCGTTCGCGGAAGGGAATGTGCTGAAGCTGATACGGTGCAAACCAGCCGGACAACAGCTTCATGCATTCAGCGAGGCGCAGGCCAAATGGGCTCCGCTGCAAAACGTCAGCGGATTCATCAGACAGTGGGGCGGATGGATGGAAACAGAAAACGGGCCGGAAGCCCTTGTCCTCGTGCTTTGGAAATCAAAGCGCGATTATTTGAACTTTATGGCCGATCATCATGATGCAATATATGAAAGAACGAATCAGAAAGGTACGTTCGAATCCATCAACATTACCCTGTTTGAAGAGCCTGCCGAGATATCTAAGACGCTGCAGAACAATACGCCGGCTCCGGTACCGGAATGGACGGTAAAAGGCAGCGGATGATTGCATGATTCCCGGACTCTTTCGTGAATGTGCTATTTGTGTTTACTCTTTTTGAAATGTGGAATGTAAAAACCATAACACTTCAAAAGGAGGAATCGAAAATGGCAAACAATAATGACAACAACAAAATGAGCAGGGAAGAAGCAGGCAGAAAAGGCGGAGAAAAAACAAGCCAAAACCATGATAAAGAATTCTACCAAGAGATCGGTCAAAAAGGCGGAGAAGCCACAAGCAAAAATCATGACAAAGAATTCTACCAGGAAATCGGCGAAAAAGGCGGGGAAGCCACAAGCCGTAATCATGACAAAGAATTCTACCAGGAAATCGGTGAAAAAGGCGGAGAAGCCACAAGCCGAAACCATGATAAAGAATTCTACCAGGAAATCGGTGAAAAGGGCGGAGAAGCCACAAGCAAAAACCATGACAAAGAATTCTACCAGGAGATCGGTCAAAAAGGCGGAGAAGCCACAAGCCGAAACCATGACAAGGAGTTCTATCAAGAAAACGGTGAAAAAGGCGGACGCCAAAGAAGAAGCGGTTAATGTACGGTGAAGAGAGGGGCTGAACATCAGCCCCTCCTTTTTTATGGAAGATGCCTGCCGCTGCCGCACGAGCGCTCATATTAAAATATTATTAATTATTGATCTTCTGAAGAGATTTCCGGTCTGTTTTGTTATATAATTTACAGATGATGCATCAAATTGTAATTATAAAAGTTTGAATGCTAAAAGTTAAGGACTAAAGTACTGGTGGGAGTGTACCGAATGGCAGCGTTGATTAAATTTTTTCAGCATCCTGGGGTCAGGCGTTTTTCAGTTTTTGTTGTATTGGCGGGAGTTTTATATCTGTTCCGCAGCATGATGAATCTCATATTGCTCACATTTATCTTTACGTTTTTGATGAACCGTCTGGAAAATGTGATCCGCGGTTTTTTAAACCGCTTTATTAAAGTCAGCCAGAGACTGATTATTTCCTGTTTGTATGCGGCTCTTGCCATCGCGCTTTCGATCGGCGGTGTGGTCTATTACCCCGTGATCGTCACCCAGATTCAGCAGCTGATCAAACAAGGAAAGTATATTGCTTCTCACCCTGACAGCATTCCTTTTCTCGATATGATCACCGGTATGTTCGGCGATATCAATTTGACATCCTATTTGGAAAAAGGTCTTAACTTTATCTATACATATATCACAGATATTAGCGCGTTTGGCCTGCAGGTGGTTATGTCATTGGTTCTCAGCATGTTCTTATTGATCGAAAAAGACAAGGTCTTGAGCTTAATGGATAAATTTAAGACGAGCAAAATAGCTATTTTCTACGAGGAAATTGCTTACTTTGGTAAAAAATTCACGAGAACGTTCGGAAAGGTGCTTGAGGCTCAGTTTATTATCGCCTCCATCAATTGCGCATTGACGACCATTGCCCTCGCGATTATGGGTTTTCCTCAGCTATTCGGCCTTGCCGTCATGGTGTTTTTCCTCGGGCTGGTTCCGGTCGCAGGTGTTGTGCTCTCCCTTATTCCGTTAAGCATTATCGCCTACAGTATCGGCGGAATCGCTTATATCGTATCACTGGTATTGGTTATCATGATCGTCCATGCGATAGAGGCCTATTTCCTCAATCCGAAACTGATGTCCGCCAAGACGGAGCTGCCGATTTTCTTCACGTTTATCGTGCTGATTTTTTCTGAACATTTCATAGGGATTTGGGGTTTAATTATCGGTATTCCGATATTTGTTTTCCTGCTTGATATCCTTGATGTCACAAGTCAAGAGAAAAGCCGAACAGCGGGCACCCGAAAATAGCATATATTTGTAAATCGGAAAATTTGGTTTACATATTTCGAATTTTCAGGTATAACTGTTATATAACGAAATAGCGCCACACGTTTAATCCTTTAGTAGGAGTGGGGGACCCGATCATTTGGGGTGAATTTTTCTGTTCCCGTGCGAACTGAAAGACGGACATCTCTTCGTCCGAACCCGTCAGCTAACCTCATCAACGTGAAGAGAGTCATGTGGAACCAATTTTAATGGTAAAAGCCCATGGGAGATCTCTCATGGGCTTTTTTTGGAAAGGGGAGATATGTTATATGAAGTTAGCAACAAAAATTATTATCGCTCTATTACTCGGTGCAGCCGTCGGTATTATACTGAACGTCACTTCGCCGGATGTATTTAGCAAGCTTAATACATTTTTATTCGGGCCGCTCGGCACGATCTTCCTCAACTTAATTAAAATGCTCGTTGTACCGATTGTTTTCTTTTCTCTCACTTTAGGGGTAGCAGGACTTGGAGATCCAAAGAAACTGGGCAGAATCGGTGCCAAAACGATTTCTTTCTTTTTAGTTACAACGGCAATTGCCATTATTATCGGACTTATTTTAGCGTTGGTCATCAAACCGGGAACCATCGGAACGTATGATACAAGCGCAGCGGAATATTCAGCACAGAAAGCGCCAAGCATTGCCGAAACGCTTTTGAATATCATTCCGACAAACCCGGTTCAGGCAATGGCTGAAGGAAATATGCTGCAAATCATTGCTTTCTCCATTTTGGTCGGTCTCGGAATTACGATGCTCGGCAAAAAAGCGGACGCTCTTCTCAAAGTGGTTGAACAAGGTAACGATCTAATGATGTATCTCGTCAATCTCGTCATGAAGTTCGCACCGTACGGTACGTTCGGCTTGATTGCCGGGGCAATCGGAAGTCAAGGCTGGGACGCCATTAAAGCAATGGGGCTTTATATGATCGTCGTCATTCTGGCGCTGTTCATCCACACCATCGTCACATACGGCTCAGCGATTGCGTTTTTGGCAAAGCGGAACCCGCTCACATTCTTTAAAGATTTTTCAGAGGTTATGCTTGTTGCCTTCAGTACGTCAAGCAGCAACGCGACGCTTCCGGTTTCGATGGATGTCGCTCAAAGAAAGCTGAAAGTGCCAGAGCCGATCTCAAGCTTTGTTCAGCCGCTTGGAGCTACGATCAACATGGATGGCACGGCAATTATGCAAGGGGTAGCGACGGTCTTTATCGCTCAGGTGTACGGCAATGACCTGTCACTGACACAGCTGTTGATGGTTGTTCTCACCGCAGTGCTTGCCAGCATTGGAACAGCGGGTGTTCCGGGTGTCGGACTGATTATGCTCGCCATGGTTCTTCAAACAGTTGGCCTTCCAGTTGAAGGAATTGCGCTAATATTGGGAATTGACCGACTTCTGGACATGATTCGGACGGCTGTCAATACAACAGGTGATGCAGCATGCGCAGTCATCGTCACCGAAACGGAAAAGAAACACGGCAAAATCGAAGCCCCTCATAGTGAAGTGTCCGTGTAACTCAAAAATGATATAATCAAACAGTGCCTTTTCGGCACTGTTTATTTTTTTGGGAAAGAGGAGGGGGCTATGACAAAGCAGCCTGTTTTACATATAGAAAATGTTGATAAAATCATAGACGGCAAAACGATATTGAAGGATATCCGCTTAACGGCGGATGAAGGGGAGATCATCGGCCTGCTTGGACCGAACGGATCAGGAAAAACGACCCTCATCAAATTGATTACCGGGTTAATTAAAATGAAGAGCGGATCAATTGTCATAAACGGCTTTCCGATTGACCGCCAATTTGAAAAAGCGATCCGGTCGGTCGGAGCCATCGTTGAAAATCCAGAATTTTATCCGTATCTGACAGGCTATGAAAATCTGAAACACTATGCAAATATGCACGCTGGAATCGGTCGGGATAGACTGGCGGAAGTGATCAGCAGGGTCGGGCTAGAAGATGCCGCAGAAGACAAGGTCAAAACATACTCGCTCGGAATGAAACAGCGCCTCGGTATTGCCCAGGCGATTCTTCACCGGCCGAAGCTGCTGATTTTGGACGAGCCGACAAACGGATTGGACCCGGCGGGAATGAAAGATTTCCGCGAACACTTGCGTGAGCTTGCCGAAGAAGAAGGAACGGCGATCCTGTTTGCGACCCACTTGCTGAAGGAAGTGGAAGATTTGTGCGATCGGGTCGTCATTCTTCAACAAGGGAAAATCAAATCAACCGTCGTCCTCAATGATGCGGATGAAAAGCAGGAAAAGGCGATGCTGGAGGTACAGCCCTATGACAAAGCGCTTCAGTGGCTGAAAGACCAGGGATACGAAGCCCGCGCCGAAAAAGGTCTCCTCGCCGTAAAGGTGGCGAAAGCGCAAATTCCTGCTTTAAATCAACAGCTTGTCGCCAATGAGATTGACGTCTATTCGATCGCTCCGTTTAAGCAGTCTCTCGAGGATGAATATATGGCGCGGACGAATGGAACGGAAGAGAGGAATACTGATGTTTAAACTGATTCAAAACGAGCATGTTAAATTGCTGAAGCGAAAAGTAACATTTGTATCGCTGGCGCTGATCGCAGTCTTTCAATTTCTCCTCGCGCTCATAACGAAAAGAATCCTGATGAGCGCCGGGACAGAGGATCATTTTATCGGCTATTTTTCATTCACCCCAAACCTGAATATCCTCTTGCAGGGGCTTTCGATTGTGGTGGCGGCTTCAATTATATCTTTTGAATATGATAAAAAGACGATTAAATTTTTGCTGATCCGCCCTGTCAGAAGAGAAAAAATTCTTGTTTCAAAATACGTGACGAGCGTGCTCGCAAGCATTTGGCTCTTTATCATTTACTACGGATTTTCTTTATTGTTCGGTCTGCTCTTTTTCGGCGTGAAGCTCGACGAAAAAGCGGAGCCGCTCTTTATCAATACGGTGACAATGATCGGTACGCAGTGGTTTGAAGTATGGATGATGGTTTCCTTTGCGTTTTTATGCTCTGCATTGTTTAAAAGCAGCGCGCTCAGCATCATGGTGTCGATCGTCGTGTTGTACGGCGCCAAAATGCTTGTGACGATCATGTCTTATTTGGAAAAACCGCTCGGTAAATTTTTGTTGTTCGCTAATACTGATTTAACGCAATACGCCGGTGAGGCCAAGCCGCTTTTTAGCGGGATGACGCCTTTGTTTTCACTCGTCATCGTCTTTCTCCATCTCGTGTTTTTTCTCGGAACGGCGTGGTGGGCCTTTTGTAAACGCGATATGAAAGTATAAAATATTTTGTCTAAAGTGTGACAAAAGGAATGACATTTTTGTGAAATATGTCGTAATTACCGTGTGAATTTCCTATCCTAAATTATAATTTTAGGATAAGGGAATGGGGGATGAGACATCCATGAAAAAATTTATTACGGCATTGCCGATTGTATTGCTGTTGTCATTTTCATTTGTTTCTTTTGCCTTTAATTTCGATCATCTTGTCTATTTTAGACTTGCGCTCGGGCTCTTTTCGCTCGCAGGTTTGTTTCTGTTATATAAATTGAAAAACGGCGTCCGCTTCTTTATGGCGTATCTTTATGGAAGCTGGGTCGTGCTGGCCGGAATCGCCGCATATGAAGAACCGCTTTTTTCCGATTTCTTCTTCGGCGGTCTCACGATCACGATGGGCTACTTAACCTACATGCTGATTTATCTCGGTATGAAGGTTGACCGTCGCGGCGGTCAAGCCGTTTAGTCAAAAGCGCACCTCGCTGAAGGTGCGCTTTTTTGTTTTGCCAAGGGTATCATTTGCACAACAAGCCGTGAACGAACTATAATACTTATTAAATCTATCGGAATTTGGTCAGGAGGATGCCGGTGTGTGTTCAATATTTGTGAAAACGGAAAGGCAGCAGGAATGGCTCGGTAAAATCGGGAAACTGGCGGATGAATTTGAGAAAACAGCAGCGTATTATGACGAACATGCCCAATTTCCCGCAGAACATATTCAAAAGCTGCGGGATTCAGGCTACACAGCGCTGACGGTCGGAAAAGAATACGGGGGAGAAGGCATTTCACTCTACGATATGCTTTTGTTTCAGGAACGGCTTGCCAAAGGAGACGGACCGACAGCTCTCAGCATCGGCTGGCACTTGAGCGTGATGGGAGAACTGGCGGAAGGAAACAGCTGGGACCGGCATGTGTTTTCATCGATTTCACAGGAAGCATTAAAGGGCGCGCTGATCAACAGAGCTGCAAGTGAAGCGCAGACGGGAAGCCCGACAAGAGGAGGACGTCCCGGAACCCATGCGGTTAAAAAGAATGGCGGATGGATTGTAAACGGACGTAAAACATTTACAACGATGTCTCCGGTTCTCGACTACTTTCTTGTCACCGCTTGGATTGAAGAGAAGCAAACGATTGGCGTTTTCTTGATCCATAAAGATGCGGAAGGCTTGGCAATAGAAGAAACGTGGGATATGGCGGCGATGAGGGGTACGGGAAGCCACGATTTGGTGCTGACCGATGTCCGTCTCGACGAATCCATGCTTGTCGAGCTGTTGGCGGGTAAAAGAACGGATAAAGTCAACGGCTGGCTGCTTCATATACCGGCTGTTTATCTAGGTATCGCGCAAGCAGCGAGAGATTATGCCGTCCAATTTGCAAAAGACTATCAGCCGAACAGTTTGAAAGGTCCGATTAAAGAAGTGCCTGCTGTTCAGCGTCATATCGGCGAAATCGATTTGGAACTCATGAAAGCCCGCCACTTTATGTATCATGTCGCAGAGCTTTATGATGACCCGGAGCGCCGCGCCTTTTTAACAGGTGAGCTTGGAGCGGTTAAACATACAGTAACGAATACGGCCATTGCTGTCGTAGACAGGGCGATGAGAGTCGTCGGAGCGAAGAGCCTGGCGAGAACGAACCCGCTCCAAAGATTCTATCGCGATGTCCGGGCGGGCCTCCACAATCCGCCGATGGATGATGCGACAATCGGCAAGCTTGCTGGCATTGCATTCAGTGAATAGTAAAAAAGAAGCCGTTCAAAATGAGCGGCTTCTTTTTTAAGTTTGTTTTGCTTTAGACATTGCCAAAAGGCGGTTCTCGTGTCTGCGGTCGATCTTGTCATAAATGACTTCCATTTCTTTCGGGTTCTTGGCGATTTCTTTCTTATATTCTTCGACAAGCTGATGAAAGGTTTTAATCTTCCGTTTTGACATGATTATCCGCCTTTCTTGTTGGATTGGTATTCGCTTTCAAGTTCGCTTAAAGACAATTCGTAAAGGTGGCGCTCTTCTTTTTTATATATGCCAATCTGGATAAGCCGCTGAATGAGTTGTTTCTTTCTCATTTCCACTGCTTTCTTTAATTGAGGGGCCATGTGATCACCTCGTCAACCGTTAGTGATATTGATAATCATTATCAATTAAGGGTATTATACTAAATAGTATCCCCGAATGTAAAGAGACATCCTTAAAATAATATTGAATAAAATCGAAAAATATGAATTATTATCCAAAAACACATATAAAAAAAGAAGCCGACAAGGGCTTCACAACTAGAAAAAATAATTGCAAAATAGGAACAAAAAACATTCTACCTGAATATAAAAAACGAATCAAGAACTTTTTGCGAAATTTCGACATTTTCGTTTCCCGGGAAATACTCGTGTCGAATTATTAATGAAAGCTCACTTTTATGAAACAAATATTGCTGCTGTCCCGTCTTGTATAAAAAGGACATGGGCGTTCCCATGTCCTGCGGTTCAGACAAAAAATCAGAACTTTAAACGAATTAGCTAATATGTTCAGCCAGGAACTCGTTCACTTCTTCAGGTGTTTTGGCATTTGCACTGTGAAGGTGACCCGTTTTTTCGCCGTTTTTGAAAATCAACAGGCTTGGAATGCCCATGACCTGATACTTATCGGCAAGTTCAGGAAGATCGTCTTTATTCAGCTCATACCAGTCATTTTCCTGATAAGCCTCAAGAATGTCTCCAATGAACATGTTCATGCGTGTACAGTCCGGGCACCAGTCAGCATAAAATTTGACGATGATTTCTTTATCGGATTGGATCAGTTCATTAAATTGTGCTTCTGTTGTGATTTTTTTCAATTGCAACCTCTCCTTTTCAATGCCATTTTAATATAAAATGAAAAGGATTTACATACAAATGCTTTTTATATGCTGTTTTTAGACCGTATTAAAATAATTAGATCATTTTCCCGGGAAAGTGATAAGATAGTAAAGATGAATCCAGTGGGGGGAGTACGAATTGAAGACAAGATTAGGATTGGTATACGGCGGAAAATCAGCGGAGCATAACGTTTCTCTGCAAACCGCGCTGGCCGTCACGAAAGCATTAGATACTGAAAAATTTGATATACACCCGATTTATATAACAGAAAAAGGCGAGTGGGTGAGAGGGCCGCAACTGACAGAACCGGTTTCAAATGTGAAAATGCTTCAGTTTGAACAGACGGGCCAGACATTTTCTCCGGCATTGCTGAACCGCGATATGTTTCCGGGCGAAGCTGATGTAAAAGAAGACTCGATTGATGTTGTTTTCCCGCTTTTGCACGGACCGAATGGGGAAGACGGCACCATTCAAGGCATGCTTGAACTATTGAACGTGCCATATGTGGGCAACGGAGTCTTAGCTTCCTCTGCGGGCATGGATAAAGTGGTCATGAAGCATCTGTTTGCACAGGCAGGGCTTGACCAGGCGAAATACGTTTCATTTGTGAAAAAAACATGGAGTCACTCCAAAGAAGAAAGCTATGATCAAGTGGAAGCTGAGCTTGGTTATCCGTGCTTCGTAAAACCGGCTAACCTTGGATCAAGCGTCGGGATCAGCAAATGCAGAAACCGTGAAGAGCTTGACCAAGCCTTTGAGCTTGCATTTCAATATGACCGGAAAATTGTCGTTGAAGAGGGCGTCATCGGACGCGAAATAGAACTCGGCGTTCTGGGGAATGATGAACCTGTCTGCTCAGTCGCGGGGGAAATCGCTCCGAAGAAAGATTTTTATGACTATAAAGCAAAATATGAAGACGGCGACACTGATTTGATTATTCCGGCTTCCCTGACAGAGGACGAATACGAAACAATGCGCAGCATGGCGGTCAAAGCGTTTCAGGCGATTGACGGCTCAGGCCTTGTGAGAGCGGACTTTTTCCTTACAAACGAAGGCAGGGTCCTGATCAATGAAGTCAATACGATGCCGGGATTCACACCGTTCAGCATGTTCCCGCTTCTCTGGAAGCAATCAGGGGTTGAGTATGCTGAACTGATTGAAAAACTTGTCGCTTTGGCAATCGATCGGCACGAAGAAAAACAGCAGATCAAACATACATTTTAACGGGACGGAGCGGACCGAATCCGGGGGAAAGCGGTTCGCCCTTATATACAGCTGCAGACACTATCCTTATTTGTGGTAGTGTCTCTTTTCCTTGCTGGAGAAAGAGAGGGACATACATGATAACGAGAACGGTAAAAGAAATTGCTGAAATGTCGGAAGGCGTTTTGACGAATGAAGCTTTTGAAGGGCGTCTCGTCAAAGGCGTCTCAACCGATTCGAGAAAACTGGCGAAAGACCAACTGTTTATTCCGCTTGCAGGCGAGCGGTTCAATGGTCACGTTTTTGCAGAGCAGGCTTTTCAGGAAGGCGTCGCAGCCGTGCTGTGGAACCGGAGCGAACCGAATCCTCCGGAAGGGAAGCCGGTCATTTTAGTTGACGATACGCTGGAAGCGCTGCAGAAGCTTGCGAAGGCATACAGGCATCAGCTGGACGTGAAAATCGTCGGCGTGACCGGTTCAAATGGGAAAACGACGACAAAAGACATGATTCATGCTGTGTTGGGCACCGAGTATAAAGTGCATAAGACAGAAGGAAACTATAATAACCACATCGGCCTGCCCCTGACGATTCTGGCGATGCCGGAAGATACGGAAATCGCCATTTTGGAGATGGGGATGAGCGCCAAAGGGGAAATTGATTTTCTGACACGTCTGGCGCGTCCTGATATCGCCGTCATCACAAACATCGGCGAATCGCACCTCCTTGAACTCGGATCAAGAGAAGGAATTGCAGAGGCAAAGCTCGAAATTGTCAATGGGCTTTCAAAAGAGGGCACACTCATTTATATCGGAGATGAACCGCTGCTCGCCGAAAGGCTGAACCAGCCGCTTTACGAGACAAAGACGTTTGGAGAGGATCCGGCTTTCGACTATCAGCTTAAGGATATGACGCAGACGGAAGAGGGCACGGCATTCCGCGTCAGAGGGATCGAAAACCGGTTCTTCATCCCGGTGCTCGGAAAGCATAATGTGAAAAACGCTTTAGCTGCGATTGCGGCCGGAGACCTTCTGAATGTCAGCAGGACTCATATTGCAGAAGGGCTGACGAAACTGAAAGTGACCGGTATGCGGCTTGAGCTTGTAAAGACACGGGCCGGCGTTGCGATCATTAATGACGCCTATAATGCAAGTCCGACATCCATGAAAGCGGCGATCGAGCTTGTCGACCAGATGAAGGGATACGGCAAGAAAATGCTCGTTCTCGGCGATATGCTGGAGCTCGGCGAAGGAGAGAAAGGGTTTCATGAAGACATCGGGCAGGCAGTCAATCCGGACTCAATCGACTTTTTATTTACGTACGGGGATCTCGGTGCATATATTGCAAAAGGGGCGCTTAAACATTTTCCAGAACACCGCGTCCTTCATTTCAACCCGGAAAACAAAGACGGTTTGAAAAAGACATTGAAAGAAAAAGCGAATACAGGGGATCTGATCCTTGTCAAAGCGTCCAGAGGCATGCGTCTTGAGGATGTTATAAAAGATTTGTAAGGGAACATTGAATCATAAAGTCGTTTTTTATGTGATCATCAGTAAAAGAAAACGGGTGAATGGTCATGATAGGATGTTTATGCATTCACGGATTTACCGGAGCACCGTATGAATTGGAACCGCTGGCTTCTCATTTAAAACAAACGGCCGATTGGCGAGTCGAAATGATCACGCTGCCCGGGCACGGGGAGATGCCGGTTTTAAAAGGCGTCTGTTTTCAGGAATGGATCGCTTGCGCAGAAGTGGAGCTTGTCCGTTTGTTGAAAACGTGTGATACGGTATTTTTAATCGGATTTTCAATGGGCGGGATGATTGCCGCCTATTTAGCCGGAAAATATCCGGTCAGCCGCCTTGTCCTGTTGAGCGCGGCTGCCCAGTACATCAGCCCGGGACAGCTGATCCAGGATTTGAAGAATGTGATCAAAGATTCTTTGCAAGGCAAGCTTGAGGATAATCTGCTTTACAAAAGGTACAAACAAAAGCTGACAAGCACCCCGGTGTCTTCAGCATTTCAGTTTCGCAAGCTCGTTAAGATGACAAAGCCTGCTTTGAAAAACCTCCGCATCCCTGTGCTCATTGTTCAGGGGGAATGCGATTCAATCGTGCCGCTGTCAAGCGCGTATTATCTTTATGAAACCATACCTTCCGAAGAGAAAGAGCTGTGCCTCTTGCCGGAATCCAAGCACCATGTCTGCCTTGAAGAAAACTCCGCTGTCCTCTTTCAAACCGTTGAGGCGTTTCTCAAAAAAACGCCGATTGAATCCATAAAAAAATAAATAATTGAACGGCAATCTGCAAAAAATAATCGGGGATGCGGGCAGAGAAAAATGAGTGTATGCTGTCGAAAGCCGCACAAGCCTGTGTTACAATGTGTAAAAGACGTCAACAGGCGGGCTTGACGTTTCGCGGACGGTTGTCCCAGAGGTCTATAGATGGCTGCCGAACCGGCGAGAGAGCACACTGCTCATTTTCATCTTGTTGAAAAACGTATAACGGAATGGTAATATAACATGTAAAGTAATTCGGGCTTTGCATAAGTATGGACCTGTCCTTTGCACAAAGGGCAGTTTTTATTGATAAAACACGATTACTGAAACAGTAAGCAGAAGGAGTTTGAATACATTGACAATAACGTTTCAAGATTTTCAATTAAGTTCTGATCTCACAAAAGCGATCAAGCGTATGGGATTTGAAGAGGCAACACCGATTCAGGCACAAACGATTCCGCTCGGCCTTGCAAATAAAGATGTGATCGGACAAGCGCAAACGGGAACAGGAAAAACGGCTGCATTTGGCATCCCCCTTGTTGAGAAAATCAACCCCGAGTCTCCTAACATTCAAGCCATTGTTATCGCACCTACTCGTGAATTAGCCATTCAAGTTTCTGAAGAGCTATATAAAATTGGACAGGATAAACGCGCTCGCGTGCTGCCGATTTACGGTGGACAGGATATCGGACGCCAGATTCGCGCGCTTAAGAAAAATCCTCATATTATCGTCGGAACACCTGGCCGTTTGCTTGACCATATCAACCGCCGCACAATGCGTCTTCAAACAGTGAACACCGTTGTGCTTGATGAAGCGGATGAAATGCTGAACATGGGATTCATCGAAGATATCGAATCCATCCTTTCCAATGTGCCCGCTGAGCATCAAACATTGCTGTTTTCTGCAACAATGCCTGCTCCGATTAAACGGATTGCAGAACGTTTCATGACCAACCCGGAGCACGTGAAAGTGAAAGCGAAGGAAATGACAGTATCAAACATTCAGCAGTTCTACCTTGAAGTACATGAACGCAAAAAGTTTGATACGCTGACACGTCTTCTTGACATCCAGTCTCCTGAACTGGCGATTGTATTCGGCCGGACAAAGCGCCGCGTCGATGAACTGACAGAAGCGCTTAATCTGCGCGGTTATACAGCTGAAGGAATCCACGGCGATTTGACTCAGGCGAAGCGGATGGTGGCACTCCGGAAATTTAAGCAAGGCGCAATTGAAGTGCTCGTTGCGACAGACGTTGCGGCGCGTGGCCTTGATATTTCAGGGGTAACGCACGTCTACAACTTCGATGTGCCGCAAGATCCTGAAAGCTATGTTCACCGCATCGGAAGAACGGGACGCGCAGGCAAAACAGGAATGGCGATGACCTTCATTACACCGCGCGAAAAAGACATGCTCCGCGCCATCGAGCAGACGACAAAACGCAAAATGGACCGCATGAAAGCACCGACTCTAGATGAGGCGATTGAAGGACAGCAGCAGGTGACGGTTGACCGCCTCCGGACGATCATCGAGGAAAATAACCTGAACTTCTATATGACGGCTGCAGCGGAATTATTGGAAGACCATGATTCTGTGACAGTTGTTGCGGCTGCCATTAAAATGATGACCAAAGAGCCGGACAACACGCCTGTCCGTTTGACGGAAGAGGCTCCGCTCAGAACGAAGCGAAATAAAAGTCACCACCCCCGTTCATCAAAACGCAGAGACGGCGGCGGCTACAGAGGAAAGAACAATCGTTCATCTTATGATAAAAAGCGTTCTTCGAATGACAGACGCCAAAAAAAATCATATAATTCATAATCAAAAGGCGGATCCTTTTTTACGGATTCGCCTTTTTTTAAAAACGAAAGTCTTTATCCGAAACATTTTCAGCCTAAGACCGTAAATAGAACTAGATTGGGGGAATCGAGTTTTGAGAAGCGAGCCGAAAAATCAAATAAGCCGCGATGGCGTAAAAGTCTGGAGAATTACAGCTTGTATCACATCATTCGTTTTAATGCTGGCTGCAGCAGGCCTTGTTGCCGCAGGGTTGATATTTAAATGGCCGGTATGGATCGGCATTTTGTCAGCAGCCGTTTGGCTGGTGATTTCATTTGTCATCATTATTATTATTCCGAATATCCGCCACAGAATATGGCGCTACGAAGTCCATGAGAACGAAATCGATATTCAGCACGGCATCTTTGTGGTGACCCGCGTGATCGTTCCGATGGTCAGAGTCCAGCATGTTGATACATCGCAGGGCCCCATCCTCAGAAAATATAATCTCGCCTCCGTGCAAATTTCAACAGCCGCGACGACCCATTCCATTCCCGCTCTGGATGTTGAAGAGGCGGATCATCTCAGGGACTCCATTTCCAGGCTGGCAAGGGTGACTGAAGATGATGTCTGAACCGAGACGCATGCACCCCGCCGCCGTCATTCTCAACTTTATCAAAGGCCTTGTTGAGACCGTTAAAAACTTTATCATTCCATTTGGCGTAGTGCTTTTTTTAAATCAGTCGCACACAGTCAAAATGCTGGCGATCGCCGCGGCCGTGCTGTTTTTCATTGCTTTGGTCGTGACGAGCATCATCAAGTGGAGCAAATTTACATACCGTATCGAAGAGGATGAATTGCGAATTGAGGAAGGCCTGATTAATAAGAAAAAAAGGTATATTCCGATCGAACGGATTCAAACGATCAACACGAGCGCTGGCCTCATTCAGCAAATATTCAAGCTGGTGAAGCTTCAAGTCGAAACGGCAAGCGGAGGAACGGAAGCGGAAGTTTCCTTGGTCGCCATTACCCAGGCAGAAGCCGAACGTATTCAGCAAGCGCTTTTCGAAAGGAAAAAAGCGGCGGAAAGCACTGGAGCCGATGTCACGGATCCGCAGGAAGAGACTGCTGCAGAGGCGGAGGAAACAGCGGAAGAACCGCAAATGATGTACAAAATGACCGGGCAGGAGCTTTTAACTGCAGCGTCAACATCAAGCGGGATCGGCGTCATTATTTCAGGGGTATTCGCTTTTTTCACTCAAGTCGACGACTTCTTTGATTTGGACTGGCTGTATGACCGTTTTGCTTTTTTGAATAGCGCTGGAGCGACTGTCATCGCCTTAGCCGCTTTTGTTGCCCTTTTCATCGCATGGCTTCTCAGCATTGTCGGGATGCTTTTGAAATACGCGAATTTTACAGTCGTGCGTAAAGAGAAAGAAATCGTCATTTCTAGAGGGCTGATTGAAAAGCATCAAATCACGATTCCGCTGCAGCGGATTCAAGCGATTAAAATTAAGGAGAGTCTGATCAGGCAGCCTTTTGGACTTGCAGCCGTCACGATCGTCAGCGCAGGCGGAAACGTTTTGGAAGAAGATAAATCTGCCGTCCTATTTCCGATTATCAGCAAAAAAATGATCAAACAGCGCCTCGGAGAACTCATTCCGGATTATGCGCCGGAAGACGATTTGAACCGCTTGCCGAAACGCGCACTGCGCCGTTATATCCTGCGCGCATCCTGGCCGGTTCTCGCCGTCGTTCCGCTTTCTATTCTGTTTCCGCCGTGGGGCTATTTGTCCGCTGTATTGATTCCTTTTTACTGGATCATCGGCTACTTATCATACCGCGATGCCGGCTGGAAGATCAGCGGCAGCAAAATCATCATGTCATCGCGCTTCATCGGCAGAACAACCGCTGTCATTCAGCGCAGGCGCATGCAGGTGTTCGAAGTCAGCCGCTCGTATTTCCAGCGCAGAAGACAGCTTGTTTCGATCCATACATCAACAAAATCATCTGCTTTAATGGAGAAGTTTTCGGTGGCTGATGTCGAGGAGAAAGATTCGGACGATATTTTTGCATGGTATTCTTATGAAAAAAGAGTGAACGGTTAAAAGCCGTTCACTCTTTTATTTAACAACGGAGGAGCCAGAGCGAGTCCGCCCAGCAGTCCGAAGATGTGCGCCATGATATTGATATTTTGGTTGACAAACGTCATCAAAACCGAAATGGCGAGGATGGTGACGATGATTTGGGAATTGGCGCTTCCCATCAGCTCTTTTCTAAACAGCACGATGTACAGGTACACACCGAACAATCCGAATATCGCTCCTGAAGCACCGACATGCATATACTCCAGCGGTTCGATGAAATACGTGCCGATATTGCCGATCACTCCTGTCCCAATATAAACGATGAGAAACTTGAGTTTCCCGAGCATTCGTTCCAGCCCGGGGGCAAATAAAAAGATCGACATCGAATTAAAGAGCAGGTGGCCGAACCCGGCGTGAATAAAGATCGGTGTCACAAACCTCCACCATTCTCCATTCGCTATCCCCCAGTTAAATCCAATCAATAAATCAGACCACATCTGTACGGCCGTCAACGGAAGTAAAAAAAGAATCCAGATGGCAAGCTGCAGGGCCAGTATGGCTGATGTGACCGGATAGAGCCTGATAAACGTCTGAAAATTTTCTGTTCTGATAAACATGCTTATGATTTAAGCCCCTTTACAATGATCTCGTACATATATAGTAACACGTTTATGAACAGGCAGCGGCGATTAGTACGGAGGAGAAAAATGATTTTGAAAGGTTGTCATGCTAGTCTGCATATTGTCTGAGACACGCTCATATATTGGGTAGTGCAATAAGGGAGACGAGTCGTTGCAGGCTTTTATGGTACGCACGCCGATACAGCCGGCCCTGTTCTTATGGCGTACCGTTAAAGTCGAACAAGCGGTTTCTTCCTTTTTACATCAATGATTAAAAAGGGGTTGAAAAAAGGTGAGAAAAAGCTTTGTTTTGCTTTTAACGGGGCTGCTTGTAATCCTTATGCTTTCTGCCTGCGGCCAAAAATCGCAAGAAGATGTTGTGACGGGGCTCGACAAGAAGGCAAAAGAATACACGTCCTATAAGGCAAAAGCGAAAATGACGATTGAAACGGGAAATGAACCGCAGGAGTACAATGTGGAAATCTGGCATAAAAAACCTTCTCTTTACCGGGTCTATTTGGAAAACCCGAAAAAAGACCAGAGCCAGGTGATCTTGCGCA
Organism: Bacillus sp. PK6-013; assembly: GCF_054161445.1. Classification (NCBI taxonomy): domain Bacteria; kingdom Bacillati; phylum Bacillota; class Bacilli; order Caryophanales; family Bacillaceae; genus Bacillus; species Bacillus sp. PK6-013. Next base: position 3,720,523 of record NZ_CP096417.1, on the reverse strand, counting down.
ATGAAAACGGCGTGTTTGTTTTGACTCCGTCGCTGAATAAAAGCTTCCGCTTCCACAGCGACTGGCCTAATAACAGCAGCCAAGTATACTTATTCGAATCGCTCGTAAAAGATGTCAAAAATGATGGGGAAGCTTCTTTTTCCGCAAAGGATTCAAAATACATTTTTGAAACGAAGACGAATTATCAGCATAATCAGATGCTGCCGACCCAGGAAATCGTTTTCCATAAAAAAAACATGGCTCCTTCATCGGTTAAGGTGATGGACACGGACCGCAAACCGATGGTAAAGGTTGAGTTTACAAGCTTTGAATTCGATAAGCCGCTCGATAAAGACGCATTTGATGAAAAGAAAAATATGACGCTGTCTCAAATTGACGTAGCGACAAGCGCGGACGTGTCAGACTCTTTCGCCGTCAAAACGCCGCTCGATGTGCCTCAGGGCGTGAAAAAGCTTGAGGAGAAAGAAATGGCGACTGAAGACGGCAAACGAATCGTCATCACATACGGCGGTGAAAAGTCCTTTACATTGATTCAGGAAAAAGCCCACGTCGCCAAAACATCTACTTCTGTGTCCATGAACGGAGAGCCGGTTGACCTCGGCTTCACGGTCGGCGCACTGACGGATAAATCGTTGTCATGGACTTATGACGGAGTCGACTATTTCATCTCATCAGAAGACCTTTCTCAAGATGAACTTCTGATGGTTGCCAAAAGCATGCAAGGCCAGTCTTCAAAATAGACTGTGCCTATCCAGCAGCCTGTTTTCCGCCCTGAAGCGGAAAGCAGGCTGTTTTTATATTTCCGGCGCAAGCGTATGTTTTCGACAGTTTTTCCGTAAAATGTATAGCGTGCCAGCAATTTTTCTCTTGTTCTGGGCAGTTGTTCCCGTACAAAATTTCCCTTTCTCCGAACTTTTTAGTATGATGGGAAGGACGATTGAAACAAGGAACAGGAAGTGTCATGATGAGCTTAAAACCATTCTATAGAAAGACATGGGCCGAAATCGATTTAACGGCTTTAAAAGAAAACGTGCGCAATATGAAGCGGCACATCGGCGAGCATGTCCACTTGATGGCCGTCGTTAAAGCGAATGCCTACGGACACGGGGATGCACAGGTAGCGAAGGCGGCTCTTGCAGAAGGGGCGTCCATTCTTGCTGTGGCTTTACTGGATGAAGCGCTTTCGCTGAGAGCGCAGGGGATTGAAGAACCGATTCTTGTCCTCGGCGCAGTGCCGCCCGAATATGCCGGCATTGCCGCGGAAAAGCGCATTACCGTGACGGGCTACTCAGCCGGCTGGCTGAAAGACGTGCTCGGTTTTCTCGGTGAGACCGAAGCTTCTCTTGAATATCATTTGAAGATCGACACGGGCATGGGCCGCCTTGGCTGCAAAACGGAAGAAGAGATCAAAGAAATGATGGAGATGACCGAATCGAGCGATAAACTCAATTGTACGGGCGTGTTCACTCATTTCGCGACGGCGGACGAAAAGGACACCGATTATTTCGACATGCAGCTTGACCGCTTTAAAGAATTGATCAGCCCTCTCCCGCTTGACCGTTTAATGGTGCATTCGTCAAACAGCGCCGCGGGTCTGCGCTTCAGGGAACAGCTCTTTAATGCCGTCCGCTTCGGCATCGGCATGTACGGTTTGGCGCCGTCAACCGAAATAAAAGACGAGCTGCCGTTTCGTCTGCGGGAAGTGTTTTCGCTTCATACCGAACTCACCCATGTGAAAAAAATTAAAAAAGGCGAGAGCGTCAGCTACGGGGCGACATATACGGCCAAACGCGACGAATGGATCGGGACAGTTCCCGTCGGGTATGCTGATGGATGGCTGAGGCGCCTGGCCGGGACGGAAGTGCTGATCGACGGAAAACGCCAAAAAATAGCAGGGAGAATCTGCATGGACCAGTTCATGATTTCCCTCGCCGAAGAATACCCTGTCGGCACAAAGGTTACCTTGATCGGGAAGCAAAAAGACGAATGGATTTCAGTCGACGAAATCGCCCAACATTTGCAGACGATCAATTATGAAATTACCTGTATGATAAGTTCAAGGGTGCCCCGTATGTTTTTGGAAAATGGGAGTATAATGGAAATAAGGAATCCGATCTTGCCTGATCAATCCTGAAAATTGATGAATTAGCGGAAAAACAACTTTGCTTGCGAAAAGAATAATGATATCATTATGGATGGAATGGATAGAGTGTTGTATCCGTAAGTTTGGTGGAGGTGTATGTTTTTGTCTGAATCCAGCGCAACAACTGAAATATTGATTCGCTTGCCAGAAGCTTTAGTATCAGAACTGGATGGTGTCGTCATGCAAGATAACGGGAGCAGAAATGAACTGATTTACCAAGCCACAAAAATGTATTTGCGCGAGCGCAAAAATCGACAAATTCGGGAATCGATGAGACGCGGTTATATGGAGATGGCCAAGATTAATTTGAACATCTCTTCTGAGGCTCAATTTGCAGAGTATGAGGCTGAAAACACAGTAGAGCGCTTAGTAAGCGGAGGATAATCATTTGATTGTTAAACGCGGCGATGTTTATTTTGCTGACCTATCTCCTGTTGTTGGCTCAGAACAAGGCGGGGTGCGCCCGGTTTTAGTGATTCAAAACAACATCGGCAATCGCTTCAGCCCAACTGCTATTGTTGCAGCCATAACAGCCCAAATACAGAAAGCAAAATTACCTACCCACGTCGAAATTGATGCGAAACGCTACGGTTTTGAAAGAGATTCCGTTATATTGCTCGAACAAATTCGGACGATTGACAAGCAAAGATTAACGGACAAAATCACCCATCTCGATGATGAAATGATGGAAAAGGTCAACGAAGCCTTACAAATCAGTTTGGCACTCATTGATTTTTAATATTGATGAAAGTTGCTCGAGGCGAAAGAGCAACTTTTTTTGTGTTCAAAAATAACAAACGATATAATGGAACTGTTAGTCCAAAAAATGTTATCAGATGTAGTTAGGGGGATGAACATGTCGAATCAAGCAGTGTTAAAATTTATCTCGGAGAACCAAAATGTACTCGCCGTGAATTTGGCGGATATTCTGAAAGAACTAAACAGCAACATGACAAACGTGAAGCTGACTGAACACATGTATGAGACGATCAGCAATGAATACATTCATATCCTTATGAATGAGTCCGGGGACGGGAATGAAAAATCGATCGACACCATCTACCAGTTTTCTTCAAAAGCCGTACAGCTCGGCGTTCCGCTGAAGCTTCTGTCGTCGGGATTATCAGCTTTTTGGAAGCACCTGTACTATGAAATGAACAAGGACGTCCCGGAAGATCAGCAATGCTATGATCTGATATGGGAAATCGATAAATTTATCGAACCGATCAACAGCGAAATCTTGAATCAGTATGCGATCTCCTGGGAGAAAACCGTCGCTCTTCAAAAGGTCGCATTACAGGAGCTCTCGGCGCCGCTGATCCCGGTTTTTGAAAATATTACGGTGATGCCTCTCGTCGGCACGATCGACACGGAGCGGGCCAAAAAGATTATGGAAAACCTGTTGAGCGGCGTCGTCAAACACCGGTCCGAAGTCGTCCTCATTGACATTACGGGCGTGCCTGTCGTCGATACGATGGTCGCACACCACATCATGCAGGCTTCCGAAGCTGTCAGACTGGTCGGCGCAAAATGCCTGCTCGTTGGAATCCGCCCGGAAATCGCGCAGACGATTGTGAATTTGGGAATCGATTTAACTCAGGTTATTACAAAAAATACCCTGCAAAAAGGAATTCAAACCGCATTAGAAATGACAGACAGAAAAATTGTTTCATTGGAGGAATAAGTTTTGAGGATACCTAACATTCCAATTTTGAAGCTATATAACTGTTTATTGGTATCCATTCAAGTGGAGCTCGATGACCAAACCGCTCTGAAATTTCAAGAGGACCTGCTGAACAAAATATATGAAACCGGTTCGAACGGAGTGGTGATCGATCTGACTTCGGTGGACATCATCGATTCATTCATCGCCAAAGTACTTGGCGATGTTATTACAATGTCAAAACTGATGGGCGCCAAAGTCGTTCTGACTGGCATCCAGCCGGCTGTTGCGGTGACATTGATTGAACTCGGCATTTCTTTGGACGAGATCGAGACGGCGCTCGATCTCGAAAAGGGGCTCGAGACATTGCAGCGGGAATTGGGGGAATAAATATGGCAGACCAATCCTGTGTGAAGATTTTGACAGAATGGGACATAGTGGCCGCCAGACAGCTCGGGCGAAATGTCGCCAAAGAACTGGGGTTCGGCACAGTGGACCAGGCCAGAATCACAACAGCCATCTCAGAGCTGGCGCGTAATATTTATTTGTATGCCGGAAAAGGCCGAATCTGCATCGAACAGGTTCAGGAAGAAGGTAAAAAGGGGTTGAAAGTCATAGCGGAGGATGAGGGGCCGGGAATCGCTGACATCAAAAAAGTGATGGAAGACGGTTTTTCAACCTCAGGCGGCCTCGGAGCGGGCCTGCCGGGGGTAAAGCGTCTGATGGACCAATTTGAATTGCATTCGGACGCGGAAAATGGAACGGATATACAAGCCATAAAGTGGCTGCGGTAGGAGGGAAGGAATGGATTTCAGGGAAGTGATTGAGCAGCGCTATCGACAGCTGCTTAGCCGTTATATATCTGAATTAACAGAGACATCCCTTTATCAGGGGCAGAAATTCAGCAGAAAAACGATTGAACATCAAGTGCCGCCGGAAGAGATTATCAGCATACACCGAAAAGTTCTGTCTGAATTATATCCGGATCTTCCGGACCATGTGTTCCATTCTCTCGATTTTTTAATTGAAGTGATGATTGGATACGGTTTGGCCTATCAAGAACATCAGACATTAAGAGGAATTCAGCAGGAAATTAAATCGGAAATCGAAATTGCCGCAAATGTCCAGCAAACGCTGCTCGAGACGAAGATCCCGAAAGTTGAAGCGCTTGAAATCGGAGCGGTCAGTGTTCCGGCTAAGCAAATGAGCGGTGATTATTATCATTTTGTACGGGACAAGGAATCGATTAACATCGCCATTGCAGATGTGATCGGAAAAGGAATACCGGCCGCGTTATGCATGTCGATGATCAAATATGCGATGGACTCTCTTCCGGATTCGGGCACGTCTCCTTCACAGGTGCTGAAAAACCTGAACAGGGTCGTCGAACAAAATGTGGACCCTAGCATGTTTATTACAATGTTTTATGGCAATTATCATCTCCAAAAACACCTATTTACGTTTTCATCTGCCGGTCATGAACCTGGCTTTTATTATTCTTGCAGGGAAAATAAATTTTACGATTTAAACGCAAAAGGCCTCGTTCTTGGCATTTCATCACAATACGACTATGAGCAGTACGAGCAAAAACTGGATATTGGCGATATGATCGTTCTTTTTTCAGATGGTGTAACCGAATGCCGGACAGACAGCGGATTTTTGGAGCGGTCTGACTTGCAGAACCTGATCACTGTACATATGGAGAAACCGGCTCAGCAAATGGTTGACTGTATATACGAACATCTGCTCAAGCTTCAGGATTTTCAGCTTCATGACGATTTTACTCTCATTGTTTTCAAAAGAAAGGTTTAAAGTTTCTCTTCGCTGGGTAATAAACCAGTAGCTCATTAAGAGAACCAGAGGTGATATTGTGAATTTGGCAGTTGATACGAAAAAAAATGATCATGTGATAGAAGTAAAAGTGGCGGGCGAAATTGATGTGCATACGGCTCCGGCATTGCGGGATGAGCTGATGCCGCTCGCGGAAGAAGGAAAAGATCTCAAAGTTTCTCTGAAAGACGTTTCATATATGGACAGTACAGGGCTGGGTGTATTTGTCGGCATTTACAAAGCGGTAAACAGAACTGGGGGTTCTTTAGTGCTTGAAAATCTGTCAGAGCGTTTGATCCGTTTGTTTGATATTACAGGCTTAAAGGACATCATTGATATTTCTGGAAAGTCAGAGGGTGGATTATAATGAAGAGAGCAGCTGATTACATTGAAATGAAGTCACCTGCCAAACCTGAATACGTAGGAATCATTCGTTTAACCCTGTCGGGGATTGCAAGCAAGATGGGGTATTCTTATGATGACATCGAAGATTTGAAAATTGCGGTCAGCGAAGCGTGCACAAACGCTGTGCAGCATGCTTATAAAGCAGACAAAACTGGAGAGGTCTCCGTCAGATTCGGCGTGTTTGAAGACCGCCTCGAAATCATCGTCGCAGATCAGGGAGACAGTTTTGACATTCACGATAAACAGAAAGGGCTGGGGCCATATTCCCCTGAACATACGGTAGATCAATTGTCAGAAGGAGGGCTCGGTTTATATTTAATGGAGACGCTCATGGATGAAGTGCGTGTCCAGATTGACTCAGGCGTAACCGTCTCGATGACAAAGTTCTTAAACAGGGAGCGAGTTGATGATGGCACAACCGTCCAAAACTACGAAACTAACTAAAACCGAAGTCGACACGCTGATCAAAAAATATCAGGATCGCCAGGATGAAGACGCTCAGCTGACCCTTGTTCAGACATATAAAAATCTGGTGGAAACACTCGCCAAAAAATACTCAAAAGGAAAAAGCTTTCATGAAGATTTATGCCAGGTTGGGATGCTCGGATTGCTTGGAGCCATCAAACGCTATGATCCCGATGTTGGAAAATCGTTTGAAGCGTTTGCGATTCCGACCATTATCGGAGAAATCAAACGGTTTCTCCGTGATAAAACCTGGAGCGTCCACGTCCCGAGAAGGATCAAGGAGCTCGGGCCGAGAATTAAAATGGCGGTGGATCATTTAACGAATGAAACGCAAAGGTCCCCAAAAGTCGATGAGATTGCCGAGTTTCTTGACGTCACAGAAGAAGAAGTGCTGGAAACAATGGAGATGGGCAAAAGCTATCAGGCGCTTTCCGTCGACCACAGCATTGAAGCGGATGCAGACGGCAGCACGGTGACGATCCTCGACATCGTCGGCTCGCAGGAGGAAGGCTATGAAAAGGTGAACCAAAAGCTGATGCTTGAAAGCGTATTGCACGTACTGTCCGACCGCGAAAAGCAAATCATTGAGCTGACTTACATTCAAAACAAAAGCCAAAAAGAAACCGGTGACATGCTGGGCATATCGCAAATGCACGTCTCACGTCTGCAGCGCAAAGCTGTCAAAAAGCTGCGGGAAGCGTTGGCTGAAGATCCGTTTATGGAGCTTAAACCATGATTTGGACTGAGTCGAATGAACATATGCAAGCGCTTGTTTATCAGCTTCCTAAAGAAGGAAAAGCCGTCTGCGGAGACAGTTTTTATTTCCATGCGACTGACGAAACTATGGTGTGCGCGCTGGCCGACGGGCTTGGCAGCGGTGCGATGGCACAAGAATCCTCCGCGGTTATCAGCGAAGTTGTCGAAGAGCACGGTCATGAAGAAGTCGCAAGCTTGATGGAACGGTGCAATCAAGAGCTGAAACATAAGCGCGGCGCAACTGTGGCGATTTTAAAAGCCGACTTTCGAACAAGAACGATTGCTTACAGCTCTGTAGGCAATATCCGCTTTATCTTGTACGCTCCTTCGGACAAATATATCCACCCTCTCCCTGTGACGGGATACATGTCGGGAAAGCCGCAAACATACAAAACATTCACCTACACGTATGAAAAAGGGTCAAGATTCATCATTTATTCAGACGGATTGGAAGTACCCGCTCTCCGGTCTTATTTAAAACAGCACCACACACCTGGAGATATATCGAATCAGCTTGAATCATACACACTAATGGGAAAAGACGATCTCACCTATATCATCGGACAGCTTTTTTAAAGAAGCTGCCCTTTGATATAGGTGTTTTTCTGTTTGTTTTGGTACACTAAGAAGACAACATTCTTTTGGAGGCTACAATGGATACTTTAGCGTTAATCGTCAAACAAATCGCAAAAGAAACAGAGCTTGCGTCAAAGCATGTCGAGAGTGTCATTCAATTGTTAGAGGACGGAAACACCGTTCCCTTTATCGCGAGATACCGCAAAGAACAAACGGGCTCCATGGATGAAGTCCAAATTCAAACAATCTCCGAACGCTGGGGATACATCCAGCATTTAAATCAGCGGAAAGACGAAGTCATCCGGCTGATCGACGAACAGGGTAAGCTGACCGGACAGCTGAAGCTCGATATCGAAAAAGCGGACAAGCTCCAGGAAGTTGAAGACTTATACAGACCATTTAAACAAAAACGAAAAACGAAGGCGACGATCGCCAAAAGCAAAGGCCTTGAACCTTTGGCTGATTTCATCATCGCGCTCCCGCGCAACGAAGACGTAATAGCCGAAGCACGCAAGTACATAAATGAAGAAAAGGAAGTCATGAGCGCCGAAGAAGCGCTTGAAGGAGCAAAAAACATACTGGCTGAACGGATCTCAGACGAACCGGAATACAGAAAGTGGATCCGGCAGGAGACTTTTAAAAGAGGAACGCTGAAATCCGCGGTGAAAGACGCCGAAGCCGATGAGAAGAAAATCTATGAAATGTATTATGAATATGAAGAGCCGATTCAAAAAATCGTTCCTCATCGCGTGCTTGCGGTTAACCGCGGCGAAAAAGAGGAGATTTTGAGAGTGTCGGTCGAGCCGCCGGCAGACCGCATTCAAGCTTACTTGGAAAAACGAATTTTACAACACAAGCAAACAAGTGCTCAAGATGTGCTGAAAAGCGCAATCGAAGACGGCTATAAGCGCCTCATTCAGCCGTCCATCGAAAGAGAAATCAGAAAAGAATTGACGGAAAAGGCGGAAGATCAAGCGATTCACATTTTTGCCGAGAATCTGCGCAAGCTGCTGCTGCAGCCGCCGATGAAAGGAAAGCTCGTTCTCGGCGTCGATCCGGCATTCCGCACAGGCTGCAAGCTTGCAGTTGTCGATGAGACGGGAAAGATGCTCAAGATCGATGTCATATATCCGCACCCTCCCGTCAATAAAAAAAGCGCGGCCATTGAAAAAGTGAAACGCATCATCGAAGATTTTCAAATTGAGGTCATCGCCATCGGGAACGGAACGGCATCAAGAGAGACGGAACAATTTATCGCCGATCTTTTGAAGGACATCGACAGAAAGGTGTACTATCTGATCGTCAATGAAGCGGGAGCCAGCGTCTACTCGGCATCAGAGCTTGCGAGGGAAGAATTCCCGGATCTGCAGGTTGAAGAACGGAGCGCCGTGTCGATCGCACGCAGACTCCAGGACCCGCTCGCCGAACTTGTCAAAATCGATCCCAAATCGGTCGGTGTCGGCCAGTACCAGCACGATGTCAGCCAGAAAAAACTAAACGACTCGCTCCGCTTCGTGGTGGAAACCGTCGTCAACCAAGTCGGCGTCAACGTGAATACGGCGTCAGCCGCGCTCTTGCAATATGTAGCCGGACTATCGAAAACAGTCGCGGCCAACATCGTCAAAAAGCGGGATGAAATCGGAAAATTCACGAGCCGGAAAGAGCTGAAAGACATTCCGCGCCTGGGCGCGAAAACGTATGAGCAATGCATCGGCTTTTTAAGGGTGCCTGACGGCGGTGAACCGCTCGACCGCACAGGCATCCACCCTGAGAGCTATAAGGAGACGAGAGAGCTTCTGAAAAAGCTCGGCCTATCAACAGCCGACATCGGTACAAGAGAGCTTCAGGACAAAATCAACGAACTGAATATTTCCGAAGCAGCAGAACAGCTTGGAATCGGGGAAATCACTCTGAAAGACATTTGCGCCCAGCTGACAAGGCCTGAGCGCGATCCGAGGGATGAAGTCCCTAAACCGCTCTTAAAAACCGATGTGCTTCAATTGGAGGACTTAAAAGAAGGGATGGAACTGCAGGGGACAGTGCGGAACGTCGTTGACTTCGGGGCATTTGTCGACATCGGCGTGAAACAGGACGGGCTCGTCCACATTTCCAAGCTCAGCCATTCCTTCGTCAAGCATCCGCTTGACGTGGTATCGGTCGGGGACATTGTTACCGTATGGGTGGAAGATGTCGATGCTGCAAAAGGAAGGGTATCCTTATCAATGGTGAGGGATCGATAGTCCAGCTTGCCGGAGCTTTGTTTCTCCGGCGGGCTGATCTTTTACACTCCGATTTTTAACAGAATGCGGTGGATGACGCCAGCCACATGAGCCGGCGTCTGAACCATCCCTTCATTGATCCATTCCTCCAAAACGCCGACTACTCCTGAGACGACAAATGATATTTCCATTTCATCGCATGTAACCTCGTTTTCCGATTGCTCTATCATGCTCAATTCTTCAAAAATTTTCCTCTGGAAAAAGTCTTTAAATTTATTGATGGTCAAAATGTTTCCTTTCGGTTTCGTCAATAAAGTGAAAATCGCAGCGTTTTGATAAATATATTCGGTCGTTTTTTCGATGAAGGTGAGCAAATTGTGCGGATCTTCGCTCGGAAAATAATCATCGTAAAATCTCCCCAGCTGATCAAACAATTCATTTTCTATTTGTTCATACAAGTCAAAAATATCTTTATAATGAAGATAAAAGGTTCCGCGTCCTAAATCCGCGCGCCTCGATAAATCAGAAACGGTGATTTTATTGATTTCTTTCTCATGGAGCAGTTTTAAAAAAGCCTCTTTTATCGCTCTTTTCGTCTTGATTGATCTTCTGTCCTCCATCGTTTTGCCCTCCGTTTATAGACAAATTTTCATGTGTTGTTCATTATTGAACAGCTTAATCACGATTGCCGATTGAACATTGCTTTTGCTTCAAATTATAATGAACATGTGTTTATTAATCAATAGCTGTTCATATTTTCGAGGAGGTTTTCAATGATTCAATATCGTCTGGCTTCAGCTGATCACTTGGACGAGGTGGCACAACTGTTTCATGAGTCTTTTGACAACTATCCGTTTATGGATTTGCTTGTAAGACCCGAAAAGAAAAACCCCGAATTCTTTTATGAACTGCATAAAGTCATCACTCAGGCATATATAAATAGGCGGGGGTGCTTTATCGGTGTTGTGAATGGTGAGATCGTCACCGCGGCCCTCTTAAAACATCGGGATGATCCAGACGTTGGAGTGATGGATTATATATCAGCTGGAGGAATAAAGTTGTTTATAAAAGGGGGCCTTTCCGCGGTATGGAATATGGTGAATGTGGCGGAAGAGGCGAAAAGATCGTACAAGGGCATCAAACAGCAGAAATGGTATTTGGAGGCGTTGGGGGTCTCCTGCTTCCATCAGGGCAAAAGTTTCGGCAGCAAGATGATCAATGACTGCCTGGTCCCTTTCATCCGAAGAAACGGAGGCGGGATCCTCGCTTTAATCACCAACACGAATTTAAATCGATCGTTTTACAAAAAGAACGGATTCGATGAATTTAGTGCATTTCCCCTTAAGCGATTCGGCCGTGAAATAGGAAATTGGAGTTTCAAAAGAACAATTTACTAATGTATTAGAAAGCCGATATAAAAAGTACGACGGCTTTCATGTTGATCAGCAAAACACGAATGTTTTGTCTGACGGCAGCAACCAGCCGTCTTTTTTTAATGAAAAACCCGCACAGCTCATAGAGGAGGAATAAAACGTCAATGAGAACGATTATAAAGGCGAGATGGATTATTGCGGCGCTCTGGATTGCAATGGCCGCCGTCTTATTCATCACGGCGCCCGATATGGGGCAATTAACAAAGGAGAAGGGCCAGATCGCGGTCCCTGAAGGCTATCCGTCTTCTTACGCGAACAAGCTTCTCGAACAAATGTCAAAAGACGGGGATACGGACAAATCGGTTGTCGTCGTATTTCAGGACAAACAGCTCCTGCCGAACCGGGAGGCGGCTTTAAAAAAAGCGATCACCATTTTAGAAAAGGATTCCTCCCTTCACGTCTCAGATATTACATCATACTTTGACGCGGAGGAGGATATTCAAAAGCAGCTGTTGTCAAAGGATCGAACGACGCTGCTTGTACCTGTCACATTTGATGCGAACAAAATCAGTGCGGCCGATTTTAAAGCAAAGGTAAATGAAAAGCTCAAACCTTTAAAGCTTGACTACGAGATGACCGGACAGCCGCTCATTGATGATGATGTTATAACAAGTTCACAGGAAGGCCTGAAGAAGACCGAATATATCACGGTCGGTTTTATTTTAATCGTATTGATTCTCGTCTTCCGTTCTGCGGTTGCGCCTTTTGTCCCGCTTTTGGCGGTCGCGTTTTCCTACCTTGTGAGCCAGTCCGTCGTCGCCTATCTTGTCGAATACGCTGATTTTCCGCTGTCCACGTTTACGCAAATTTTCATGGTGGCGATCATGTTCGGAATCGGGACGGATTACTGCATTCTTCTTTTAAGCCGTTTTAAGGAAGAGCTTGCCCACGGGAAAGACAAGATTGAAGCTATCCTGACAACGTATAAAACGGCGGGAAAAACCGTTCTGTTCAGCGGATTCGCCGTTTTGATCGGTTTTACTTGCATCGGCTTCGCCGAATTCCAGCTTTACAAATCTGCGGTCGCAGTAGCGGTTGGTGTCGCAGTCTTGATTTTGGCGCTTTTGACGATCGTGCCGTTTTTTATGGCTGTTTTGGGAAAAGTGCTGTTTTGGCCCGTCAGAGGGAATATCGGGCATCCGCAGTCAAAACTATGGGAAACCGCCGGCCGTTTCGCATTCAGTAAGCCGCTGATCAGTCTGTTGATCGTAGCGGCCGTGGCCGTTCCGCCGATCTTAATGTATAAAGGAACGCTTTCCTACAACAACCTTGATGAAATCGGAGATCAATACGAATCCGTCAGTGCATTCAACACCATCTCCTACAAGTTCGGGCCTGGGGAATCTTTGCCGGTCACGGTCGTGCTTAAAACATCGGATGCGCTTGATACCAATGACGGGCTGATCGCGATTGAAAAAATCAGCCGCGCCATTGAACAGACAAATGGCGTCAGCAAAGTTCGCAGTGCGACCCGTCCGGTCGGAAAAGGACTGAGCGACCTGTATGTCAAAACACAGGCAAACGAACTGAATAAAGGGCTTGAGAGCGGCAATAAAGGTCTGAAAAAGATCAAAGACGGGCTTGCCGAGGCGAGCAAGTCGATCGCGGATCAGAAGCCGCAAATCGAAGCGTCCGGAAAAGGAATCAATCAGCTGATCAAAGGAACCGAATCGATTAAAGCCGGCATCAGCGACGTTGAAGCCAATATGAGAAAGCTGAAGGACGGTACAGACCAAAGCAAAGAAGGCGTCGCCCGGGCGAAAAAAGAAATTCAAGCTGCGAAAAAACAGCTGACGGCGCAGGTCGATCAATTAAATGGACAAATCGAAAACTACAAAGAAATATCGAAAGTCTTGAAAGCAGCATTGTCACAAGCAGAAAGTGCCCAAGGCATAACGGCTGACGTGCAAAAGATGATCGAGCAGACAAATCAAAATTTCAAAAATCTTGAAAGCGAAATTCCCGAAGTGAAGGAGAATCCTTCTTATTTAGCGATCAAAGGCTCTTACACAGAGCTTGCATCGGCAATCAAGCAGGGATCACAGAAAGCGGCCGTTTACACGAAGCAGGCGGCAAACGCGAAAAAGCAGCTTGAAGCAGCAGATGCATTTATCGCAAAAGCGCAGGAAGAGCAAAAAGTGTACACAAGCAAAATCGATGCTCTGATCAACGGCCTCGGCCAAATCGAAAAAGGACTTGAAGAGACATCGAAGGGGCAGGGACAGCTCGCCGATTCGCTGCCTAAGCTCGAATCAGGAGCGGGCGATGTCGCTGAAGGCCAAAAGCAGATGAAGGAAAAAGTCGGAGAATTCGCCGGCCAGCTCGATCAATTAACAAAAGGTTTGAATTCAAGCGTGGACGGCCTCGAAAAAATTTCAAGCGGTCTGATGGGGGCAGGCGACTACCTGGATCAGCTGAAAAACGCATCGGATCAAGAAATGTCCGGCTGGTTTGTCCCTAAAGAAGTCCTGAAAAACAAGCAGTTTCAGCAGGTATTTAATTCCTATATGTCAGACGACCGCCATATCACGACGATCGATGTGATATTGGAAGGCAATCCGTACGGAAACGGAGCAATTGCTAATGTTAAAGATATTGAAGCGTCCGTAAAACGGGCTCTTCCCGATACGCATTTGAACGATGCATCATTTGGCGTCGGCGGCGTTTCCAGCATCAATGCCGATCTGAAGCAGCTGTCAGACCAGGATTTCAGCAACACGGTGATCTATATGATGATCGGAATTTTCCTGATCCTCGTCCTGCTGTTCCGTTCTATTGTCATGCCGGTGTATTTGGTCGGATCGTTGATCTTGACGTACTTTGCATCCATCGGTATAACCGAGTTTATTTTCACGGCGTTTTTCGGCTATCCCGGCCTCAACTGGGCGGTGCCTTTCTTTGGATTCGTGATTTTAATGGCGCTTGGTGTGGACTATTCGATCTTCCTGATGGAACGCTTTAACGAATACCGGGGAACGGATATTAAAACGGCTATGACGGAATCGATGAAAAATATGGGGTCCGTTATTATTTCAGCTGCTGTCATTTTGGCGGGAACCTTCGCGGCAATGCTGCCGTCCGGCGTTTTATCGCTTCTGCAAATCGCCACCCTAATACTGACGGGTCTCTTGCTGTATGCATTCGTCATGCTGCCGCTGTTCGTCCCTGTGATGGTTCGGATCTTCGGCTCAGCCAACTGGTTTCCGTTCAAAAGAAAAGAATAAACGGCTCGTCCATCCACAGAAGAATCATTCGCCCATGCTCCCCGAAATCGGGCGGTCAGCTCCATTTGGGGAGTAACGGGCGCCATTGTGTGAGATGATAAAAGGACCGGTGAAGATGATGAGGAAACAGAAGAAATTCCGTTTGGGCTCCGATGAACACTGTCTATCAGCAGTGTTTTTTTCTGTAAAAATACCAGCACTGATTCAGCAATTTAATCTGGTAATGATCTTTTTCATAAAAAGCTCTCTGCATCTGGCTTTTGAGCCAATTCGGCATTGCTCATCCCTCCTCAGGCTCTTATCATAAGAGTATGGGTGTTGTGTATTAGTTTATGCCGCCCGGAATTTGTCCTGTTCAATGTTTTTAAAAATGAGGTGGACCGAAGCAATGGACGAACAACAACTGCAGCAGCTGACAGAACAGCTATCGCTCACATATTTTAAAAAACCGTTCCGGCACCGCGCTTACTTCAACAGCCGCCTGAAAACGACCGGAGGCAGGTATTTGCTGAATTCCCACAATATCGAACTGAATAAAAAATACCTGACAGAGCACGGGCAAAATGAGCTTGAAGGCATCATCAAGCATGAATTGTGCCATTACCACCTCCATCTTGAAGGAAAAGGCTACAAGCACCGCGACAAAGATTTTAGAACGCTATTAAAGGAAGTCGGTGCGCCGCGATTCTGCACGCCGCTCGCAGGAGAGAAAAAGCCGCAAAGAAAAGTGCGCACATACAAGTGCGAAGCATGCGGACAAACGTTTCTTCGAAAGCGGAAAATGGATACAAGCCGTTACGTTTGCGGCAAGTGCGGAGGGAAAATAAAAGAAATCATAAAAAAGGGTTGACTGATCAGGCTTGTCTATGATAAATTATAAAAGCCGTCGCAAGACGAGCCACAAAGACAAATTGTTCTTCTTGACACATTTTGTCGACATATTTATAATAAAATGAGTCTGATCATTCCACAGTAGCTCAGTGGTAGAGCTATCGGCTGTTAACCGATCGGTCGCAGGTTCGAATCCTGCCTGTGGAGCCAATGGAGAAGTACTCAAGTGGCTGAAGAGGCGCCCCTGCTAAGGGTGTAGGTCGCGTAAGCGGCGCGAGGGTTCAAATCCCTCCTTCTCCGCCATTAGGAAAATATGATGCTGACTTCATATGGCCCGTTGGTCAAGTGGTTAAGACACCGCCCTTTCACGGCGGTAACACGGGTTCGAATCCCGTACGGGTCATTTCTCATATGTTGGGCTATAGCCAAGCGGTAAGGCAACGGACTTTGACTCCGTCATGCGTTGGTTCGAATCCAGCTAGCCCAGCCATTATATTTGAGCCATTAGCTCAGTTGGTAGAGCATCTGACTTTTAATCAGAGGGTCGAAGGTTCGAGTCCTTCATGGCTCACCATTGTTTTTTCACGCGGGTGTGGCGGAATTGGCAGACGCGCTAGACTTAGGATCTAGTGTCTTTACGGCGTGGGGGTTCGAGTCCCTTCACCCGCACTTTAAAAACAACATATCATGCGGTCGTGGCGGAATGGCAGACGCGCTAGGTTGAGGGCCTAGTGGGTGAATAACCCGTGGAGGTTCAAGTCCTCTCGGCCGCATTATAGGAATACCAAGGGTTTAAGCGCCCTTGGTATTTTTTATATTCATCTAGTTTTTTGTCTCCTGTGCCCACACCGTGCCCACTTACTTAAAATAAGTCGTCTAACTTGTCCGTCATTTCTTTCTGTTTATTGGGATATAGGTGTCCGTATACATCTATTGTTGTTTTTACAGAAGTATTTAATTTTACGACTGAAAATGTCCTTTGATGATGGAGTGTCTTTATATTGAAAAATATAGGACTCATCTGAATGAAGAATATTGAGTTTTTTAAATAAATCCTCTTGTTTCTCTCTCCAATAGTCTAGGAGAGAGAAAAGTTTTCTATTAATGCTTATGCGTCGAATAGAATTTTTTGTTTTGGGTAACGTCACTATAAACTCTTTGTTTAAATATGTTGCAGATTTGCGAACATCTATTTCCATTAATATTCGGTCTATGTCTTTCCATTGGAGGGCTAACATTTCACCGCACCTCATTCCGGTGAAAAAGGCTAGTGCATAAAATGTTTTAAAAATGACTTGATCATCAGGAATTAAGTTGATAAATTTTTTAAATTCCTCCGGTCTCCAAAATTTCATCTTTTTTCGATCAAGAGGGAGTTGTTTGATTTTGCTGCATGGATTGTTTTGAATAAATTTTTCATTTTGGGCTGTCTCGAATATTTTATTTAAAGTGGATATGATATTATTTACGGATTTATTGCTCAGTTTCTTATCGAGTAAGTGATTTCTAAAATCGATGATATGGGTGTGCGAGATCTTTTGTAGATCAGCATTTTTGAAATATTCTCGAATGTGTTTATTTATTGTGTATTGCTGAATTTAGTAATAATTTGGCTTGCTGTCGACCTTGCAGTTTTTTAAATGCTGATAAACTCTCTGTTCCTATAGCTGTAGCATTATAATGAAATTTTGAAAATCCAAAACAAAGATTATGTTGCATTTATTGATGCTGAGGAAGGAACATGTCACTTTAAAGACAGGATTTTTTTGATTCAATAAAACCTATTTATCTTGAGCAGAATGGAAACACCATCCACGCAATACTTGATTACTTAAAGTAAAATTAGCTGTTGATTTTCATACCATATATTGATATATTTGGAATAAAAATAATTAACTAGGAGGTCAAATATGGCGAAAAAGTTTATTAAAACTATTGTCTCACTTTTGGTCTTTGTGTTGGTTATGGGTGTTCTAAGTCCATTATCTCAAGCAATTGAAGAGGGGAAAGAGGATGAAAGCATTGATTTCAACTCAACTCTCAATACATTGAATGAGATTTTTCCAAAAAACATTGATGGAATATCATCAATTTCAACAATCAATAAAAAGGACATTCAAAGTTTGGATAATGAAAAGTTTGAAAAAGAGTTTGATTTTTTAATAGAAGACCCAGTATTTCAGCAGTTAGAACAGGTGCTTGCCAAACAAGAGATTAAGGACGCTGAAATAAAGCCGATGTGGGTGCCAATTGTTGCTACAGCTTTAAGGGTCTTAATTAGCAAAGTTGGCAGGTCTGGAATGAAAAAAGGTTGGGCAATCGCGAGACCATATGTTGAAAAAGCTTTAAAGGCGCCGAGTAAATATAAGATTGATGGCCCCGGTGGTGGTGGCAGAATTATTCAAGTTCGTTTAAAATCTACCGGAAAACCAATTTTCAGATTAGATTATTATCCAGTTAAGACGGGAGGCCCCTATAAACTTCATTACCATGTGCCGCCTAACATGAAAAAACATCATATCATTTTCTAAAGGGAGGGTTTCCTAATGAATTATGATGAAACGCAACATCTACATATTAGTTACGATAAAAATGGATTAGATCTTGAAGCAGTAGGATTAAAGAGACTAGATGTTGATGTTTGGGACGTGTATTTTAACTTTCAGGATCATGCAATGGATGAGCCGTCTTTGAAGTTTTCAAAAATCGATCCATTCGGTTGTAAGATATTCTCGATAACAAGTAAAGATTTAAGTGAAGATGAAGCTACTCAATACTTCGAACTTTGGATTAAACATGAGTTAAATAAAGCTCTCTAATTTAAGCTCCTTTGCTACGAGGGAGCTTTATTGTACGCTAAGAAAGAATAAGCACAGCATAGCAATATGTATCTTGAGCAGAAGGGAAGAGGTAGCGCTTATTCTTTATTCAATGCCTCAACAAAACGCCACCCGTACAATTCTTTTCTCATTTCAAGGTCATCAGTACCATCACCACCTTGGCTTAAAAGAATCAATTCAGCAGAAAACCACTCTTCAAGAACCTCTTCAAATATTTCACAATAGTTTTTCGAGGACTTTTCACCTATTCTTTGGTGTATTAATTCTTGTTCATGAAAAAAAAGGGGGGATTTATTCTATGCAGGATGCGCTCTATTTGCTTGATGAAGCAGAACAGGCTTTAGAGGATACATGATAAAGCTTTAACTTCTGAAGATTTGCAACATACCTTCGCCTTTAAAATTAAAAAATCTTTAGCTGCTTTAAACATGGATAGACCTTGTTAAATAAAGAGGGAATAGAGAACCACTTTGGTAAGTTCGTACTCCATTTTTACTCCATAATTAATAAAAAACAATCAAATTTTGTGTAATCAACGATGTAATGAAAATAAGCTTTCATAAGCAGTGATAAGCTTCCACTTTATTGAGGGCCTAGTGGGTGAATAACCCGTGAGGTTCAAGTCCTCTCGGCCGCATCATAGGAATACCAAGAGTTTTGACACCCTTGGTATTTTTTGTTTTGTTGTTGTATTTTTACTTTAATGAAAAATAGGCTCAATAAATACATATTCATCAGATTCAGACTTTACTTGTTTCATAGAGTGGAACTTACTTCGTTCTGCATGTGGCATGAATTCCATAAACCCAGCTGCAGTTCTATCGGGATGGGGAAAATTTTATATCCGTTTTGGTGTGCCGGTAATAACGACTTCGGTGTAATGATAATTGATCACTTTCAGCCAATAATGAGAACGTGTATTAATTTCATCAGGCGAGTCAGCTTTCTTGAGCACGATTCCCTCTGAAATTTTTTCTTTGACCAAGGCAAAGTAAGCTAGTCCGTTTCCTTGAATTCCTTCGATAGGATGATTCAGTTCAAGTGAATTCAGAACTGTCCTACGCCACAGTGAGCGGCTTGTTGGCGATTGACCGACTGTCTTTGTAGAAACATCGAAAACACAGTAAACAATCTGATGAGCTGACTTTTTGGACATGAAACGTTCCATTACAGCTTCAAAGTCAGGAGCACCACCTGGGGCAGCTACAATGACTTCACAATCTCTCATGTATATCTCCTTTATACGAAATGGTATAAATAGTTATTAATTACAAATATTAATCCGTCAGATTTATGATTCTGCGAAAAGAGGATAAGGCTATAGTTTTACAAGAACACTTATAATGTGATTTTTTAGGTCTTTGTAATTAAATTACATTTATTTATGATATTCACTCATGAATTCATGGTATTATATTGAAGAGAACGATCAAAAACTTTGGCATTAGTAATTAATAATGTTTTAAATCTATACGGGTGCTACCTCATGTCAAAGTCAGAATAATTATTATAGGAGGTAACATATGTTTAAGTTTAAAAGGAATTTCTTAGTTGGATTAACGGCAGCTTTAATGAGTATTAGCTTGTTTTCGGCAACCGCCTCTGCAGCTAGTCCAGACTACTGGCAAAATTGGACTGATGGCGGCGGAACAGTAAACGCTGTTAATGGGCCTGGCGGGAATTACAGCGTTAATTGGTCTAATACCGGAAATTTCGTTGTTGGTAAAGGTTGGACTACAGGTTCGCCATCTAGGACAATAAACTATAATGCCGGAGTTTGGGCGCCGAATGGCAATGGATATTTGGCTTTATATGGTTGGACGAGAGCACCGCTCATAGAATATTATGTAGTGGATTCATGGGGTACTTATAGACCTACTGGAACGTATAAAGGTACTGTAAAAAGTGATGGCGGCACATATGACATATATACAACTACACGTTATAATGCACCTTCCATTGATGGCGAAAAAACTACTTTCACGCAGTACTGGAGTGTTCGCCAAACGAAGAGACCAACTGGAAGCAACGCTAAAATCACTTTCAGCAATCATGTTAGAGCATGGAAGAGTCATGGAATGAATCTGGGGAGTATTTGGTCTTATCAAGTCTTAGCGACAGAGGGATATCAAAGTAGTGGAAGTTCTAACGTAACAGTGTGGTAACAGATCATCTTTAATCAGGGGTAGCGGCTGTTGATCGTTCCTTGAGACATTTTATAATCATTGTTAATGTGAGTGACTAAGAGGCGATGGTCTTTTAGTTGGGATTCCAATGTATTCCTCGGAGTGGGGAAAACGATTGTTTAGGCCTTGATAGGAAAACACTGGATTAAAGGGAAAGCAAGGTTATAGAATTTGAACCAGTATAAATTTTAAAGCAGGCATATGCCTGCTTTATTTTAATGCGCTATTAATGATTTTTGCATGTATTCCATCTAATTTGTACCCTAAAAGTATTTCCTCAGTTGCTTCATTCGTAAAGTGAGGAATTCCTTTTATTTCGGCTAATTTTTCTCTGAAATTTCAACCGAAGAGCAAATTGAAAAATACAAAGAACGAGCAAGAAGAACAGAATATGATCATTGGAAGGATTGAATTATATTTAGACTTTTCTGTTGTGAAGGCACGAGCTTTTACAACAAATATAAAAGGGTTCAATCGAGGATTCCGTCAAATAAAAATAACTCCAGGATATTGGTCGAGGGTCCGAATTAACGAAAAAAAAAGACAATAGTGAAACCTTTTTTTTGTTATCAATCTCATGGATAGACCATTTTAAAAAACAAAAAAATCTTAAGAACCACTTTGGTAAGCTTTACGAAATTCGTTTGAAAAGCTTACTCCATTTTTACTTCATCATTCTTAAAAACAATGAAGTTTTATGTAATTGGTGTAAAGAGATACCATGAAAACAAGCTTTCATAAATCGTGATAAGCTTCCACTTTATCGAGGGCCTAGTGGAGGCAACCCCGTGAGGGTCAAGTCCTCTCGGCCGCATACCAATCATACCGAGGGTTTAACTACCTTTAGTATTATTTTTTTGCAGAAAATACGGCAATAAATGTACCGTGTGGTGAAGTATGCAAGTATATTTGGCACTAAAAAAGTGCTGACCTCTGCACAAAACCGTTGTGCGAGTCTGCACTTTTATTTTGCAAGATACACTGCCTGCTATCATCGATTATGGGGAGTTGTTTAATCCGTTCTTAGGTGTGCTGATATTTGGTTTTTAGAAGCTTTTTTTAAGTGGCTAA
The DNA here is from genome assembly GCF_054161445.1 of Bacillus sp. PK6-013. Classification (NCBI taxonomy): domain Bacteria; kingdom Bacillati; phylum Bacillota; class Bacilli; order Caryophanales; family Bacillaceae; genus Bacillus; species Bacillus sp. PK6-013. Next base: position 3,698,881 of record NZ_CP096417.1, on the reverse strand, counting down.
AACCAACAAATTTTTTGCTTTCTTCATCCCACAGGCGGAACTTTAATGACTTAAGACTTGTTGCCAGTGTAATGGTCGGAACGTTTTGCAATGGTTTAATGTTGTTATGCACTTCTTCAAGCTTATAGTTTGGGACTCTCGGGCTTAAATGATGAACATGATGGAAACCGATATTGCCTGTTAGCCATTGCATGACTTTTGGAAGCTTATAAAAAGAGCTTCCTTCAACTGCTGCTTTTACATATTCCCAATGCTCATCTTCTTCAAAATAAGAATCCTCAAACGTATGCTGAATATAAAACATCCAAATTCCGAGAGATCCCGATATCATAAAAATTGGCGCCTGAACCAGCAGGAAGTTTTGCCAGCCAATAGCCCAGCATAAAAGTGCTGTCAAAGCGACGATTCCCACGTTCGTTACATACGTATTCATCCGTTCTTTGCGTTTTGCCCCTTTACGATTAAAACGATTGGTAATCCCGAAGACGTAAATCGGCCCAATCATAAACATAACAAACGGATTTCTGTACAAACGGTACATTATTTTTGTCTTAGTTGAGGCTTCCTTATATTCTTCAACGGTCAGTACCCAAATATCGCCTGTACCGCGTTTGTCCAAGTTGCTGCTTGTCGCATGGTGGACAGAATGGTCGCGTCCCCAGTGATCAAAAGGATGCAAAGTCAGAATTCCTGTAATTGTTCCAAGGATTCGATTCGCCATTTTGTTTTTAAAAAAGGAGTAGTGGCAGCAATCATGAAAGATTATGAAGGTTCTCACTAAAAAACCTGCCGCAACAACAGAAATCGCTAATGTAAGGAAATAAGAAATCGACAAGCTCTTATATGCCAAACACCATAACAGGAAAAATGGCACCAATGTGTTAATGATTTGAGAAATACTTTTTTGTAAATCGGACTTTTCATAAGGTGTAACCAGTTTTCTCAAAGTCCTTAGGTTTTGCTCATTCATTTTTTAATGTTTCCCTCCTATGATGATCTAGAAAACGTTTTATTGCCTTTGAAGTCCCTGCGTCATCCACTATAAATGACAAGTATCTTTCCTATTCTTCTATAAAATCATTGGAAATGAGAAGCTGATTTCCAGCTCGATTAAATGTTTATTAGCAGAGCCAGCCGGGATACAAATGCGTATGAAAATTATACCCGGCTCTTTATCGGGCCAAACGCTCTCCCTGCTCCCCTAGGGAATCGGTTTATTTAGTCCGTGAGCATTGATTGTTTGAGGACATTACTAGTAAGGTTTGAAGACACTCTGATTCATTTTCACGGTGTTTTTAAACCATGGTTATTAGACCTGTTAGACATGTTATAAATTCAATGCAGAATTATTGAGACTCCGCTTCTGCACTGACATCCACATTTAGGAAATAATGCCATGAATAAAACAAAAATATGAATTGCAATTATTTCCGTTTCCTGTTATGATAAAGAAGAATTATTTTTGTTCGGTGTAAAGGATAGTATGAATATTGACTTTTCGTCTTGATGATACTTTGGGCAAGGATAGTAATACAATGTGCGGTAACGCACTAGGAGGCAACAAAAATGGAACAAGGTACAGTTAAATGGTTTAATGCAGAAAAAGGTTTTGGATTTATCGAACGTGAAAATGGAGACGATGTATTCGTACACTTTTCTGCAATCCAAAGTGACGGATTCAAATCATTAGACGAAGGTCAAAAAGTAACATTTGACGTTGAGCAAGGTCCTCGCGGAGCTCAAGCTGCTAACGTTCAAAAAACTGCTTAATCTTCAATCGTTTATACAAACAGGCTCTATATATAGGGCCTGTTTTTTTATGTTCTCTGTATAATGCTTAATAAAAAACCCTACTCAACGTTCGAGTAGGGAGGTGGTAAAAGGTAATAGAAAAAGATTTAACGCTTCAAAGGTTGTTTACAGTATAACATACTGGATTGACAATATGCGGAATGTATATAAATTATTTATTTTTTTTCGAATGCAATTACTTTTTATTTTTTTTCACTAACTTGCTCGTTAATTTAAGTACAAGACTTCGCAATCTAAGTCCTACAAATCACTGGCATCAAACATCAAACAAAAAGCATCCCTTTTCGTAAAGAATCATCCTTTTCTTCGTTCATTCAACAATTTTTAGATATTTTGGATCAATGAAAATAACAGCTGGTCCATCTACAAGAATTCTGCCAACTTCAATTTTTACATAAGACTCAATCTTAATAGAAGTAATCTAGTTATAGAAATTCCATCATTTTTTATTGTTGTCCATATATTTAGATGTTACCAACTCGCGTATCTCTTTTATGGAAGGAAGATAAACGATTCACTGCCGAAGTGAATAAAAAAAATTCTTAAAGATAAAGGTGAGATTGATTGTTCTTTCTTCTAGAAATCATCACTTAGATATACCTAAAACAATGGAAGCCCTGCCTCTCTTCCATCCTTACGGCTCCTTGTCCGTGCCAGTGTGAATCAGGATTACAAAAATCAAGTGACGATTTAATCGGGTTTTTTGATAAACTGTAAATGTTCGTAAAAGAAATTTAAGTAATAAAAATGGATTAATTGTAGGAATAACAAAAGAGGTTAATGTTCTAAAAATAAGTTGAAGAAGTTAAACGTCTTTGAAATGATTTACTTTTAATTATCATAATGTTACCGGAAATTACAGGATGTTTTTTTGGATGCAATATATTATCTATAATGAACTTTAACTGAAACTTTTTATTTGATTTTCAGTGATTCCTTTAATTACTTCCAGTTCACTAATCAAAAATTCATATGCATTATCCAACATTTTTTTTTCGCTTGCATTAAGTGCTTTTTCTTTATTCATACGCATTAAATCACGTACAACTTCAGCGCCTTCTTGTATTTTACCCGTTTTTATTTTGTTCGTGTTTACTTTAAACCTTTGTTTCCACGGCAGTAACCGATCTGATTCTCCATGCTGGAAAATGTGTATAATGTGTTTTAATGCAAGTATATCAGTAACAGGTCTTATACCTGAACTCAATATTTTACCCGTTGGAATCATAACTTGCATATTACTGATTGACATTTTTATGACATAATACTGTTGTTTTTCCCCTAAGAATTCTTTTTCTTCTATGGCTTCAATTATACCTGCTCCTTGCATTGGATAAATAATGTTATCGCCAATTTGAAACATATCATCCACCTCCATATATGGTATCCTTCTTAAGATTACCATATATTCGTTTTTTCATCAAATATTTAATAATAACATGATCGTATTTTTGATGTCAATAAATTTCTTTAAAAAATTAGATTAAGCAAAAACAACAAAGCAATAGTGAACGTGTCGTATCGCAAAAAGGAAAGGTCACCTCGTTCTTTTTCTATTTTTATATTTTTCGCCTGTATATCTTCTACAGTTTCTCTTTTAACCTCATTACGAAGTTTAAATTTATCAGCAGAAACCTCTACCTACGATAAAATTGGTGAAATTTTTGTCAGCTTTTTTACATAACGTGACTGGTGGCAAGTCTGTTAAAATAACCAACTTTAATTAGCTTTTTGTTCCTTTATGAAAAAATAGTTGCCACCTTTCACTTTCGGTACTTCCATATTAAGGATATGCAATGTTTCTGTTTTCTTGAGTCATCATTGATCATATGTAGTCAGATCAACGTCAGGAGCTAACATATGCGCAGTCATTCCCTTCACCGAGGAAGAAGTACACAGTATCCCGTTCGGAATTGACCTCAGATTTGTATTTATGGAACTGTATTTTGTTGAGCTCGATCGACAAAAGGAATGGGGCAATTGCATTTTCTCCTCCCACATCTCGAATTTGTTAATGAAAATCAATCAAGTGTTACATCTTCTTCTTCACTGCAAAGTTCAACAGTATTTTTCCATTCAAATCCGGCTGTTCATAATGCTTCAACGCATCATAGAAATCTTCAAAATCATATACTTTTTCTGGAGCATTGATGACCATTCTTCCGCTCTCAACGAGCTTAATCACCTGCGAGAAGCGATTGCGGTATTCAGAAACGGAATGTCTCTCGTTCCAAAGTCTTAAGGCGAATAATTGTGGTGACACATGGTATACATTGTGTAACTTTCGCCAATCGTTTGGTATACCTGACAACAGACCATAACTGACAAACGTTCCTTCAGGTTTTAACGTCCTCGCCAGCAGTTCGCCGCTTTCTCCTCCAATAGAGTCAATTGCATGGTCAACACCGATGTCGCAAGCATCAGAAATCTGTTCATATATAGAACCGTTGGAAGCGTCGATGACTCTCCATGCCCCAAGTTTTTGAAGTTTTTCTATCTTGCGGCTGTTTCTTGTAATGACAATTAAACGGAATCCCAGTATAGTAGAAATTTGCGCAAACAAACCTGCAATAGATGTACCTCCGCCATTCATTAACACAATTTCATTCGGCTGAACACGCAATGATTCCGTACAAATTAGCCAGGCTGTTAATGGATTAATATACAGTTGACTGGCGTCGTTATCACTTATTGATGGAGGCAGCTCTATTGCATAATCGGCTTTGGTGGTTACATATTGTTGCCAAGTTCCCTCTCCTCTTACAGGGAGGACCCTTTTTCCAATCAGTGATGATGATACATATTTGCCCTGATCTATGACAATTCCCACACCATCATATCCTGCAACAGCCGGCAGCTTAATTCTATGAGAATAGGCCCCTCTAATTGGAAGCAAATCTGATGGATTAATTGGACTGGCAATCATTTTGACAAGAATTTCATTTGGCTGAAGAGGAAGCTTTTCTCCGGTATATAGCTGTAATTTTTGAAGCGGATCACCAAATTCCTTATATATTAATGAAACATTATTCATGATTTGTTATTGGCTCCTTAGTTTAATACTTCTATAAATAAACTTGCACTCTTTTGAGATTATGTCAATATTGTCTTTGTTTTAACATATTGATGGTGGTTATAAATTGAGGTTTAAATTCATGAAATAAATTTGAATGGATATCAGAATGCTTTACTATTAAAAAATCTAATAAAAGTCCAAAAGGCTGAAAAAGAGATGAAAAACGCATACCAAATGGTTTGCGCTTTTCGTGTTTTATGGTGTGTAGCATTGATATTTTAACTGTAATAATTTTATAAAAGGCTGGATCTGAGGACACATCTGAAGATAATTCTAATGATGTGCATAGTATTTGTTCAAGTGAATTAGATGAAAGTGGGATGACGCCTGATGAATTTGAACAGCGATTTAACAAAGAGGCAAAGAATTAGGCGAAAACACTAAATCAATAAACCTTGAATATAGTGATGGAGAAAATTTAAATAATTTATCTTAATAATAAATTGATTTTGGTAGATGGATTTAATAAGGACACAGGCGATAGCCTTAAAAGTTATCTTCAGATTGTTGGGATTATAATGAAAGTATTTAATCCCTATATGACAACCAACGAAATAATAAGTATGATATACAATAAATTGGATTTGAGTAATGTAATAAACAACCATGAAGTTAAATCATATAAAGTTGAATCAGAAGTTTATAATAGTTTAAGATATTCTTTTAATTATTCTAGTGGGAAACTAGAATTATTGTTTACGAGGTTAATTTCAGAAGATTGAATGTACAGAAAATAGCAGGCGTTCAGCCTGCTATATTAGTTACTTTAATACCTTTTTAATCATCTTATCCATTATGCCATCGGCTTGATAACCTTTTAGGATATCTTCAACTTTGTCCATCGGAACGCTGTCTGTTGGGAGATCTTGAATCTCTGCTAATTTTGATCTTACTTCCTCTTTTGTTGGAGCTTTGTTTTGAATATGATGATCAATTAAGTATTTTTCAAGTTTATTGGACTCTTCCGCAGATAGTCCGTACTTCAAGATGACAAAGTCTTTTGTAGTAAAATCTGGGGCAAGATGTTCGTAAAGAGACACTATCGCATTTTTCATGTGCATTAAATTCGCAGTAAATTCTTCTTTTTCTTTATCGGTCATGCTATGTCCGCCCTTAAGATTTTAAATTATTGTCACGATCAGATTTTTTAAGGGAAATGCATTCTAACAAAAGAAAAAATAAAGTTAATCCTAAAGATAATTTAAAGTTGTTGCTACTCCCAATAGAACACAAGATACCCACTATATAAATAAATAAAAATCTAAATATAGCAGCAAATATAAACTTGAAAAAGTTATCTCCTAAAAGGTGCCTTCCAACAGCCACAAATATATTATCAAAAGTAAAAGAATAAACAACCATACACACACTCATAATAACAATCTGTTTAAATCCTATTTCTAAATTAAAAAAGCTTACAAGCACATTTGCCGATCCTGTTGCAAATAAGATTATCCCCATTATAACTGCAGTAGGGATTAGTGATAAAACCAAAGCCCCTATTGCTGTAGATAATAAAAATTTTTCATCTGTGTTTTTTTCTTCAGCTTCTTTCTTTTCTCCTCTGTACATAAAAATAAAAAAGACGATAAGAAAGAAAAGATAAATTGATAACGTCATAATAAGTAGATTCATGGTGCATCTCCCCTTACAATAATTAAAACAAAAGAGTGAGGCTTATGACCTTCACTCTTTTGTTTTAATGTATAGTTGTTATAGCAAAAAGAATACAACAACCTTCGCAATTAGCTGTGCATCAGCTAATGGAATTCCAGCTTTCACTAATGCCACAGTAACGGCTGTTTCTCCGAAATTTGTAAGTTCATCTATAACGTCAGCCGCTTTATGTCCCCACTTAGAACAAGCATCACCAGCTTTTTGAGCCCATTTATATGGAATTTTTTTAATAAGGGTTCCTAAAGCAGGACCACCAACCCTAAGTGCTTTTACTATTATTTGTTTAGCAAAAGGAATACCTTGCGTATGTACTTTAGAATTTGCAGTTACAGGAGTCTCAAACTTAGATTGGATTTTAGTAACACCGCTATTCATATTTGAAGCTAAAGGAGCCTGTATGTTATTCTGCTGAACTACAGGAATTTTCTTACTTTCTGCTGCACTTGCATAACCGGGAGAAACAACAGATACAACCAGCACAGCTAATGAAAACACCATGAAAAATGAAATAAATTTTCTCATCATTTCCTTCCTCCTCCTTTTATAACCATTTATTTAATATATTTTAAACTATACTAAATATTTATAAAATAATCAATATATTTCCTAAGAAAATTTTGGTTATAAAAGAGGGGGGAATTTGACTATGGGCTACCAAAACATATCGTCCAACTGTCTTGTGATTATTTTACGAGATATAGCATTTTTCAAAAAGAACCTAAAGTCTCATTAGGGATAATCAATTCATCCCGTGGAAAGATTCAATAAAATTGTCATTTTATACGAAAATATTTATTTATGAAAAAGGAGGAACAAAATGGGGAATTTCTCAACTAAACTTTTAAAGGCTTGGCTCGCAATCCCCAGATGGTTCAGAGTGTTTACGCTAAGTGCTATCACGATATATATTTTATGGTCATTTTTCATTAATGGAATAAAAAAAATATTTAAATTAGATACCTCTACCTTAGTTATAAGCTTAATAGCATCCGGAATCATATTGATAATTTTCAATAAAAGTTCTGTGAAAAAGTAGGGAGTGGCATTAAAAACATTTCTTATCGTAATATACGAGCGTCTGTAAAGCGGCCTAATACTTTTCCAGCAAACGGCATAAAAAAATGAAGAACAAGCCCTCCTAAACAAACGGTTAATAAAGTTCCGATGCCAATCGGTCCTTTTAAGATGACGGCCGCTGTCAAGAAGACGAGGTAAATGATGGTTCTCGAAACAAATATGTTGGTTCTCGTTAATTCTTTTATGATGAATGTGAATCGGTCAATTGGCATCGGAGCAAAATTTGTGTATAAGTATGTCGCGGTTCCTAAACCTGTAACAACCAAGCCGATTCCAAAACAAATCACTTTGCTCCACCATTGTTCTGGTGTGATAAAAAAGTGCAGGAAAAAAAGCCACATATCAATGCCGATCCCCGTTATAAACGCCGTTAGCATCCCTGAAACTTCCGGTCTTTGGCTTTTTAAAAAAGAATTGCAGCCTATGAATAGCAAAGCAATGATGACTTCCCAACTTCCCACAGTAAGCCCCACATGTATGGACAGTCCCACCAAAAGTGCGTCAAAAGGCGAAGCGCCAAGATCTGATTGAATCGTAAAAGCAATCCCAAGGGTTAAGATTAAAATTCCTAATACATAAAAAACATATTTCACTTAACTCGCCCTCTTTATTTTTATTGCAAATACAACAAAATTTCGGTATATTTAATGTACGCCATTTATGTTGTATTTGCAACAAAAACATGTTCGAAAGGAGTTTATGATGAAGGATATTCTTCGTGAAATTGGAATGATTGCCCGGGCTTTGGATTCTATAAGCAATATCGAATTTAAAGAACATGACCTGACAAAAGGGCAATATTTGTACCTTGTCCGAATATGCGAAAACCCGGGAATCATTCAGGAGAAGTTAGCTGAAATGATTAAAGTGGACCGGACCACCGCAGCCCGCGCTATAAAAAAACTTGAAATGAAAGGCTTTATTGAACGGAGAGATGATGAATATAACAAAAAAATAAAAAAACTCTTTCCGACGGAAAAGGGGAATGAGGTATTTCCTTTTATAAAAAGAGAAAATGATCATTCGAATTGTGTGGCATTAGAGGGGTTTTCCGAGGGGGAAGCGGAGACCATCTTCAATCTTCTTCAAAGAGTAAGAAAAAATGTAGAAAAAGACTGGGAGTTCGTGAAAAAGGGGAACAAGAGAAATTATTGACGGCATAAAGGAGCGGCAGATTGAAATGACAGTAAATATAAAAAGGTGCACCCTTGAAGACTTACAAAAGCTTCAAGAAATTGGTTGTGAAACTTTTAATGAGACATTTAAGCATCAGAACTCGCCGGAAAATATGAAGGCCTATTTGGAAAAGGCGTTTCACTTAACACAATTAGAAAAAGAACTATCCAACAAAGCTTCGCAATTCTTTTTTGTCTATTGTAACAATGAAATCGCTGGATATTTAAAGGTCAATACTGATGAGGCCCAAACTGAAAAAATGGGTGATGAATCACTTGAAATTGAGAGAATTTATATCAAGAACGAGTTTCAAAAACATGGGCTTGGCAAATATCTGTTCAATAAAGCTATGGAAATTGCGAAGGAACTGAATAAAAAGAAAATCTGGCTGGGCGTATGGGAAAAAAACGAAAACGCAATTGTTTTTTATAAGAAAATGGGGTTTGTTCAAACCGGTGCTCACTCTTTTTATATGGGATATGAAGAACAAACGGACTTGATCATGACCAAAACACTCCTATAACTTTTTTGAAAGGAGGATGACGATGTATATTCCAAAATTTTTTAAAGTCGAAAATGTTGATGAAATTTTGGATTTTGTCCAAAAAAACTCTTTTGGCACGATTGTTACGCCAGAACAAGGGAAGCCAATCGCTACTCATTTGCCTTTGGGATTCAATAAAAAAGGTGATGATTACTATATCACCGGCCATGTCTCTTTTGGAAATCCGCAGTGGAGAACTTTTGAAACCTGTCAAGATGTGCTTGTTATGTTTCAGGGGCCGCACGCATACATTTCTTCTTCCTGGTATGGGCATGAGGATGTTCCAACATGGAATTATCAAGCCGTCCATATATACGGTCAAGCAAGCATTCTAGAGAGAGATGAATTAATAGAAGAATTAACAATTATGATGGGAAAATACGAAAAACACCGAGAAAATCCAATTTTATGGGATAACCTTTCTCCTCAACTTTTAGAAAGACAACTGAAAGCGATTGTCGGGTTTAAGATTAAGGTGGAAGACATTCAGGCTGCATATAAATTAAGTCAAAACCGAAATGATACAGACTACATGAACATCATTGATCAATTGCAAAATGAAGGAGATCCCAATGCGGAGCAATTGGCGGCAGTGATGAAAAAGAGGCTGGAAAATTAAATATAAATCCACCTTCAACCCCATGCAGGAGTTAAAGGTCGGAATCAGAGCCGTCATTTATGCAGCATCTTAAAGATCGAGCGGGAAATGAAAAGGCAGGCCGAATGGTTAGGTCGAATCATCTTTGTCGAAGACTTAATGGGGTCGCAGCCCGCGAAAGTTCAAGTCTGTCGGCCGCATCATAGGAATACCAAGGGTTATGACCCCTTGGTATTTATTTATGGAGGGTTTCGACTCCATTATTTTGTTGTTGTCGCGTTTATGAAATTATTGATTTAAAATAGGGATTTCACTAAGCAATTTCTTCAAATGAATAGAGTCCCACGGCAAATGTTCGGTTATACCTAATCCAACTACATCTGTTTCGGAAGAGAGTTCTTTCAGAAGATGAAGCAGGTGCGGCATTTGCATTGTTCCCTCAGGAGAAAAAGTTACAGGTGCTTCAGGATTGGCGAATAATAAAGAACGAAACGCCTTCGGATCAAGCACGTCTAAATCAAGGTGTATGGCCAGATACTTGATGTTGCTTTCTTTTATCCATTCTTTTATAGAATTGGTACTGTTCATTAACTCTTTAGTTCCGGCAGTTCTAATCCCAAGTCTTTGAATCACTTCAGTGTCTGGTTCTGTGGGAACTATACCTTGTCTTTGAAGTGCTTTTGTTATCGCGTTTGTTTCTTCTTCTGTAGGAGCTGCTAATCCCGCGATAAAGACATTTTCAGGTTTAAGGGGAATGTTCACATGTTTTGCGAACTCTTCATCTCCTTCTCCCAAAAGGTTCCCGAGCGGTAAAGTATGACCGTTATCATATCCTGCATATCTAACTAAATCGCTGTGAGCGTCAATCCAAATTAAACCTAAGTCCCCGCCGTATCGTTCGTTTAAATAAGCAAATGGTGCTTGTTCGACTAAGCAGTCACCGCCAAACATGACAATGCGATCCGGCTTATGGGCATGAATGATATGCTGAGCAGCCTCCAATTGTTCCAGCAGTTGTTTTCTCCCGTTTATTCCGTTTTCGTTTTCAAGTGGAGTTCCATCATAAGTTTGAACCGGAACATGAATAAGGGGCTGATCATTTTCAGGAGCCAGCCAAGCAAGCAGTTCCGCTCCAAAAGAGTAGTTGGGATTGTTTCCCCCTTGCCATTGCGGCATCAACAGACGTATCGTTTTTTTAGCCATGTTATCGTCTCCTTTACTTCAAATTACGGTTAGTATAAAATGAACGCAAACAAAAAAACAGTACGCACTTTATTGATAGGTACTATCCGAAAGGGAAGTGTTAATATGAGTATGGCTGAATATAAAGGCAAAGTTAAAAATATTCAAGATACACCTTTTGGCTACACATTGTCCGTGATCGGCGGCAAATGGAAAATGGTTATTATTTATCTCCTCGCGGAAAATCAACCGGTTCGCTTTAATGAGCTGAAAAGACAAATAGGGGCTATTACTTATAAAACATTGAGTTCACAACTTAAAGAATTGGAAGCGGATGGTCTGGTGAAGCGGGAAGAGTACCCTCAAGTTCCCCCAAAGGTCGAGTACAGTCTCACTGGTAAAGCGGAATCACTATTGCCGGTTTTAGAAGGGTTATGTGAATGGGGGGTGAAAAACCAATAAAGTTAAGGATTCATTCATCTTGGAGAGAGAAGAATCAAATGCTTCGTTCTATTGCCGACAATCCTTTTGTCTGGCCGGAAATGTCCATAAACATTAGGGCCTTTATTGGTTATTCACCAGTTGCGGAAACGGGGTGCTTGCAAAATAGTTCCAACCACTGGCACATGAATGTTCCAAGTCTAAAAGGGTTACCTTAATCCAATGTAATGATCGGTATTTGCAGCAGCCGCTCAAAAAACGTGATTGAACTTTTGAACCTAGAAAAACTGTTATGGTATATTTAAATATAACGTAAAATTTGAAATGAGGAATGACATGAATAAAATCGAAAAACATAAGAAATTTAAAGCGAAAATGATTTTCAAAGTTATAATGGTCATGATCGGAGGAATCATAGCGGCCTATGGATTGGAAACAGTGCTGATTCCTAACAATGTATCTGATGGCGGAGTGACAGGACTCAGCATTGTTGGTTCACAACTATTTGACTTGCCGCTTGGTATACTTATCGCAGCTCTAAACATCCCGTTTGTCTGGCTGGGATATAAGCAAATCGGGAAAAGCTTTGCGTTATTATCGATTATCGGAATCGCATCACTTGCAGCAGGTACAAGTTTTATGCACCACACTCCGGCTATAATCGAAGGGGACACTTTGTTAGTCACTGTTGTCGGAGGGATCATCCTTGGTTTTGGAATGGGGCTGGCGCTGCGTAATGGCGGAGCATTGGACGGAATTGATATGCTTGCTGTGCTGTTATCGCGCAAATTGCCATTTGGAACGAGCGATCTCATTCTATTCTTTAACCTTTTTGTGTTTATTTTTGTTTCCGCTGTATTTGGCTTGCAAGGGGCATTGCTATCAGTCATCGCCTACTATATTGCGTCCAAAGTCATTCATGTTGTCGAGGAAGGATTAAGCGGTTCTAAAACCTTTCAAATTATTACAACAGAACCTGAGTTGATGGTGGAGACAATTCGCGATCAATTGGGCCGAAGTGCTACATATAAAGAAGCTTACGGTGGTTTTTCCCACGAAAAGTTTAAAGAAATTACATGTGTCATCAATCGCTTAGAAGACACCAAATTAAAGGAAATCATTAATGAAGTTGATAAAAATGCTTTTGTCACTGTATATGACGTAGCTGAAGTCAAAGGCAGTAATTTTAGAAAACCTAATATTCATTGATTAGGGATTTCCTAAGAAAAAACATACCAAAGCTTGTTGGTATGTTTTTTTATATCATGTCGGTTTCCGAACATGACCATCAAGCTAACATCCACAACATTTGGAGTTTAACCTTTTTTACAAGAAAACGGTTTATATGTTCGTTTAAAACCTCGCTACATTTAAAAAACACCACTATCGCCGAAATAAAAGAGCGGTTTTTTCGAAGCTCTAAAAATGCAGATGATGTACAGATGAATCGACCACAAATTGGACAAAACGTGTTAGTTGAAGGAAATGACTTCTGCGGTTATACATCCAGTAAAGTCGTTGCGTTGGGTCAAATTTATAATAACTAGAATCAACTGGTAAGTAAGACTTAAAATGTGCTAACACTTTTGGTTACTGTAGGAGTTGTTGTCGATCCAACAACTAAGGCATCTCTGGCAGCGATCATGCAATGGAATATGAGAAACCGCAAAAATAATCCTTACTTTGATGGAACCAATCTATATGAAAGAGGAGGATACTGGATACCTCCTCTTTCATTACTTTATTTTATTCACCTTTAACTTTTTCTTTTTTATTTGAATAACACAAGATTGCTGTATTTTAGTCTGGACAAATTTCTAGTAGATCAAAAAACAATGCATTCTCTACTGTTACTTGTGATCCAAAAAACGTGACATCTTTTTTAAAATCCAGCCCGCATACAACCTCGTTCATCTCCGAATAGGATAATTCAATGAACTCTTTCTTTGAAAAATATTCTTTTACACAATCTTCAAATTCTTGTTGTTTAGTGTTATAAGGTTGAGTATCAAAACCCTCAAGAGTTGGGACAGTTCTATTCACATCTCTGTTTTCAACTTGAAATTCGTGCTGAAGATAAAATAAAGGTGCAAGCTTAGATAGCATTAAAATGGTACTATAAGTAACTTCAAATTCCCCTTTTGTGTAGTCTTCATACTCAAATATTAATTTTGACGACGGCCATATTTCACCAAAATTTACGTCTGTGATTATCATATTATTATTCTCGGAAAATTTTTTTATTGCTTCTGGTATTACAAACTGCTCGCGGCATTTAGTAAGATAATCTGATTCGTTATTGTTTCTGTAGTATTTATCTATAGTTTCGTAGACTAGATCGTTCATTTTAATTTTCACTTCCTTAGTTCATTTTTAAATCATGACGTCCCGATTTGTCAGCTGGTTTAGTTTCGTTTAAGTTAAAGTTAAAGTCCACTTCTCCTTGATGTTTCCCTCTTTTATTAACAACTTCAAATCTACCATGTTGGGTGTCCACTGCATAGTATTTGCCTGTTTTCGAATCCAAATACACATCTCTTTGATTAATTTTAGTTAATTTTGAATCCTTTTTCCAATTTCTTTGCTTAGCAAAATCAGCAGCAGTGGCTTTAACCAATGGAATTTTTTCATTCAAATTCATTTTAGCTATCTTTTTTTCAAATAATCCAATACTATCCTCCTTTATATAAAATCACCAAGAAATTATACAGGTATATAAACTGATATTAAAGAAAAATAAACCATTTAAACTTTAAATGTATAATAAAGTTCTTTTTCTCTCCTTTGTTTCTACATAAAAAAACCATCTCACAAAGAAATTAATTGATCTAAATTTCATATTTAATTCTTTTTTCAAATAGATTAATCAGCAAGGACTTTTTTAGAGAAATCTAGGATTACTGTGTCTTATTCCAAGGAATCCCCCTACTCATCCTCATTTGACTGATAGCTTTCTCTGCCTAAGACTAATGATAAAAAAGATCAATTAAGAATACTGTTTAAGTAAACTTAATTGATCTTATAATACGATGTAACCTCCCTGGGCCGCTAAACTTTTAAGGAGGTCTATGTATATAAACCTTTGGGGCTAACTTTTGTCGAGCTCGCTTTTGTACATGTTTTTAGGATAACAATTTTCTCAAGCTTGATCAGCATGTGCAAGGACCATGTAAATAAAAGATATACGGTTCCTACTCATTTTTTAAGAGTACTTTTTTACCGGTCTTTGCCGACTTCCGAATGGCGTCTAACAACCGGTGCAGTTTGACAGCGTCATGAAAGTTTGGGATTTGATTTTTATGTTCAAATATATCTTCCGCTAAAATAGTATAAGCAGTTTCAACATAGCCTCTTGCACCATGATCCTTTACTGGGGAAATTTTTACTTCTTCAGAATAAACATCTTCAGCATTTAACAAATTATGAGGATGTGTAATCTTTTTGACTTTGAGATTGCCAAATTGTACGTGTCCTGAGGAATTATGCTGTGTTAAACGCAAAACACCTTTTTCCCCTCTAATCTCTAATTGAAAAGCTGGATAAACTCCGCCCTGAATATGGACAGAGGCTGAAGCGCCATTAACGAGCGTCCCCTGGATTAAAATTTGGTCAGCTGTGTTTTTTGGTATTTTCATCCCTGTTTCTTGTATGACGGCTTCTGTATAATGACTGTTCATTGCAGCTGATAATTCTTTAAAATCACCCAGGATATGACAAAGAACATCAAGCGAGTGACCACCGTTGATTGTAAGAAGGTTCGCCCCATTTTCTCTTTTTAAAAGGTAACTGCTTTTTTCATCTGTTATTCCTCCCTTTCCTTGTGTTGCTACCTGCATCGTGCAGGAGATGACCTTGCCGATCTCCCCCTGTTTGATTGCCCGCTTTAAATAATTGACTTCTGGAGATTGCCTTCCCTGTAATCCAATCGCATGATGAATGTTTGCGTCATCTGCCAATTTTGCCAGTTTTTCAGCCTGCACAGTATCTTTGCCTAAAGGCCATTCACAATATATATGTTTATTTTCTTCTATGGCTGCAAGCGAAGCTTCATAATGGAAAGGAACCTTTATACTGACGACTACCAAATCAACATCTTTTGATTGTGCTAATTCCTTATAATCTGTAAAAGCAGAGGCAGCCTTAAGCATCATAGCGCTTTTTTTTGCGGTTTCCATTTTTGATGTTCCAATCGCCGTTATTTCATAAAAAGGATTTTCCTTCAATACCGGAATATGTGTTTGACTAGCCCATTGATTATTCAAAGATCCGCCTATAATCCCTGCTTTTATCACGTTGTTCTTCATTAGCTATCCCTCCAAAACTCTTTAAACCGAGTATAATTAAAATTAGAGATCATTTTAAATGTTAAGTTATGATGGTTATATCACTTTTTTTGATGGGGGTTGAAATATGAATGGATATTGAAAACATGAAAGCTTTTGTTTCAGTGGCGGAATTAAAAAGCATATCTGCTGCTGCAATTAAATTGAATCACCTTCAATCCAATATGACTGCGAAAATAAAAAAAATCGAAACTCATTATCATCAACAACTGTTTATCAGAAATTCAAAAGGAGTCAAACTAACGAAAGAGGGAGAAAAATTATATCATCAATACAAGAAAATCTTGTTCGTTTGGGAAGAAACCGAAAACATCATGAAAAAACACGATGAAAAACTCCGTATTGGCACGATGATATCTGTTGGTGGAACTCAATTCTCAAGTGCTTTAAATAAGCTTTATCATACATATCCTGATTTATCGGTAACATTAAAAACAGGTTCAACAGAATATATTGAAAATCAAGTTCTCCTTGGAAAAATCGATGTTGCTTATACGATTGGATCGCTAAACAATAAAAAGATAAGTTATCAAAAAGTGGGATATGAAGAATTGGTGATCATAGGCCAAGGTATAGATCAATATACGAGATTTGATGATTATATAAACGGAAAAAACGTACTTGTATTATCAGATAAGTGCTTGTATCTAACATTATTATGTCATATTTTTGAAGATTCGAACATCCAACAGGGGGAAATCATTGAAGTGGGCGATCCAGAATCCTTAGTGCAATTTGCATTGATGGGTATGGGAATTTCCTTAGTATCAAAGCGCATAGCAGATCGCTACAATATCCATCATTATTTAGAAGTTCCATCACCTTATAGATACGTCGATTTATATTTCATTACAAGACTAAATCATAAATTTACACCTATAGAGAAACAGTTTATTGAATTAAATAACTCCCTGAGCGACATCATTGAAGGAATGTAAGGTTGATAAAAAAGTTATGCTCTCTTAAAACCAATACAAAAAGGTGTACCCTTGTGCGTGAAAGATATATCAATGAACGGGATTCATTTCTTTTGGGAACTTGGTTAGGTAATATCCCTGATCTAAATTAGAGATGACTCATTTTGAAGCTTTAAGTGCTAAGCCTTTACAAGAAACATAACGCGCTTTCATTCAAGTGCCTTCAACAAAGCTATATTATACACATTTTCAATTGGCATGACGTAACAGACCACTTCAAAACAGGGAACTTTGGCATCGATTTTTTCCACACTTATTAAGAAATTGGAGAAGGGCGGCTTCTAAGCCCTTTGCCGCCCTAAAATCCGAATATCCTTTATTGTTTTTAGCAAGTTTCTTTTGAGAAATAGGAGTTTAAAACATCATAAACAATCGGCAAAGAAGTAAATCCGTCAGTTTCTAAAAAGTGCCCCCCGTGTTGAACTTCGTAAAGCTTAGCGTCAATTTGTTGCGCCAGATCTTTGCTCCATGCAAATGGCACAATTTGATCGTCTCTAGAGGCAATGACAGCACGATGCTTAGCTGACTCAATGATGTTCTGAAAATCAAACGATTCCTCGGTAAATTCATCTAACATCTTTAAATCGGGCAGTGACTTGGCAAAGCCGGAAACGAGCAAGATTCCGCCAAGTGGTTGACGCAATTGCGTTTGTTCCAAAAACCTCAAAACGGCGGCGCACCCTAGGCTGTGTGCAACCAGATAAGTATGTTTATTTAATGTGTTCTTATTTAAAGAGAGCGTATCAAGCCAATCTTTAAGCCTTGGCTGGTGAGGATTAGGCATGTCTAAAATTTCTGCGTGTATTCCGTCTGCAAGCAGACGTTTTTTCAGCCAAGGAAACCAGTGGTTGGTTGAGGAGGCTCTGTAGCCATGAATGATATAAATTTGTTTTGTCATCCTGTTCTCCTTACAAATAATTTTTATTCAGTATAAAATCCCTCCCGTCAGGAAACAAGTACGCACTTTTTAGTAAGTATTTTTTACTCATAAGGCAAACCTTCTCTTTGTCCCCATCTGCACATTTCATCTATGAGAGGGTATAAAGACAGTCCTCTGTCTGATAACGAATACTCCACTCTGAGGGGATTTTGAGAAATCTCCACCCGGTGAATCAGACCGTCAGTTTGCAACTCCTTCAGCTGGGAACTTAACATTTTATGGGTGATTAACGGCATAGCCCGTTTGAGCTCCCCGTATCTCATCGTTTTTTCACACGCCAGCTCATAGAGGATTCTCATTTTCCATTTACCACCTATAAGAGATAAGGTGTATTCAAATGGAGCTTGTTTGCTGCGGCATAAGGTATTCATGGTAATCAAACCTCCTTTTTTAAGATCATAACAAAAATCAATATTGAGCCTGGATTCAACATGAATAGCAAAAGATTCACTTGTTTTCCTTATTTTGTTGAGGAGATGTGATATGATACAAAAAAAGGGAGCGGATTTCTTCTGAAAAAGGGCGGGAATACTTTTGCGCGAATTTGCACCTCAAGTTTTTCAAACGATAGGGATTATTGGTTTTATTTTAGCTTTTGTCCAGATTCCAATCGGCTGGTTTATCGGATTTTTCTTTTCCGGTTTGTTCTTCATGATGTTGAAATCAAACAATGAAAAATCGGGAACCTTCAATGTGATGGCTGGAGCCGCGTGTTTCTTGTATTCATTTCATTGTTTGTTTACGCAAGTGTTGTGACTGAATGGAGAACCAATATAAAAGCAGGAGGATGTCACTTTTATAAATAACGAGTTTTAAATATGGAGCGTGATGAAATGAAAGAAAACAGCCTTTTCCATTTTGAACCCACAAATCTATTTTTTTGTCTATTTTCTTCTGTGTATTTGGAAATCAAAAATGGGTGATTTATAATTGCGAAAGTTGAAACTATTGCTAGCCGCTAATTTGATTTCCACCATAGGTACCGGTATCACTTCCTATTTAATTGTCTGGCTGCTGATTGATCAATTGAAACAATCCGTTTTATATGGGTTATTGACGATGACAACGATGATTTTAGTGTTTTTTGCTTCACCTTATTTAGGGAGTTTGGTGGATCGATATTCTCGAAAAGCGATATTTCTCTATTTAGAAATAATAGGAATAGTGGTCTTAGGCGTTTTTTCTGTTCTATTCAATATTTCCGCCGTGTTGGACATCACCCTTGTTGTGATACTGATTTTTTATCATACGGCTTACGATTCGATAAAGTATCCTGCTTTAGCCGCTTTAACTCAGGAAATGTTCAAAAAAGAGGACTATAGTAAGGTGAACAGCAGTCTTGAAGTTCAGGGGCAGGCGGCGCTGATGATTAGTTCGGGGCTGGCTGCCATGATGATCGGCAAGATGGATGCGACAGTCATTTTGGTCATAAACATCGCTACATTTATAGCAGCTTCCATCCTCATCTACAAACTTCCCTATCAACGAAATGCTGAAGCAGAAGAGCATTCCAATACAATGAAAAATGAATCTTACTGGCAAAACTTTAGCTCCTCACTCCAATATTTATCTCATCGAAAAGTTTTGTTTGCTCTTTTATTGACTTCTTTTATACCAAGCATCGTGATTATTGTCGCAAACTACTTGGATCCGGTTTTCATTTACGACTATTTAAACGAAGGTCCGTCAGTTATCGGCATTGCCAATATTGTTTACGCCATTGGAGCTATGGGCGCCGGTTTTGTCACATATCAAATATCAAAGAAATGGCCCGATATGCAAGGTGTTATATTGTTTATGACAGTATTTGCTCTAGCAACCATTGTGATCTTCCTCGTTCCGAATGCTGTGACATTTATAGTTGCAAGCCTCTTTTGGGGGCATTCAAATGCTGCGATCAGAGTATTTAGGAAAAGTTATATGTTCCATCATGTCGATAATGCATATATGGGACGTGTCAATTCGTTGTTTAATGCGGTAAAGCTGTTGGGACAAGTTGCTTTAATAGGCATCTTAACGATTACAGTAGTGCCGGCGGGTCAAACTGTTTACGGATACTTCGTTTTATTCATCATTGTAATTGCTGCTCTTTTAACAACAACTTATTTATTTAACAGAACTTATAACAAAGATAAAGAAAAGCGGGTATCTTTATAGAGTAGCTCCCCCCGTAGAGGAGGCATAAAAAAGCATTGCTGTTTAAATACGATGCTTTTTTATGCCATAGGAGCCTCCCGTGATGATCTCAAAGCTTCATTCACCGCTAAGAATAGCAACCGGGCGCGCCCAGCCGGCAGACGCTTTTTCAACTTTTACCGGAAAAGCCATGACGTAAAATCCAGTGGAAGGCAATTGATCAAGGTTGGCGAGCTTTTCAATTTGGCAGTAAGGAATGGTGCTGCCTGAATAATGACCTTCCCAAATAATGGATGGGTCTTTTTCCTGCTCAAAGCGCTTGGCGGTCATGCTGAATGGAGCGTCCCAGCTCCAGGCGTCAGTTCCGACAAGGCGCACGCCGCGTTCCGTTAAAAATAGAGTGGCTTCACGCCCCATCCCGCAGCCGCTGTGCAGGTAATCGTTTTGTCCGTATTTGGCGCCAGCCGACGTATTCACAAGAACAATGTCGCCGGGCGCGAGTTTATGATTGATGCGGTGAAGCTCCTGTTCGATTTCTTCAGGGGTAACGATATGCCCGTCTTTCAAATGTCTGAAATCCAGCTTAACGCCAGGGCCATGAAACCAGTCAAGCGGCACTTCATCAATTGTCATCATCCGCTTGCCGTCGTCTGTAACAGAACGGTAATGATATGGAGCGTCGATATGCGTTCCGGCATGCGTGGACATCTTCACTTTTTCCAGCGACCAGCCTTCTCCCCCGGGAAGATCTTGCGAGGAAAGGCCGGGAAAGCTCTGGACCATCTGTTTAGCTCCTTGCTTATGATCCGCATATTCGATTTCAGGGACAAACCCCGGCGGATCAGACGGTATATCACCTCTTAACGATACCGACAAATCTACAATTTGATTGATTTTCATCTGTTTTCCCCTTTCTGCCTAAGCGGCTGACCATTGAAATTGTAGGCGATCAAGCTGTTATCTTTTTTATTTTACATGATGAGCCATACAAAAAGCCTGCAGAACATTTTGCAGGCGATTCGCATTTTTCTACACTTGCTGTGACTTAGGTTTCCTCAGCTTGTAAATCGCGATCAGCATGATAAACCAAACCGGCGTGACAAATAAGGCAACGCGGGTGTCCTGCGCCAGTGCAAGGACGATGAGGATAAACGTAAGAAAACCGAGAACCACATAATTTGAAAACGGGTAAAGCGGCATCTTGAATTTGTTTATTTTCGCTAAATCCGGTCTTGTTTTGCGGTATTTCAAATGGCAAATGACGGTGATTCCCCAAATAAAGATGAAGCATATCGGAGATGCTTGTAATCAGCGTAAACACTTGTTCAGGCATGATATAGTTCAGCATGATGCCAATCAGAATTACGACCGCTGAGAAAAACAACGCATTGCTCGGCACTTTGCGGGAGGTCAGTTTGGTCATAGCGCCGGGCGCATTATGTTCTTTCGCAAGCGAGTATATCATCCGGCTCGTGCTGAAGACTGCGCTGTTGCTTGCCGAAGCCGCCGATGTCAGCACCACAAAATTGATGATGCTTGCAGCCGCAATGATGCCGACCGCTGCAAAGACTTGGACGAACGGACTCTCATTTGGGTTGATGACATTCCACGGATAGATGCTCATGATCACAAGGAGAGCACCGATATAAAACAGCAAAACACGGACGGGGATATTGTTGATCGCTTTAGGAATGACCTTTTCCGGATCTTTCGTTTCCCCCGCTGTCAGTCCCACAAGTTCGATGCCAACAAACGCAAAGACAACCATCTGGAATGAAAGGAGAAAACCGTGCAGTCCATTTGGAAACATGCCGCCGTGGTTCCAAAGGTTGTGAAAGGCGGCAGCGCCCGAATGGGTGGGAAATCCTTTGAAGATCATGAAAAGGCCGATCACGATCAGCGCCAATATCGCAATGACTTTGATTAATGCGAACCAGAACTCCAATTCTCCAAAAAGCTTGACGGTCGCCAGGTTCATGATCAGCAAAATGAGCAGGGCGATCAATCCGGGCAGCCATTGCGGTACATCAGGCAGCCAGTATTGGGTATAAAGCCCGACCGCGGTTAAATCGGCCATCGCGAGCGAAATCCAGCAAAACCAGTATGTCCAACCCGTTATTAATGCCGCCATGTCGCCTAAGTAGTCCCTGACAAAGTCGACAAACGAATGGTATTCCAAATTGGATAAAAGCAGTTCTCCAAGAGAACGCATAATGAAAAAACAAATGATTCCCGTAATCAGATAAGCAAATAAAATCGACGGTCCTGCAAAATGGATTGATTTCCCCGAACCAAGAAACAGCCCCGTTCCGATCGCTCCGCCGATGGCGATGAGCTGAATATGCCTGTTTTTCAGGCCTCTCGATAATTTTTGTTTGTGTATATCGTTGTCAGTTACATCTTCTGTCACTTTATGTATGCCTCTATTTTTATTTTTTAGGCCCGATCCCCGCATGTTTTAAAATCTATAATAACATTAAAATTTGAAGTAACAGATAAGATTCGCCTGATGCGTTTGTAAAGAGGTGGTTTGCGTGGAAGTAGACTGATCCTTCTTTTTGTAACCAGATCTTTATAGAATGGTCGTTGTTCATTAATCATATTTGGTTCGGAATAAGAAGCGGGAATGAATCGAATCGTCCGTAAGTATTGTCATACCTGCTGCAAAATACATATCCGTCTGTTTGGACAGCGTGCTGAGGCAAATCCTTGAAATTGTTGAAGCCATTGTCATCGACTCGCGATTTCAGCAGAGACATCATTCAAAAGTATGCCGCAAAAGATGACGGCTTTCCAGAAAAACGGGAGGCCCGAGCCAAGCAACAAATCGTACTTGGCCTGTTTTTAATGGGGAAGGTTTTGTCATTGAGGGCTTGATATGCCAAGCTGCTGCGCACGTCCGCTTTCGTGATACAATATAGGTATTTCAGAGAGCATGATGTATTAGGAGGAACGAAAGCTGAACAAAAGGAAATCTCAACGCAGTCAATCGGTTTTTTCGGCAATGCTGATCGTAATCGCGGTGTATGTTCTGTATACCTTGTTTGAAAATTTAATTCTTGATCCGCAATCAACATCTTTTCTCAGCCATAAATCTCACCTGAGGGACTCCTTTCATCTCCCGGTCTGGCTGAAGGTGATGTATGTTCACGTTGTTGCCGCTTGTTTGGCGATGGCTTCGGGCGCTGTCAACTTCTCCAGCGCCTTGTTGACCAAAAGCCGCAAGATTCACCGTTTTAACGGCTGGCTCTACGTCGTTTGCGTGCTGATTGTGACGCTGTCGTCAGGCTATATGGCACCGCATTCTACCGGAGGGAAGGCCGCCAGCATAGCCTTTAACATGGTGAATATGTATTGGCCTGCCGCCACGGTTATTTCCGTCATCAAAGCTCGGCGAAATCAGTTTATCAAGCACCGGAATTGGATGATTCGCAGCTATCTGTTCTGTTTTACCAATATGTTCATTCACTTGATCACTTTCGTGTGCCATAAAGGACTCGGCCTGATATATGACATCAGCTACACGATAGGCGTTTTCGGAGCGATTGTGCTTTGCATCGCGTTGGCCGAATGGATCATTCGGTTCGCCTTTAAAAAGCCGGCGCAAATTTTTTATACAAATCACAGGGGCTTTTAAGCCCCTGCTCTTTTTCCTGTGGATTCCATATAGCTCAAGGAGGCGAGTATTCTCATTTGAATACGGGAAAGGAGTGTGAAGCAGTTTTGCTTTTGCTTGGGCTGTTTGATTCAGCTCATAGAGTAATAGAAAAAGTGATCTGACTCACAGTTTTCATCACGCACCTCCTGTAAAGTAAATGATAGTTTTTTGCCGGCGAAAATAAAGAAAAACAGGGGATGTGTCAACCGATGAAAAGAACTGATCTGCCTCTAGTGTATTCGTGCTCCGGATGTTCCTCGGCCGCGCAAACGGCCAATATGATTGCCATTAAAATGGATCGGGAGAAAACGGCCGAAATGTCGTGCATTGCCGGAGTCGGCGGCGATGTGAAACCGCTTGTCAAAACAGCAAAATCCGGGCGGGATATCATTGCGATTGACGGCTGTCCTTTATGCTGCGTCAAGAGTTGTTTAGCTAAGCATGATGTTCAGCCGAAGCATCATTTTGTATTATCGGATTTTAACGTGCCGAAGAAAAAAGGAGCAGATCCCGACCCTGTCCTTTATATGAATGCGTATGAACAAATTTTGCAGCTCTTAAAATGCTAAGCCTTTTGGGAATGTTTATTTAGGGTGCTGTTTAGAGCATCAGTGAACGGATGCATTTGAATTGAAAAATCGAATGTCGATTACAGGCCATACGCTTTCTGCGAACGGCGGATTGATTTAAAATACCGAGGGTTTCATCCCTTGGTATTTTTGTTGTTACATCTTCTAAAAAACATGTCCAGCTTTTCGGCAAATTCCTCCGGGTATAAAACGCATCCCACATGATTGCCTGGAAAATCGACTACTTTCGTTTTCAAATGATCAGCCAATGCTTTTGCATACCTGTACGGGAGACAGCCTTGCGAATCAATGCCGCCGGCAGGTACGACTGTAACCGGTGAAGCTTTAAGCCTGCCGATGTCGGGTGAATATTCTCTTAAACCCGGCACCTCGGACAGGATAAAATAGTCAATGTTGGCCATGAGCTGCTCCGTCCGGGATTTTGGACGGTCCGGCTGAGCTGTGGACGTAATGCCCATCGCTTTCGCGAATGCTTCTAAAGCCTGTAATCCGCTTCGTTTGTATTGTTTTTCAAGGTTCTCCAAGCTCTCGAACCCTTTGGTGCGGTCACTGCCGGCCAACAATTGTGGAATCGGAGGCTCGTGTGCGACCAACATGCGGATTTGTTCAGGATGGCGGATGGCAAGATCAAGGCCGATGACCGCGCCGGAGCTGCAGCCGAATACATAGGCCGGTTCATCCGTCAGAGCGGCCAGCAGCCGGCTCGCATCATCGCTGTGTGCGGAAACCTGGTAATTTTGATTCGGATCTTCCAGCCTGCTGCGGGAATGCCCGCGGCGGTCGTATGTGATAACCGTGTAACGGTCGGATAGGCGGTCTGTAATCGGGTATGATTCTGCATCGCCGTTGCCCCCGTGAATCATAAGCAAGATAGGCCCAGAGCCGCGCACTTCGTAGTAGAGCTTTGCTCCGGGTACTTCCAATACACCGTGTTTCATGACAATATTCTCCTCTCGTTGCATGATCACTTTTACATTACATGACGGAGAAAGCATAGAAAATGCAGAAATCAGCTAATAAACAAACTCGCCATATTAAAAAGCACCGATCACAAGGATCCGTGCTCCAGTTTATTTTGTGTAAACGATTTTTTTAATCGTTTCGATGGAAAGATGATGTTCCGCTGCTAAGTGCTCAATCGTTTCGCCATTTTTAAAGGCCCTTTTTATCGCGGTGTTGCGATCATCGATCAGCTTTCTTGCTCCTGAACGTGCACCCCATTTTTTGTGGGCGGATTCAGTCTTGGGAATGTAGATCGTTTCCCCTTGAACATACTTTTGAATTTCCGATAGCAGCTTTTCAGGTAGAACAGCGGCAGCCTTTACGTATGCCATGTTTGCCAGCTCCTTATTCCTTTGATTGTAAAATAAGGGGCATAGCCAATTACCAGAAAAGCTTACTTCAGGCGATTTTATTTGTCCACCCCATGCAAAGTATCGCCTTTTCCGATAACAGGCTTTGCATGAGACGCTGCATGATCCGGCATTCTGATGCTTGCCATGTGATCACCTCCTTCGAATTTGCTATTCATTATAAATGAAATCGAGATTGGCGGCACTTGATGATAAAATATTTTTAAAAAGAATGACCAGTCCGCAAACTATTTTTCACGCTCCCGCGTCTATCCTAATGTAACAGCCGTATATACGTATATTCAAAAAAGGAGTTCTTTATTGCAATGAAGAAACAAGCAGCCAGAGCGTCTCTTGTCGCTTGCATAACAGACCGGAAAGAAGACTTTTACCGGCTGGCGTACAGCTATGTGAAAAATCAAGAAGACGCCTTAGATATTGTCCAGGAATCAATCAAAAAAGCGCTCGATTCCGTCGATTCTGTTCGCAATCCGGATACGATTAAAAGCTGGTTTTACAAAATTTTGGTGCGGACGGCAATCGATTTTTTGCGCAAACGGAAAAAACTAAAGGTTATGGATGATCAAACGATCGAATTTTTAAGCAAGGGCAAGGAAGATATCTACCGGGATACAGACCTTCATGAGGCGCTTGACGAGTTGCCGCATCCCTACCACACCATTATTGTTCTGCGATTTTTTGAGGATCTCAAACTGGAAGAGATTGCGGAAATCACAGGCGAAAATTTGAATACGGTCAAAACGCGCCTTTACAGAGGATTGAAGCTTATGCGCATCCAATTGACGAAGGAGGATCTTTCTTAATGGAAAAGAAATTGGAACAGCTGAGAAAAGCATATCAAAACGTCCCCATTCCGAAGGAACTGGATCAGGTTGTCGAAACTGCGCTTCAGCATAAACCGAAGAAGAAGAGAAGGCTGGTGGTATGGCCTGCATCAACGCTTGTCGCGGCGGCTGTACTATTGGCTGCCGTCGTGAATATCAATCCCGGAGCAGCCCAGGCCATGTCGCGTTTACCCGTCATCGGCAAGGTCGTTAAGGCCATCACATTCACCGAGATCAAACAGAAAGATGGAGAATCGAGTATTGACGTGAAAACACCGGCTCTGTCCGGCTTGAATAACCGGGAGCTTGAAAATGGCATTAACGAGAAATATGTAAAGGAAAGCCGTCAGCTTTACCGGGAATTCATGAAGGAGACGTCCCGGAATAAAAAAGGGCATCTCAGCATCTACAGCGATTATGAGACAGTCACGGATACGAAGGATTTGATTTCGATTCGGCGAAGCGTCGAAAGAACGGAAGCGTCCAGCTATACCGAACGGCGCTATATCACCATTGACAAAAAGAATGAAATTCTGCTTACCTTGAAGAGTTTGTTTAAAGACGACCGGTATATTACGGCCATCAGCGAAAACATTAAAGAACAAATGAAACAGCAAATGAAAGATGATCCTGATAAAATATATTGGATCAATGACGAGGAAGTCGAGCCATTCAAACGAATCAAGGCCGACCAAAATTTTTATATTACAGAGAATCATAAACTGGTGATTTCATTTGACGATTATGAAGTCGCACCCGGATATATGGGCGCGGTAGAGTTTGAAATTCCGACTAAGGCGATTTCGAGCCTGCTGATCGGCGACCGCTACATCCGCTAGTCAAAAAATCCATGATTCGCTGAAATCATGGATTTTTTACTTTTTACAACTTTGTAACACCATATTCAGCTTGAAACTTTTATACTAGAGAGACGGCATCATTCAGGGTAGATAAAAATGACGATTTTTTGAAACAAAAAACGGTCCTGACTTCGTCTATAATATCGGAGCCGTAAAAGGCGCGAAACATAAAGAAGAACCGTACGTACATATCATTGGAGGAATACCATGCGAGATCAGACACAACAACACCGTTACATACCGGGGTTAGACGGGCTTCGGGCTTTTGCCGTTTTGGCGGTTATCGCTTACCACCTCAACATGAGCTGGGCCGACGGAGGCTTTATTGGCGTTGATATCTTTTTTGTTTTATCAGGATATTTGATTACATCGATTATCCTGCCGGCGTATGGAAATGACATTTCCCTCACATTCAGAGATTTTTGGGTGCGCCGGATACGGCGGCTGCTTCCAGCGGCGACGCTCATGATTTTCGCAACCGTCATATGGGTCGCTTTGTTTAACAGAGAGCTGATGCATACCGTGCGGGGAGATGCGATCTCCTCTCTTTTATATGTCAGCAATTGGTGGTTTATCTTTCACGACCTCTCATATTTTGATAGTTTCGGATCGCCGTCTCCTTTAAAAAACTTGTGGTCACTGGCGATTGAAGAACAGTTTTATTTCATCTGGCCGATCATTTTGCTGTTGGGCATCTACATATTTAAAAAGCGGGAGAGGCTGGCTGCGGCGGTTGTGCTGTGTGCGCTCTGTTCAGCCGTATGGATGAGCATCTTGTACGTCCCTGGCGGCGATCCGAGCCGCGTATATTACGGGACTGATACGCGCGCCTTCGAGCTGTTGATCGGATGCGCATTAGCCCTTGTGTGGCCGATGAAAAGACTATCTGGGAACAGGCTCCCAAGCAGCCTGAAGCACGCGTTGCACGGAACTGAGCTTGCCGCTTTCGCGCTGCTTATGATGAGCATTTATTTTGTCGATGAATTCAGCCCGTTTCTCTATCATGGCGGAATGCTTCTGATCAGCATAATCGCAGCGATTTTGATTGCATGCGTCAGTCATCCGAGCAGCTTCTTGGGCTTTGTCCTTTCCGTGAAGCCGCTGCGCTGGATCGGGAAAAGGTCGTACGGCATTTATCTTTGGCACTATCCCGTCATCGTGCTGAGCACACCTGTTCAAGAGATTGGAAATCCGGTGTTCTGGCATGTTGCGATTAAGGTCGCTGTTACGTTTATTCTGGCGGAACTTTCGTATCGCTTTATCGAGAAGCCAATCCGACAAGACGGTTTTAAACCGTTTGTAAGCCGGGTTTTTCTGGATAAGATCACGGAATGGAAAACCGCTTCCGTTCCCAGCAAAATATCAATCGGACTGATGTTTGCCGCACTCCTCATTTTTGCAGGAGGCCTGTCGGGATTGGCCGACGAAAAGAAACAGCCGCAAAAGGCCTATTCCAAATCTTATGAGGAAACAAGCGCCTCAGCGGATCAGCCGGCTGACAAAAGTGAAGAACGGAAGGATGATAAGAAAGTACAAGCTGAAAGCGGGAAAGATGATGAAACTAAAAGCCGGCAGAAAGCCGGCGGGGATGAATCGTCAAATACAAAAGATGAGCAGTCTGCGGAAAAAGAGCCTGATCATATCGAGAAAGAGGTATTGGCTGTCGGGGATTCGGTCATGCTTGACATTGCTTCCAGCCTGCGTAAGAAAATTCCGGGAATCACAATCGACGGTCAGGTTGGAAGGCAAGTGAGGGAAGCGCTTCAATTGACATCAACCTACGCTTCCTTTAATCATTCGGACAAAGCCGTCGTGATTGAACTGGGAACAAACGGCTATTTTACGGACAGTCAGATGGACGCTTTGCTTGATGCGTTCTCAAACGCTGATGTCTATCTCGTGAACACGCGCGTCCCCCGTCAGTGGGAGAGCAAGGTGAATGAATCGCTTCGGAAGCAAGCGGACAGCCGTCAAAACGTGACATTGGTCGATTGGCATACTGAAGCCCTGAAACATCCCGAATATTTCACCGCTGACGGCGTACACCTGATGCCGAAAGGGACTGAAGCTTTGGCATCGCTTATCGTCAAAGCGATGAAATAATGCTTCAACATAAAAAGAGGCTGTTATTTCTTGAATTTCGTGATAAATCTAATCAAATAAGGTGTTTTTAAAGTTTCTTTTACTAGTTTGTTATGATGTTTTGTAAAATTTTTTATTTGTTTTCTTCTATGGGGAACCATTAACAAAGGTAATCTATCTTTGCGAAACCATCCGATTTTTGCTGTTTCCGGCCCTTGTTTAATGGGTTCCCCACCTAGTAATTTTCCTGAATAGATGTACTGTATGTCATGATATTGCGGTTGATCGTACTCTCCTATTTTGCACATAATAGAAACACGGTAGCCTGATTCTTCTTCCATTTCCCTCATGGCGCATGTTTCCGGCTGCTCGTGCTTTTCCATTCTGCCTCCTGGCAAGTCCCAGACAGGATAATCTTTTCTTTTAACCAGAAGTATTTTTCCTTTGCTATTTTCCACAATTGTAAAGCAACCTACAGTGTTTACTGCATTCAAGTTAAGATAACTCCTTCCTGTGTTTCACTTCAATTATAAATCATCTGACCGATTCGATCTCCGATCTTAACCGGTCATGAGCAATCCTCTTTCACAGCCAAAAAAATATGTTACAATATACAAATGTTTTGCGATCCTCCAGTTTATTTCATGATGAAACAATATATTTTACTAGCTTGAAAGAAAGGTTTGATACTATGCTCCATAATCCAACAGGAAAGGAACGCCTTGCATTGGCTTTTCTGCTCGGCATGCTTGCGATACTGGGCCCGCTGAATATCGATATGTATTTGCCAAGCTTTCCCGAAATTGCCGATGATTTATCAGCTGGAGCCTCGCTCGTACAGCTAAGCTTAACAGCGTGTTTGATCGGGCTTACGTTTGGTCAGCTCGTTATTGGGCCGGTCAGTGATGCACAAGGAAGACGGAAGCCCTTATTAATATCCATCTTTTTATTTGCGTTGTCTTCTTTGTTTTGCGCGCTTTCCCCGAACATTATTATGCTGGTCATTGGTCGTTTTTTACAGGGTTTTACCGCTTCGGCGGGAATTGTGCTGTCGCGCGCCATTGTACGGGACGTGTTTACAGGCAGAGAGCTTTCTAAATTTTTCTCGCTTTTAATGGTGATCACCGCGGTTGCGCCAATGGTCGCACCGATGACGGGGGGAGCCATCCTGCTTTTGCCGTTCGCTACTTGGCATACGATTTTTTATACTCTATCATTGATCGGATTGTTCCTAGTGCTCGTTATCTCAATGAAATTGACTGAAACATTGCCGCCTGACAAACGGATTCCAAGCTCAATCGGTTCGTCTCTCAAAACGATGGGGAGCTTGTTGAAGGACCGGTCTTTCATCGGCTATGCGCTGACTGTCGGTTTCATTCACGGAGGCAGCTTTGCATACGTGTCCGGAACCCCTTTTGTATATCAGGACATCTATGGGGTTTCTCCTCAAGTGTTCAGCGTGCTGTTCGGCATTAACGGCCTCGCCATTATTTCGGGAAGCTTTATCATCGGGCGTTTCGGGGGAATCATTCATGAGAGGAAGCTCTTGCGGATCGCGGTTA
Organism: Bacillus sp. PK6-013; assembly: GCF_054161445.1. NCBI lineage: Bacteria > Bacillati > Bacillota > Bacilli > Caryophanales > Bacillaceae > Bacillus > Bacillus sp. PK6-013. Next base: position 3,667,953 of record NZ_CP096417.1, on the reverse strand, counting down.
TTACCGCTGTCATCGCGACATCCGTTCTCCTGACGATGACGATTTTGAAAGGACCGCTTGCAGCGATTGTCATTTCCATTTTTATCTACATGATAACCATCGGAATGACGTTGACAAGCACATTTACGCTGGCGATGGAAAACCAGGGACACCGTGCGGGCAGTGCAAGCGCGATGCTCGGCATGCTTCCGCTTCTGCTCGGTTCGATCGTTTCGCCTCTCGTTGGAATGAATGAAACAACGGCCGTTCCAATGGGTGCGATCATGTTTATCACAGCTGTGATCGGATCTTTCACCTTTTTTGCCTTAACACGGGAAAGACAGGGGGAGCGGTAAAGATAAGGACGGAATCACTTGATTCCGTCCTTTTGTTGTTATAGAGAAGCCCGGAGAATGGCGAGTACGTCATCTTTGTTTAGTTTTTGGAAATTGGCGAAGCCGCCGTGCTCGATTTCTTTAGCGGCGATGTCTGCGATCAGATCGAGCTTTTCTTCGCCGATGCCGTAGTCGGCAAGGCGGGAAGGAGCGCCAAGGCTTGTCCAGAACGCGGACAGCTTATCGATTCCTTCAAGCGCGATGTCTTTATCGGTTTTGCCTTCTGTTTCAATGTCAAACATGTTCAGCATAAGGGCTTTGAAGCGGCTGACATTCGTATCAAGCGTATATCTCATCCAGTTCGGGAACAAGATCGCAAGGCCGCCCGCATGCGGAATGTCGTAAACGGCCGAAACGGCGTGCTCCATTGTATGGGAAGCCCAATCGCCGAAATAGCCCATTTGCAGCGTGCCATTCAAAGCGATTGTGCCTGCGTATAAAATGGTTTCCCGGTGCTCATAGTTTTGCAGGTCTTCCAACAGCTTCGGTGCCGTTTCGATGACCGTTTGCAAAACGGAAAAGCACAGTCTGTCCTGAAGCGGCGTGTTTTTGACATTATGAAAATATTGTTCAAACACATGGCTCATCATATCAACAATGCCGTAAACCGTTTGGTTTTCCGGGACGCTGAACGTATTTTCAGGGTCTAAAATGGAGAACTTCGGATGCGTGACATCGCTTCCCCATACATATTTTTCATTCGTTTCCCAGTTTGTAATGACGGAATCGGGGTTCATTTCAGATCCGGTTGCAGCTAAGGTTAAAATCGTACCGAACGGCAGGGCGTCTTTTGCTGTCGTTTTTTTGCTGAAGATATCCCAAGGGTCGCCGTCGTATTTTGCTCCGGCAGCAATCGCTTTTGTGCAGTCGATGACGCTTCCTCCGCCGACAGCGAGGAGAAAATCGATTTCATGCCGGGCACACAATTCGATCCCTTTTTTAACCGTAGCAAGACGCGGATTTGGTTCTACTCCGGAAAGCTCGTGCATGTCAGCGCCTTCTTCTTTCAACACGCGCGTAACTTCGTCATAAAGACCGTTCTTTTTAATACTGCCGCCTCCATAAACAAGCAATACATTTTTTCCGTATTCCTTTAATTCTTTTCTTAACTGTTCAAGCTGGCCTTTTCCGAAGATCAATTTCGTTGGATTGTAATAGCTGAAATTTTCCATTGATGAACAAACCTCCTATGGTATATGTAAAAACAGTTTTCTACTATAACATATTGAATCGTATAGAAAAAGAGGCCGTGTTCTTACAAAGGACAGGGTCAAATTGTACAGAGGGGAGGAAGCACACACCTGATTTACTGCGTAAAAAAGCTTGCCGACTTTGCCGGCAAGCTGAGGAGGCCGTTCTGTCTTCAGGTTAAAACCTATACTGAGACGTCCGCCGATTCGTTGATAGAAATGACCATTGAGACAGCGGTTCCGTCATCCGGCGCACTCTCGATATTCAGTTCGCTCCCGCAGAAGTGCTTCAGTCTTCGGTTGATATTTTTCATACCGACGCTATGAGTGAAATGAGAGGAAAAGGTATCGTGTTGTTTTTCCGGCGGCATGCCGATTCCATTGTCCTCTATCTTGATATAATAGCGGTTTTCGCTTTCTTTTTTTGCCGTCAGCTTGATCCAGCCTCCGCCTCTTTTTTTGCTGATCCCGTGGTGGACGGCATTTTCGACAAGAGGCTGAATCATTAATGGCGGAAGGGCAAAGTCAATGTCTTCGTCAATATCGTAAATGACGTCCAGCCGATCGCCGAAGCGCGTTTTTTCAATAGAAAGATACGAATTCACAATCGACAGTTCATGTTTGAAAGAACTCATCCCTGATGTATTTTGAAAATCAAAACTCATTCTTAAGTAGTTTGTAAAATCAGCCGTTACTTCGCGCGCTTTTTCAATATCCAAATGACTGAGCGCGATAATTGTATTTAATACGTTGAAAAGAAAGTGCGGCTTGATCTGCGACTGGAGGAATGCCATCTCCATATTGGTCGCTTGGGCTGCCGTATCTTTCATCATGATCAGGTTTTTAACGCGGGCTGCAAATTCAGTGTAGTTGTACGGTTTTTGCAAAATGTCATTTGCCCCGGCGTGAAAAGCCTTGTATTTATCATGATCGATGATGGCTGCCGTAATAATGAGAACCGGAAGTTCCACCATTGTGAATCTTTCACGGATTTTCATAGAGACTTCAAACCCTGTCATATCGGGCATCATCAGATCCAAAATCACCAAGTCAAGCTTTGATCGGGAGGCGACTTCGAGAGCCTCTTTGCCGCTTTTTGCTGCGATGACTTGATAAGGAACGCCTTCAAGCATATCGGCCAAAATTTTTAAGCTTTCAATGTTATCATCGACGATCAGAACAGTTGGAGCATCCATTTTCTTTGAATAATACGGCGTGCTGATTGAAACATCGGGCAAACTCCTGACGGCTTGCTGTTGAGGCATGTTCACTTTATCGTCAAGAAGCGAGTCATCCTTTGCGACAGGCAGTGTGAAATGAAATGCCGATCCTTTCCCTTCTTCCGATTCTACCCAGATCTCCCCATTTTGAAGCTGAACGAGCTGTCTGACGATGCTTAAACCGAGCCCGGCTCCGTCATCTTTATGGTTTTTTGCTTGTTGAAAAGATTCGAATATCGATTGACGGACGGCCTTTGGTATGCCGACTCCTGTATCTGCTACAGTGATTTTGACCTTCTCTTGGTTGATCCTCTCGGCAGAGAGCGTAATTTGTCCTTCCGGCGTATACTTGATTGCGTTATCTACCAGGTTGGTCATGATTTGCCGGAAGCGGTTTTCGTCAGCCAAGACGAGCGGCAGTCCGGATGGAACCAGGTTTACAATCTGGACCTGTTTATTTTTTGACAACAGCCGATAGAAGCCCATTTCCGTACTGATCGCTGAATGGGTATCGACAGGAACGGCTTGAATCTGCAGCATGCCCTGCTTCATTTTTTCCAAATCGAGAATGTCATTCACCAGGCTGGAGAGCCTGTATCCCATGCGGATGACCAGCTGCAGATTTTCTTTTTCTTCCTCTACCGTCCTTTTGCTTTTCCTTGCCAAAAGGGTCTGACATATATTAATCATGCTGTTCAGCGGCGTTTTAAATTCATGCGATGTTTTGGCGATAAATTCGTCTTTTAATCGATTCATTCTGAGCAATTTCAAGGATAGGACTTCATTCTCGCGGAATGCGCCTGCGAATTGCTGCGCCATCATCAGAACAGCCGCCAGCAAAGCGATGATTGACGGCACGGCATAGAGCGAATTGAACGAAAAGCCTCTTTTGCCGCTGTAAGCAGAAACGGTCGTTAAAATGACGAATGCGCTCATTGAGATCGCTGCAATCGTAAGATAAAGACTGCCTTTCATTTTCCGAAGGGCAGCAATCGCAAACACATACGTAATATAAATCAAAGTCGTGACGGCAAGAACGGAATGCAATACATATGCGAGACGGTCTGTAAAACCCCATGATATAAAATCAATCAACAAAACCAGTGCAGAAAATGCAGTCGCGCCGATTATCCATTTTTTCGAAACGATTTCTCTGTAAGCGAAATAGAGATAGAGAAAAACCGCTATACTGACAAGCACCATTGTGGTTGCCCTCATTACGCTTAAAGCCGAGAATGAAACAGACGGAAAGAAAAGAAAGATCATTCGTTCTCGTCCGATTAAAAGCACAATGACCGAAAAAAGAAGACACATCGTGGAAAAAAAGAATAAGTGCTTATCCTTTTTTCGATGCAGGAAAAAGCCGAGAAAGTATAAACCGGTAATGAAGAATGCCGTGATCATGCTGGTTTCATTAAAGAAAGAAATTTTGCTTTGGTGTAAAATATGCTGCTGCGTTCCGAAGGTAATCGGTTTTTCTATTCCCCATGAAGGTGTTTTTTTGAAGTTCGAAAATTGTACAATCAGCTCGTTGTTCCCGCGGTGAATGTCGAAAAAACTCGTATAAGGCCTGTTTTGAGCCCTGAAATTCGCTTTGCTTGAAGGAGTTCCGCTCTGCCCGATCAATTTGCCGTTGAAATAAATTCGGTTTGCGCTGTTAATAAAAGAGGTGCTGATTCCGAACATCTCATTGTCCTGCTTTGACCGGATCATCAGTCTGTATGTACCGTAATCCACGTTTTCTCCTGAATCGGTAAGTTTGACATTGTTAGGCACAGCGGAATAAATGGGGGCTTTTCCAATGCCTGAATGGATCGCCTTTGGCGAGAGAAGCTGGTTTCGATAGAGTGTCCATTCCCCGGTGAGCGCGATGTTCCCATCTTTCTGAAAATCCCATGTTTCCAGATTGATGATTCCTTGCTTTGCTTCAGGGTAATTCTGATCGGACAGTTGATTGTTAATGAATAAGAAAATAAAAAAGAAGCCGGCATAGCCGAGAATAATCGAAAGGAAAACAAATAGCTTTTTCAATATCAGCACTCCTCATTCAGCCTGCTGCAGTGTTGTCGAATCCATATGAATATTGTACTCTTAAATGTTAATAAACGACAAGAATAAGAAAATGAATCCAACTAAGTAGGGCCATTGACATGATATAATCATTATAATAATTTCCAGATGACTCGATGAAATTGGGGTGGGTGTCGTGAAAGCGTTAATTGTGGATGATGAGGAATTGGCATTGCTTCATTTTAAAAATATGCTTGAACGAACAAATTGTTTTCGATCCATTGAAATGTTTCAAGATCCGGCTGATGTTATGGAGTATCCGGATATTCAGGATATAGACACGGTGTTTCTTGACATTGAAATGCCGGGGATCAACGGGATTGAGCTCGCTGAAGCGATTCAATCGATGAATGAAAACATTCAGGTTGTTTTTATCACGGCCTATAACGATTTTGCCATAAAAGCATTTGAATTAAATGCGATGGATTATTTGCTTAAACCCGTCGATTACGTCCGGCTCGTGAAGACGGTTGAACGGATCAGAGAAAACAGCTTGCTGAAGGCTTCCGCGGAAAACGGCGGAGGAGACTATTTCATTCAATGTTTTGGGAGTTTGCAATTTTACAAAACGGAGAAGGATGTCAAAACATATATACCCGTAAAGTGGAGAACGTCCAAAGCACGCGAAATTTACGCGTATTTGCTTCATCATCACGGCCATGTGATCAGCAAAGACGTGTTGATCGACCTGTTCTGGCCTGACCATGATGTCTCTAAAGCGAGCACCCAGCTGTATACGGCGATTTATCAAATCAGAAAATTAATCGAAAGGCTTCCTTTCAGCCAATCCATCGAGAAGACTGACACAGGATATGTCCTCCGGATTTCCGGTGTGAAAGTGGATGCTGACGAATGGGAAAAGTCGCTGAAAGAGGCTCCTCCAATTCATATGGCGACGATCAACCGGCACATGGAATTGCTGCTTGCATACGAAAACCATTACTTTATGGAACACGGTTATTTGTGGGCCGAACCCGAAAAAACACGGCTTGCCCGGATATGGCTTGGAAAAGCTTATGAACTGGTCGATTGCCTTATTCGTGAAAAAGACTACCGCCGGGCGCTTGATATATGTCTGCAGGTCGAGAAATTCGAACCGTACGATCATAAAATCATCCAATACAAGATGCAGCTGTTTAATAAAACCGGGAATGTAGAAGAAGCGATCAAGGAGTATGAGCGCTACAAACTCATCAAGGACAAAATGAATGAAATGTAAACACGAGGACCGGATCAGCCGGTCTTTTTTTTATGCCATTTTCAGCTTACATGCCGATGTTCAGAAATTGTATAGTTCCATCTCATACAATGTAGTTTGGTTCGGATGATCTCAGCTGACATAAAGCAAAATTCATAGCCGCGATATCTTGATTACCGCCGCTAAACATACAGCAGCGAATTTAAAAGCCTGTCATTCTTCAAATAGAAAAGTATTTTCAGGGATTCATTTTCCAGGCTCAATCGATCCGTACACAAAAACATGATAAAAGGGGAGGAATCACAATTTGAGATCGAAAAAATATTCGTTCAGCCTCAGCAAAAAAAGAGGGCTGAAACCATTTTTGATCACTTGCCTGGCATTGTATTTGATCTTCAGTCAAGTTGTCGGCTTTACGCTGACGGCAGTGGCTGCCGGCACATCAACAGGGAGCAGCGTGTTTTTTGATTCAGTGACAATCAAAAACAGCGAAGATCAAACGGTTGACGGGTCAAAGGGAGACGACCCGGCATTAAAACCGGGTGACAAAGTGACACTCACATACGAGTGGGCGTTAAAAAACGATGAAGAAGCCGGCACCGAAAAAAGCTTCACTGTAGAGGTGCCTAAAAGCTTCGAATTCGCTCAGGATGCCAAGGGAGATGTGAAATCGGCAGATCAGCAGATCATCGGCAGCTATGAGGTGAAAGCGGACAGCAACATTTTGACCGTAACCTTGAACAGCACTGCAGAGGCAAAAGGGTCCATCACTCTGGAAGCAAAGTTTGCCGCTGCCGTGAAAAGCGGTACAAAAACGGTCACCGCTCTCTTTCAACTCGGAGCAGGCAAGACGCAGCAAGCAGTCATCCCTATAAATACAGGCTCCGAATCGGAAACGCCGAAAAACGATTCTCCGTCATCTGAGGACGATCAGGCAGCAGCTGACGATCAATCAAAATCTTCAGGGGAGCAGGACGAAGAGGAAACGAAGACAAAAGCTGCTGACACTGAGAGCAGCGATTCAAAACCGCCAGCATCTTCAAGACTAGCGGCAGCCGGGAGCCTTGCGTCCGGAGGTAATCAAATCACCCAAAATATTTTAACCGGCGTGACGCTGACAGATGAACACGGAAAGCCTTATGACAAAAGCAACCGGGCCGACACGAATTCTCCGGCAAAAATTTCAATCACTTGGGACATCCCGGATGAGCTAGGAAAGATGATAAATGACGGCGATCGCTACGAATTTGATCTGCCTGAAGCTTTCATTATGTACAACGATATTACGAATCAGCCATTAAGCTCAGGCGGTATCACGTACGGCTATTTTTCAATTGATACAAAAGGCCATGTTGTGATGACGTTTAATGGTGAAGTGAAAACAGATTCGAAGGTCAAAGGCACGTTGTTTGTCAATACGCAGTTCAACGCGCAAAAAATAAAAGGATCGACGACTCAAAAGATTCCCTTCCCGGTGAAATCAGACACTCCGGAGGTAACGGTTTATTTTAAACCAAACGTAAGCAAAACCATCGATAAATCAGGAATTTTTGATAAAGGCATCAATCCGGGGCAAGTCACATGGACAGTCGACCTCAACAAAAAATTGGATCAAGTCAAAAATGCCAAGTTGACCGAGAACTTTCCGGAGGGGCTGATCTATCGTTCTGTCAAAGTTTATCAACTCGATGTCAACATAGATGGTTCAGTCAGCCAGGGAGATGAAGTTCTTTCAGGCTACACTGTAGACGCAAATGGGAATGTCACATTTGACGGTGAGATAGATTCGGCTTATCGCCTGATCTATGTGACGGACATCGATGACTCCGCAAAGCCGGACGAAGGCGGAAATGCTGCATTTACGAACAAGGCGACATTCGGCGGAGACAATCTGGAACCGGCTTCTGCAGAGGCCTCTGTCACAGCCAAATACGGGAAAATGATCGAAAAATCGTCGACAGGTTATAAAAGCGATTCACAGACTTTCAGCTGGACGATTTTATATAACTATGGTGAGAAGAAGATTGACGAATCCAAGGCGAGCATAACAGACTCGTTTGGTTCCGCTGATTTGCAGCTTGTTTCAGATTCCTTGAAGGTGATTCCGATTACCTTCAATCAGAACGGAAGTGAACAGGCGGGAACGCCTCTAACGGAAGGCAAAGACTATACGCTCTCCGATAATGGAAGCGGGTTTGAAATCAAATTTAACCAAAATGTTACCGGAGCTTACAAAATCACATATCAAACCGAGGTCAACAGCGGAGTGATCATCGATAAATCGACAACGTATACGAACACCGCAGTGACCGGAACAGGGGAATCAAAGAAAGCTTCCGGTACAGCCATTCAACAGAATTTGATAAAAGGCTATTCAAACATTGATTACAAGAATAAAACGGTCGATTGGACGATCGCAATCAACAAAAACAACTACACGATGAACAATTGGAAGTTGGATGATAATTTCGAAAGCGGCGGGCTCGCGCTCCTCGACGGATCATTCCGTCTTCAGGATGTGACGAATAACAAAACGCTTCAAGAAGGCAAAGACTATACATTGACAATAAAACCGGATCATGAAGGTTTTCTTCTGGAACTCATCGGAGATTATGCAACAACAAACAGCCAATTTAAGATCACTTATACGACGAATATGAATGCCGACTTTTCAAACGAAAATGTCAAAAACACGGCTGAATCAACCTGGACAGATCACAGCAGCACTGAACGCAAAAATAAGGAAACGAGCAGTTTTACACCGAATCGCCAGACATCCCACAACGGTTTCAAAAACGGCTCATATAACGCGGTTTCAAAAGAAATCACGTGGAAAATCGGGATCAACTATAATGGTGAGCCGTCAAAGAATCCTTATATTAAAGATGCTTTAGCAGATGACCAGCAATTTGTTAAAGGTTCAGTGGTCGTCAAGAGCTATGCAGTCAATAAAGACGGTTCCATCACAGAAGGAGACATCCTGCCCGCTTCACAATATGATGTGGAGGAGCCGTCGGCTGACAATAAACAAACGCTGACTGTCCATTTGAAAACGGACGATTCCGTCCCGTATCTTATTGTATTTAAAACTTCGCTTAAAGGGCAGGTCATTAAGCGTGACCCTTACACCAACAAGGCGACGTATTATAATGCCGGATACTCAGAGCGTGAGTTGACGGCATCCGTTTCGGTCGCCGACGGAGGAAGCCTCGTTTTCAAAGGAGGCAAACAAAACGGAGGTTATGTCGATTGGAGTATTAATGTCAATGCGAGCCAGTCGGTATTGGAGGATGTAAAAGTCACCGATACTCCGGATACCAACCAAATTTTAGCTGAAGATTCTTTTAAAGTTTATCAAGCTAAATACGATGAAAAAGGTGCAGTCAAAGACAGCGGAGGAAATCTTGTCCCGGATGATGTTCAGCTTCAAAAAGGCGAAGACTATACACTGGACATCAAGACCGACAATGCAACCGGTGAACAATCATTTGTCCTGAAATTTACAGGTGATTACAAAAAAATCGACCGCGCCTATGTGATTCAATACCAATCATTAATCAATATTGCCGGCACGAGCGGTCATGTTCACAACAAAGTGTCGATTTCGGGAACGAATGTTCAGGAACAAACCCAGGAAAACAACAGCTCGGTCTTTGTTGCCGTTTCAAGCGGCGGCGGTTCAGGCTCAGGTGAAAGAGGCAGCTTGACAATCCTTAAAACGGGGGAAGGCGGTACACCGCTTTCTGGAGCAGATTTTCAATTGCGGACAAAAGATAATGAGCGGCTTCTGCGGACAGGAACGACTGACGACGACGGCAAGCTGACATTCGGTAATATCCGCTACGGGACTTACATTTTAAAAGAAATCAAGCCGCCTGACGGATATACGATCAGCGACGCTTATGCAGACGGGGTCTCCGTTGAGATTAACAGCAGCTCTTCCAGTGCCGGAGCGCTTTACAAAGTCGTGAATGAAAAGAATAAGGTGACGCTTATCAAACAAGACGAACAAAAGAATCCTTTGGAAGGAGCCGTGTTCAAGCTGGAGAAAAAATCCGGCGATGGCACCTTTACAACAATACGTACGAGTATTAAGAGCAGTGAAAACGGAAAAGTAGAAATCAACGGTTTACCGCCCGGCAATTATCGTTTGCTGGAAACGAAAGCTCCAGAAGGATATCTCTTAAATACAAAAGAAATCAGCTTCTCCGTCAAAACGAATGATAAGAATCAAGTACCTGACGTTGATTTAGGAACATTGATCAACTATAAAGGCGGAGCACATTTAACGAAAGAAGATGCAGAAGGCCGTCAATTAGAGGGGGCTGAATTCAAGCTCATTGATCATGAAGGCAAAATCGTTCATGAAAAGCTCACCTCAGATCAAGACGGGAAAATCGCGGTATCTGATCTTGCGCCTGGCCGCTATGCCTTTGTTGAAACCAAAGCGCCCGAGGGCTATGTGATAAACAGCAAGGCAATCGAGTTTACCATATCTGAATCGGCAAAAGAAAAACCGGAATCCGTGGACGCAGGCAAAGCCGTCAACTATAAAGGTTCGGTTTATTTGACAAAAGAGGATGCGGAAGGCCGTACGCTGAAGGGCGCTGAGTTTAAGATCGTTGATCATGAAGGCAAAACCGTTCATGAAAAGCTCACTTCCGATGAAGACGGAAAAATCGCAGTTTCAGGCCTGGCGCCTGGGCGCTATGCTTTCGTGGAAACGAAGGCGCCCGAGGGCTTTATGTTAAACAACGATCAAATAGAATTCACCATCCCGGGCTCAGCTGAAGGGAAACCGGAGCCGGTTGATGCAGGCGCCGCTGTTAATTATAAAGGCTCGGTTCATTTAACAAAAGAAGATGCGGAAGGCCACAAGCTTGAAGGAGCCGTTTTTAAGATCGCAGATCAAAACGGGAATACCGTACAGGAGGAACTGGTCTCAGATCGAAATGGAACTGTTACGGCTTCAGGCCTGGCGCCTGGGCGCTATGCTTTCGTAGAAACGAAAGCGCCTGATGGATTTGTATTGAACAGCGGGAAAATAGAGTTTGTCATCCCGGATGCCGCTGAAGGAAAACCTGCCCATGTAGATGCGGGTAAAGCCATCAATTACAAAGGTTCGGTTTATTTGCAGAAAGAAGATGAAGACGGCAATGGATTAGAAGGAGCCGTGTTTAAAATCATTGACAGCGAAGGCAAAACGGTCAAAGACGATTTGATCTCTAAAGAAGGCGGCAAAATCGAGGCTGGCGATTTGGCGCCGGGAAGCTATCAATTTGTTGAAAAACATGCGCCTGACGGTTACCTGCTGTCAACAGATCTGATCCCATTTTCCATTACCGGGAAACACGAAGGTGAGCCGAAACAGGTTAAACTGACGGCTCTCAACAAGAAAAACAGCGTTGTGCTCACAAAAGTCGGCCAGGATGACAAGAGCGCCGGACTTCAGGGAGCGCAGTTCGATTTGACAGATGAAACCGGCAAGGTGCTGAAAACCGGTTTGGCAACAGACGCAGACGGCCGGATCACAGTGTACGGTCTTAAGCCCGGTAACTACCAATTTGTCGAAACAAAAGCGCCTAAGCATTATCAATTGGATAAGACGCCAATATCGTTCACAGTCAAAAATACTGATACAAAGCCAATTGAAATGACTGCAGAGAATCAATTGACACCGGGCGATGCGAAACTGACGAAAGTGGACCGCAACGATAAAAAAGCTGTGTTGAAAGGAGCAGAATTCAAGCTGCTCGATGCCGATGGAAAGCCTGTTAAAGCCGCAGGCAACGGGAAAAAGCTGCCGGCAGTCTGGACGACAGATCAAAACGGTCAATTTATTGCGGAAGGTTTGGCACCTGGGCGCTATCAATTTGTCGAAACGAAGGCGCCTGACGGTTATAAGTTGGATGAAACGCCGATTCCTTTTGAAATTAAAAAAGGACAGTCAAAACCGGTCGAGATCACAGCATCCAATGAAAAGCTGAAAACGCCGGCTGTTGACAAAGGCACATCGAACCCGAATTCGGGAGACCCTAAAACAGATAACAAAGGCACACCGGACCGAAATTCGAACGGAGATCCTAAAGGTCATTTGAAAGATACGCTTCCGAAAACCGGTGATAGAGACAGCATCATTCCGATCATGATCGGCATCCTGCTGATTCTGTCTGGAGGAGTCTTCGCTTTCTACACAAGAAAGAAACAAAGAAAGGCGTAAACGAATCATTTATGCACCTGATCATGAAACCGGTCAGGTGCTTTTTTGAAAAACGGCATTCGTTCAATTGACATAAAGGTTAGAAAGGACTGTGGGACATGTATAAAAAAATGATCGTTGCCGTACTTGTCATATCAGGTATACTATTCGTCTTGTCTCCTTTTATTAAAGAAAGCATCATCATCAATCTCAGCAAGAATAAAAGTTTTGAATTGACTGCTGAACAGGCGGAACAAAACAATACGCAAAAGGCGTCATTTGATTTTGAAGCGATTCAGCCGCCTTCTTTTATGGAAGCAGTAAAAGCCGGCCTCGATCGTGAATCGAAAGCGGTCATCGGCCGGATCACCATAAGCAGCGTCAATATCAAGCTGCCGATATTGAAAGGCACAACCAATCAAAATCTTCTCTACGGAGCGACAACAATGCGTCCCGATCAGAAAATGGGCGAGGGCAACTACCCGTTGGCCGGACATCATATGAAGCGGGAGAACCTCTTATTCGGCCCTCTTATCCACATTAAAAAAGGGGACACCGTTAAAATCACAGACTTTAAAAAAGACTATATATACACTGTGACATCCAAACAATTCATTTCTGAAACGGACACAGATGTGATTCAAGAGACGAAAGAAAAAGAAATTACGCTGATGACATGTGACAAAGCCGTGAGAACCGAAGGGCGCCTTGCGGTTAAAGGAAAGCTGATTCATGTTGCTGTTCACAGATAATTGAAATGTCCGCTGCAGGCAGGAAAAAATACTGAGGGAAAGCCCCTTGGTATTTTTTTATTGGGACTAAAATTCTACACATCACAAAAAAGTGACAAAAAGATCACTATGAAATGACAATAGTGAAAAAATGCTGATAAATAATAAAAAAAGAAATGAAATTATGTGAGTTGGATGGAATTCCTATCATAACGCCATTAATTACGCTTTTTAAAATGAAAAAAAGATAAATTTTCTGAAATTTATGTTGACTGAAAGCGCTTTTAAAATTATGATAATATCAGACATAACAAAGATATACCAAAAACATAACTATAATCTAACAATGTATTTAAAACGGCATATAAATGAAAGCGATTCCAAAATATTCCGTGATAGGCCGGCTTCCATCAAAATAAAATTTTCAATTTTCTGTTAAGGGGGTGGTTGGCGAAACTTTCGAAAGTTGGGAATGAGTCTTTTGGGAAAAGAAATGAGCTCCTTTTAAGGATGTTTTCGAAAACCTTTGGAAATAAATCAATTTTTAAAAACAAAGGCGGGGGAAATCAATATGAATGAACAGGGAAATCAGAAATCATTTTTGCGTACTGTTATTTTAGTCTCGACGTTCGGCGGACTTCTATTCGGATATGACACCGGAGTGATCAACGGAGCTTTGCCTTATATGTCTGAAGGAGATCAGCTGAACCTGACTGCCTTTACAGAAGGGTTGGTCGCAAGTTCGCTTCTCCTGGGAGCGGCATTGGGGGCGGTATTCGGCGGAAGGCTCTCCGATTATATCGGGCGCCGCAAAAACATCATTTTTCTAGCTGTGCTTTTCTTTTTCTCGACGCTCGGATGTACGCTTGCGCCTGATGTGACGATTATGGTCATCTCTCGGTTCCTGCTTGGAGTTGCTGTAGGGGGAGCATCTGTTACGGTACCGACTTATTTGGCTGAAATGTCTCCTTCAGAGAAAAGGGGACGAATGGTTACCCAAAATGAATTAATGATTGTCTCCGGACAGCTCTTGGCATTTACTTTCAATGCCATCCTCGGAACCACAATGGGGGATAGTTCCCATGTTTGGCGTTACATGCTGGCCATTGCCGCAGTCCCGGCTGTGTTCTTGTTCTTTGGTATGCTGAGAATGCCCGAAAGTCCGCGCTGGCTTGTCTCTAAAGGGAAAAATGAAGCGGCGCTGGGCGTTCTGAAAAGAATCCGCGAGGAAAAAAGGGCGCATTCGGAAGTTGCTGAAATCGAAGCTGCGGTCATGAAAGAATCTGAAATGAAAAAAGCGAATTATAAGGATCTGGCTGTTCCATGGGTGCGCCGAATCGTATTTCTCGGAATCGGGATCGCTGTCGTTCAGCAGATTACCGGCGTAAACTCTATCATGTATTACGGTACAGAAATACTCAAAAATGCCGGATTTGAAACAAAAGCTGCACTTATCGGAAATATTGCAAACGGTGTCATTTCAGTTTTGGCGACATTCGTGGGGATTTGGCTTTTAGGGAAGGTCGGGCGCAGACCGATGCTGTTGACCGGTTTAATAGGGACGACCTCAGCTTTGCTGCTGATCGGCATCTTCTCAAACGCCCTTCAAGGTTCAGCTGCTCTTCCGTATGTCGTACTTACGCTGACAGTAACCTTTCTTGCATTCCAGCAAGGTGCTATTTCTCCTGTAACATGGCTCATGCTTTCTGAAATATTCCCGCTTCGCGTTCGCGGTCTAGGGATGGGTGTCACCGTGTTTTGTTTGTGGATCGTCAATTTCTTTGTCGGATTTTCATTCCCGATATTGCTTGATGCGATTGGACTGTCATCGACATTCTACATTTTTGTCGGACTTGGACTTCTTTCCATTGCATTCGTGAAAAAATTCCTTCCTGAAACAAAAGGTCTCACACTTGAACAGCTTGAGCATAATTTCCGCAACTACAAATCGGAAAAAGCACCAAGCGACGCGAGCGCTAAAATCAGCGGATGACAATTTTGTTGAGGGACATACAGGTCGAGTCCCATCGGTGGAGAATATAGATGAAGGATTTGAAGTTTGCAGGCAGAAATCTTCCTATAACAAGATTTCTGCCTGTATTTTTGTATACGATGCGGAAAAGCAGCCTATTGGAGGCGCCTTTAGAATATCTTAAAAGACGTTCGTAAAATAAAAGCTTCATTAAATGATCGTGCAAGAGTGATGTCGAAGTTAACGATTTACAGCTTCGGTTCCGTATATAACTTGATGAAGCGGGGAACATTCAATAAAACATCACATAAGATGAAAAGGGCAGGTAAAACGTCATCTATTATGAATGGCTGTAAGCATAATTTTTTTAGAAGTATAAAAAAACGAAAAAAGTGTTGACGGATGAATTGAAGGCATGATATATTATTATTCGTCGCTAAGACAACGAAGTTACAACTTCGAAATGCCGATATAATATTCATCATTTAAAGGGTGTACA
>NZ_CP096417.1:3320000-3647500 GCF_054161445.1 Bacillus sp. PK6-013 | reverse complement strand
ACATGGAGCTGACAGATACTAATCGATCGAGGACTTAACCTAAATGTTTGTGAATTGTCTGACCGTTATCTAGTTTTGAGAGAACACCTCTCAGAAAGCCAAAGGCAAGGAAACTCGGCTAAAGGCCCTCACATCCTGTGAGGAACGCCCAGTACCTTCGTCCTGAAGGCAATAGTTTGGTGGCGATAGCGAAGAGGTCACACCCGTTCCCATGCCGAACACGGAAGTTAAGCTCTTCAGCGCCGATGGTAGTTGGGGGATTCCCCCTGTGAGAGTAGGACGCCGCCAAGCTGTTTATATTATCGCGGGGTGGAGCAGTTCGGTAGCTCGTCGGGCTCATAACCCGAAGGTCGCAGGTTCAAATCCTGCCCCCGCAACCAAATCTAATTTCCATACAAAGAAAATAAATAAAAAGTGGTCCGGTAGTTCAGTTGGTTAGAATGCCTGCCTGTCACGCAGGAGGTCGCGGGTTCGAGTCCCGTCCGGACCGCCATGTTGTACACAAACGAAATCTTTGAGGTTTTCGTTTTTTTTATGTCTTCTTTCAGGTCTATGCTGAAAACTTGGCTTCATCGGCGTTTTTCACAATGTTTGCCGAGTTTCTTTATTTCTTGGATAATTGGTGAGAATTCGATAAACTAATGATAGTGTTTTGATTGGTTGCAACAGCAAAGGAGCAAATGATCTTATGGACGAATTTGAATTGATTCAAAGGATTACGCCCCGTTCGCTTTTTCACCGAGAAATAGAGATCGGTATTGGGGACGATGCCGCTGTTTATCATACAAAGAACGGTTATCAGGAGATTGTTGCGGTCGATACGATGGTCGACGGTATTCATTTTTTATCATCCCATTCATCGCCTGCCGATATCGGATATAAAGCATTGGCTGTGAATATTAGTGATATTGCCGCGATGGGAGGCAGCCCCAAGTATTATCTTGTGTCCATTGCTGTTCCTTCCGGCTGGCACGCGGTGGATATTGAAGCCATGTATGAAGAAATGAATAAACTGGCGACACTATATCAAATGGACTTAATCGGCGGTGACACCGTATCTGCCAACGGGCCGCTCGTTTTGACCGTAACAGTAATCGGCGAGATTGAAAAGGGCAGAACTTGTTTAAGAAGCCATGCCGAACCCGGGGATGTCGTTTTTGTGACGGGAGAACTTGGCTCATCTGCTGCCGGTCTGGCTTTTATATTGGGCCAAGCAGAGATGAAAGACGAGAAGCAGTCTCAATATTTTATAGAGCGGCACAAGAGGCCTTTGCCGAGGGTTGAGGCAGGTTTGCTCTGTTCAGGCTATCATCATGTGGCACTTAATGATATCAGCGACGGGCTTGCCAGCGAATTAAATGAAATTGCCGAAGCGAGCCGTGTTTCCATTGACATATATAAAGAGATGATTCCGGTCCATTCGGATTTACATACACTGCACACAAAATGGGAAGAGTGGGTCCTTTTCGGCGGCGAGGATTTTGAACTCGTCGGTACGATTTCTAATGATCAATGGGAACGTTTTAGTCAGGAATGCTCTGAACGTCATGTGCCGGTTTATCAAATCGGCCGCGTCACACAACAAGGGCAGGCGGACGTGTTTTATCATAATGGACAGGACCGCGTTCTTCTCGAAAAAAAAGGATATAACCATTTTAAATAAGACAGGTGACAAGTAAAGTGAAAACGTTAGAGTGGAAAACGACAGAGCCTGAAGAGACAAAAAACATTGCCAGACTGGCAGCAAAGTATGTTCTGCCCGGTGATGTCATCACATTGGAGGGCGACCTTGGAGCAGGCAAAACGACTTTTACAAAAGGATTTGCCGAAGGGCTCGGAATCAAGCGGGTTGTCAGCAGCCCGACTTTTACCATTATCAAAGAATACCGGGACGGCTCTCTTCCGCTGTTTCATATGGATGTTTACAGAATGGAAGATGAAACGGAAGATCTCGGATTAGATGAATATTTTGAGGGAGACGGCGTCTGCCTTGTGGAATGGGCGCATTTGATTGAGGAGCAGCTTCCGAAAGAGCGCCTAGAGGTGGTCATTAAGCGGCTTGGCGATGATGAACGAAAGCTGACCTTTACCCCTAAAGGCAGCCGCTACGAAAATCTTTGCGAGGAGATCAGCAAACATGACGATACTTGCGATTGATACATCCAATTTAACGCTCGGCGTGGCATTAGTTAAAGACGGAAAAGTGATAGCCGAGCATATATCCCACTTAAAGAAAAACCATTCAGTCAGAGCTATGCCGGCGATCGACGAACTCCTTAAAGAGTGCGGTTTAGAGCCGAATGACCTGACCCAAATTGCAGTTGCCAAAGGTCCGGGTTCATATACAGGCGTGCGGATCGGTGTTACGATTGCAAAAACGCTTGCATGGTCATTAAATATTCCGATTAAAACCGTTTCAAGCCTTGAAGTGCTGGCGGCAAACGGCCGTTTTTTCCAAGGCTTGATTTGTCCGTTGTTTGATGCCAGACGCGGTCAGGTTTATACGGGACTATACCAGTATAGGGACGGTAAACTGCATGGCTTGGAAGAGGACCAAAACATTCTGCTTGAGGATTGGCTTAAAAAACTGAAAGCCATGGATCAGCAAGTCCTTTTCATAGGAAGTGACACAGAGATTCATCAGGAGATGATCGAACAGATTCTCGGTGAACAAGCGGTCATTGCTGGCCCTGCCCTGCAGCTTCCACGACCTTCAGAATTGGCTTTAATCGGAGAACTTAAAGAGGCCGAGCCTGTGCACAGCGTTGTTCCAAACTATATTCGTCTGGCCGAAGCCGAGGCCGTCTGGCTTGAAAAACAAAAGTAAACGGGTGAAGCCATGAACACGCAAATGGTCATACGCGATATGAATCCAAAAGATTTGGACCAGGTTTTTGAAATTGAAAAAAGCTCTTTTTCTTCTCCGTGGAAAAAAGAATCTTTTCATCATGAGCTTTTTCACAATATGTATGCTCATTACCTCGTTCTCGAAGTTGAGGAGCAAGTTGTCGGCTACTGCGGGATTTGGATCGTCATGGATGATGCCCAGATCACCAACATTGCCGTTTCACCTGCATATCGGGGCCGCCGTTTAGGAGAAGCTCTTTTGAAAGCCGCGATGAAGCTTTGCCGGATGAAAAAGGCGGTTCAGCTTTCTTTAGAGGTAAGGGTATCGAATCATATTGCACAAAGCTTATACAAAAAGCTCGGCTTTGAGCCGGGAGGAATTCGTAAAAATTATTATACCGATAATGGGGAAGATGCATTATTAATGTGGGTGAGACTAAATGAATCATAAAAAAGATCTGTATGTATTAGGAATCGAAACAAGCTGTGATGAGACGGCCGCCGCGATTGTCAAAAACGGAACGGATATCATTTCAAATGTCGTAGCGTCGCAAATCGAAAGTCATAAACGGTTTGGCGGCGTTGTTCCCGAGATCGCATCAAGGCATCACGTGGAACAGATGACGATCGTGCTTGAGGAAGCCTTTGCACAAGCGGACATGACATTTGATGACATTGATGCCATCGCAGTAACGGAAGGACCGGGGCTTGTCGGCGCTTTATTGATCGGCGTGAATGCCGCGAAAGCGCTCAGTTTTGCCCGGGGCATACCACTCGTAGGCATTCATCACATTGCCGGTCACATCTATGCCAACAGACTTGTTCAGGACATTCAATTTCCGGCGATTGCCCTTGTCGTCTCAGGCGGCCACACCGAACTCGTGTATATGAAAGAGCACGGCTCATTTGAAGTCATCGGAGAGACGCTCGACGATGCGGCAGGCGAAGCCTATGACAAAGTGGCGAGAACGATGGGGCTTCCTTATCCGGGAGGACCTCACATTGACAAACTTGCGCAAAAAGGCGAGGCAAATGTGCCGCTGCCGCGCGCATGGCTTGAAGAAGGCTCTTATCATTTCAGCTTCAGCGGATTGAAGTCTGCAGTCATCAACACGCTTCACAACGCTTCACAAAAAGGTGAAACGATAGCTCCGGAAGATTTGTCAGCCAGCTTTCAGGAAAGCGTCATTGATGTCCTCGTCACAAAAACGGAACGCGCTGCGAAAGCTTATGGCGTCAAACAGGTGCTGCTTGCCGGAGGAGTTGCTGCAAACAAAGGGTTGAGAGCGGCGCTTGAAAAAACGTTCAGCAGCCATCCGGAGATTGAGCTTTTGATCCCGCCGCTTTCGCTGTGTACGGACAATGCCGCGATGATTGCCGCCGCAGGTACGGTTGCTTTTGAAAAAGGAATCAGAGGAAAATATGATATGAACGGTCAGCCTGGCTTAGATCTGACGTCTTATTAAAACCTCACGCTCTGTGAGGTTTTTTTGCCCGGGAATAGTTATTAACAGGTTATTAACATATATCCACAGTCTTGTGTATAATGTTAAAAACCTTAATTTACAGACCTTTTTTACCTGTTAATAATGTGTATAAATATTATGTTTTTTGTGGATATTGTGGGTAAAACGCTTTCTTTCTTTTAAATAAAGGATTTTATTTGTGGACAAAAAAACCGCTCCGGCGTGGAGCGGTTCATCCTTTATTCATTTGTAGAGAGTGTTTCCCATTCTGTTAACAGTTGTTCAAGCTCCTCATTCAGCCGTTCATTTTCAGAGTGGATTTCCTGGACCTTCTCATGGTCTTGGAAGACGGCGGGGTCACACAGGAGCTCCTCATTTTTTTCGATCTGTTCTTCAATGTCCGTAATTCTTGTTTCGATTTCTTCAATCCTTCGCTGCCGCTGGCGTTCTTTTCTTTTCAGCTCTTTTTCTTCCTCATAGCTCTTTTTTGCGCCAGGTTTTTCGGAAGCGTTTTTCTGATGCTCTTCCGTCTGTTTTTCTAGTTCTTTCAGTTCAAGCTGCTGCGCTTTTTTTTCTGTGTAATAATCGTAGTCGCCTAAATATTCTTCTGCTTTGTCGCGGGAAAGCTCCAGTACTTTTGTCGCGATCCGGTTGATAAAATAGCGGTCATGGGACACAAATAATATCGTTCCCGGGTAATCGATCAAAGCGTTCTCCAAGACTTCCTTGCTGTCCAGGTCGAGATGGTTTGTCGGCTCATCAAGAATAAGGAAGTTCGCTTTTTGGAGCATCAGCTTGGCGAGGGCAAGCCTTGCTTTTTCGCCGCCGCTTAACGCGTGTACAGGTTTTAATACGTCTTCTCCCGAAAACAGGAAGTTGCCGAGGCAGGTCCGGATATCCTTTTCATTCATTTCCGGATAATCGTCCCAAAGCTCGTCAAGCACGCGTTTTGACGACGTCAATTCAGCCTGTTCCTGGTCATAGTAGCCGATTGAGACATGGGAGCCTGTCGCGATTGTTCCCGATACCGGCTGCAGCTTTTGAATCAATGCTTTTAAAAGGGTTGACTTGCCGATTCCGTTCGGTCCGACCAGTGCAACGCTTTCCCCGCGGGTAATGCGAAAGTTCAATGAACGGAGCAGCGGGGGCTGCTCCTGATAGCTTACTGTCAAGTCTTCCACCCGCAGTACATCGTTTCCGCTTTGCCTTGTAATTTCAAAGCGGAAAGACGCCGACTTTTCATCTCCGAGCGGTTTATCCATGATCTCCATCCGTTCAAGCTGCTTTCGTCTGCTCTGCGCCCGTTTCGTCGTCGAAGCTCTGGCCAGATTCCGGTCGACGAACTCCTGCAGCTTGGCGATTTCGTCCTGCTGCTTTTCATAAAGCTTTGTTTCCTTTTCCAGCTGTTCGGCTTTTAATTGGAGATAAGAGCTGTAGTTCCCGGTATATTTTTTGCTTTGGGACCGGCTGATCTCGTAAACTTGGGTAACCACTTTGTCAAGAAAGTACCTGTCATGGGAAACGATTAAAATCGCTCCGCTGTAATTTTGCAAATATTGTTCAAGCCATGTCAGGGTATCGATATCCAAGTGGTTTGTCGGTTCGTCCAAAATGAGGAGGTCGGGTTTTGTCAAAAGCATTTTTCCGAGGGCAAGCCTTGTTTTTTGACCTCCGCTTAAGTCCTGGACGCGGACGGAGTCGTCAAACCCCGCAAAGCCGAGCCCGTGCATGACGGATCTGACCTCTGCCTCATATTGGTAGCCGCCTTTGTCCTTGAACTCCTGCTGAAGCCTGTCATACGTCTTCATCAATGATTCAAGCATGTCCGGTCCGGCCTGCGCCATCTTTTCCTCGATCGCGCGCATTTCTTTTTCCATTTTTTTTAGAAAATCAAATACCGACAGCAATTCCTCTTTGAGCGTCAGCTTGGAATCGAGGCCGGAATGCTGGTCAAGGTAGCCCATCGTCAAATCTTTCGGCTTGATGATGTCCCCCTTTTCATATGAAAGTTTTCCTGCGATAATCTTTAGAAGAGTCGATTTTCCGGCGCCGTTGCGTCCGACGATCGCAATCCGGTCCCGAGATCTGACTTCGAGTTTTATATTCGTTAAAATCGTATCGGCTCCAAACGATTTTGAAAGTTGGTTCACTTGTAAAATCATCATGATCTTTCACCTCTTGTCTGCTATTTTAAGTGTAGCCTATCACTGCGCAGTCAGCAAACAATTAAGTGAAGTCTGGAAGATTTTAGCCAAAGAAAAAGACAGAATGAAAAAAATAGTGTATGATCGTTATAAGGAGAGTTCAGAACATGAATGAGTTTACACATTTTAATGAACAAGGCAGAGCCAAGATGGTTGATATAAGCGAAAAGGAAGCTTCAGTACGCACAGCTGCGGCTGTTTCAAGCGTGTCTATGAATCGAACAGTACATGAAAAAATCAAAAACCGGGAAATCGGAAAAGGCGATGTATTGTCGGTGGCGCAAGTGGCCGGAATCATGGCCGCAAAACAGACATCCGCCATCATCCCGATGTGCCATCCGATCGCTCTGAAAGGAGTCGACATCGCCTTTCGCTGGGAGGAGAAAGAACAGAAGAGCATCCTGCATATTCAATCTAAAGTGAAGACCAAAGGGAGCACAGGTGTGGAAATGGAAGCGTTAACTTCGGCCTCCGTATGTGCGCTGACCGTATATGACATGTGCAAAGCGGCGGATAAGGGAATGGTGATAGGACCGACCTTTCTTCTCGAAAAGACAGGCGGGAAAAACGGTGACTATAAAAGGGAAAAAGCTGATGTAGACATGGAGGATTAGTTTATGAACATGGATCATTCAAAAATTCCGCAAGCGACAGCGAAACGGTTGCCATTATATTATCGTTTTTTAAAAAACCTTCATGCATCCGGAAAACAGCGTGTATCTTCCGCTGAGCTGAGCGATGCCGTCAAAGTCGATTCTGCGACCATCCGCAGGGACTTCTCGTACTTCGGCGCGCTCGGAAAAAAAGGATACGGCTACAATGTCAATTATTTGCTGTCCTTTTTCAGAAAGACGCTTGATCAGGATGAAATGACGAACGTAACGCTCATTGGCGTGGGGAATTTGGGGACAGCCTTTCTCCATTACAATTTTATCAAAAATAATAATACAAAAATCGCCATGGCGTTTGACATCAATGAGGAAAAAATCGGAACCGAGGTCGGCGGTGTTCCCGTCTATGATCTGAATAGACTTGAAGAGCATATGACGGATGATATCCCCGTCGCCATTTTGACGGTACCGGCTCAAGCCGCACAGTCGATTACAGACAGGCTGGTGGAGCTTGGCATTAAAGGCATTCTTAATTTCACGCCGGCCCGCTTGAATGTGCCGGAACACATTCGCATTCATCATATAGATTTGGCGGTTGAACTTCAGTCGCTGGTGTATTTCATGAAACATTATTCAATGCAGGAAAAGTAAAACGGAAAACGAAAAATAAAGGAAAGGGGGCAGGCTTTATGCCAATCGGTCCTGGAAGCTTTATTTTAATTGTCGTGGTGGCGCTTTTGATATTCGGCCCGAAAAAACTTCCCGAGCTGGGAAGAGCAGCGGGAAACACGCTGAGGGAGTTTAAGAATGCGACAAAAGGTTTGGCTGACGACGATTCCGATAAAAAGAAAGAAGATCAGTAGGATAGGATGACATTTATGAAGGAAAGAGAAATGTCGCTGATAGAACATATCACAGAACTACGCAGACGGCTTGTGATCACTTTTTTCTTTTTTGTTTTATTTGTTGCGGCAGGCTTTTTATTGGCAAAGCCGCTGATTATCTATCTGCAGCAGACGGATGAAGCGAAGCTGCTGACGCTCAACGCGTTCAAGCTGACCGATCCTTTATTTGTGTACGTGCAGTTCGCTTTCATCATCGGCGCCGTCTTGACTTCGCCGCTTGTTTTATACCAGCTGTGGGCTTTCATCAGCCCGGGGCTGTATGAAAAGGAACGAAAAGTGACGCTCAGCTATATTCCGATATCGATTATTCTTTTTTTAGGCGGCATTGCCTTTTCTTACTTTATTTTATTTCCGTTTGTCGTGGACTTTATGACGAGAGTCTCAGATGATCTGAATGTCAACCAGGTCATCGGAATACACGAATATTTTCAGTTTCTGCTTCAGTTGACGCTTCCTTTTGGCTTATTGTTTCAGATGCCTGTGGTCATCATGTTTATCACAAGGCTCGGCCTCGTGACGCCGATGTTTTTGGCGAAAATCAGAAAATACGCATATTTTGTGTTGTTCGTCATCGCGGCCCTCATTACACCGCCTGAGCTTTTGTCGCATTTAATGGTCTCAGTGCCATTGCTCATTCTTTATGAAATCAGTATCGTGATTTCAAGAATATCCTACAGGCAGGCGCAAAAAACAATGATTCAAGAGGAAAATCAAGCGTTTTTGAACGACCATACAAAATAAGAGCCATTCTTTTTCAGAATGGCTCTTTTCCTTCACAAAAAAGGCTATTGATCTTTTCGTTTCATCTTGCCGGCCAGGGCGAACATTTTAAAGGAAATGCTGATATTATAGGCTGCGAAAAGCATCAGCAGGATCGTGTAAAAAGACCACATGCTTCCGGGCGAGGTTGCCGCCAGATATGTAAACAGCACACCCGTTAATAAATAAATCGCTCCCCAGAATTTAGGGCTTCTCATCATAGAAATCCTCCAATAATCATTTGCATTTTCTCGGCGTGTTTCAAATATTCTTCAATAGGCTCCCGGAATGTCTGCAGTAAGACGACGAGCGTATTCATGGCGACATGGGCGAAAATAGGCACGATAATCCGGTTGGTTCTGACATATAAAAAGGAGAATGTGAATCCCATTGCTGTATAAATGAGCAGATGGCTGAAATCCAAATGGACGACCGAGAAGAGCACCGAACTGAACAAAGCGGCAATGAAAAAATTCGTTTTCTCATAGATTGCACCGAAAATGATCTTTCTGAAAATGATTTCTTCAAGAATCGGTCCGAATACAGAAGAGACAAACACCATCAGCGGCAATGCGGTGATGATTTCCATGATCCGCTGCGTATTTTCCGATTCCGGGTTGACCCCGAACAAGTACATTTCGATCGAAGCGGCAATTGACTGCGAAAACAAAGCGAGAAAAACGCCGGCTACCGCCCATCCGATTGACGCTCCAACCGATGCTTTCGGGCGGTTGCGAAGCGTCGTCTTCGGCACCGTCCGCAAAATCAGCAGCACGATAACGAGACAGAGGGTAAACGCGATGACAGACCAGACGCCTGTCAATGTAAGCTGGGCTTCAGCCTTTGGCTGTCCTTTGCCCACTCCCAAAAAGTAAAGAAGAGGCAAGCCGACAGCGGCCGACAATTGCATGAGAACGTATGCCAATATAATAAACCAGTATTGTTTTCTCAAGCTTTATGTACTCCTTTTCTAAAAATCTAATTCAGACTATGTTTATTGTAACACACTCTTTTTAAATTATAGGATGATAAGGACATGCGGAGAAATGTAAGCGCAAAAAAATTTGACCTTATCACTTGAAATTGCCTGGGAGATTCTTTATTATAAGAATTGTGTTAGCACTCACCTAGTGCGAGTGCTAAAATTACATATGAAAATATTGAGGAGGTTGTTTCATTGTTAAAGCCATTAGGTGATCGCGTTGTCATTGAGCTCGTTGAGTCTGAAGAAAAAACTGCCAGCGGAATCGTACTTCCTGACTCCGCAAAAGAAAAACCACAAGAGGGTAAAGTGGTTGCAGCCGGTTCAGGCCGTGTGTTAGAGAGCGGAGAGCGCGTTGCATTAGAAGTTAAAACAGGCGACCGCATCATCTTCTCAAAATATGCAGGTACCGAAGTGAAATATGAAGGTACTGACTACTTAATCTTGCGTGAAAGCGACATTTTAGCTGTTATCGGCTAAGTCATAAATAAAAACGAGACAATTATATAGGAGGTTCGAATAACATGGCAAAAGATATTAAGTTTAGCGAAGAAGCCCGCCGTTCAATGCTGCGCGGTGTAGATGCATTGGCGGATGCTGTAAAGGTAACTTTGGGACCTAAAGGACGCAACGTCGTTCTTGAGAAAAAATTCGGTTCTCCATTAATCACAAACGACGGTGTTACCATCGCGAAAGAAATCGAGCTTGAAGACGCGTTCGAAAACATGGGCGCAAAGCTTGTTGCTGAAGTTGCGAGCAAAACAAACGATGTTGCCGGTGACGGTACAACAACAGCGACAGTTCTAGCTCAAGCGATGATTCGCGAAGGTCTTAAAAACGTAACTGCCGGCGCTAACCCTGTAGGCGTGCGCAAAGGTATCGAGCAGGCTGTGGCTGTAGCGGTTGAAAGCCTGAAAGAAATCTCCAAACCAATCGAAGGCAAAGAATCAATCGCACAAGTTGCTTCAATCTCCGCTGCTGACGAAGAAGTCGGAAGCCTGATCGCTGAAGCGATGGAGCGCGTCGGCAACGACGGTGTCATCACGATCGAAGAATCAAAAGGATTCACAACAGAGCTTGAAGTGGTTGAAGGTATGCAGTTCGACCGCGGATATGCGTCTCCTTACATGGTGACAGATTCCGATAAGATGGAAGCGGTTCTTGAGAACCCGTACATCTTAGTAACAGACAAAAAAATCACAAACATTCAAGAAATCCTGCCGGTGCTTGAGCAAGTTGTTCAGCAAGGCAAACCGTTGCTTCTGATTGCTGAAGACGTTGAAGGTGAAGCTCTTGCAACATTGGTTGTCAACAAGCTTCGCGGAACATTCAACGCAGTGGCTGTTAAAGCGCCTGGATTCGGAGACCGCCGCAAAGCGATGCTCGAAGACATCTCTATCCTGACAGGTGCCGAAGTGATCACAGAAGATTTAGGTCTTGACCTTAAATCAACTCAAATCAACCAATTGGGACGCGCTTCTAAAGTTGTTGTGACAAAAGAAAACACAACAATCGTTGAAGGTGCGGGAGATACAGAGCAAATCGCGGCACGCGTCAACCAAATCCGCGCTCAAGTTGAAGAAACAACTTCTGAGTTCGATAAAGAAAAATTACAAGAGCGCCTAGCTAAGCTTGCAGGCGGCGTAGCTGTCATCAAAGTCGGCGCTGCGACTGAAACAGAATTGAAAGAACGCAAGCTTCGCATCGAAGACGCCCTGAACTCTACTCGCGCTGCGGTAGAAGAAGGAATCGTATCAGGCGGTGGTACAGCTCTTGTCAATGTTTACAATAAAGTAGCTGCCCTTGAAGCTGAAGGCGACGAACTGACTGGTATCAACATCGTTCTTCGCGCTCTTGAAGAACCAATCCGTCAAATCGCGCACAATGCGGGTCTTGAAGGATCTGTCATCGTTGAGCGCCTGAAAGGCGAAGCTATTGGTGTAGGCTACAACGCTGCAACAGGCGAATGGGTGAACATGATCGACAAAGGTATCGTTGACCCTACAAAAGTAACACGCTCAGCTCTGCAAAACGCAGCATCTGTAGCGGCTATGTTCCTGACAACTGAAGCAGTTGTTGCCGACAAGCCTGAAGAAAACAAAGGCGGCGCAGGAATGCCTGACATGGGCGGCATGGGCGGTATGGGTGGAATGATGTAAGCCCAGCGTCCAAAACGCTGATATATCAAGGAAAAGAGGCTCTTTTTAGAGCCTCTTTTTATTTTAACTTGCGATGACATATAATTACTACTTTAATCCATTGTGGTATAATTGGAACCTGGATTTTTAACAGAAAGGTTAAACAATTATGTCGCACAACAAACTAATGTTTTTGCTTTTATCATTTTCATCTATTATACATCTGCTCGGTACAATTTCTGACCCTGCGTCCAGCTGGAAGTCCTGGTTGGTGAACATTGCTTTCATCTTATTGGCTCTTCTCTTTTTAAATCTCACTTTAAAAGAAAAGAAAGAAAATCAACAGAACAAGTAATTGTATGCCCTTCTCAAAGAGAAGGGCATATACTTTATATTACTAGAAGAATGAACTCTGGTAAGAGTAGCCTTAATAAATGTCCCTCTAATTCTGCATCTGATATTGGGGCAAATGTGCAAATGGCATTAAAATCGCAAGACCATGGGGGTTTTAAAAATGGTCAAAAAAATTGTGAATCGATTGAATTCATTTTCCCTGCTGGGGACAATCTTTTTTATCGGCAGTTATTTGACGTACAAATTTAATGGCATAGAGCTAGTTGGGTTCCTGTACTCAGGCATCACTTTTTTGATAATCCTGATAGCCACCACCATAATGTTAGTCAGGCTAAAAAGAAAAGGAATCAATGAAAATAAACAGGCTTAATGCATGCTTTTACTTATTTTAGCTTCTTTCCATTAGTGTACCTTTTCAATCCGAAAATATAGATCATCATGAAAGCATCATACGTCCAGTACATCAAATATCATCTCCTGTTCATACTAATAGCGGGAGGTACATCGACTTATGCTGAAAATTTGGATGACTGGACTTTTATTATTAGCGCAGCCTGCGGGACATTCTGACAGCTTAACGATCACCCAGCAAGGGAAGAAAGTGGCCGTTGTGAACCGTGAAGATTTTACAATGCCGCTTCCCGGGACACCGTTGATTGATGATAAAAAATACGCCGAGTTCGTTGACAGGCTTGAGCGGAAAGTACACAAGGATCCCGTCAACGCCGTGATCAATGATCAGGGAAGGATCGTTCCCGGCAAGGTTGGCTACAGCCTTTCCAGGAAGGGGGTTAGAGAGCAGTTTTATGCGTATTTTTATGGGGATGGTCCGTCCACGATAGAAGTGCCTGAATTGAACATTTACCCGAAAGTGGACAGCGAACTGCTTTCCCATATCCGGACACAGCGGATCGGTCAGTATGTGACGTATTTTAATTCCGGGAATAAAAGCAGGACGCACAACATTTCACTCGCGGCAAAAGCGATCGACAATCATGTTGTGTTTCCTAATGAGACGTTTTCATTTAACAAAGTTGTCGGTATGAGGACGCCGGACAAGGGGTATATGAAGGCTCCGGTGATCGTGAGAGGCGAATTGTCTGAAGGGGTTGGCGGAGGCATTTGCCAGGTTTCGTCAACATTGTTTAATGCGGTTGACCGGGCAGGACTGGAAATCGTCCAGCGTTATTCCCACAGCCGGCGTGTCCCTTATGTTCCGCCGGGGCGCGACGCGACGGTCAGCTGGGGCGGGCCTGATTTGCGCTTTCAAAATAAATATAACCAGCCGGTCTTGATCAGGGCGAAACGGCATGGAGGAACGATGGTTGTTACACTTTATTCCTCTGATGTGGTCAATCATCAGCTGCGGAAAGTTCCGAAGGCTCCTTCTGAAATCCCAAAAGAAGAGCATCAGAGCGGGGATCACTAAAGGTGAATGTTCATCTGGGCTGCACTTGTTCACACAATGTACAATAAAATCCTTTTGCCTGTATGATAGGATGAATCAAGGACATCTTTAAAATTCAGACAAGAGGAGATGATCGAGTGACATGGCTTTTTGTAACCTTTTTGGTTATCTTCAGTCTTTTTAAAATATTGGTCACTTGCCTTCCGAGCGGTGTCGTAGAGTGGCTGACCGGCAAATTTCAAGTTCATGTTAAGCTTGAGGAAGCGAATGTTACAGTGACGTTCGGAGGAGAGCGTTTAGAGGGATCTGACAAGAGTCAATTTATTCAAAACTTTAATGAGGCCGTATTTATGGAGCGGTATTACATCTACCCGGGAGACGAGCCGCTTTTTGTAAATCCGAAAAACGCTGGGACACCGTTTGTTATCGAAACAAAAAGAGGGAAAAACGCTGTGAAGCTGTTGGTTTACAGATACGATGATCATATAGACGTCGTTAAACAATATAAGAAAAAGACGGCCGCTTATTGTCTGCGTTCTGACGGTCTGCAAAAATGCAGGGGGCTCAAAACGGCGGATTTGGTTTAAAAAGCAGGGAAAACCTGCTTTTTTATTATGATATGAAATAAAGCCTGACAGCGCTGTAACCGATCAAAAATAAACAAGCAGCGATCGTAAAGATAAATTCTCCTTTTTTATTCTTCTTCAAAAGAACGAATGAACGCACACCGATGTTCAGTCCAAACAGGATGAATCCCACATTCAAATAAACGGGATTGAACCCGGATGGAATGATGAGAAGAAATATCCCGGCAAGCGTGATATAATGGAATGCTTTGCCAAGCGGCGGTTCTTTTTCCCGCGCTGTACGGCTGTCCATTTCACCATCACCTTTCTTTAGCAGTAAAATCCTTGTATTGCATATTATTCTAATTTAAAATGTGATTGATGAAAAGTCTTGCACAGGGAGAAACGCCATGACCATACATATTCAACAGCTTGATGCCCCTCTGAAGCCTGAGTTTGTTGATGAACTGATTAATTTGTGGAATGATAATGCATTGGAAACGGCTGATTGCACATTGGATGATCAAGATAGACAAATGATACAGCAGCAGCTGAAACAATATGTTCAATCTGCATACGGAGCGGTTTTTGCCGTCGTGAATGAGAGGCAAGAAGCGGTCGGATACGGGCTGGCCTCTATTAAGAAAGATTTGGTCAGCGATTGTCTGAGCGGGCACATCGATGAAGTGTACATAGCCCCGGTCTATCGAAGAAACAAGCTGGGAAAGCTTGTTGCAGATCGTATGATGGATTGGTTTGAAAGGCATCAAGTGTCTCACGTTCAAGTATCGGTTGATATCGATAATCAATCGGCGCTGCGTTTTTGGGAAGGCATCGGCTTCAGCAGTGAATTTTATCTTTTGACACAATAAATATTTTTAGAATCATGGAGGCGGTGCCCTCACCATTATGACCCGGCCGCCTCGCTAAAAAGCCCCTTTAAGGGGCTTTTTTGATGAGCTCAGGAGAATTATGATGTGGTGAATTGACGAGAGGCGCGACTTCATACGCTTCCATCTCTTTTGACGCATATGGTTTTAAAAGGCTTTCTAAGTATGCAAGGTCTTGATTTTTCGGATTCAGCCATTCTTTTTCAGCTTGACGATCAAGAATGACGGGCATGCGATCATGAATATCTTTCATTAAATCGTTGGGCATTGTCGTAATGATTGTGCATGTATAGACGGGCTTGCCGCCGGCAGGCTGCCACTTCTCCCAAAGCCCCGCAAACGAAAACAGTCCATTTGTTTTGAGCTTGATCCTCATCGGCCGCTTTGTCTTTGCATCGGTCCGCTTCCACTCATAAAAACTGTCTGCCGGAATGAGACACCTTTGTCTGATCAGCGGCTTTCGAAAGCTCGGCTTCTCAGCCAAAGTCTCAGCGCGCGCATTGATCATTTTATAACCGATTTTCTCATCCTTTGACCACGGCGGAATCAATCCCCACCGCAGCCGTCCTAACCGGTTATGGGAACCGTCGCTGATGACGGCGAGAATGCGCTGGGAAGGCGCGATGTTATAACTGGGGCTGTAATCTTCAACCGTCATTTGATCAATCTCGAAACGGTCAATAATCTCATCAAATTCAGAAAAGAGCGTAAACCTGCCGCACATCTTAGTCACCCTTGTTTGTTTATTGAAAGTTTGAGGCTTTTATATATAAATGGCCAACAAGGCCGCTGAAACAGCCATGACAAAGCAGTCATCGCCCGTCATGGCCACGCCGTTTTTGATGAATACGCTGCAGGTCCAGTTGAGCGCCGATCCTTCTGCGGTCCGGTCAATCAGCTTTTTACCCGCTGTGTAAACACATGCTTTAAATAAAGAAAACGAAATGGAACATAAAATAAAGAGCAAAATAAACTTTACCACCAACATCAGCATTGGCTTTTCACCCCGGAATATTTTGTAAGCTCTACCTTCATTTTACCAATAAATTCATATGTTAAAACCATATTCTTGTTTTATTTTATTGACCGACTGGTCAGCAAGCGCTACAATTTATACTAACCGATTGGTCAATAACGAAAAGGAATGATGATCAATGCCTTTACAGCTTTATGAAAAAGAACAAATACTCGATGCCTGTTTGGAGATTTTTGCCCGGCATGGCTATGCAAAGACTTCGACCGGAATGCTGGCGGAAGCGGCCGGTATTTCAAAGGCGCTGATTTTTCATCACTTTAAAAGCAAAAAAATTCTGTACTTAACTGTGCTCGATTATTGTATTGAAAAGGTAAAGTCGCGCCTTTCCCTTGATGACCTGTCGTCTTATCATGATTTTTTTGAAGCGAAAGAAAAAATAAGTTTGGCTAAGCTTGAGTTTTTCGCGGATTATCCAAATGTATATAAGCTCACGAAAGAAGCCTTTTTTTCGCCGCCTTCCGAATTAAAAGAAGAAATCGCCGCAAAGTATGGGGAGCAATTTGCCGTTAGAAATCGTATTCTAAAACAGCTTTTTGCGAAAGTTCCGTTGAGGAAAGGAGTCGATCGTGAAGAGGCGTTCGAACTCATCATGGTCATGATGGGACATTTTGAACAAAAGTTTCTAGCGAAAGTAACGGCTGAGAACGATTATGATCCAGCCTGGAGCAGACGTCTTCTTGAAGAACGAAAACGGTTTTTGGATATGATTCGTTTCGGTATTGAAGGCGAATAAAAAGGGGGATTTCTGATGGGACGCTATGTATTGGGCTTTCATGAGGTCGATCGAGCCGATTTGCCGCTTGTCGGGGGGAAAGGGATGAACTTGGGCGAATTGTCCAAAATGGGCGGCATTCAAGTGCCTCACGGCTTTTGTGTAACCACAAAGGCATATGAAAGGATGATTGGCGAAAACGGCAGAGTCAGTGAACTGATTGATCAGCTGTCACTTTTGAAAGTGATCGATCGAGAGCAGATTAACGAACTCGCCCTCCAGATCCGCAATGGTATTGAAAGGGCCGAAATCGCCGAAGAGATCAAAGAAGCGGTTAAAAGCGCTCACTCAAATGCTGGCGGCGGTGCATATGCCGTCCGATCAAGCGCTACAGCGGAAGATTTGCCTCATGCCTCTTTCGCCGGGCAGCAAGATACGTATTTAAATATAAAAGGAATAGAGGCGATCTTGAAGCATATCAGCAAATGCTGGGCTTCATTGTTTACAGAGCGGGCCGTGATCTACCGGGTTCAAAACGGTTTTGACCACCGTAAAGTTCAATTATCGGTCGTCATCCAGCAGATGGTGTTTTCGGAGGCGTCCGGCATTTTGTTTACGGCAGATCCCGTTACATCCAACCGGAAGGTCACCTCGATTGATGCGAGCTTTGCTTTGGGGGAGGCGCTTGTATCTGGTACGGTTTCGGCAGACAACTACAAGGTTCGCGAAGGAGAGATCGTTCAAAAAACGATTTCCGAGAAAAAGACGGCAGTCTATTCTTTGGAAAGCGGCGGCACTGAGGCGCGCGAAGTCGAAGCGGAACGCCGGAAAAAGCAAACATTAACAGATGAACAGATCATACAGCTTGAAGCACTGGGAAGGAGAATCGAAGCTCATTTCGGTTTTCCGCAGGATATTGAATGGTGTCTGGCTGATGGCGAATTTTTCTTTGTCCAGAGCAGGCCTATAACGACATTGTTTCCTCTCCCGAAACAGAGCGATGACAAGCTGCGCGTCTATATGTCTGTCGGGCATCAGCAAATGATGACAGAGCCGATCAATCCGCTTGGGATATCGTTTTTCGGGTTGATCTCGGATTATGAGCTGACCTGTGCCGGCGGAAGGCTTTTTATTGATTTATCACACGATTTGGCATCTTTTGCTGGTCGGAAAGTCGTCCTCAGCACGGCGGGGAAAAATGATCCTTTCATGCATAGCGCTCTTGTGAATTTTTTGAAAAGAAAGGAGCTTGTCAAAACCCTGCCGAAAGGGAAGCGGATGTTTAGATTAGGGGCTGAGGGGCTGTCATGGTCGCTGCCTGGTCATGCGCTAAAGATTTACCGGAAAAACGACACAGGTGTAGTCAAACGGCTCATGTCCAAAGCGGAAGCATCCATTCATGAGGCTGAACAGCGATTGAAAAATGCATCGGGTGAAACGTTATTTGCACAGATAGAAGAGGATCAAAAAAACTTGAAAAAAGTTCTCTATGATTCAGAGAGCATGGCTGTGATTATGGTTGGTTTATATGCGGTATACTGGCTCAATCGAAAAATGGAGAAATGGCTTGGCGAAAAAAATGTCGCCGATACCCTTTCTCAATCGGTATTGCACAATGTCACATCTGAAATGGGATTGGCGCTTTTGGATGTTTCCGATGCTGCCAGAGGATACCCCGAGGTTCAGAAATATTTAGCGCATGCCAATGATGAAACCTTTTTCGAAGATCTCAAACAGCTTGACGGCGGTCCCGCTTTTATCAGCGCATTGTGGGCATTCCTTGAGAAATACGGCATGCGCTGCACCGGTGAGATCGATATGACCAAGACGCGCTGGAGCGAACGCCCTTCCATTCTTGCTCCAGTGATTTTGAGCAACATCAAAAACTTTGAACCTGGTGCGCGAACGGTCAAGTTTGAACAGGGGCGATTGGAAGCGGAGCAAAAGGAGAGGGATCTGTTAAGCCGTCTGCAACAACTAAAGGGAGGCAGACAAAAGGCAAAAAAGACAAAGAAGATGATCAGCGTTTTGCGGAATTTTATCGGTTATCGGGAATATCCCAAATATGCTCTGATCAAACGCTATTTTATATATAAGGAAGCGTTGATGAAAGAAGCCGCCGTTTTGCAGCGAAAGAAGCTGATTCAAGCGAAGGAGGATATTTATTATCTGTCTTTTGATGAATTGAGAGAGGCCGTTTGCGCTAATCGTCTCGATGTGAAGAAGATCGAGGAAAGAAAAGCAGAATATCAGCATTATGAAAAATTAACGCCTCCGCGAATGATGACTTCAGAAGGCGAGGTCATCACGGGAGAAGTTCTGGGAGACCACATTCCGGCGGGAGCATTGGCGGGCGTTCCTGTTTCATCGGGAGTCATCGAAGGTAGGGCAAGAGTGATTCTGAAATTGGAAGAAGCCGATATCGAAGAGGGGGATATCCTTGTTACGCCTTTTACAGATCCGAGCTGGACACCGCTGTTTGTCTCAATCAAAGGTTTGGTGACGGAAGTGGGCGGCCTCATGACACATGGCGCCGTCATTGCGCGGGAATACGGGCTTCCGGCGGTGGTGGGGGTTGAGCATGCGACGAAAGAAATTAAAGACGGACAGAAGATCAGGATTAACGGATCGGAAGGCTATGTTGAAATACTCGAATCATAAAAGTGAGCGCAGCTTCAAGCTGCGCTTTACTGTTTATAAAGGTCGGCGGACAACATCCAATCCATCAAATGCTGATACGGATAATAGGTTGTGCCATTTAATTCAATTTTAGGTATGTCAGGATATTTACTCAGCATTTCTTTCGTTTCTACTTTACTTAAACCTAAATAATAATGTAAATCGCCTTCTTTGACTAAATAGGGATAGCCTGAATAACTCCCTTTTGGGTTTTTAAAGTTTTTCAAGCCGTCACCGATAAAATAGCCTAAAGCCGCTAAACCAAGCCCGATCCAAAACAGGTTCATTTCCATGTTTACCATCCTTTTCGCATATTGCTTTATCTGTCATACGAAAAGCGTTGAAAAAAGTTTCAAGGTCAAAGGCTTTGCCGGTTCAGCATCTCATAAAGAACGACGGCATGGTTATGGCGCTCATCCTTTGCACCGTAAAGCAGAATAACGGTTTCGTCCGCAGCCATTTCTTTTAATTCCTTGAAGCTTCTCTGTTTTTCAGGCTGTTGTTTGATTTCATTTTGATAGGCTTCTTTAAACGATTCGAATTTTTTCGGGTCATGACCGAACCATTTTCTTAAATCAGGACTTGGAGCGATTTCTTTCATCCAGCAGTCAAGGTTCGCTTTTTCTTTTGAAATGCCGCGCGGCCACACACGGTCGATTAAAATGCGGCGTCCTTCTGCTTGCTGGTTTTCTTGATAAATGCGCTGGAGAATAAACGGCATTTGGATCACTCCTTCTCATTTTATGATAAAACGGCCGTCTGGAAGGAACAACCTCTATTGAAATGACAATGCCAACATTCCTTTTATTCGATGGAATGTTTTAAAGAACTGTACATTTGGCTGACGCTTTCATCGATTTCATCTCTTGACATCCGCAAGGCTTTTTCCGATCTGGCATAGCCGATTTCTAATCGGCCTTCTTCCAGCCCTTTAAAAATCGCATCGGCAAATTCATCCAAAGGAGCTCCGGAATCATGCAGTCCGACACCGCCCAGGTCTGTATTGACCGCGGGAGGAGCGACCTCTATGACCTCAACGCCGGCCTCGGAAAGCTGATGTCTTAAACTCATCGTAAAAGAATGGAGAGCGGCTTTTGTCGATGAGTAGATCGGTGCGATCGCCATCGGTGTAAACGCCAGGCCTGATGTCACATTGATGATCGCTGTTTTCCCCGGTTTTTTGGCAAAGTATTGGCTAAAGAGCATGGCCAGGTGGATCGGTGCCTCCATGTTGACGGTGATTTCTTTTTTGTAGTCAGCCCAATTGTCTATGACATCTGCTTTTAAAATGTGGTAGCGCTGCTGTATACCCGCATTATTCACAAGTACGTTTACGCCAGGGTGACGTTCTTTGACCCATTCAAATAATGCCAGTCGTTCCGTTTCATCGGTTACATCGCATACACGCGTGATCAGCTCCGGATATTTTTCCTTTGCTTCTTTCAACTTGCTTTCCCTTCTCCCGCAGACGATGACCGTATTTCCCGATTTCATAAATCGTTCGGCAAAAGCAAAGCCGATTCCTGATGCGCCGCCTGTGATCAGTACTGTGTGTCCCGACAGTTTCATTGAAATCCCTCTTTTCCGTCAAATTTTTAAACAATAAGTTGAACATCTCTTCTGATCCTATACTAGACCCTTCATTTTCCAAAATGCAAGTATTCCGATTAGACGGTATCGTCCGATTCCATTATCATTGAAAAGTGAAAGGGGTGGAATAAAATGTATGAAACGACTGTCGAAACGTGCTTTGGAAAGCTGAAAGGCAGAACGGAAAACGGTGTCCGTATCTTTAAAGGCGTACCTTTCGCAAAACCTCCCGTCGGCAAGTTAAGGTTTCGGGAACCGCAGCGAATGGAAGCCTGGGAAGGTGAGCGGGAGGCTTTTCAATTTGGTCCGGTTTGTCCGCAGCCTGACAGGGGGTTGCCTGGTGAGTCAACGGGGGTTGAAAAGTCTGAGGATTGCCTTTATTTAAATGTGTACGCACCTGAAGAGGCGGATGGGGATCTGCCTGTTATGGTGTGGATTCATGGGGGCGCTTTTTATCTCGGAGCCGGCAGTGAACCGTTCTATGACGGGACTCAGCTCGCAAAGCAGGGAAAGGTGATCGTGGTCACCATCAATTATCGCCTCGGTCCGTTCGGTTTTTTGCATCTTTCTGCAATTGATGATTCCTACACAAGCAACCTTGGCCTCTTGGATCAAATCGCGGCCCTTGAGTGGGTGAAAGAAAATATCGCTTTCTTTGGCGGAGACCGTCATCATATTACGGTATTTGGAGAATCGGCGGGATCGATGAGCATCGCTTCGCTCTTGGCGATGCCGAAAGCAAAGGGGCTTTTTCAACAGGCCATTATGGAAAGCGGGGCCGCCGCAACATTGTCTGAAAAGCTTGCGAAAGCCGCAGCAGAAAGATTCTTAACGATTCTCGATATTGATCATCATCATCTGGAGCGCCTTTGCGATGTATCTGATCAAGAACTTCTTCAAGCCGCCGATCAGCTGCGTACTTTAATGGGAGAAAATATTTTTGAATTGATCTTTCAGCCTGCACTTGACGAAAAAACCCTCCCGCTGAAGCCGGAGGCCGCCGTCGCGAAGGGTGCGGCAAAAGGAATCGGTCTATTAATCGGAACAAACTGCGATGAAGGCGCTTTGTTTTTTGCCTCTGATTCGGAACTTTTGCCTGAGAGGAAGATTAATGAGATTTTAGAAGAATACATGGGAAAAGAGGCCGCTGAAGCCGCCGCGCCTCTGTATCCGAGATCATTGAAAGGCCATGTTGATATGATGACAGATCTAGTCTTTTGGCATCCGTCCGTTGTGTTCGCTTCGGCTCAATCACGACATGCATCTGTCTTTATGTACCGGTTTGACTGGCATGCCGATTCGGAGCATCCGCCGTTCAACAAAGCGGTGCACGGCTTAGAGATTCCGTTTGTATTTGGCAATATGGACAGTTTGGAACAGCTGACAGGTACGAAGGCTGGGGAGGAAGCGCATCTGCTTGCTAAACAGATCCAGGCTGCCTGGGTGTCTTTTGCCCGCTCCGGAAATCCGAGCACCGATGATGTCAGCTGGCCTGATTATGATGAAGATTCACGGAAAACGCTGATTTTTGATCAAGAGATCGCGATTGAAAACGACCCGTATTCAGAGAAGAGGAAGCTGTTGACAGCCTCAAACCTGCAGGTTTAGAACAAGCGGCTGACCACAGGTCAGCCGCTTTGGTGGTAGCGTTCGCTTTGAATGGCTTCAAGCGATTTGCCGCGCGTTTCCGGCGCCATACGGAGCCCGATGATCATATGAATGACGAGAAATGCAATCATGACGGCGCCGGCTGTTTTAAAGCCCAATCCCGTAATCATCGCAGGAACGATCAATGAGATGAGCCCGACGCCGATGCGGACGATGAAGAACATAAAGCCTTGGGCGAGCGCCCTGTATTTCGTATGAAAAAGTTCTGCCGCCCACAGCCCGTAAAACGCCTGCGCTCCAAATCCCGCAGAAATGCCCCACAGGCATACGAATAATAAAAGCTCCGTGATGTTCATCGTACCGAAGGTGAGGATGACCCATGCGGCGGTTGCCATGGCTGCTCCTATGCCAAAAAGCGTTTTCCGATTGACTTTATCGCCGAGACGGATAAAGACGAAGTATGTGGACGCCACTGTCAAAATCCATAAAAATGCCTGCAGCAGGTTGGCTTGCGCCGCTGTTAAACCGCCGACCGTCTCATAAATATACGGCATGAAATATCCCATTGTTCCGGCAACAAGGTTCCAAAACGCGTAAATTCCGATAAGGAGAATCATGGCGTGGAGGTTCGCTTTGTTGGTCAACAGCTCTTTGATCGATGCCTTTTCTGCAACTCCTTTTGCTTTGTCTTCAGCTTCTTTTCGCTTTTGCTCCTCCCAGATGGACGATTCGTGAATCTGCTGCTGCAAAATCCACGTGATGACCGCGACAACGAATAATTGGGCAAAAATCAACCGGCTTCCCAGCAAACCGAGCGGTGCCAAGGCAACCGATAGCAGCAGCGTAAGCGCCGGTCCGACCGACCATGCCAGCTGCCCCCAGCCGACGCGTCCGGCGCGTTCGTGATCAGGCGCCTCCTCGGCAATATAAGTCCAAGCAGCCGGAATCGCTGCGCCCACCGCAATTCCCGTCACGATGTAACCGGTTAAAAGCATCGGAAAATTAAACGACACGGCAATCAGCAAAACGCCAAGCATATAGACTAATAAATCGTACTTGTATATGAATTTTCTCCCGTAACGGTCGACTAAAAAACCGCCGAGAAAAGCGCCGATCGCCGCGCCGAAACCATTTGCGCTTAAGGCGCCGAGAAGCCCGACCCGGGCGTCGTCCAACCCTAAATATTCAACCCATAACGAAAGCCCGCCGGCCCCTGCGACGATTGATCCCGCCTCCAAATAGTTGGACATGGCAACCGTGATCGTCGACTTCAAACTGCCTTTTTTTCTCCCTGGCATGATTCGCTCCCCTTTCAAATCAGAATTCTTTTCTGACAGAAGCCGGATTGATGCGTTGAATGCTGGATTTTTCTTTCGTGAGTCACGCGAATATGTAAGCGCTGTCATTTTCTGGTGATACCGACCCTGCATCCGTTCCAGCTTACATGCTGTTCCGAATGTTTTTCATATAGTATTACTTTATTCCGAAATCAAAAATAAATCAACATATAAATCAGAATATTCCGTCTGAATATTTTTGTTTTTGTTTGAAAATTTTTCTCGAAAAACTGCCATTATATCAATTTTTTATTAAAAAACCGAAACTTTTCCTCTGGAAAAATAGTATATTTAAACTAAGTATATTTTACTATAAGGAGGAGTTTTTAGATGAGTATATTAAGCAGGTTCAAAGACATTATGGCCAGCAATATTAACGCTTTGCTTGATAAAGCAGAGGACCCGGAAAAAATGGTGGATCAGTACGTCAGGAACTTAAACAGCGACTTAAACAAAGTAAAGGCGGAAACGGCGTCTGTCATGGCGGCCGAGCAAAGGGCAAAAAGAGAACTGGCGGATTGCCGGGCGGAAATCGACAAGCTTGAGCGCTATGCAATGAAGGCATTGGAAGCCGGCAGCGAGGCGGATGCCCGAACATTTTTAGAAAAGAAAGCGGTGCTGGAAACGAAGGGGTCCGAATTAGAAACTGCATTACAAACGGCGTCATCCAATGCGCTTCAAATGAAAAAAATGCACGATAAGCTTGTTTCTGATATCGGAGAGCTTGAAGCGCGTCGGGCCGCGATCAAAGCGAAATGGACAGCGGCGAAAACACAGGAAAGAATGAATAAACTCGGTGCATCTGCAGCGAATGCCAACCATTCAATGTCCGCTTTTGGCAGAATGGAAGAAAAGGCCAACCGGGCGCTTGATGAAGCGAATGCGATGGCTGAACTGAACGCCGCTCCTCAAGATGACGTAGAAGACCTGAAAGCTAAATATGACAGCCCCTCTGGTGTGGATGATGCGCTTGCCGCACTGAAAGCAAAAATGGCGGGTCAAAAGTCATAACAATTTGAAATGAATAAAGTGAGAGGTTAAGAGACATGGTGATTTCTTATAAATGTCCGGGCTGCGGGGATGACATGGCCTTTGACGCTGAATCCGGCACGCTGGCCTGCCGGAGCTGCGGGAGACAGGACAAGATTGAAAACATTCCGGAAGAATTAAAAACAGCGAGATTTACTGAAGACGAAGCAACAGAATATCATTGCCAAAACTGCGGCGCTATTTTGATCACTGAAAAAGAAACGACGGCTACCTCCTGCAGCTTTTGCGGGGGAGCGGCAGTGATCGCCGACCGCCTGTCCGGAAACCTTGCCCCGGCAAAGGTCATTCCTTTTACGATCAGCAAAGAGGAAGCGGCAGACGCGTTTCGCAAGTGGTGCAGAAAAGGGCTGTTAACACCAAAGGGCTTTATGTCGGCGGACCGGATTAAAAGCATCACAGGCATGTACGTTCCTTTCTGGATGTACGATTTAAACAGCAAAGTGCAGGTCAGCGCCCGCTGCACAAAGGTACATAGGTATACACAGGGCGACTACATCTATACGAAGACCGAACATTATGATGCGTTTCGCGATATCAATCTCGACTACATCAAAGTCCCGGTGGATGCATCAGAAAAGATGAACGATGATTTGATGGACAAATTGGAGCCTTATCCGTATGATCAGCTGAAAGATTTTAAAACCGCCTATTTGGCAGGCTACATCGCTGAAAAATATAATTACGATGATGAAGAGCTTTTTCCGCGGGCGAAAAGCAAAATCAGCGGCTACATCGAGTCATATATCGATTCCACCTTATCCGGATACAGCTCCGTCGATGTGAAAACGAAACACGTCGATACGCAAAAAATGAAAAGCTTTTATGTGCTTTTGCCCGTCTGGATGGTCAATTACAACTACAAACAAAAGGATTACATTTTTGCGATGAACGGACAAACGGGAAAAGTCGTCGGCAAGCCGCCGATCAGCTCATTTAAAGAAAAGATGTGGTTTAGCGGACTGGCTGTCTCCATATTTGCGGTCTGGAAAATCATCGCTGCTGTGATGGGAGGCGGGGCATGATGAGAAATTTATTGAGAAGCGCAATGATCCTATGTATGATTTTCCTTGTCTTCATCCCTATAGCCTCCGGTGCGGCAGCCTCTGAACAGAAGCGGTATGTTTATGATGAAGCCGGGCTTCTGACCAAACAGGAAATCGAGAAGCTGGAGACGCTGGCAGCCAAATTGGGAGCCGAACGGGAAACCGACTTTATCATTGTGACGACCGATGATACGAATGGCCGCGATGTAAAGAAATATGCGGAGGACTTCTATGACGAAAAAGCGCCCGGCTATCAGAAGAAGCATGGAAACGCAGCTGTGTTAACGGTTGATATGGAGCATAGAGAAGTCTATCTTGCCGGCTTTAAAAAGGCTGAAGAATATTTGAATGACGCCAGACTGGACAAAATTAGAGAAAAAATCACGCCGGATATATCTGGCAATCATTATGAGGCCGCATTCGAAATGTTTATGAAGGCGGCGTATGATGATATGGAGAAGAAACCATGGGCGGACAGCATCTTTTTTAAGACATGGTTTCAATTGCTTGTGTCAGCAGTCATCGCGGGAATTGCCGTCGCCATTATGAAATACAATTCAGGCGGCAGAGTGACCGTAAGTGCAAACACGTATATGAACGGTGATACTTCCGGAGTGATCAGAAAGAATGACGAGTACATCAGAACGACCGTCACAAAACAAAGAAAACCGTCCAATAATAAAAGCTCAGGCGGCGGAACGACGAGCGGAGGAC
This sequence comes from Bacillus sp. PK6-013, assembly GCF_054161445.1. NCBI lineage: Bacteria > Bacillati > Bacillota > Bacilli > Caryophanales > Bacillaceae > Bacillus > Bacillus sp. PK6-013. The sequence continues at coordinate 3,620,601 of NZ_CP096417.1, read as the reverse complement.
ATTCGCACAGCGGCAGCCGGGGAAGCTTTTAGAAAGGGAAAGGAAGAGCTCAAATGGTGTTTTTTAAAAATCAATTTGCAAATGTAGTAGAGTGGGATGAATTTCGCGATGATATGATTTTCTACAAATGGAACAACCGCGAAATCAAAAAGGGGAGCCGGCTGATCATTCGTCCCGGTCAGGATGCCGTCTTTTTAAACAATGGAAAAATCGAAGGCATATTCCAAGATGAAGGCGACTATGATATCGAATCTGAAATTATTCCTTTTTTATCTACTTTAAAAGGTTTTAAATTTGGCTTTAACAGCGGGATGCGCGCCGAAGTCCTGTTTGTCAATACGAAGGAGTTTACCGTCAAATGGGGGACGAAGAATGCCATCAATATCCCGGCTGCAGGACTACCGGGCGGCATGCCGATCAGAGCGAACGGCACATTTAATTTTAAGGTGAATGATTATGTCGCATTAATCGATAAAATTGCCGGTGTGAAAGATCAGTATGTTGTGGAAGATATCAAAATACGGATCACATCTATCCTTGATCAGCTTCTGATGAAGTGGATCACAAAAGAAGGAAAAGATATGTTCAACCTTCAAGCCAACGCCTTTGATATCGCAAAAGGGATCAAGGAAGACCTTGATATGGAGATTGTCAGCGACGGCATGACGGTTACAGGCTTTAACATCATGAGTTTCAATTATCCGAAAGAAATCCAGGACATGATCACGAAGAACGCTTCCCACGGCATGGTTGGCGATCTGAACAGATATCAGCAGATCTCCATGACAGACGGCATGGCGTCAGGAAAGATGACAGGCGGCGGTGCCGCATCCGATATGGCCGGCATGATGATGGGAATGAACGTAGCGAACCAAATGATGAATCAGATGAACCAAAATCAGCAGGCGCAGACACCAACGCCCCAAAGCACGCCGCAGGCAGGGACAAAGCCGAACTTCTGTCCAAACTGTGGAACGAAAACGGGTGAAGCCAACTTCTGTCCGAACTGCGGGCAGAAACTTGTGTAAGCTGGTATCTTCTTTGTGAATGCATGAATACCAGACCGGCATGATTGCCGGCAGACCAAGCTGGAAAACAAATGGAGCAGAAGCTGATCCTGATTCACAAGTCGGATCAATTGCATGATCAGAACGCCCGCCGTATTCTATATATAATAATGTGAGTGCCGGGTGAAAAGAATACGGCATACATCAATCAACGATGTACAGAATAATTAAAGGAAACAATGTGGAGGAAAAGCGACATGGAATTAGGCATCAGCACCTTTGTAGAAACGACCCCTGATATCAAAACCGGAAAAGCCATCAGCCATGCAGAGCGGCTGCGCGAAGTAGTGGAGGAGATCGTCCTTGCCGATCAGGTGGGCTTGGATGTATTCGGAGTTGGAGAGCATCATCGTCAAGATTACGCAGCTTCTTCTCCTGCCGTCGTCCTGGCCGCAGCGGCTGCACAGACGAAGCGCATCAGATTAACGAGCGCGGTCACCGTGCTGTCGTCGGCTGATCCCGTCCGTGTTTTTCAGGATTTTGCGACGCTCGACGGGATTTCAAACGGCAGGGCGGAAATCATGGCGGGCCGAGGGTCTTTCATCGAATCCTTTCCGCTGTTTGGATATGATTTAGATGATTATAATGAGCTCTTTGAAGAAAAGCTTGATCTGCTGCTCGAGCTGCAAAAGTCGGAAAGGGTCACATGGAGCGGCAAACATCGTCCGGCTATTCAAAATACAGGCGTGTACCCGCGCCCTGTGCAGAATCCGCTGCCCGTATGGATCGGAAGCGGCGGAAACCAGGAATCCGTCGTGCGCGCCGGCCTGCTCGGCCTGCCGCTGGTTCTCGCGATTATCGGGGGGAGTCCGCAGCATTTCGCCCCGCTTGTTGAGCTTTATTACAAAGCGGCGGAACATGCAGGGCATGATGCCTCAAAGCTGACAGTCGCTTCCCATTCCCACGGCTTTATTGCGGAGGATACCGAGACGGCCGCCGATCGGTTTTTCCCTTCCACCCAGCAGGCTATGAATACACTCGCGAGGGAGCGGGGCTGGGGGCCGTACAGCCGGTCGAGCTTCGATGCAGCCAGAAGCTTTGAAGGGGCGCTCTATGTAGGCGATCCCGAGACGGTGGCGGAAAAAATTATTCACCTGCGGAAGAATGTCGGGATCACCCGCTTTTTGCTTCACGTTCCGGTCGGTTCGATGCCGCACGAAGATGTCATGAAGGCGATTGAACTTTTTGGAACAAAAACGGCGCCGCTCGTCAGGGAAGAAGTATCCCGCTGGGAGGCAACCGAAAGATCATAATTGTAAAAGGCCCGCGCTTTCTTTGCGCGGGCCTTTTATTTCATATAATGCTTTTTGAAATCCGGATGAATCGAAAATTTTCGGCGCAAATGGATCAGGTTTTCGCCGAAACTTTCCTCCAATACCTCTCTGTGCTTCTTCATGATTTCCATCAGATACAGATCATGAATCATCACTTCGGTAATCGGCATCACCAAGCCTACATGCATCGTCCAGGCTGCGCGGCTGTCTTTCCCGTGCGAGACAATGCCGGCCACGACTTCCGAATCGTCGACGCTGAATACAAGCCAGCGTCCGTCGTACTCTTCTGTAATTTGCGTGCTGCTGTCATGGAGATAGACATTGGCGAAATCAGCTTCAATGTCGCCGTACGCAATGATGGTGACGATGACGCCTTTTTTTGCGGCCTGCTTTAGTTCAGGCTCCAATTCAGGAAAATCCTCTTTCCAAATTTCGAGGAGAATCCTTTTTCCGGCTGATGATATACAAGCCTTTACTTTATCGATAATCTCGCTTCGTCCGGTGATGTTCCAAATATTTTCCCGGTCATTTGCAGTGCGCTCAAACTTCTCGAAATATTTTTCTGCCTGTTCAAAAGTCTCTTCCGCTTTCAGCCGCCGGTTTTTAATCAGTTCCTTGGCGGGAACGGGGATGTACTGCGGTGTGCCGCCGTAGCTGACAAAGATATCGCCGCGGATCACGAGGCTCTCCAGCACTTCGTATATTTTCGACCGGGGAACACCCGATTTTTTTGCCACCGCATAGCCTGTCAGCGGCGATTCTTCCAAAAGCGCCAAGTATGCTTTCGACTCATACTCGGTGAAATTCAGGTTTTTCAGTACGTCTAATATGTTTTCCTTCATAAGCCCTCCAGCTTCAACAAGAGTCGCTACCTTTGTCACTCATATTTTGCTGGATGTATTGATTTATTTCAAGTCCGCTGATACACTTTTTAATAAGTGGTTACTAAAGTAGTCACTATATAAACCAGTATGGGGAGGAGACATCTGATGGATAGCCTGCTGTCATACATATCGATTGCCGCCATGATGGTGGTGATACCAGGAGCCGATACGATGCTTGTGGTGAAAAACACGCTTCGCTACGGGCCGAACGCCGGGCGCTGCAATGTTCTCGGTTTGGCGACAGGGCTTTCTTTCTGGACGCTGATTGCCGTTCTCGGCTTAGCGGTGGTGATTGCGAAATCGGTGATTCTGTTCAATACGATCAAATACTTGGGGGCGGCCTATTTAATATATTTAGGCATTAAAAGCTTTTTCGCGAAAAAAATGTTTTCTTTGGAGGACATACAAGCCGAGAAGAACAAAACCGAAAACGCATCAAGCCGGCATTATAAGGATTCGTTTATGCAAGGATTGTTCAGCAACGTTCTGAATCCGAAAACTGTTTTGGTTTATATCACGATTATGCCTCAATTTATTAATTTAAGAGAAAGCGTCAACCAGCAGTTGATCATCCTCGCTTTAATCCTTACCTTTCTTGCTGTGTTTTGGTTCCTCATCCTCGTATATTTGATCGATTTCGCAAAAAAATGGCTGAGAAGCGTGAAATTCCAGAAGGTCTTTCAAAAAGCCGCGGGGCTGGTGCTTGTTGGGTTTGGCGTTAAAACGGGTTTGGATTGATATCGGATAAGGAGTGAGTTTTTGACTCGCTCTTTTTTTTGTTTATTTGTCAACGATTATAGGGTGGAATAAGTGAGATAAAACAGATGTCTATGGTTATTCGTTGACATTTTGACAACGGTTCTATATATTTAGTACCGACTTGGCCTTTTGGCTGATAGATTGATACATTTTTAGTGTGAGAGGAGAAAGGCTCGTGGATGAACAAAAGAAAAATCAGCTGGGGGCGCTGCTGAAAGAGCATTTGCGAAAAAGATCATTATCTTTAAGAGAATTGAGCGAACGCACTCAAATCGATAAAGCGACCATCTCAAGAATCATCAATGGCAAAAGAAAAGCAAACCTGAACCATTTGCAAAGGTTTTCAGAAAGTCTCGGCGTTTCTTTTGATGAGATGATGACAGCGGCCGGCTATGCGATCGAGAAGACGAGGGAAAGCGAACGTCAGGATATTCACTCGTCAGTTGCCGAAATTGAAGATGTTTTGCAAACCTCAAATGTCTATGATCGGTCCTTTACCACGGAAGAACTGAAAAACAAATTGAATGAGTACGAACAATATTCCCAGACGGAAGAAGGAAAGCGTACCATTCTGGCTGAGTTTGAATCCAAAGTCGAGAAAGTCGCCGGCATTGGTCCTTTTCTGACCCGTTTGCACGATATGTACAGCCGATTTACCTCAGGGCGGGGGACGCCGCGTGAATTGCTGCTGATGGGCGGCGCTTTGCTGTATTTCATCGTTTCTGTTGATGTCATACCGGATTATATTTTTCCAATCGGCTATATTGATGATGCCGCAGCGGTTCAATTCGTTTTCAACCAGCTGTCACATAAATCATGATGGAGCATGTTACAGATGAAAAGAAAGCCTATCAACATTGACGTCAGCCTTCTGCTCATTCTATTTTGTTTGTTTATCATCAGTCTGCTGGCCGTTTACAGCGGGTCCGGCCAGTATGAAACACAGGACCCTTTTTATTTTGCGAAACGGCAGGTTTTTTGGTATCTTGTCGGGTTTGGCGTCATGGCGGGAACGGCCTACATCGACTATGAGCTGCTAGAACGATTGGCGCTTCGTTTATTTGCGGGAGCCGTTTTTCTTCTGATTCTCGTTCATTTTTTTGGAACTTATAAAAATGGTTCACAAAGGTGGATCAGCTTCGGAGTCATCGAAATCCAGCCTTCAGAATTTATGAAGATCATTTTGATTCTTCTGTTGGCTTCGATACTCAACCAATTTCAGCATAAAAGGTTCTCCTTCACGGAGAGCATCATACCGACGGGGAAAATCATGGTGTACACGGTGATTCCGTTTTTCTTCATATTGGTACAGCCTGATTTAGGGTCAGCATTGGTGATTTTGTCGATCGCATTCACGTTGATGCTTGTCTCGGGGATTTCGGGGAGAATGATCATGTCCCTGTCGCTTGGATTCATGGGATTGGTCGCCTTTTTGACGTATTTGCACAATCATTACTTTGAGATTTTTTCAAAGATAATTAAGCCTCACCAGCTTGACCGGATATACGGCTGGCTCAGTCCTCATGAACATGCTTCTACATATGGATACCAGCTGACGCAGGCGTTATTGGGGATCGGATCGGGCCAGATGTCAGGAAGCGGCTTTACTCATGGAACCCAAGTGCAGGGAGGGAAGATTCCGGAGGCTCATACCGATTTTATTTTCGCCGTGATTGGTGAAGAATTCGGCTTTTTAGGTGCCGTCACATTAGTCTGTCTCTATTTTCTGATGATCTACAGAATCATCAGGATCGCGATCTCGTCCAACAGTCTGTTCGGTCTTTATATATGTGCGGGGGTTGCGGGGTTGATTGTATTCCAAGTGTTCCAAAATATCGGGATGACGATCGGGTTAATGCCGATCACAGGGCTCGCTCTTCCGTTTATCAGCTATGGCGGCAGCGCGCTGCTGACCAACATGATCGCCTTAGGTCTCGTTTTCAGTGTGAATATCAGATCTAAACATTACATGTTTGGGAATGACTGGGGATGAAGGTGCGCAAAATGATTCTTTCCCATCTAAAGAAACTGGATTATGTATTGATTGCTTCGGTTCTGTTTTTATCCTCGTTTGGCTTGCTGATGGTATACAGTGCCGGCTACCCCCTCGGATATATGAAGTATCATGATGGCAGCTATTTTTTTATGAAGCAGCTGCAGTGGCTGCTCATCGGTTTGACCTTTTTTTCGGCTGCCGTCTTTTTCCCTTACAAAGCTTACAGCAAACTCATCCGTTTTTTGGTGAAGCTTTCTTTTTTGCTGCTGATTCTCGTTTTGCTGCCGGGAATCGGGATGGAGAAAAACAATTCTCAAAGGTGGATTCAACTCGGTTCGCTCATGATCCAGCCGTCCGAGGCTGTGAAGCTAGTGATGGTTATTTATTTCGCCTATGTGTATGCAAAAAAGCAGAGATACATCGCCGATTTTGGAAAGGGCGTCATGCCGCCGCTGATCATTTTGGCCGCTGTATTTTTTTTGATTTTAAAACAGCCCGACTTGGGCACCGCTGTTTCGATCCTGTTAAGCTGCGGAGCGGTTCTGTTGTGCGCCGGTCTCAGAATACGGCACTTGCTGCTTCTCGGAACAATGGCAGGGGCGGGCATCGCATATTTTGCTATGACAGCGTCGTACCGGTTAAAAAGGCTGACATCGTTCAGCGATCCTTTTCAAAATGAAAACGGAGACGGCTACCAGTTGATCAATTCCTACCTTGCCATTGATTCGGGCGGGGTATGGGGGAATGGATTGGGGAACAGCGTTCAAAAGCTGGGGTTTCTTCCTGAAGCCCATACGGATTTTATCATGGCGGTCATCAGTGAAGAACTCGGCGGTGTCGGGCTGTTGATGATCATCGGGGCCTACCTGTTGATCATGTTAAGAGGTGTTAAGATCGCTGCGCAAATCGATGATCCGTTTGGAAAGCTGCTGGCGGTCGGCATTACATTCCAGATCATGATTCAGGCATTATTTAACCTGGGCGCTGTTTTCGGCCTTCTTCCCATTACCGGAATTCCTCTTCCGTTTGTCAGCTACGGAGGTTCTTCGTTAATGTTCATGCTGACGTCAGCCGGGATATTGGTCAACCTCTCCTCACATGTAAAGCGGGGAGTAAAAAAAGAGGGGCCTTTCTGATGTAGAAAGGCCTTTTCCCGATTTTGAAGTTACGATTGACCAGATGATCCTGTCATCAGGAATTTATCTTCTCATATCGCATTTGACCGTGACTCCATTTTTATATAAACGCATCCATATTGATAAATAAAGGAAATCGTGATATATTCAAGGTGTGAAACAGAATAATCTTTAGATGAATGCGTAAACTGAAAAAAACCGGAAGATGCGGCAACATCTACCGGAAGCAACAGAGAGGCTCCGTAAAAAGGAGTCGGCTCTATTTTTAGATCCCAATTAAAAAGTAAGATCGTCTTGGTGTGGGAATCAAGGGCGATCTTACTTTTTTTTGTCGTTCGATGACAGAATTGCCACGACAAGAATGCCGAAAGAGACCATGAGTTGCAACGCCTCTGATACTGTCACATGCTCACCCCCTTTCTCTCCAAGAGATGGAGGGTGAGCCGACCGCCCTTATATAGAACCGAACTGTTGCTACCCCTTATTATACCAAAAAGAAGAGGCGTTTCCATAAATGCCCTTTGTCAAGTGAATTTGAAAAAACGCAGTTTTTTAAATTTTTGCGGTCAAATACCGCTTTTTAGCCAAAAACCCTGCAAATTTTTCCGTGCAAAAAAGGCCGGTTCATAAAACCGGGCCTTTTTTGATCTGTCTCATTTGTTCATTTATGCGGGACACGCGGCAAAAATTTGAAAGGTAACGCCGAACGGATCGGTGACAATGCCGTAAGCGGGACTGAAATAAGTCTCCTTCAGCTCAAGCTTGACCTCGCCCCGCTCGCTCAGCTTGCCGAACAGCCGCTTGGCCGAAGAAACGTCAGCTGCCGTTACGCAAATGGACAATTGGTTTCCACTTTGGAAAGGCAGTTCAGGAATGATGTCGGCGATCATCATGACGGCGTCGCCGATTGTCAAAACGGCGTGTGCGATGAAATCCAATTCGTCATCCTTAAAATTCGCCGCCTCATCTGCGGGGCCTTCGCCAATCGTCTGACTGAACTTTACTTCAGCCTCGAGTACATCACGATAATAATCAATCGCTTCCTTCGCTCTTCCATTCATCAGGATGTAAGGTGTAAATTGCGTTTTCATAGAGCGAACATCTCCTTTTTTTGTTGATCTAAGAAGATTGTATATTATAATGGTGACAACTTATGTCATGGTTAAAAAATGATTGGAGGTTTTCATGTCTAAAGCGAAACGATTGAATGAAATGATCATGATGCTAAACCAAAAAAAACGATTTACGGTCGGGGAGCTGGCGCAGGAATTCGGCGTTTCCAAGAGAACGGTTTTAAGGGATTTGCAAGAGCTCAGCGAAATGGGGGTGCCCCTCTATTCTGAAACCGGCCCCCACGGAGGGTATCAAGTGTTAAATGAAAGGATTCTTCCTCCCATCGCCTTCAGCGAGAACGAAGCGATCGCCATCTTCTTTGCGATCGATGCGCTGAAGCATTATATATCCCTGCCGTTTGACGCTCAGTACGACTCCATCAAAAAGAAATTTTATTTGAACCTTACAGGAGACATCCGGGATGCGATTGACAGTATGAAGGATCGCGTTGCTTTTTATACGCCTTATGAGCAAAAAGACGACATTCCGGTCTTAAAGGTGCTGCTTGAAGCGGCAGTTCAGCAAAAGGTGTTGATCATCGAATATGAAGCAAACGGTGCAGCAAGCAAGAGAAACATTCAGCCGATCGGAATCTATGCCAATCAAGGGAAGTGGTATTGCCCGGCTTACTGTTTTTTAAGACAAGACTACCGTATCTTCAGGTGTGACCGGATTAAGCGGGCCGAGCTTGATGAACATACGGCCCCGCTTGATTTGACCGATCTTAATTTAAAGAACCGTTTTTCAGCTGTGTCCCGGCCAAGGGAGACATTGGAATTATCAGCGGAGCTGACAAAAAAAGGAGTAGAACGGCACGGTTCACTCAAATGGCCACACCTTGAGCTGGATGTAAAAGAAGACGGGTCCGGCGTGCTGAAAGGAGAAATCGCGCCGAAGGATATTGATTTTTTTGCGGATTATTTCATTTCATTCGGCCGGGAAGCAATTATTCAGAAGCCTTCCGAATTAATCGAAAGGATGAAGCGGACATTATCCGACATGCTGAAACAATACGGCTAAAATGAAGACTCCGGTCAGACTGATCACGAAGACCCCAGCCTGCGTTTTTCCTGCATTTACAGCCCCTCAAAAAAAGCGTGAAGACGCACGTCTCATTCATCATTCCGTTAACGACACTCTCAGGAATTGAGAGTGTCTTATTTTTGCCGTCAGAAGAAATTTTTACCCAAAAAAGTTGACGGGGGATTTAAAAGTGGGTATCATTACAAATATGAAATAAATATTACATTTGTGTTACAAAAGAAAATGATATGTTACGAGTTTAAAAGAAGATTGACAAAGGAGCATGCTTATGAAAAAAGCGATGGCTATTTTAGGATTCCTTGTACTCACAGCATCGCTGCTATTCATCATCAATAAAGGAACATCTCAAATAAACGCTTCACAAAATAGAAAAGCCGCGATTCACACGGAATATTACAAAGACATCAGTTCGCTTTCTTTTCCGGTATTCAGCGATTTGAAGGAAGAAGATGCCCAGCTGGCCAACGAAGCGGTAAAACTTCATTTAAAAAACTCTTATAAAGAATTTCAAAAAATCGTTAAAGATGCCGAAAAGAAGGATAAGGACGAGGAGAACGTCTATGAAACGTCCTACAAAGTCAAATACAACGAGGAAGGCAAACTGAGTTTTTTAATCTATGACTATCAGTTCTCCGGCGGCGCGCACGGCATGTACACCGCTACATCCTACAACTTTGACTTTGACAAGCGCAAACAAGTCGTGCTGACTGACGTATTAAACAATCAGGCAAAAATCGAAAAAGCAAAAAACTATATTTTCAGCTATATCAACGAACATCCGGAACAGTTTTATTCTGATCTTAAAAAGAGCGATATCCGCTTGGATGAACACACGGCTTTCTATTATACAAGCAGCGGAATTTCAATTGTATTTCAGCAGTATGATATCGCCCCGTATGCGGCCGGAAATCAGGAAATAAAGCTTCCGTCGACGCTTTTATATTAGTCCCGTTATGAGAAACAATATTTGTAATAGAAACAGAGAAAGCAAGTCATGAAACAGGAGAGTGAGCAGCGATGTCTGGCAAACCATCATTTCGATGGGTTAAAATGTTGATTTTTTTAACGATATTAATAGGTTTGGCGGGGTACTCTTACAATAAGGTGTCAAGCAACAGTCAAGAGCCCCCTCAACCAAAAAAAGACGGCGCACAATCCGGCCTCGGCGTCGAATCCATGGTCAGCGACAGCAAACAAGAGCGGTATGCCATCCACTATCCGGTATTTCGCATAAAAGAAATCGATGAACAAATAAAAGATTATGTGAATCAAGAATTGGCCAGTTTTAAAGAGGATAATGCAAAGGCCCAGGCTCAGCATGAAGACGGGCCTTTTGAACTGAACATCAAATATAAGGTTGTCTATTACACAAAAGATGCAGCCAGTGTGGTGCTGAATCAATACATAGAGGCCGGGGGCGTTTCGGGTACAACGTCTGTCAAGACGTTTAACGCCGATTTAAAACAGAAAAAGCTGCTGTCCCTTCAAGACCTGTTCGAAGAAAATTCAGATTTTCTGAACAGGATTTCAAGCATTGCCTATCAGGAATTGAAAAATCGGAATCCGTCTGCCGACACGGCTTTATTAAAAGAAGGGACAAGCCCTCAGGAAGAGCATTTCAGCCGCTTCGCGCTCCTGGAAAACGAAGTCGAATTTTATTTTGAGAAAAAACAAACCGGTCTTGAGCAGTCTGTAAAAATAAAAAAAGAATGGGTAAAAGATATTTTAAAAGACCAATATCAGGATATGAAAAAGAGCCGTCTTCAGGCCAAACGAGAGCAGGAGCCTGTCCCCCTTCCGAAACAGGCGAAAATAAATCCTGATGAAAAAGTGATTGCTCTCACATTTGATGACGGCCCGAATCCCGCTACAACGAATAAAATATTGAATGCTTTACAAAAGCATGAAGGGCATGCGACCTTCTTTGTGCTTGGAAGCAGAGCCCAATATTATCCCGAAACGATAAAACGGATGCTGAAGGAAGGAAACGAAGTCGGCAACCATTCCTGGGACCATCCGTTATTGACAAGGCTGTCAAATGAAAAAGCGTATCAGGAAATTAACGACACGCAAGAAATGATCGAAAAAATCAGCGGACACCAGCCGGCACATTTGCGCCCTCCATATGGCGGAATCAATGATTCCGTCCGCTCGCTTTCCAATCTGAAGGTCTCGTTGTGGGATGTTGATCCGGAAGATTGGAAGTACAGAAATAAACAAAAGATTGTCAATCATGTCATGAGTCATGCGGGAGACGGAAAAATCGTCTTAATGCACGATATTTATGCAACGTCCGCAGAAGCGGCGGAAGAGATTATTAAAAAGCTGAAAGCAAAGGGCTATCAATTGGTAACTGTATCTCAGCTTGAAGAAGTGAAGAAGCAGAGAGGATATTGAATAAATGAGAAGAAAGCGCCATATCGGCGCTTTTCTGTTGCAAGAAAATATAGGGAAAACGATATTTGTTAAAAATTCCAAATATTTATACAATAGCATGTGTTTCACTTTGAAAGGGGAGAGGAAAATCATGAAACAACACAAACGGCTTTATGCCCGATTGCTGCCGCTGTTATTTGCGCTCATCTTCTTGCTGCCTCACTCTGCAGCAGCGGCGGCAAGTCTTAATGGGACGCTGATGCAGTATTTTGAGTGGTACATGCCAAATGATGGCCAACATTGGAAACGCTTACAAAATGACTCGGCATATTTGGCTGAACACGGTATTACTGCCGTCTGGATTCCCCCGGCATATAAGGGAACGAGTCAAGACGATGTAGGCTACGGCGCTTACGATCTGTATGATTTAGGGGAGTTTCATCAAAAAGGGACGGTTCGGACAAAGTACGGCACAAAGGGAGAACTGCAATCTGCGATCAACAGTCTTCATTCCCGGGACATCAACGTTTACGGCGATGTAGTCATCAACCACAAAGGCGGCGCTGATGCGACCGAATATGTAACGGCTGTTGAAGTCGATCCCGCCGACCGCAACCGCGTAACATCAGGAGAACAGCGAATCAAAGCGTGGACACATTTTCAATTCCCGGGGCGCGGCAGCACATACAGCGCTTTCAAATGGTATTGGTACCATTTTGACGGAACCGATTGGGACGAGTCCCGAAAGCTGAACCGCATCTATAAGTTTCAAGGAAAGGCATGGGATTGGGAAGTTTCCAATGAAAACGGCAACTATGATTACTTGATGTATGCCGACATCGATTATGATCATCCTGATGTCACGGCAGAAATAAAGAGATGGGGAACGTGGTATGCCAATGAGCTGCAATTGGACGGATTCCGCCTTGATGCCGTCAAACACATTAAATTTTCTTTTTTGCGGGATTGGGTCAATCATGTCAGGGAAAAAACAGGGAAGGAAATGTTTACGGTAGCTGAATATTGGCAGAATGACTTAGGTGCGCTGGAAAACTATTTGAACAAAACAAACTTTAATCATTCAGTGTTTGACGTGCCGCTTCATTACCAGTTCCATGCTGCATCGACACAGGGAGGCGGCTATGATATGAGGAAATTGCTGAACGGAACAGTCGTTTCCAAGCATCCTGTGAAAGCGGTTACGTTTGTTGATAACCATGATACACAGCCGGGGCAATCGCTTGAGTCGACTGTCCAAACATGGTTTAAGCCGCTGGCTTACGCTTTTATTTTGACAAGAGAAGCAGGCTACCCGCAGATTTTCTACGGGGATATGTACGGGACGAAAGGAGCCTCGCAGCGCGAAATTCCTGCCCTGAAACACAAAATCGAACCGATCTTAAAAGCGAGAAAACAATATGCGTACGGAGCACAGCATGATTATTTCGATCATCATAACATTGTCGGCTGGACGAGGGAAGGCGACAGCTCGGTTGCAAATTCCGGTTTGGCGGCGTTAATAACAGACGGACCCGGCGGGACAAAGCGAATGTATGTCGGCCGGCAAAACGCCGGTGAGACATGGCATGACATCACCGGAAACCGTTCCGATTCTGTTGTCATCAATGCAGAAGGCTGGGGAGAGTTTCACGTAAACGGCGGATCGGTTTCGATCTATGTTCAAAGATAGAAGAAAAGAGTGATAGGACGGATTTCCTAAAGGAGATCCGTTTTTTTATTTTCTCCTTCTTATAAAATTTCTTTGATTCCATCTTATAATTAATTTTAACAAGGTGTCATCAGCCCTCAGGAAGGACTAGCTGACAGTTTGAATCGTATAGGTAAGGCGGGGATGAAATGGCAACGTTATCTGATGTAGCAAAGAAAGCAAATGTATCGAAAATGACGGTATCGCGGGTGATCAATCATCCTGAGACTGTGACGGATGAATTGAAAAAGCTTGTTCATTCCGCAATGAAGGAGCTCAATTATATACCGAACTATGCAGCAAGAGCGCTCGTTCAAAACAGAACACAGGTCGTCAAGCTGCTCATACTGGAAGAAATGGATACGACTGAACCTTATTATATGAACCTGTTAACGGGAATCAGCCGCGAGCTGGACCGTCACCATTATGCTTTGCAGCTTGTCACAAGGAAATCTCTCAATATCGGCCAGTGTGACGGCATTATAGCGACGGGATTGAGAAAAGCCGATTTTGAAGGGCTGATTAAAGTATTTGAAAAGCCTGTCGTTGTATTTGGCCAAAATGAAATGGGCTATGATTTTATTGATGTTAACAATGAAAAAGGTACCTATATGGCAACACGCCACGTCATTGGGCTGGGCGTCCGCAATGTCGTCTTTTTTGGAATTGATTTGGATGAACCCTTTGAACGGTCAAGGGAAAAAGGCTACCTTCAGGCGATGGAAGGCAGTCTGAAAAAAGCGGCGATTTTCCGGATGGAAAACAGTTCGAAAAAAAGTGAAGCACGCGCACTGGAAGTGCTGGCATCCCTTGATGCACCGGCAGCCGTGGTTTGCGCTTCCGACCGCATCGCGCTCGGGGTCATCCGCGCGGCGCAATCGCTCGGCAAAAAAATTCCGGAAGATGTCGCAGTTACCGGCTATGACGGGGTGTTTCTCGACCGGATCGCTTCGCCTCGCCTGACGACGATCAGACAGCCTGTTGTTGAAATGGGAGAGGCTTGCGCCAGAATCCTGCTGAAAAAAATCAATGAAGACGGAGCGTCGCAAGGCAATCAATTTTTTGAGCCGGAACTTATTGTCCGGGAATCGACTTTGTAAGGGTCTCATTCTGTTACCGGTAACAAGCTGAAAATGATTGTTCCTGTTATGCCGTCATGATAATTTCAGAATAAAAGCCGGTTTATCACAGCCGGACAACCAAAAAGGGGGAAACATGATGGAATATGCAGCGATTCATCATCAGCCTTTCAGCTCTGATGCCTATTCTTACGATGGAAGGACATTGCACATCAAAATCCGTACAAAAAAGAATGACGCCGATCACGTACGCTTCATTTGGGGAGATCCTTACGAATACACCGGCCGCACATGGAAAGCGAACGACCTTGCGATGGCGAAAATTGCCGCGACAAGCACGCATGATTACTGGTTTGCCGAAGTGGCGCCTCCATTCAGGCGTCTGCAATACGGGTTTATCCTTACAGGCGCTGATGGTCAAGACACTTTTTACGGAAGCAGTGGTGCCTGTCCGTTTGCCGGAAAAGCGGCAGATATGGCCAAGTACTGTTTTAAATTTCCGTTTGTTCATGAGGCAGATACGTTTAATGCACCCGACTGGGTCAAATCAACCGTCTGGTATCAAATTTTTCCGGAGCGCTTTGCCAGCGGCCGAGAGGATTTGTCTCCGGAAAACGCTTTGCCGTGGGGAAGCAAGGACCCCGAGGTGGACGATTTTTTCGGAGGGGATTTGCAGGGGATCATAGACAAACTGGACTATCTGGAAGACTTGGGGGTAGGCGGCATTTATTTGACGCCGATCTTTGCCGCGCCTTCCAACCATAAATACGATACATTGGACTATTGCTCGATCGATCCGCATTTTGGCGATGAGGAACTCTTTCGCACGCTGGTCAGCCGGCTTCACGAGCGGGGAATGAAGATCATGCTTGACGCTGTTTTTAATCACATCGGCAGCGCTTCGCGAGAGTGGCAGGATGTCGTCAAAAACGGTGAAAAGTCCCGTTATAAAGACTGGTTTCATGTTCATTCTTTCCCTGTTAAAGAAGGCGGCTACGATACATTTGCGTTTACGCCCGAGATGCCGAAGCTCAATACCGCCAACCCGGAAGTTCAGGCTTATTTACTTGATATCGCGCTGTACTGGATACGCGAATTTGATATCGACGGCTGGCGTTTGGATGTGGCGAATGAAGTCGATCATGCGTTTTGGAAGAAGTTCCGTCAAGCCGTTACTGCAGAAAAGCCCGACATTTTTATATTGGGCGAAATCTGGCATCAGGCTGATCCGTGGCTTAGAGGAGACGAATTTCATTCGGTTATGAACTACCCGTTCACAGAACCGATGATTGACTATTTTGCAGACGGATCGATTTCAGCTTCGCAAATGGCGAGCCGCATCAATTCGCATCTCATGAGCGGGATGAAGCAGGTCAATGAGGTGATGTTTAATTTGCTGGACAGCCATGACACGAAGCGGATTTTGACAAGATGCGGAGGAGATGAGAAAAAAGTACGCTCTCTTTTGGCATTTATGTTTGCTCAGACAGGCTCGCCGTGCATTTATTACGGAACCGAAATCGGGCTGGACGGCGGGGATGACCCATTGTGCCGGAAGTGCATGGTTTGGGAAGAAGAGAAACAGAATCAAGAGATGCTCACATTTATGAAACGGCTGATCGCTTTGCGAAAACAAGAAAATGATGTATTGACATATGGAACGCTCGAGTGGAGGCTGGTTGACGACGAAAATGATTTTGTCAGTTTTTCCCGAACGGATGAAGGAAAAGAGCTGATCTACTTCTTCCACCAGGGCAGCGAGGTGCGCCGTGTCAGATTGCGGGATTTGAAGATTGCAAGCGACAAAAGAATATATGATGCGTGGTCGGAAGAAGCGCTCCATCATGATGATGCGGTCGACATACAGCCAGGCGGGTTTTTCATTTTGGGGGCGGTTTAAATTCTGTTACCGGTAACAGAATTTAAACTATTGTAACCGCTTTCTATCGAGGATTACAATTGTCTCAGATTCTAAGATAGAAGGGGGAAAAAAGATGCAACATTTAAAAAAAGGATTTTTAGCGATGCTGGCGACAGTTCTGCTGTTCGGTCTTGCCGCCTGTTCAAGTTCAAAGGAAACGGGGGGCAACGGCGGGAAAAAAGTGCTGACCGTGTCTGTAGAAGAGGTCTATAAACCTTACGTTGAAAGCATAAAGGAAGGTTTTGAAAAAGAGAATGATGTGACAGTCAAAATTGTTGAAAAGCCAATGTTCGATCAGCTTGAAGCGCTTCCTCTTGACGGCCCGGCAGGCAATGCGCCCGATGTCATGCTTGCGGCATACGACCGTATCGGCGGCTTAGGACAGCAAGGGCATTTGCTGGAAGTCAAACCGTCTGAGACTAAAAGCTTCGGCGACAAAGAAATGCAGCAAGTAACAGTTGACGGAAAAGTCTACGGAATCCCGCTTGTTATTGAAACTCTCGTACTCTATTACAACAAAGACCTGTTAAAAGCGCCGCCAAAAACCTTTAACGAGCTTGAGGATTTAACAAAAGACAAGAGGTTCGCTTTTTCTTCGGAAAAAGGAAAATCGACCGCTTTTCTCGCAAAGTGGACGGACTTTTACATGTCATACGGTTTAATGGCGGGATACGGGGGATATGTATTCGGAGCTGACGGCACGGATTCCGGAGACATCGGTCTGAACAACAAGGGGGCCGTGGAAGCGGTGGAATACGCCGAGAAATGGTTCAGTGAATATTGGCCGAAAGGCATGCAGGACAATACGAGCGCTGACGATTTTATCCAGCAGACCTTTATGGACGGAAAAGCAGCTGCTGTTATCGGAGGTCCATGGTCGGCTTCCAATTATAAAGAAGCCGGTTTGAACTACGGTGCCGCGAAAATCCCGACATTGCCAAACGGAAAAGAATATGCCCCGTTTGCAGGCGGAAAAGGCTGGGTCGCCTCTAAATATACGAAAGAGGCAGAGCTTGCTGAAAAGTGGCTGCAATATGCCGCAAATGACGAAAATGCTTACCGTTTTTATGAAGATACGAACGAAGTTCCGGCCAACCTCGCCGCACGAAAAAAAGCAGGGGAGCAAAAAAGCGAGCTGACGTCGGCGGTCATCACACAATACGAAACGGCGACTCCGACTCCGAACATTCCGGAGATGGCCGAGGTGTGGACAGGTGCAGAAAGCCTGATATTTGACGCGGCAGCAGGGAAAAAATCGGCACAGCAATCAGCGGATGATGCCGTCCGTGTAATTAAAGAAAACATTAAAGAAAAGTATGTGAAATAAAACGGCGGTTTTAGCGTCCGGAAGAATAGAGGGCGAAAAAAATGAACAAAGACCAAACACTTGCAAAACGGAGCCGGAAGGCAGCGCTGTTATCGATTATTCCCGGTGCTGGCCAGATTGCAAACCGGCAGTTTTCAAAGGGGATCCTTTTTCTTGTCATCACAGGCTTGTTTATTTGTGAGTTAGCGGTTTTCGGTTATCAGGCGCTGATCGGCCTCGCGACGCTGGGGACTGTCCCGGGAGAAGATCACTCGCTGTTTCTGTTGATAGAGGGCACGCTGCAATTGATATTGACGCTCGTTTTTCTGATGTTTTACATCTTTAATCTGTATGATGCCCGGAAGACCGCCGCGATGAAAGCGGCGGGTTTGAAAATCAGCGAGACGGCCGGGGACATGATCAGAAATGCAGGTGACAAAGGGTTTCCGTATTTATTTACGCTGCCGGCATACCTCATGATGGTGTTTGTGATTATTTTTCCGGTGCTGGTGACTCTGTTTATCGCGTTTACAAACTACGATTTTTATCATATTCCGCCTAACAGTCTCATCGACTGGGTCGGCTTTAAAAATTTCATGAATATCTTTTTCCTTGGCTCGTATCGGCAAACATTCGCCGATGTACTGGGCTGGACGATCATCTGGACGATCTGTGCGACAACGCTGCAAATTGTTCTCGGCATCGTGACAGCGTTGGTCGTCAATCAAAACTTTATTAAAGGCAAGCGGATGTTCCGAATCATCTTTCTGCTTCCGTGGGCCGTTCCGGCATTTATTACGATTATGAGCTTTGCCAACATTTTTAATGACTCGGCGGGCGCGATGAACGTCCAAGTGATCCCGCTTTTGAACCAGCTCCCGTTCGTCGATATCCCGGCTGTCGCATGGAAGACCGATCCGTTCTGGACAAAGACGGCTTTGATTATGATTCAGACGTGGCTCGGTTTTCCATACATTTATGTCATGGTGACAGGGGTGCTTCAGGCGATTCCCGGAGAGCTTTATGAAGCGGCAAAAATTGACGGCGCGACATTTATTCAGCGCTTTAAACACATTACGCTGCCGATGATTTTATTTGCGACCGCACCGGTGATGATTACCCAGTATACGTTTAATTTCAATAACTTCTCGATCATCTATTTATTTAATGAGGGCGGTCCGGGGAGTGCGGGGGCCGGAGCTGGGTCAACCGACATCTTAATATCCTGGATCTATAAGCTGACGACGGGAACGTCGCCGCAGTATTCCGTGGCGGCTGCTGTCACACTGCTCATTTCTTTCATTGTCATCGGGGTTTCCCTGATTGCTTTTAAGAAATCGAATGCCTTTGGCAATGAGGAGGTCATGTAGATGAGAGGGATTTTCAAAAATACGCGGTTCACCGGGATGCTGAACAAGGTTTTGACCTATATATTTTTGACGTTTTTAAGCATCGTGATTATTTATCCGCTTTTGATCACGGCATCATCCGCATTTCGGGTCGGGAATGTAGCGGCTTTTACACTCGATTTTTCGGGCCAATGGACATTGGACCACTTTAAGCGGCTGTTTGAAGAGACGCTTTACCTCAACTGGTACGGGAATACGCTTGTGATCGCGCTGTCTGTCATGGTGTTCCAGGTGACGATTGTGACGCTTGCCGGCTATACGTACAGCCGCTACCGGTTTGCGGGCCGAAAAAAGAGTCTCATTTTCTTTTTGATCATTCAAATGGTGCCGACGATGGCGGCGCTGACCGCTTTTTACGTCCTGGCCATGCTGATCGGAGCTTTGGACCAATATTGGTTTTTAACTGCAATCTATATCGGCGGCGGAATTCCGATGAACACATGGCTGATGAAGGGCTACTTTGATACAGTACCTAGAGAAATCGATGAAGCGGCGCGGATTGACGGAGCGGGGCACCTGCGGATCTTTGCTTCGGTCGTTCTGCCGCTTGTGAAACCGATGCTTGCTGTCCAGGCGCTGTGGGCGTTTATGGGGCCGTTCGGCGACTATCTGCTGGCGAAATTTCTGCTTCGCTCGCCGGAAAGCCTGACCATCGCCGTCGGTTTGCAGACATTCATCTCCAATCCGCAGCAGCAAAAAGTCGCGCTGTTTGCAGCGGGCGCGATTCTTGCGGCTTTGCCGATTTGCATCTTGTTCTTCTTTCTCCAAAAGAACTTTGTGTCCGGTTTGACATCCGGCGGAACGAAGGGATAAACCGATGAACGACATGAGACACGAAAAGCTGATCGTCCGCTTTCTTAAAGCAGCGGCATCACCGGCGGGCGTCATGCGCTGCAAACATACATTCAGCTGGCTCGAAATTTCTTTTCTGTTTATGTTTTTGACAGCTTGCTTAACGGCGCCCGTGTCGATTGCGTTGATGAAAATGGACCGCTTCAACGCCGGGAATTTGCTCCCAAACGTTGTTCATAAGGCTGACGCGGCATTCATCAAACAATTAAAAGGCTACCAATTGACAAACGGGAGATTGACAGGCGCAGACGAGCTGTACCGTGTGGAGAAAGAGAAAACCTTGCTGGCGGTCGATTTGAAGCATGAATTGAAAACAAGCGGTGAGAACGGCCGGATAAAGGCGGAAGGCGGCTATCAAAACGCGCTCATCTTTCAGTCAGATCATCTGATCATCAGCGATCAAAGCGGAGCGGGGTTTTCTGTCCGCTATCCGGCAAAGGCCGGGCTGAATGATCTGGATGCCGATCATGTAGGGGATTTTATCGGTGCCATGTGGTTTGCCCAATATAAGCCGCTTATCATCATGCTGGCCTGTTCCGCGGTTTTCATCATTTCGCTTTTTGTAACGGCCGTTCTGACGGGAGGCATCTGGATCTCCAAAAAATCCAACATGACCGGGATAAGGTCGTTTAAGGAAGCGGCCGCAGCGGCGGTGTGCGGATCAGCGCTTCCGGCAGCGGCTGCAATGGCTTTTGGTATGATCCGCTTTGACTTCATCATGATGCTGCTCATCCATTCGTGCGGAAGCGCTTTGATGGTCTCTTTCATCTTCAGGCATATATTCAAAACCCGCCATCACAACGAAAATCTTCAGTCAGGAGGAAATCATGGTAAATCAGCGGCTATTTGAGATCGACCAGTGGAAAATCAAAACAAACCAATTTGAAAAAGAACATAAGCGGCTTCAGGAAAGTCTGACATCCTTGGCGAACGGCTATATGGGGATCAGGGGGAATTTTGAAGAAAGCTATTCAGGCGAAAGTCTCAAAGGCACATATATTGCAGGGGTTTGGTTTCCGGACAAAACGCGTGTCGGCTGGTGGAAAAACGGCTATCCCGAATATTTCGGGAAAGTGATCAATGCGATGAATTTCATCGGAATTGATGTATATGTAGACGACGAAAAAGTCGACCTCAATCAAAACGGCATCGAATCGTTTGAATTGGAGCTTAATATGAAGGAAGGCATCCTGCGGAGAAGCGCTGTCGTTCGCGTGAATCAAAAGGCTGTCAAAATTTCGTCGGAGCGCTTTCTTAGTCTTGATGTCCAGCAGCTGTGCGCGATTCATTATGAAGCGGAATGCCTGACCGATGAAGCTGTTATTACACTTGTCCCTTATCTTGATGGCCATGTCGCAAATGAGGATGCCAATTTCGAAGAGCGGTTTTGGCAGGAAGAAGTGAAAGGCGCCGAATCTCATCGCGGTCATCTTGTGACGAAAACGATTGAGAATCCGTTTGGAACGCCGCGTTTTACGGTGGCTGCTTCAATGTGCAATGTGACAGAAGGATATGTCAGCGAGCATTTTCAAACGGATGCGATGTACGCGGAAAACCGCTTCTGTTACGAAGTGAAGCCGGGAACAAAGGCTTCTTTAAAAAAATTGATCATTGTCACAACGTCCCGGGACTTTGAAGAAGCAGAGCTTTTAGTAAAGGGCAGGGCGCTTTTGGCTGATGTTCTTCAGCAGGGATATGAAGAAGCGAAGCGGAGGCATACCGAACATTGGATGGAAAGGTGGGCAAAGGCTGACATTGAAATTAAAGGGGATGATGAGCTTCAGCAGGGCATCCGGTACAACCTCTTTCAGCTTTTCTCGACATACTACGGAACCGATTCGCGCTTAAACATCGGGCCGAAAGGATTCACGGGCGAGAAATACGGAGGAGCCGCCTACTGGGATACTGAGGCGTACGCCGTTCCTGTGTATTTGGCGACGGCCGAGCCGGAGGTGACAAAGAATCTGCTTTTATACCGATATCATCATTTGGAGGCAGCTAAACGGAATGCGGCCAAACTGGGGCTGAAGGGAGCCCTTTATCCGATGGTGACCTTCACAGGCGATGAATGCCACAATGAATGGGAGATCACCTTCGAAGAAATTCACCGCAATGGCGCAATCTGTTATGCGATCTACAATTATGTCAATTACACAGGCGACCGTGACTATATGAAAGAATACGGGATAGACGTTCTCGTCGAAATCAGCAGATTTTGGGCTGACCGTGTCCACTTCTCAAAACGTAACAACAAATATATGATCCACGGCGTTACAGGGCCGAATGAATATGAAAACAATGTCAACAACAACTGGTATACGAATTTGATTGCGTCGTGGACGCTTGAGTACACGCTCGAAAACCTCGCTGTCCTCCCGGAGGAAAAACGCCGCCGGCTTGATATACGGGAAGCCGAAATCGAGAGGTGGAAGGATATCATTGCGAAAATGTACTATCCATACAGTGAGGAATTAAATGTTTTTATTCAGCATGATACATTCCTGGATAAAGAGCTTCAGGCAGCGGATGAGCTTGAACCGGATGACCGCCCGCTCTATCAGAATTGGTCATGGGACAAAATTCTCCGCTCCAGTTTTATTAAGCAGGCGGATGTTCTGCAAGGCATTTATTTCTTTAATCATCGATTTACGACGGAAGAAAAACGGCGCAACTTTGAATTTTATGAACCGATGACGGTTCATGAATCGAGCCTTTCGCCGTCTGTCCATGCGGTGCTGGCGGCTGAACTCAAAATGGAAAAGAAAGCGCTTGAACTGTATAAGCGTACAGCGAGGCTTGATCTGGATAATTACAATCATGACACAGAGGAAGGGCTTCATATTACATCGATGACCGGAAGCTGGCTCGCGATCGTGCAAGGATTTGCCGGCATGCGGACCCAAGATGAGACGCTGTCGTTTGCTCCGTTTTTGCCGAAGGAATGGGACGGTTATGCGTTCAACATCAATTATCGGAACCGGCTAATCAATGTGCAGGTAGAGGAAAACAGCGTCGCCTTCAACCTTGTAAAAGGAGAACCGCTTTCCATGACAGTTTATGGAGAGCAAATCGCACTGAACGGACGGTATGAAAGGAGGATGCCCGATGAGCCAATGGTGGAAAGAGGCAGTCGTGTATCAAATTTACCCGCGGAGTTTTTATGATTCCAACGGAGACGGATTCGGTGATTTGCAGGGCGTGATTCAAAAGCTCGATTACATTAAAAGCCTCGGAGCCGATGTTATCTGGCTGTGTCCTGTGTTTGATTCCCCGCAAGATGACAACGGCTACGACATCAGCGACTACAGAAGCATATACGAAAAGTTCGGGACGAACGATGATATGTTTCAATTGATTGATGAAGTGCATAAACGCGGAATGAAAATCATCATGGATCTTGTCGTGAACCACACGTCTGATGAACATGCCTGGTTTGCCGAAAGCCGCAAGTCAAAGGACAATCCTTACCGTGATTATTATTTTTGGAAAGATCCAAAGGCGGACGGTTCAGAACCGAATAATTGGGGATCGATCTTTTCAGGATCGGCGTGGACATTCGATCAGCGGACAGGGCAGTATTACCTTCACTACTTTTCGAGAAAGCAGCCTGACTTAAACTGGGAGAATGAAGCGGTTCGCCGGGAAGTATACGATTTGATGACGTTTTGGATGGACAGAGGCGTTGACGGCTGGCGGATGGATGTGATCGGTTCCATTTCCAAATACGTCGACTTTCCCGATTATGAAACAGATAACAGCCGTCCTTATGTAGTCGGCCGCTATCATTCAAACGGCCCCCGTCTGCACGAATTTATACAAGAGATGAACCGGGAAGTGCTGTCCCGTTACGACTGCATGACGGTCGGCGAAGCAAACGGCTCAGATGTTGAAGAAGCGATAAAATACACGGATCCAAGCAGACATGAGCTGAACATGATTTTTACATTTGAACATATGGACATCGATACAAAACAACATTCGCCGAATGGGAAATGGCAGATGAAGCCGTTTGATCCGATCGCTTTAAAAAAGACGATGACGAGGTGGCAGGCCGCTTTAATGAATGTCGGCTGGAACACGCTCTATTTCGAAAATCATGATCAACCGAGGGTCATATCCCGCTGGGGCAATGACCGCGAACTGCGCAAACAATGCGCCAAAGCATTTGCAACGGTCTTGCACGGGATGAAGGGAACCCCGTTCATTTATCAGGGAGAAGAAATCGGCATGACAAACAGTGAAATGCCGCTCGAGATGTATGATGATCTCGAAATCAAAAACGCATACCGCGAACTTGTCCTCGAAAATCAAACGATGACAGAGGAAGACTTTCGAAAAGCCGTGGCGAAAAAAGGGCGGGATCACGCGAGAACGCCGATGCAATGGGATGACGGAAAACACGCAGGCTTCACAGATGGAGAGCCTTGGCTGGCGGTAAATCCCCGCTATCAAGAAATCAATGTGAAGGAATCGCTCTCAGATGAAGATTCGATTTTCTATTATTATCAGAAGCTCATCGGGCTGCGCAAACAACATAAAGTTATCGTACATGGAGATTACCAGCTGCTGCTTGAGGATGATCCGCAAATCTTTGCGTATATCCGTGAATACCGGGGCGAAAAGCTGTTAGTCGCCGTGAATTTGTCAGAAGAAAAGGCGCTGTTTCATGCTCCGCCGGAATTGCTTGAAGACAAGTGGGATGTGCTGTTATCCAATTACGCCCGCGATCGGCTTGATATAAGCGGCAGCATGGACATGGAACCCTATGAAGCTTTTATGATGATCAGCCGGGCAAAGGGTTCGACATTATGAAAGCGGTCATTTTTGACTTGGACGGCGTGATCACGGATACGGCCGAGCATCATTATCTCGCTTGGAAACATACTGCCGAACAAATCGGCATTGAGATTGACCGGAGCTTTAATGAACGACTGAAAGGAATCGACAGAGAGCGGTCGCTTAACACGATTTTGATTCACGGCGGTGCGGCCGGAACGTATCGGGAGGCGGAGAAACAAGAGATCATGCGCCGGAAAAATCAATACTACCAACAGCTGATCCAAAACTTGACACCGCATGACCTGTTGCCGGGAATCGCCGGGCTATTTGCCGAATTGAAAAGGGAAAATGTAAGCATCGCGTTAGCTTCGTCAAGCCGAAACGCGCCCGCTATTTTGCAACGGCTCGGGCTCATGGACGAATTTCATGCTGTCGTTGACCCGGCTGCGCTTGCTCGCGGAAAGCCGGACCCCGAAATTTTTTTGACGGCCGCAGCGCTGCTCGGTGTGCCTCCGTCTCAGTGTGCAGCAATCGAAGACGCTGAAGCCGGGATCGCCGCGATCAAATCCGCAGGGATGTTTGCGGTGGGAGTCGGTGATGAGACATCGCTGAGCGGGGCTGATTTGATCGTGCCCGACACAAACGAGCTGACATTTGAGCTGCTGAAGGAAGGATGGCAGCGCTGTTGCTGCATAAGAGAAGACAAATGAATCGTAAAATGGCAGGCCGCCGCTGGCGGCCTTATTTGCAATCAGAGAGGTGAAGGCAAAATTAAGATCAAGGTGTTCGGGAGGCCGTTCGGATATGCTTTTCGAATCGAAACCATCAGGCGATTGAATACCGACCTGTTGCAAATTCTAACGCCTGCGCTTTTCATGAAAAACAGCCTAATCGATCCTTTTAAAAGGATGATTAGGCTGAATGTTTATTGAGACATTTGCAATTTGACAAACTTCCGTTTGCCGACTTGGATAATCATACCGTGTTCGACCGCCACATCCGCATGAATCGATTCTGCTTTGATGCCGTTGATTTTAACGCCACCGTTTTGGATCATTCGGCGGGCTTCGCTTTTGGAAGGGAGGAGTCCGAGCGTCACCAATAAATCGGTGACAGGCACCGTTCCGTCACCTTGCCAGTGTACAGACGTTATATTGTCCGGCGCGCTGTTTTGCTGAAAAACCTTTTTAAACTGCTGTTCGGCCGCTTCGGCCGCCTCGCTTCCATGATACATGTTGACGATGATTTTCCCGAGAAGCATTTTCGCATCTCGCGGATGAACGGCCCCCGTTTCCAAATCTTTGACAAGTCGTTTTTTATCTTCCGCCTCCAGGTTGGTCGCAAGATGGATATATTTTTTCATCAAACTGTCCGGAAGCGACATCGTTTTTCCGAACATTTCATGAGGGTCTTCATCAATGCCGATGTAATTGTTCTTTGATTTCGACATTTTTTCAACCCCGTCAAGTCCTTCGAGCAGCGGCATGAGAATGACGACCTGTTTTTCTTTTCCATACTTTTCCTGAAAGTGTCTGCCCATGAGCACGTTAAAATGCTGATCCGTTCCGCCCAGTTCGATATCGCTGTCGAGAACGACCGAATCATATCCCTGCATCAACGGGTAAAAGAATTCATGAAGCGAAATCGGCTTTTGCATGGCAATTCTTTCTTCAAAATCATCGCGTTCCATTAGACGGGCGACGGTAATTTTGCCCGCGAGCGTAATGACGTCTTCCAAGGTTAATCGTTTCAGCCATTTTGAGTTGTAGTGAAGCTCGACTTTGTTCTGATCAAGCACTTTTCCAAACTGTTGAAAGTATGTTTCGGCATTGCGGCGGACTTCTTCGTCCGTCAGCTGTTTCCTTGCGGCGGATTTTCCTGTCGGATCGCCGATTTTTCCTGTGAAATCGCCGATCAGGAGCTGGACGATATGCCCATTTTCCTGAAATTGGCGCAGCTTATTCAAGACGACAGTGTGGCCTAAATGAACGTCAGGCGCCGACGGATCGAGACCAAGTTTAATTTTCAGCGGTTCGCCGGTCAAAATCGATTTGGCCAGCTTTGCCCGCAGTTCTTCCGGGGGAATGACCTCCTCCGCTCCGTTCATATATAAGTGAAGCTGCCTTTCGACTTCCCGCTTCTCGGCAGTTGTCAGTTGATCAAATTGTTGTTGCTGCATGATAACTCCTCCTTTTTTGTATAAAAAAAGAGCCTCATCCCGATAAGGGACGTGGCTCAAATGCACGCGGTACCACCCTGGTTGAAGACCTCCGTCTTCCGCTCTATTTCAGATAACGGTTTCCCGTTCTTTGCTACTTGAAGGTTCACAAAGAAAGCTCGGGGAGGTAATTCGCGTCTGCCTTTGTACCGGCTCGCACCAGCCGCCGGCTCTCTGGAACAGGGAGACAGCCCGCTACTTGTTCCCGTCGTTGCTTATGGTTTATGAAGATTGTCGTTCACTTTTCGAAGGAGCTCGATCAATGTATTCTGCTCCTCTTTTGTCATGCCTTTGATCAGCATTGTTTCCCCTTTGTGGAACGCCGGATAGAGCTCTTCAATAGCGGCTTTTCCTTCAGGGGTGATCTCGGCGTATACGTGTCTGCGGTCTCGCGGATCCGTGCTTTTTCCGCAAAAGTTCTTTTTTTCAAGCGTTTTAATGACATTGCTCGCAGTGGCTGTTGAAATGCCTGACAGTTCAGCGAGTTTTCTCGTTTCAAGTCTGCCCCATACCCATAGATCGTAAAGAATCGAAAAAGCCGTCCATGACAATTGATATGAGGAAAGGATCTCGGTCTCCATTTTGACGCGGAGCTTTTGCGCTGACCGGTAAAGGTTGGTGGCAACCGAAATGGCTTCAAGATTCAAGGACTCGATCGGCATGCGTTTCAGCTTGATGAGTGTGTCGTGTTCTTCCTGTCGAAGATGGGGGGATCTATCCAAATCGTGACGCCTGCCTTTTTATTTTCAGAATCATTAGCTATGAAACGAATTTTAACAGATGGTTTTCATCCATGCAAGCCCTTTTTTGATATGACGAGAAAAGCCGGCATCATGATGATGACCGGCTCTTGTTTCAGCTATTTTTTGGTGATCTGTTTGCGGCGCACTTCAACCCGATCCCCTTTTTGAATGTTGTCATACTGTTTTTTCGAGACGAGGACGGCATGTTCTTTTCCGTTTTGATCTTCAATCAACAGCCAATATCTTTTTTCTTTTCGTTCAGAGAGCGCTTTTTCTTTGATTCCGGCGGTGCGGAGCATGCTTTTTTGTTCTGCTGTATATCCGCCCGCGTGGAAGATCATCCAGTATGGAAAGTAGTAATTCAAAAAGGCTGATCCAGCAGGATTTTGATTGAGTGTCCGCTTGATGCTCCCTTTGTACAGGGCATTGGACGGCAGTGTCCGCTGGATGGCGTTGAACTGACTGCTCTTGTTTAAATATTGTCGGCTCGCAGACTGATTCATATAACTGCGCATTCTCTGGTTGACTGAACCCGGACGTGTTTTTAAAGAGCTGTTATTAGCCGAGGAACTCGAAGCCTTGGTTCCGGATGTTCCATTGCTGCCTGTTGCCTCTGCTTGAGCAAAAGGCAGCAAGAGAGACAGCGCCATGATCAAAATAAGAGGAGCGCTTTTTTTCTTCATTGTTCATCACTGCTTTTTTGTTCCACTTTATCTTTGACGACGCCCTCAAGCGGCTCCTGGTCATATTTGATGTATGGGGGACGGTAGATGAAGGCTTCATGATCGCGGATTTTAATATAAGGCTGTTCGACATTTTCCACATTTTCTACATATTTTTTGAAAGTCTCCGTCTTTTCTTTCCCATTTTTCACGTATGATGCTTTCAGTAAAGGTGCTTTGTCGGATTCGCTGTCATTCACGTAATCAAACCATACGAGATCGTATTTTTGAATGGAATGGTCTTCTGAGACCTCCTGTGAACGGTCTGAAGCGGATGATGAACATCCAGATAGGGGAACGGCGAAAAGCATCGCAGCCGCGGATAACGAGATCAGTTTCGATTTTTTCACTGTGATCATCCTATTCATTTTGGTTTCTCTTTTATATACGAACGATCCCGGCAAAGGTGTCATCTGTTCTTGATAGTCTGGTAGAAAACTGGGCGTAATAATTGCATTTTAAACGTAAACAAACTGTAAAATACCATTTCTATGAAAAAAGGTATAATTTGAATGTCAGAAAAAAATCCCATTCACGGAGGATATTTTTATATGAAGAAGATACTTTTTTCTGTTTTTGTTTTGGCAGGCAGCTTGCTATTGGCATTCAATTTTGCCGGTGAGGCGAGTGCTAAAACGAAAAAAGTCAGCGGCTACATCACTTGGTACAACGGCGTGGGCAAAGTCGGCGCTGACGGCAAAAGGCTCGGCCATTGGGACTGCGCCACAAAGATGGGCTTCGATGTTCCGAGAAAAGGCACAAAAATAAGAGCCTATTCTAAAGCAAAACCAAAGAAAGTCATTACAGTCTATAAATATGATGTCGGCAGAATGCCGGGCGCTGTGTTGGATGTAAGCCCGAAAGCTTTTAGAGCTTTGGGATTTCCGACAAGCAAAGGAAAGGTAGCCGGACATTATACATATAAAAAATAGGAGAAAAGAAGCAAGGAAAATCGTTTTCTTGCTTCTTTCAATTGGCGGGGGCGAATATGAAAAAAGTCTTTGTGTTTTTGTTGGCGGCCGTCATTTTAGCCGCAGGCGCATTTGCGGCCTTCCGCTATTTCGTCCCGGAAAAAGCGGAGCCGGCAAAGGGCGGCGGTTCGGACCTGCTCGTATCGATAACCGATCAGAAGCTGATGACCGCTTACTATGAAAATCAAAATAAGCTGTATGAAGAAAAGATGACGGATTACCCGGCTGCGGCATTAGACCGGAAAAAACGCATTCTTTATTATACGAACACCGATAACAGCAATATGAAGCATTTGATCAGGCTGGATTTGCAGTCGGGCGAAAAAACAACCCTATATTCAGGGGATGAATATGTCGACGGACTCAGTTTATCGGCGGACGGTTCGAAGCTGTTCATGCGATACAACCTTGCGGAGGAGAGAAATTTTCACCTCGCTTCCTTTGATTTAAAACAAAAGGCGTTTCACGTCATTTATCCATCGTTAAACAACAAGGACGAGAGCGTCAGCTACTATCAGTACAACAAAGCGAACAATCAATTCGTTATACTGCATTATTCATTGAAAGAAGACTATCAAAAAACAGATGAGGCGAACAGCAAAGGAGTGCCACCCAAACCGACGAATATGAACATTTCCCTGGCGGATGAGAAAGATCAGCACCAGGTGAAAACGATCGCAAAATTTATCAATGACACGGCAATTTCGCCGGATGGCAAAACGATCGTCTTTACAGAATCGGCTGATGATCAGAAGTCGATTTATGCGATGGATGCCGAAACGAAAAAATATAAAGCGATCATTTCAGATCAGCGGGCATTTTCATTAGTCGACTCAGCACAACCGCAATTCTCGAAAGACGGGAAAAAACTTTACTTTCTCGCTGAAGCAAAAGATGCGAAGCTGCTTGAAGATGAAACGGGGAGCGAAGCAAGGGTGAGAACGATTTATTCGTATGATATGGATACGAAAAAAGTGAGCAAAGCCTGGGAAAAAACAAACGGAATTATCAACACCTTTTCCGTTATTGACGAATAATGAGCATCAGCCGGCACAAACAGTCTGTGCCGGCTGATGTTTTATCATGAGCCGTTTGCCTGAGACGCCGCAGCCGAGCTCGTCATAATGGCGATTGCTGCCGTCTGTTGTGCTTGAATAACGGCTTCAAGCGTTTGATAAAGTCCTGTTTCCAGAAGCGTCGGATCTTCCGTTTTTTCGCTCATGTACAAATTGACAGCCGTTTTCAGATTCATGTCTTTCTGCCACCTGAACAGTTTATCGCTGTTCAATGCGCCTGCCATGATTGTGATGGCATCTATGTCTTTTTCACCGTTCTCAAGCAATGCAAGCAGTCCGATTTCCGGGTAATGGACAGGCTTCGGTCTTCTATGCTTTTTTGTCAATTCATCGTATATCCGAAGGGAGCGGGCGACAAGCTGATCGGAATCCCGCTCCGGCAAAAGCGAGAGGATGTGGCTGAGAAACTGCAAATCGTTCCCTTTGCGAAAACCCGCTTGGTTCAGCTTTTGGTAAAACGCTTCGATATAGTCGATCAGTTCACCTGTTTCCATGTCTGAACCGGCCAAAAGCACGGCGAGCGGGTAATCGCCGGCCGATGTTAAAAAGACGTGCTTGTCCTTCATTCCTTTGTAAATAGACAAAGCCCGATTGATTTTGTCTTCATGATCATGCTCATCAGGATATTTTGTCAAAAGGATAAGTGCGGACAAGTAGGTGAAAATGCTTTTTTTGAATCCGTTGCCGGTCAGTTTTTCGTAAATAATGAAAAAAGGTCTGATATGCGTTTCAGGTTCTTCGAAGCGCACGTCAAACATAGCGGCGAATGTATAGCGATGGGCCGACTTTAACGGCGAAAATGTCCCGGCGGCCTGTTTGACGGCCTCACTAAGCGTTAAAAACCGTTCTTTATTAAAAGGCCGCTTGTTGACGACATACATGGAAGCAATCATCATCAATGTCCGCTGATCTGTGACTTTCCATTTTAAATCGCTTTTTAACTCAGAGTAAATTGCTTTATATTGATCCAATCGCTGCTGCAGTTTAGCAGATGCCATTTTATCTGTCTCCTTCCTCGGTTTGCGTCGTTTTTGTATATACGAAGCAAAGGAAAATAAGTTTCATGGATTTGGCATCATACCGGGCTTTTGCTTAATAATATGGAAAAGGATACAGCGCGGCAATAATAACAAACGGGAAGATCCTGCTCCTGAACCGTCGGAATCGCCGGCGCGGATATCCGTATCCGCCGTAAAACTGCCTTTCATCTGTCACGTCTTCGGGAATGAGGAGAGATGCTTCCTGACGGTTCACCCCTTCAAGGATCCCGTGAACGGAACGGCCGTCCTTCATTTTCAGCACGACGTGATAGTGCATGTATTTGCGGCATAAATCGTGCAAAGACCTTTGATGATCATGGGGCATTGAGCAAACGGCATCTTTCGGAACACTCATATTCATTTCCATCTCCTTTTAGATTTATGGTATTCATCTAATGGATGAATGTTCCGGCTTGGAACGGTGAAGCCGTGGTATATGTAAAAAAGCCGATATGAATCGGCTTTAAAGATCAATGGTCAGCACTTCTTTCTGCGGCACTTGAAACGGTCGTCGTCATCATCAGAAAAACACTTTCTTTTTCTGCATTTGAACCGGTCATCGTCAGAGCTGCGGGTTTTATCCGTTTTAACGGTTTTATCCGTATTATTTGTTTTATCCGTTTTATCCGTTTTATCGGTATCCGCCGAACGCAGCGCTTTCCTTGACTGTCTTTCTTTTTCCCGCTCAGGGCTGTATGGATCGTAATTGTCATAGTACTCTTCGTAGCTGCTCATTTTGAGGCAATCACCGCCTTTGGGTCATGATATGATAATGTATTATAAAGAGGGGCGTTTTGCCTGTGCATATGTAATGGTTTGTTGTGCCGTAAATAAGCTGATCAACTGACAAAATTCAACATTGAATAAAAGGATTTTTCGTTTCAACCGCTAATATTATTATGTATCAACTATTTTTTTACGGCTGCGCCTGCCGATGCTTGCGAGAAAGCATTCAGGCGGACAGTCTGATAGGATAGAAGGAGCGGAATGCCAATGAAACGATCCGAAAGTGAAGGAGAGTACTTATGAAAAATAGTAGAAAAAAAGAAATCTTATCGTGGGTGAAAACACTTGTCATAGCCGCCGCGCTTGTCATGGTTTGCCGCTATTTTCTGTTTACGCCGTCAACTGTTTTGGGAGATTCAATGTATCCGACTTTAGAGGACGGCAACATGGTCATGGTTAGTAAAATCAGCGATATTCAGCGCTTTGATAAAATTATTTTTCACGCGCCTGATTCAGATGAAAACTATGTGAAAAGGGTGATCGGCCTCCCGGGGGATACGATCGAAATGAAGGACGATGTCCTTTATATTAACGGAAAAGTATATGATGAGCCTTATTTAAAGAAAAACAAACAAAAGCTGACGCTTCATGAACATTTAACAGATAATTTCACACTGGAGAAATTAACCGGCAAACAAAAGGTGCCGGAAGACCACTTGTTCGTGATGGGTGATAACCGTCAAAACAGCAAGGACAGCCGCTTTTTCGGATTTATTACAATGGACTCCGTTGTCGGCAAAGTTGAGTTCCGTTATTTTCCTTTCAATGAGATCGGCGGAATAGAATAGAAACGAAAAAGGCTTCCCATGATACGAATGGGAAGTTTTTTGGTTGTTAGCGCCCAGTTTTGGATGTCACAGATGCTCTCTAAATAAAAAGGGATTGCCATGTTTGATTGTTGATTATAATTTATCATTGAAACAATAATAACTAAAAAATCCTCGATTTAACAATTTAGTGTATGGTATTCTTTAAGCACAAATATTGTTCACTTTTACTATACATATTATTGGGGGGATAAATGGAATCAAAAAATAGTATAACTTACACCGTCTATAACTGTATTTTTCTCTCTGAAAAGTTAGTTTTTTAGTTGTTCTAAATCAGAGGTTTCAGCTTTTCTAAGGAGTAATCTTGATTTTTTTATTTTCAATTCTTACGTTGTTGCTGCGATGATTGACATAAATTCTGATAGGAGGTCATTATGTTTAATACACAACAGAGAGATAAGCTGCTAGAACTGAAGAAAAAGTTTGGAAGTGGTTTTATCGCAGTTTTCTATATCTCTATTCTTCTTTCCGTGTGTACGTTTTTTATAGAATACAAATATTTTCTCATTGTATTATTCGCGCCCACTATTATTGTAATGTTAATCAACCCTCCTTTTTCCGAAAAAAAGGGTGTGTTTCGTTTCATTGCCGGCCTTTATTTGCTTTTATTGGCACTGGCAACATACTTGTGGCTTTAGGCATGAAAAATCCGGACTGTCATCAGCGCGAGGTTTTTTCGAATAGGAGAGAGGTTGGTTATTTTCGGCCCGCGGAGAAAAGGTGAATTTACGTTTAATGCTTTTGCTGCCAAAATCTCGAAAATCCGGCAAGCTTGACTTGAATGGTTCTCATCACCAGAAAACAGAATGAATTGGATAAAAATAGGGCAGGTTATAAAAGTCCGACCTTTTTTATCAATAATCTGAAAGGCTGCCTACAGTGATAATGGGGAGCCTTTTTAGCATTCGCACATTTTGGAGAGCGGGGGTTTGAAACATTGTCTGTACAGTGAAATAATGAAAAAAGAAACTGGACAACAAGGAGGATGAACAGATGAAAGTGTTTGTAGTGGGGGCGAACGGACAAATCGGGCGCCGTTTGACGAAAAGCTTGAATGAGAGCGATGAACATCAAGTCAGAGCAATGGTGAGAAACGAAGAGCAGGCGCAGGCTTTGAAACAATCGGGAATAGAAACCGCGCTCGCTAATTTAGAAGGCACCGTGGAAAGCATCGCAGAAGCGGCGAAAGGCTGCGACGCGATTGTCTTTACCGCCGGCTCAGGCGGCAAAACGGGCGCTGATAAAACGCTTTTGGTGGATTTGGATGGGGCGGTTAAAACGATCGAAGCTGCCGAAAAAGCGGGCATCCGCCGTTTTATTATGGTCAGCACATTGCAGGCACACCGCCGTGAAAATTGGAGTGAAGCGTTAAAGCCGTATTATGTCGCCAAACATTATGCGGATCGGATTCTTGAAGGCAGCGGATTAAACTACACGATTATCCGTCCGGGAGGCCTGTTAAACGAACCGGGTACAGGCCGGGTGAAAGCGGCGGAAAACCTTGAGCGCAGAACGATTCCGCGAGAAGATGTGGCTGATACCATCTTGGCGGCGCTCGCTGAAGAGCATACATTCCGGCGTTCATTCGATTTGGTTTCGGGTGATCAAACGCCCGCCGAGGCGCTTAAATCGATATGAAAGTGATTCGGGGAACCTGTGGTCAGAAGGTTCCCCGGCGTTTTTACAGAAGCGGAATATAGATGGTCATCTTCATCTCGTTGGGCGGCACCGAACGGCACACATCAGTCACTTCAAAGTCCGGTCCTTCTGTTCTCTCGTAATTGGTATTCATCAGCCATGATCCATAGATGTATCTTCTTGTGTTCTGCACGGATTCGGTCGATCCGTGCACATGAAATACGGCGTATTTGCCGCCGGGAATTTTCATATACATAAGCGGCTCCGGCACTTCTCCGGCTGCTGTTTCGCGAACGGCTTCCCCGATGATAAATGAGAAACCTCCGTCATCCTGGAAGCGGCATGACAGCCCGTAACACATATTCGGATCTGTTTTTTGAGGGATTTGCATAAAGTATCCATTTCTGCCGAAATCGTTGTAGAATTTCGGGATATCTTCGAAATACTTTTCCTCGTTTAAATTTGTCCGGTACTCATATCCGATCATATGTATATCGTTTAAATGAGTGATGTGCGGCTTTGGGATGTTCATATCTCCAGTCATCCTTTCTTTATATTCGAGAAAATTCATTTTGGTTTGAAAATCAAGCTTGACCTTTGCTTTGCGGTACTTGGCCGGAGTGATGCCGAAATACTGTGAGAATGCCCTGCCGAAAGCTTCCTGTGAGCCATAGCCAAAATCGATTGCGATATCGAGAATGGAACGGTCCGTTTTCTCAAGCAGAAGCGCAGCTTCAGACAGACGCCGGTTGCGAATGTACTGATAAACGGAAAAACCGGAGATCGCCTGAAAAAGCCTTTGAAAATGAAATGGGGAGAAACATGATTTAGCCGCAATATCCGTAATGTTTAAATCGTTTTGAAGGTGTTCTTCGATAAAATGAACCGCGTTTTGAATTCTTTCGTAATCATCCATATTCATCCACAGCCTTTACGATTTGATGATCTTATTGTACAGGATCAAGCGATGGTTTTTTTGATGATTTGTGCTTTTTTAAAAGCCTCCAAATGCGGAGGCTTTTTCTTATTGATGACGAATATCGGTTACTTCAAGAGGGCGCATCATATCGTAATCTTCGTGCTCCAGAATGTGGCAGTGCCACACATATCTGCCGCTGTACGGCGCGAAGGTTGCGATAATCCGCGTCACCGAGCCAGGAGGTACTTTGACGGTGTCTTTCAGCCCCTTTTCATTCTGTGCCGGTGGAGCTGCCGGACCTGTAAAGACTAGTTCTCCGTTTTCCTGATACCGTTCGATATCAAACGGCCGGTGGTCGAGAATCAAAAATTGGACAAGATGTAAATGGATCGGATGGATCGCTCTTCCGGCATTGATGATCGACCAGATCTCAGTGCTGCCGAGGGTTGGAGTTTCAGTTACCGGTTCATGCCATTTTGTGTTGTTTAAAAGCAGTACAGGTCTTCCATATTGGTCAAGGGACGCGCCCAACGACAGATTTCTAAGGGTATTGATCTTGTGTCTCCGGTAAAATGGGCGTTTTCTCAATATTCTCGGCAATGAACTTGTATCTTTTTGCTTCAATGGTTTTGAGATGCGGAATTGCATGATGTCGGCATCTGTATCGGGATCCGCGTCTTGTCCGCCGCAGCCGATCCGGTTTTTCAATGTCACGGTTTTTCCTTCAGCTCGTGAAAAATCAACGATGATATCGCATCTTTCAGCCGGTGCGATCACCAGTTCATTGACTTTAACCGGATGTTGCAGAAGACCACCGTCTGTGCCGATTTGGTGAAATGTGATGTCATGATCGAAATACAGCTCAAAGATTCTCGTATTGGAGGCGTTCAGTATCCGAAAACGGTATTTTCGAGGTTCCAGTTCATCATAAGGCCATACCTTGCCGTTGACTAAAATGGTATCACCGCAAAAAGCCGGAACAATCGACGGGTCGGGAAGATCCGGCGAAGGGTTGTCAGGCTGCCGCGGATAAAACAATGAACCATCTTCATGAAAGGACTTATCCTGAATCAAGAGCGGAATTTCATATTCTCCCTTCGGCAAGTTCAATGACCGCTCTTCCCTGTCGCGGATAAAATATAAACCGACAAGCCCCGCATATACATTCAGCCTTGTGATGGCCATTGCATGATCGTGATACCAGAGAGCCGTAGCATCCTGCTCATTCGGATATTCATACACCTCCCTTTCAAAAAAAGGGCCTTTGACTTGAAAATCTTTAGTGTACCAGGCTTCCGGGTAACCGTCGCTATCAGGCGGTGTCCGGCCTCCATGCAGATGAACGACCGTTTTGACTTCATGTTCATGATGGCCGTCGTCATGAATTGTATGGTCGATGGGGAGAAAATGATGATCCGGAAGCTTATTCAACCATTTGACCGCGACTTTTTCGTGTTTTTGCACTTCAAAGGTGGGGCCGGGATAGACCCCGTTATATCCAAACAGCCGGGTCGGCGGCAGATCGCGGTGGAGCTGCTGCTGAAATTCTTTCATCGTGACTTCATAATAGGTCATTTCCTTGCTTTTGCTGTGGGGTTTAAGCACTTTCGGAATGGGGAGTTTGTCAACGAATTTTTCAAGTTTCATGTTTCACCTGTCCTCTTTTGTTCTAATGAAAAGATCATTACATTATAAGACGGGTTGCATGGTCTGGTTCCTCATGATGAGAATAAGAAATGTAATTTGTGCTGAGAATGTTAAAAAAAAGAATCGATCATGACAAGAAGATGAACAGAATATTTCCTAACGATTAAAAATTGCCTTAAGGCATGCTTCGCGGAGGAAGAAAGGCGGGGATGATGATACATTATGTGTAAACCCTTTCTTATGGGGCGAAGCGGTCTGAAAGGAGATACCCGTATTGCAGAAAAGAATAGAGTGGATTGATGTTTCGAAGGGCGTGGGAATTATATTGGTCGTGTTGGGCCATACACCGACGCCGGATTGGCTGAAAACGTTCATTTTCGCATTTCATATGCCGCTGTTTTTCTTTCTGTCCGGCCTCGTTTACCATGATGGGAAGATGACTTTTACATCATTTCTTCTTAAAAAAATAAAGACGCTTCTTTTGCCGTACTTCATTTTTTCCGTTCTTGCCTATTTATTCTGGGTTCTCGTTGAGAGGCATTTTACGTTTACGGGGAGTTCGGATGTCGATCCGGTTGTACCGTTTAAAGGCATTTTTTATTCGATGCCTGATGACTACATGCTGACACACAACCCGGCGCTCTGGTTTTTAACATGCTTATTCCTCGTTGAAATGCTTTTTTTTATCGTGAAGAGATGGGGGAAAGGAAGGCTGTTTATCGTCATTGCCGTAATGGTGTCGGCCGCCTTGGGCTATTTGAATGATCAATTTGTGGGCATCAAGCTGCCGTGGAATATTGAAGTGGCCTTGACCGCCATCGTATTTTATTCGGCCGGTTTTCTGTCGAGAAATAGCCTGAGGGAGATGAGAGACGGAAGAACGCTGCTGCCAGCGCTTCTCTTATTCATCGCGGTCGGCTTTTTACAGACCCTGAACGTCAGAGTGGATATGAGGGCCAATGAGTATGGAAACATGGCGGTCTTTTATCTGACCTCATTTCTGGGAACGGCAGGCGTCATTTTCAGCAGTTTTAAACTCGAAAAAATGAAGCTACTCCAATTCCTCGGCAAAAACTCGCTGATCATTCTCGTACTGCACTACCCGGTCATCAGGATGCTGAAAGCCGTCGTCTACTACTTTACCCAGGTTTCCCTTGATGAGACATACGGTTCCCTGTTATGGAGCGCGCTTTACACCGGTATGACATTGCTTGTTATGGTGCCTTGCATCTTTTTATTGAACCGGTATCCGATCGTGCTTGGGCGGAAGAAATGCAATTAAAAAACTTGCAAAGGAGACTTTGCAAGTTTTTTTGAATTATTGAAGGTTAAAAGTGATTTTTTCATCATTCCAAAAATTAGAAGTGAAAATAACTTTATATGTTTTGCTCTTTTTTGTCTGAAAAGCGATAGTTCCAGAAACCTTACCGTCTTTTGTCAGATTTCCAGATGATAATTGGTTATCATCTGAAAGTGCATAAGTATTATGCGTAATTTGTCCATCTTCGTTTTGAATTTGAAAATCAAGCGGGTTGTAAGAAATATCTTTATCGCTTTTATTTTCTATGTTAACTGTTGCAATCACATATTCATTACCTTTTTTTGGTTTGATAAATTTATTGCCCATCGATTTTTTAACGTTGGTCACTGTGATTTGGGTGCCATCCAGATCAGCTGTTTCATTTAAACCAAATTCAGTTTTTTCTTTGGCATCGTCATTGCTTTTTTCTTCGCTAGTTTTTGCGGCTGTCGTCTTTGCACTGCTACCGGACGATTTGCTTTCTTGAGAAGAAGAGCCGCTTGAAGCGAATATCATGACGAATACGATGGATCCAATAATCGTGACATAGAACCACCATTTTTTAAAGACAAGGCCTTTATTCTCGCCGCTGAACAATGCTTTACATCCGCCGATTAATAGCAGAATAAGCGGAACGATATATGCCAGGCTGACGCCGACAGTTCCTCCTATTGCAGCCGCGATATAAAAAGTACCCGCTAATTTAGTATGTTTTTTTACGATACATGCACCGACGATGGCCAGTGCAGACAGCAAAATAACCGCCCAGGAAGATCCGATAACTTCTCCGGCGCCATCCGCTTCTAAAGCGGCGCCTAATCCTCCGAATAATAAACCTGAAAATCCTGCAAAAATCCCGAAAATACCGCCTAGTAACCCCAGTACAAATTCTGCTGTACGTTTGACAGGGGCTTGAAAATTCGTTTGTTCTGACATGTGATGTCCCCCTTATAAGCTATGTCATAATGTCTAAAACATATTAATCCAAAAAAGGAAAAAAGTCCATATATTTTTCGTGACTATTTTACTATTATTTTATATTGTCAGAGTTTTAAGGACTATTTTCGACTTTTTTTAATATCGTTTAAATTTTGGGTTTGTTTAATGTTTTTTAGAAGAATCATGCAGGGGAACTAAAGAAAAAATATTCAGAAAGAAGATGCCGACCTTTTAATCCTATGCAGCGTGAATAAATTGAGGTTTTCGCAAAATCCTTATACAGAGCGGGTTTTACCGGTTTTGACCCAACTGAAATTTGTTTCCTTAAATAAAAAAAGTTCTACTCTGACTATATTTCTGCAAGAAGTGAATCATGTTTCTATAGACTCACTCAAGTTTTGCTTTGTATGATTAAAAGCGAAAACACGGATGGGAAAGGAAGCTTTTTATGGAACGGTATGATGAATTAAAAAAAGGTGAAACCGGGGCATGGGTCAGCATCATCGCTTACATTGTACTGTCGGCTGTTAAATTGGCCGTCGGGCTTCTATTTCACTCCGAAGCCCTCAGAGCCGACGGACTGAACAATACAACAGATATTATCGCCTCAGTAGCGGTGCTGATCGGCCTCAGGATTTCTCAGAAGCCGCCTGATGAAGACCATCCGTACGGACATTTCCGCGCTGAGACGATCGCCTCGATGATCGCTTCATTTATCATGATGGTGGTCGGTCTTGAGGTGCTGTACAGCTCGGGTGAAATGCTGTTTAATCCGAAAGAAACGACACCGGACATGATTGCGGCTTGGACGGCGGCAGGCAGTGCCGTCGTGATGTTTTTGGTTTTCCTCTACAATAAAAGGCTGGCAAAAAAGGTAAACAGCCATGCCCTCTATGCAGCCGCCGCCGATAATAAATCGGATGCCTATGTCAGCATCGGAACGTTCGCAGGCATCTTTGCTTCGCAATTTAACCTTGCCTGGGTCGATACGGCAGCCGCATTTATCATCGGATTGATCATCTGCAAAACGGCTTGGGGGATTTTTAAAGAGGCGGCCCATTCTTTGACGGACGGATTCGATATTAAACATATTTCAACGTATAAAGAAACGATTCGGAAAGTTCCCGGCGTCGGCAAAATCAAAGATGTTAAAGCGCGTTATTTGGGCAGCACTATCCACGTGGAAATCATCGTGGAAGTGAGATCCGACCTCAACATTGCAGAAAGCCATGATATCGCCGATGAAATTGAGAGAAGAATGCAGGAGGAACACTCGATCGTTCATTCCCATGTTCACATCGAGCCATCTGGAGAAAAATAAGAAGCGGTCACTGACCGCTTTTTTTGTTTTTCACTCTGAAATTCGAAATAAAAAAAGACAAAACTCTATTTTCCTCCAGTTAGTTGTTTTCTGAGAGTACATCGTTTATGGTAAAGTTAAATAAATTCGATTCGTCAGCAATGAGGAGGAAGAGGATGGCATACGAAGAAACGCTGCATCCCGTTTTGGGAAAAGTAGCTGATAATATTGACAAAGTAATGGTAGGAAAGAAAGATATTGCCGTTTTAAGCCTGACTGCCATTCTTGCAAACGGACACGTCCTGCTGGAAGACGTTCCAGGCGTCGGAAAGACGATGATGGTTCGCGCCCTGGCAAAGTCAACCGGCGCTGAATTTAAGAGAATCCAGTTTACGCCAGATTTACTGCCTTCAGATGTAACAGGCGTTTCCATATATAATCCGAAAACACTGGAATTTGAATACCGTTCAGGCCCGATTATGGGAGATATCATTCTCGCAGATGAAATCAACAGAACGTCGCCGAAAACGCAGTCGGCGCTTCTGGAAGCGATGGAAGAAGGAAGTGTGACAGTAGACGGAGTGACAATGCCGCTTTCAAAACCTTTTTTTGTAATGGCCACACAAAACCCCGTCGAGTATGAAGGGACATATCCGCTGCCGGAAGCTCAGCTTGACCGCTTTTTATTCAAGCTGAGAATGGGATATCCGACAGTGCGCGAAGAGCTTCAAGTGCTCGATCTTCAGGAAAACCGCAGCCCGATTGAGGAAGTTGAGCCTGTCATAGAGAAAGAAGAGCTTGCCGCATTTCAAAAAGAGGCTGAAAAGGTGTATGTAGACGCTGCGATTAAAGAATACATTGTTGAGATCGCCCAAAAAACGAGGAGTCATTCCGCCGTTTATCTCGGCGTGAGTCCGCGCGGCTCAATCGCCTTGATGAAGGCTGCTCAGGCGTTTGCATTTTTATATAACCGTGATTATGTCATTCCTGATGATATTCAGTATTTGGCGCCTTTTACCCTTGCACACAGAATGATTCTACGGTCAGAGGCGAAATTTGAAGGAAAGCGGCCTGAAGCTGTTCTTCAGGACATTATGTCAAAAACGGAAGTTCCGGTCAGAAGGCCGATGAGCAACTGATGAGAGAGCGCATCGGTCTTGTGAAGTACGGATGGAAGCTGTTTATCGTGTTTCTTCTGTTTGCTTCAACGTTTTGCTATGCGATGTTTCAAGGGGGATTTGTCAGCTGGTTTTTGTTCTACTCATTTCTTCCCTTTGTGCTTTATGCTTTCATGCTTGCCTTTTATCCGCTGAAGAACATGACAGCGGAGCGGAGGCTGAGCCGCGGGCAGTATAAAGCCGGTGATCAATTGGAGGCTTTTGTCGTGCTAAAGAGAAAATGGCCCTTTCCGATCATGTTTATGATCGTGGAAGACTGTCTGCCTGATTCGCTGGGGAGAAACGGGCGTTCGGCAGAAGCCAAACAGTTTCTCTTTCCTTGGTTTAAAAAAGAAATTAAGATGACGTACACGATCAATTCGGTCCCGAGAGGAGACCACCGTTTAGCAAAAATCAGGGTCCGCACAGGTGATCCGCTCGGACTGCTGGAAAGAGAATGCGAGATTCAATTGGAAGACTCCTTTCTCGTTCTGCCTTCCTATCAAGAGATTACTTTCCGCGCCAGCGGAAGCTCTTATGATGAACATGCAGGCCGCGTTTCAGAGCTTCGCCGAAAGGACAGCACACTGGCATCAGGTATCAGGGAATACCAGCCGGGCGACCGGTTTGCATGGGTCGACTGGAAGACGTCAGCACGGCGCAGCCAGCTGATGACGAAGGAATTTGAGCAGACGAAAGGGGATGACCTGCTCGTCTTCATGGATCAGTCTCCCTCTGATGCTTTTGAAGAGATCGTCGCGTTTACCGCTTCTATCATTCGTTCTGCCATGAGGAGCGGGACGAATGCAGGGCTTGTTTCCACAGGAAAAGAGCGGAATGTCTTCCCGGTTCGGCAAGGGGAGGAGCATCTGAGAAAGCTGTTTTACTACTTGGCGCTTGCCGATTGCGATGCGGTCCAGCCGTTTCACAGTCTGCTGGAGGGGGAATTTGGCCATCCGGATATGAGAAAAGCCGTTAAATATATTGTGACAAGCCGCATTACCAACGAATTGGTGCAGGTTTTGAAGAAACCGCTCTCCGGCGGACTGCCCGTCATTTGTTTGGTGAAGAAAAAAGGCGGAGCTCTCTCAAGTGAGGAAAGCGCCGCTGTCCAACAATTAAAAGCGCGGGGGATTGAAGTGAACGTCATTTACGGGGAACATTTTTCCCGGGGTTTTGCTGAAGCGAGGTG
This sequence comes from Bacillus sp. PK6-013, assembly GCF_054161445.1. Lineage (NCBI taxonomy): Bacteria > Bacillati > Bacillota > Bacilli > Caryophanales > Bacillaceae > Bacillus > Bacillus sp. PK6-013. The sequence goes on along the minus strand of NZ_CP096417.1, from coordinate 3,577,420 downwards.
AGAAAATGTTGTCCGGGGGAAAAAGAAACAGTTTCGGTTTATTGCTTTTTTATGTCCTAACCTTTTTGCTGCTGTGGGAATGGCTGCGTCCTTTGCAGTATTTTACTGATACGGGGCACACCGTCTTTTTTATTTTGTTTATTGCCTTAGTATTCTTGCTTACATTTTTTAAGGTCCCTTGGTTTATCAGATTTCCGGTCAGCCTTGGCTTCGTTCTGTTTGCGCTGCACACGATTTTTTACGAAGGATCGGTGTTTTCACCTTCATGGATTGCCCTGCTTTTTCAGGATTTAAATCAAAATTTCTCCTATATTTTCTCCGGCATGTGGCGGGATATGTCGCCGTTGTTTCGGACGCTGCTCTTTTACGTCCTTCTTTGGCTGCTTGTATACTTGCTGCATTACTGGGTGATCTATCAGCGCAGAATTTTATTCTTTTTTATCATGACCGTTGTTTATATCGCGGTGATCGATACATTTACGCCGTTTGACGCATCATATGCGATCGTCCGGATCGTGCTGATCGGCTTTTTGCTTCTCGGCCTGCTGTATTTGGAACGGATCAGGGAATCAGAAGCGTTAAAATCCTCAAGATCGCGGTTTGCCAAATGGTTTACACCGCTCTTATTGATGACTGCCGCCGCCGTTTGCATCGGCGCGGTCTCGCCGAAAGCCGATCCCGTCTGGCCTGATCCGGTGCCGTTTCTGCAGACGGCTGCGACAGGCGATTTTGCTTCCTCAGGCAAAAGCAAAGTCGGCTATGGAACGAATGATGAGGCATTGGGCGGGCCATTTTCAAAAGACGATACATGGGTATTTACGTGGCAGGGAAATGAACGAAGCTATTTCAGGGTGGAAACGAAAAGCCGCTATACAGGTAAAGGCTGGATTGAAGACGAAAAAACGGGCGCGTCCATCCAGCTTGACAAGGGTGAGCTGGATTACCAGTGGTACGACGAAGGCGTGAAGACCGAAACGCGCAAAGCGATCGTCGATATCGATCCGGCTTATCGGTACGATCACGTCCTGTATCCGATTGGGACGACTGAAATCAAGCTCAACAATTTCTTTGTGCCGCTCCGCATGAACTTAAACACAGAGAAAATAAAACCGGCCGGCAAGACAGGCGCGGACATTCAGAACCTGGAAAGCTATTCGGCCACCTATAAATCACCCGTCTTTGATGTTGATCAGCTGAGGAAGGTCAGCTTTGAGTCGGAGGGAAAATGGAGCAGAAGCCATGAGAAGTATCTGCAGCTTCCCACTTCCCTTCCCGACCGCGTGAAAACATTGGCGCACGATTTAACGAAAGACGAAGATAATATATATGACAAAGCGAAAGCGATTGAGAAGTATCTCGGTTCTTCCGAGTTTTCTTATGAAACGGAAGATGTGGCTGTTCCTAAAGGAGAGCAGGATTATGTCGATCAGTTCTTATTTGAGACGAAAATCGGCTACTGCGACAATTTTTCCACAGCTATGATCGTGCTGCTGCGGTCGGCCGGAATACCGGCCCGCTGGGTGAAAGGCTATACATCCGGTGAATATGCAGGAACGACGGCAGACCGGAAACGGACGATTTACGAGGTGACAAACAACAATGCCCATTCCTGGGTTGAAGTGTACTTTGAAGGACAAGGCTGGGTTACGTTTGAACCGACGAAAGGCTTTTTAAATCCGGAGCAGCTCGTTGAAGAGTCCAGCGGCCGGCAATCTGGCGCGGCTTCTGATAAAAAAGAAGATGATAAGAAAAACGACGGAGGTCAGCGTCCGCAGGATGTAAAAGAACACAACAAAGAGAAGCCCGAACCTCAGACAAAGCGTGATGCCAATGGCGGTTCTCATGCCGGCAGCGGGGATGCAGACCGTACCCTTTTGACTGGTGCGGCCGTACTCGGTCTGTTGCTGGCGTTGACAGCGGTGCTTTACTTTACAAGGGCAAAATGGATGCCGCACATCATCATCAACAGGCTGAAAAAACGGCGTGATGGCGCGGTTTTCTTCAAAGCTTACGAAGAGCTGCTCCGCCAGCTGAAGCGCCAAGGCATGCAAAAAGAAGAAGGGCAGACGCTGCGCGAGTTTGCGAAGACGGTTGATGAACGCTTTCAAAACGGTGAAATGACAGCTTTGACCCGGCAATATGAACGGGCTTTGTATCGAAAGGAAGACGCCGCAAAGCTGTGGAATGATTCGGCGGAGTTATGGGAAAATTTAATTAAAAAGAGATAGTCTTGACCGCTTTCAGTCGTATTGTTAGAATAAGTGAATATTAAAAACCCTTATATATTCTTGCTGGCAGGCTCGGCGGCTTATCTATCGGACAAGCCGGGCCTTGTCCCGTGAATGGGGGCAGGACGGCCGTGTGTCTGCCGCCATTTTTTCTGTGCAAAAAGACAATTTGATAAAGAGGTGACACCATGACGAAGTTAGTAAATGAAATGATTCTTGTGTTGGATTTTGGAAGTCAGTACAACCAGCTGATTACCCGCCGCATTCGTGAGTTTGGTGTATACAGTGAATTGCATCCTCATACGTTGACGGCAGAGGAAATTAAAGAAATGAATCCGAAAGGAATTATTTTGTCCGGCGGTCCGAACAGCGTTTATGACGAAGGATCTTTCCGCTGCGACGAAAAGATTTTCGAACTGGATATCCCTGTTCTTGGCATTTGCTACGGCATGCAGCTGATGACGCATTACCTTGGCGGAAAAGTAGAAGCGGCGAGCCAGCGCGAATACGGAAAAGCGAACATTCATATCGAGGGTGAACCGGATCTGTTTAAAGATCTTCCAAACGAACAGGTCGTCTGGATGAGTCATGGTGATCTAGTTGTTGAAGTTCCAGAAGGCTTTACCGTTGATGCGACAAGCCATCATTGCCCGAATTCAGCAATGAGTAAGAAGGATAAGAAATGGTACGGCGTACAATTCCATCCGGAAGTCCGCCATTCAGAATACGGAAACGACCTTTTGAAAAACTTCGTTTTCGGTGTTTGTGAATGTGCCGGCGAATGGTCAATGGAAAACTTTATTGAGATTGAAATGCAGAAAATCCGCGAAACAGTCGGCGATAAGCAAGTGCTGTGCGCCTTGAGCGGAGGGGTTGACTCCTCTGTCGTTGCGGTCTTGATCCATAAAGCGATCGGCGACCAGCTTACTTGTATTTTCGTAGACCACGGGCTCCTTCGAAAAGGCGAAGCGGAAGGCGTGATGAAGACGTTCAGTGAAGGCTTCAACATGAACGTGATCAAAGTTGATGCGAAAGACCGATTCCTGAACAAGCTTAAAGGCGTCTCAGACCCTGAGCAAAAACGTAAAATCATCGGTAATGAGTTTATCTACGTGTTTGACGATGAAGCGGAAAAACTGAAAGGTATTGACTTCCTTGCACAGGGAACGCTTTACACCGACATTATCGAGAGCGGAACAGCGACAGCTCAGACGATCAAATCGCATCACAATGTGGGCGGACTTCCGGAAGACATGCAGTTTGAACTGATCGAACCGCTGAATACGCTCTTCAAAGACGAAGTGCGTGCGCTCGGTACCGAGCTCGGCATCCCTGACGAAATCGTGTGGCGCCAGCCGTTCCCGGGTCCAGGCCTCGGCATCCGCGTTCTTGGAGAAGTGACGGATGAAAAGCTTGAAATCGTCCGCGAATCAGATGCGATTCTCCGCGAAGAAATCGCCAAAGCTGATCTCGAAAAAGATATTTGGCAATACTTCACTGTTCTTCCTGATATCCGCAGCGTCGGCGTCATGGGAGACGCAAGAACTTATGACTATACGATCGGCATTCGCGCCGTGACATCGATTGACGGCATGACATCCGACTGGGCGAGAATTCCTTGGGATGTCCTTGAGACAATCTCGACACGGATCGTCAATGAAGTGAAGCACATTAACCGTGTGGTTTACGACATTACGAGCAAGCCGCCTGCAACAATCGAGTGGGAATAAGACAAATGCCCCAGCCTTTATGAGGCTGGGGCGTTTTTTATTGGGAGAGGAATCAGTTATATTCATTGCTTTCATCACCGCAACAGCTCTGTTTCTGCTCAAGAAAAAAATAATTTCCCGAATGGCCTTATCAGGCGTCCTCTGTCTGTTCGCCGTACTTGCGTTCATTTTTTATTTTGCTGCAACGGTGAACTTTACATCCGTCAGTCTGGAAAACGAGAGTATTGCAGGCTTAAAAATCGGCGACAGCGTTAAAAATGACCATCGATTTGTAAAAAGTGGAACAGGGGTTGTGGAATATAAAGCCAAAAATATGTCAGGCGTAAAAGCAGAAATAGATAAACAGGAGAAAATTGTGCTATTGTTCAATATTTCTTCCGCTCAAACCGTGACTATTGCAAAAGGCATCAAAATCAACGATACACTTCAAACAGTGGTCGAAGCATATGGAAAAGAATATAAAGAGCTTTGGTTTGTCGAAGGGTATGAAACCGGAATACAATATCAGGATAAAAAAAGAGACGTGGTGCTTGAATTTTATTTCAATGATCACAAGGTGCACTTGATTGAATTGAAGAAAACAGGGAATTAACCCGCTGCAGACCACGGTCAGAATCTGGAAAAAACAACGAACGAAGCGAACATTAAAATCATTAATGTTCGTTTTTTTGTATTGTGTTCAGCGTTAGATATTGCTACAATAGTATAGTAATTCAAAAAAGACTTGTCGTATAATCATGGGGATATGGCCCATAAGTTTCTACCAAGCTACCGTAAATAGCTTGACTACGCTTGTATACAATATTTTGTCCGTGAAAAAAACATTTTTTCAGTATGAAATATGCCGTAGTCAAGCGTCCCGCCAATTGGGGCGTTTTTTGTTTAAAAGCAAAGGTTTTTGAAACAATAAAAGCGACAGACAAACGAGAGGAGTATACCATTTTGAAGCGTTACTTTCAGTTTGAAGAATTGGGTACAAACTACCGGAGAGAAATGATCGGCGGACTTACCACATTTTTGTCCATGGCATATATTTTGATCGTCAACCCGCTTACCCTTTCTCTGGCGTCGGTGGAAAATTTCCCGGATGCATTGAGGATGGATCAAAGCGCGGTCTTTACGGCAACAGCGGTTTCAGCAGCTGTCGGCTGTTTTATCATGGGGCTGCTTGCGAAGTATCCGATCGCCCTTGCGCCCGGAATGGGGCTTAACGCATTCTTTGCATTCTCCGTTATTCTGAACATGCAGATTCCATGGCAGACGGCCCTTTCCGGCGTTATGGTTTCCGGACTAATTTTTATCGCTCTTTCGCTGTCCGGTTTGAGGGAAAAAATTATCAATTCGATTCCTTATGAGCTGAAAATGGCTGTCGGTGCGGGAATTGGTCTGTTTATCGCTTTCGTCGGTTTGCAGGGCTCCAAAATCGTCGTATCCAACCCGGATACCATTGTGTCGTTTGGAAATATTCATTCAGGTCCCGTTCTTTTGACTGTTTTCGGACTGATCATTACTGTCATTTTAATGGTATTGCGCGTGAACGGCGGCATTTTCTTCGGTATGCTGCTCACGGCGATTGTCGGCATGATCTTCGGTCAGATTGATGTTCCTGACAAAATTGTCGGTGCTGTTCCCAGCCTTGCACCGACATTTGGACAAGCCTTTATCCACCTTCACGATATCTTTTCGGTGCAGATGCTTGTCGTTATTTTAACGTTTTTATTCGTCGACTTTTTTGATACGGCCGGTACATTGGTGGGGGTTGCATCACAAGCCGGTTTGATGAAGGATAACAAACTGCCGCGCGCTGGCAGGGCTTTGCTTGCCGATTCTTCCGCAACTGTTGCCGGAGCGATCCTTGGTACATCGACTACGACCGCTTATGTTGAGTCAAGTGCCGGGGTAGCGGCCGGAGCGAGAAGCGGTTTTGCGGCGATCGTAACAGGCGCTTTGTTCTTGCTGTCGCTGTTCTTCTCGCCTGTCCTCAGCGTTATCACTTCGCAAGTGACGGCGCCTGCTTTAATCATCGTCGGCGTGCTGATGGTGGCGAATCTCAACAAAATCGACTGGACGAAGTTTGAGATTGCGGTGCCCGCATTCTTCACGATGATCGCGATGCCGCTGACATACAGCATCGCCACCGGAATCGCGATCGGATTTATTTTCTACCCGATCACGATGATCTTTAAAGGCAAAGCAAAAGAGATCCATCCGATTATGTACGGATTGGCTGTTGTATTCATTCTTTATTTCATTTTCTTGAAATAAGGTGTGCTGTGCGAAAAAGGCTTGTTCATTTGGACAAGCCTTTTTTATTTTCAAATCATTAAAAACGGAACCTTCCGCCTTCGTTTTTCGTCATATATAAGGGCTGCCGCATCTATGATAAAAAGAGGTTTGTCTTGACTGTTTCACACAGCTTATGTAATTTATAAAAGTGCTTTTCATTTATGTAAAGCTTTTGAATAGAATAGGAGTTGCTTATATGATTGAAGAACATCACAAACGAAATGAAGATGATATAGAAGAACCTGCTTCGAGGATGTCGAGGAATTCCCGGAAAAAAGCGAAGAAAAGCAAGGAGACGAATCCGTCTGCGGCGAAAGTCAAATCGGTGATGGAGAGCGTGATTGCCGCTTTGTTCCGCTATTTCAGCTTTGTGCTCGATATTTTAAAATCCCCGGTGCGCAGCGCACTTGATTTTGACCGGTCTTATTTTAAGTATTCCGTTATTTCAATGACGCTTTTAGCCGTTTTCTTTTCGCTCGGCAACTTTTATCAGCTGCTTGCGGGCAGGGGGAGAATTCTCGGGTTCGGCGTGTCAGTGCCGTTCCTGGAAGTGTTTTTGGTTGTGTTTATCTATTGCATGGCTTTCATGTTTTGGATGGCAGCATCGAGCTGGGTTGTATCGAATTTTATGCTCAGGTATAAAGTTTCATTTTTCGATATCACGGCAAAGTACGGTTCTCTATTGGTTCCGTTTATCGTCCCCGCCGCTTTGTGGATGATATTCGCGATTATCAACTTCACGGCCGCGACGGTGATTCTCTCGATCGTCATCTTTATGGGATTGACATTCGGGACTTTTACGCTGATTCAATCGATTTATGAAAAAAGCGAAAAAGCGCGGTTTGACCTGATGTACTGTGTGTTTACCGTCTTTTTGCTTGAATTGGTATTCGTTGCGGCAACATGGAAGCTGGTAGGCGGATACTTGTTGTCGTCGCTTATTCCTGTTTAAGGAGATATTGCCGGTTCTTCTTGAAGAACCGGTTTTTTCTCCGCATTAATTCTGAGTTGACTCATAAGAATAATATATATTTTAACCAATAAGATGGGGGAGTGATCGATGGCTAACTTTCTTCGAAAAGCTGTAAAACAAAAAAAGGAGTATTTAATCAGGCAGCTTGCAAAATCAGGGCGGCTGGACAATTTGAAAGACCTCTCGTCATACACGCTGAGCGATTTGGAAAAGGAGCACCGCAAACTGAGCGAATCCGTTGGAGATCGTCAGCGGGATCATAAGCACCAGCTCTGAAAGACGTTCATTTGAACGTCTTTTTTAATTGTGTTTCAATGCTTTGAAACCGGCAGAAAAAGGGTAAACTGATGGGAGTGAGCAATGTCGAAAAATTTTGTGGTGAAGCAGGGCCATTACAGGATTGTGTATGGAGAATTTCTCTAGTAGAATATGATTGCTTTGCATCTAAAGGAGGGATTTCAATTGCTTCACTCAGCACTATTGAATGGTGTGATCATGGTTGGAATTATTCTGGTTATCAATATTATATACGTAACGTTTTTAACCCTTCGAATGATACTGACTCTTAAAGGCCAGCGGTATCTCGCCGCTTTTATCGGGACAATCGAAATGCTTGTCTACGTCGTCGGGCTGGGGCTCGTTCTAGATAATTTAAATCAAATCCAAAACGTGATTGCTTACGCGGTCGGATTTGGAATCGGAATCATCGTCGGCACGAAAATTGAAGAAAAGCTCGCTTTGGGCTATATTACCGTTAACGCCATTACGAAAGAGCTTGATTTGGATTTGCCGAAACAGCTCAGGGAAAAAGGCTACGGCGTCACCCACTGGGTCGTCGGCGGACTTGAGGGAGACAGAACGGCGATGCAGATTTTGACGCCGAGAAAATACGAACTGCAGCTGTACGAAACGATTAAATCAATCGATTCAAAAGCATTTATCATTTCCTATGAACCGAAGACGATACACGGCGGATTCTGGGTGAAAGCCGTAAAGAAAAGGAGAATTAAAGAATAATGACAAAGCCGAAAAAAAAGCGCTTTGAAGTAACGGAAGGCGAAACGATCGAATCCGTGTTGACGAAGATGCAGGAAGAAGGCTATACACCGGTGCGTCGAATGGAGGAGCCGGTCTTCAAAGAAACAAAGGAAAATGGAACGATTCAGGTTGTTCCGTGCGGAAGAAAAATTATATTCGAAGGTAAATTACTCTAAACCCGAACATTAGAACAACAAAATATACTATCGTTCGATAATGTCGTTGACATTATCACAGTCCGTTGTTAAGATAAACATGACATGAAAACACATCCTCATATAATCTTGGGAATATGGCCCATAAGTCTCTACCCGATGACCGTAAATCATCGGACTATGCAGGAAAGTGGACAATAAACTGACATGGAGATCGCGAGAAGCGGACTAACTGACGATACACGCGCCATGCCCGGTTTGTGTTGCTTCCTACAAATGCAATACATGCCGGGCTTTTTATATGCGAAGAATAACAGCTAAAGGTGGGACAAAAAGATATGCAGCCTCTTCTTGGTGTTATCATGGGAAGCACATCTGACTGGGAAACGATGAAACATGCCTGCGGCATCCTCGATGAACTGGGAATTCCGTACGAAAAAAAGGTCGTCTCCGCACATCGGACGCCTGATTTAATGTTCGAATATGCCGAAACGGCGCGGGAAAGAGGCTTGAAAGTCATCATTGCCGGAGCGGGCGGAGCCGCTCACCTGCCGGGAATGGTCGCAGCCAAAACGACGCTGCCCGTCATCGGTGTGCCGGTTCAGTCAAAAGCGCTGAACGGTCTCGATTCGTTGCTTTCAATCGTTCAAATGCCGGGCGGTGTACCCGTTGCGACCGTTGCCATCGGCAAAGCGGGAGCGGTCAACGCCGGACTGCTTGCGGCGCAGATTTTGTCAGCTTTTGACGAAAAGCTTGCCGGAAGATTGGATGAACGAAGGGAAAGCATCAGAAAAACCGTGTTGGAAAGCAGTGATCAGCTTGTATAAACAAACGATTTTTCCGGGAGCGACAATCGGCATTATCGGAGGCGGACAGCTTGGCAAAATGATGGCGGTCGCGGCCAAACAAATGGGCTATAAAATCGCTGTTGTTGACCCTGTCCCTTCATCACCGTGCGGACAGGTCGCAGACCTTGAAATTACGGCTGCTTATAATGATCGCGAAGCGATACGGAAGCTTGCCGAAGCGAGCGATGTGATTACTTATGAATTCGAAAACATCGATTATGATGCGCTGAACTGGCTGAAAGAGCACGCTTACCTTCCGCAAGGGAGCGAGCTGTTGCTCCTTACGCAAAACAGGGAAACCGAGAAAAAAGCGATTGAATCAGCGGGCTGCAAAGTCGCCCCGTACCGAATCATTCACGACCGGACGGAACTGGAAGCATCCGTAGCGGAGCTCGGTCTTCCGGCGGTGCTGAAAACTTGCCGCGGCGGGTATGACGGAAAAGGGCAGTACGTCCTGAAACAACAAGCACAAATCGGGGAAGCCGCAGCACTTTTACAGCACGGCACATGCATTTTGGAAAGCTGGGTTCCTTTCAAAATGGAATTGTCCGTGATCGTGACGAGATCGGTTCACGGAGAGACAACCGTTTTTCCGGCGGCAGAGAACATCCATAAACAAAATATTTTATTCCAGAGCATCGTCCCGGCACGGGCCGATAAAGCGGTTCAGGAACAAGCGGCAGCACTTGCCCTCAGGCTTGCCGAAAAGCTTCAGCTTGTCGGAACACTGGCCGTTGAGCTTTTCCTGAAAGAAGACGGCGAACTTCTCGTCAATGAGCTAGCGCCGCGGCCGCATAATTCCGGCCATTACACCCTTGATCTTTGCGAAACGAGCCAGTTTGAACAGCATATCCGTGCTGTCTGCGGACTGCCGCTCGGCAAAACGGACCTTCTGAAGGAAGGAATGATGGTAAACCTTCTCGGAGATGAAGTGTACATGGCTGAAGAAGATCCCGAACTATTAAAAGAAGCGAAGCTTTATATATACGGAAAGCATGAAGTCAAACCGGGCCGCAAAATGGGGCATATCACATTTTTAAGAACACCCGACAATGAATGGATCGGGAAGATGACAGAAAAGTGGATTGAAAGAGATGGAGGACGAAAACAATGATCGAACGTTATTCAAGACCGGAAATGGCTGCGATTTGGACGGATGAAAACAGATTCCAAGCATGGCTGGAGGTTGAAATACTGGCTTGTGAAGCTTGGGCTGAGCTCGGCGTCATTCCGAAAGAAGATGTGAAGGTTTTGCGGGAAAAAGCGTCATTTGACATCAACCGCATCTTTGAAATCGAGCAGGACACGCGCCACGATGTCGTCGCATTTACCCGCGCCGTATCGGAAACGCTTGGCGAAGAGAAAAAATGGGTGCACTACGGACTGACATCAACAGATGTGGTCGATACAGCTCTTTCCTATCTATTAAAACAGGCGAACGATATTTTGCTCAAGGACATTGAGAGATTTGTTGACATCTTGAAAGAAAAAGCAAAGGAACATAAATATACGGTCATGATGGGACGCACACACGGCGTGCATGCAGAACCGACGACATTTGGCTTGAAGCTCGCCCTTTGGTATGAAGAAATGAAGCGCAACCTGGAACGCTTCAAGCAGGCGAAAGAAGGCATCGAAGTCGGTAAAATTTCAGGCGCCGTCGGAACGTACGCGAACATCGATCCATTCGTCGAGCAGTACGTATGTGAGAAGCTCGGCTTAAAACCGGCGCCGATTTCAACACAGACGCTGCAGCGAGACCGCCACGCCGATTATATGGCTGCACTGGCGCTAGTTGCGACAAGCATCGAGAAATTCGCCGTTGAGATCCGCGGCCTCCAAAAAAGCGAAACCCGCGAAGTCGAAGAATTTTTCGCAAAAGGCCAAAAAGGTTCTTCTGCCATGCCGCATAAACGCAATCCGATCGGTTCGGAAAACATGACGGGAATGGCGCGCGTCATCCGCGGCTACATGCTGACCGCCTATGAAAATGTACCGCTTTGGCATGAACGCGACATTTCGCATTCGTCAGCAGAGCGCATCATTCTGCCTGATGCGACGATCGCGCTGAACTACATGCTGAACCGCTTTGGCAACATTGTGAAAAACTTGACCGTGTTCCCTGAAAACATGAAGCGCAACATGGACCGTACACTCGGATTGATCTACTCTCAGCGCGTTCTACTCGCTCTCATTGATACCGGCATGGCGCGCGAAGAAGCGTATGACACCGTTCAGCCGAAAGCGATGGAAGCATGGGAGAAACAAGTGCCGTTCCGCCAGCTTGTCGAGGCTGAGGAAAAAATTACGTCCCGACTGTCTCCGGAACAAATTAACGACTGCTTTGATTACAATTACCACTTGAAAAACGTCGACTACATTTTTGAACGTTTAGGCTTAGCGTAGAATCGACCGCCCGCTTTAACAGGCGGGGGTCTAAAAGATGAAATATTTCCAACATTCGGGTTAGGAGGCCTTCTGTGAATATTGTGAAAAATGAACTTTTATATGAAGGAAAAGCGAAAAAGATATACCTGACGGATGATGACAACACGTTGTTTGTCGAATACAAAGACTCGGCGACGGCTTTTAACGGAGAAAAAAAAGCCGAGATTGATGGAAAAGGCCGTTTAAATAACGAAATTTCCAGCCTGATTTTCACAAGGCTTCACGAGAAGGGAATCAACAACCACTTTGTTGAACGAATTTCAGAAACGGAGCAGCTCATTAAAAAAGTGACGATCATCCCGCTTGAAGTCGTTGTCCGCAATGTCGTTGCGGGAAGCATGTCCAAACGGCTCGGCATTTCGGAAGGCACGGAGCTGGAGCAGCCGATTATCGAGTTTTACTACAAGGATGACGCGCTCGGCGATCCACTGATCACAGAAGACCATATCCGGATTTTAAACGCGGCTGAGCCTGAACAGGTGGAGAAAATCAAATCGATTACGAGACAGGTAAACGAAGAGCTGCAGACGATTTTCGCGGCTTGCGGTGTCAGATTGATAGATTTCAAGCTTGAATTCGGGCGCGATAAAGACGGCGAGGTCCTGCTGGCCGATGAGATTTCCCCGGATACGTGCCGGCTGTGGGATAAAGAAACGAATGAAAAGCTTGATAAAGATGTGTTCAGAAGAAACCTGGGCGGATTGACGGATGCATACGAAGAAATATTCAAAAGACTTGGAGGCATGTAATATGTACAAAGTGAAAGTGTATGTCAGCTTAAAAGAGAGTGTTTTAGATCCTCAGGGGAGCGCCGTTCAGCATGCTTTGCACAGCATGTCCTACAAAGAAGTTCAGGACGTCCGCATCGGCAAATACATGGAGCTCACCATCGAAAAATCGGACCGCGACCTTGACGTTCTCGTCAAAGAAATGTGCGAAAAACTTTTGGCCAACACGGTGATTGAAGATTACAGATACGAAGTCGAGGAGGTTGTCGCACAGTGAAATTTGCGGTGATTGTGCTGCCGGGCTCAAACTGCGATATCGATATGTTCCACGCGATCAAGGATGAGCTTGGCGAAGAAGCTGAATACGTCTGGCATACAGAAACAAGTCTTGATGAATATGACGGCATCCTCATTCCGGGGGGATTCTCGTATGGGGATTATTTAAGATGCGGCGCGATCGCCCGCTTCGCAAACATTATGCCGGCCGTCAAAAAAGCGGCTGAAGAAGGAAAGCCGGTGCTCGGCGTCTGCAACGGCTTTCAAATTTTGCAGGAGCTCGGTCTTTTGCCGGGCGCGATGAGACGCAACAAAGATTTGAAATTTATTTGCCGTCCGGTTGAACTTGTCGTCCAAAACAATGAAACGATTTTTACATCTTCCTACAGCAAAGGCGAATCCATCACGATTCCGGTCGCCCACGGCGAAGGAAACTTCTACTGTGATGAAGAAACGCTTGCCGGATTACAAGAAAACAACCAAATCGCTTTCACATACGGAACGGATATCAACGGAAGCGTCGCCGGCATTGCAGGCGTCGTCAATGAAAAAGGCAATGTATTAGGCATGATGCCTCACCCTGAACGCGCAGTCGATTCTCTGCTCGGAAGCGCCGACGGTCTTAAACTGTTTCAATCTATCGTGAAAAATTGGAGGGAAACTCATGTCGCTACTGCTTGAACCAAGTCAAGAACAAATTAAGGAAGAGAAGCTCTATCAGCAAATGGGTGTCAGCGATGACGAGTTTGCCATGATTGAATCGATTCTCGGAAGGCTTCCAAACTATACGGAAATCGGGATTTTTTCGGTCATGTGGTCAGAGCACTGCAGCTACAAAAATTCCAAGCCGATCCTGAAAAAGTTCCCGACAAAAGGCGAACGCGTCCTGCAAGGGCCGGGGGAAGGCGCAGGAATCGTCGATATCGGCGACAATCAGGCGGTTGTCTTCAAAATCGAATCGCATAACCATCCGTCAGCGATTGAGCCTTATCAGGGAGCTGCAACGGGTGTGGGCGGCATCATCCGCGACGTCTTTTCAATGGGCGCGCGTCCGATCGCTGTTTTGAACTCTCTCCGGTTTGGTGAACTCACTTCACCGCGTGTGAAGTACTTGTTTGAAGAAGTAGTCGCGGGCATTGCCGGATACGGAAACTGCATCGGCATTCCGACCGTAGGCGGTGAAGTTCAGTTTGACAGCTGCTATGAAGGCAATCCGCTTGTCAACGCGATGTGTGTCGGTTTGATCAACCATGAAGATATTAAAAAAGGGCAGGCGAAAGGCGTCGGCAATACGGTCATGTACGTCGGTGCGAAAACGGGGCGCGACGGCATCCACGGCGCCACGTTCGCCTCAGAGGAAATGTCTGACCAATCAGAAGAAAAACGCTCGGCTGTGCAAGTCGGCGATCCATTCATGGAAAAGCTGCTTCTTGAAGCGTGTCTGGAAGTCATCAAATCAGACGCCTTGGTCGGTATTCAGGACATGGGTGCGGCAGGACTGACAAGTTCAAGCGCGGAAATGGCATCCAAAGCCGGATCGGGCATCGAGATGAACCTTGACTTGATTCCGCAGCGCGAAACAGGGATGACGCCGTACGAAATGATGCTTTCCGAATCTCAGGAGCGCATGCTTTTAGTCATCGAACGCGGCCGCGAACAAGAGATCATCGATATTTTTGACAAGTATGATCTTGAAGCTGTGGCTGTCGGTCACGTGACAGACGACAAGATGCTGCGCCTTTTCCACAACGGGGAAATGGTTGCCGATCTTCCGGTTGATGCGCTTGCAGAGGAAGCGCCGGTTTACCATAAGCCGTCAAAAGTTCCGGCTTATTATAAAGAATTCCTTGAAACAGACGTCCCTGCACCAAAAGTCGAAGATGCGAAAGAAACGCTTCTCGAGCTGTTAAAGCAGCCGACTATTGCGAGCAAAGAATGGGTTTATGACCAATATGACTACATGGTCAGGACGAACACAGTTGTCGCACCGGGCTCTGATGCAGCCGTCCTGCGGATTCGCGGCACGAAAAAGGCGCTTGCCATGACAACGGACTGCAATGCCCGCTACTTGTACCTCGATCCGGAAAAAGGCGGGAAAATCGCTGTCGCTGAAGCGGCCCGCAATATCGTCTGCTCCGGAGCAGAACCGCTTGCCGTTACGGATAACCTCAACTTTGGGAATCCGGAAAAGCCGGAGATTTTCTGGCAGATCGAAAAAGCGGCAGACGGGATCAGCGAGGCGTGCAACGTGCTCAGCACACCGGTCATCGGTGGAAACGTCTCTCTTTACAACGAATCAAACGGAAGCGCGATCTACCCGACGCCTGTCATCGGAATGGTCGGACTGATCGAAGATACAGACCATATTACGACCCAGCACTTTAAAGCAGCGGGCGATTTGATTTATGTCATCGGCGAAACATTCCCTGAGTTCGCCGGAAGCGAGCTGCAAAAACTGTCCGAAGGAAAGATTTACGGCAAAGCGCCTGCCATCGACTTGGAAGTCGAACAAGCGCGTCAAAAAGCGCTTCTGAAAGCGATCCGCACAGGGCTCGTGCAGTCCGCGCATGACGTCTCAGAAGGCGGCATCGGCGTGGCGCTGGCGGAAAGCGTCATATCTTCTCAAGGACTCGGCGCCAATGTAACGCTTGCAGGCGAATCTGCATTGTTATTCAGCGAAACACAATCACGGTTTATCGTCTCTGTGAAAAAAGAGCATCAAGAAGCGTTCGAAAAGCTTGTCAAAGACGCCGAGCTCATCGGCGAAGTAACGTCAGACAGCGCGCTGTCTGTTCAAAGCCAGGAAGGACAACAATGGATTCATGCGCAGATAGAAGAGCTCGAAAGCGCATGGAAAGGAGCTATCCCATGCTTGCTGAAATCAAAAGCTTAAATGAAGAATGCGGCGTATTTGGGATTTGGGGGCATGAAGAAGCACCGCAAATTACGTACTACGGCCTTCACAGCCTTCAGCACAGAGGCCAGGAGGGTGCCGGCATCGTGGCGACAGACGGCGAAAAAATGTCCGCCCACAAAGGCCAGGGGCTGATTACTGAAGTTTTTCAAAACGGCGAGCTCAAAAAGGTGACAGGAAAAGGAGCGATCGGCCATGTCCGCTATGCAACGGCGGGCGGCGGCGGCTTCGAAAACGTCCAGCCGTTCCTTTTCCATTCGCAAAATAACGGCAGCCTTGCGCTTGCGCACAACGGAAACTTAGTAAACGCCACTCAGCTGAAACAGCAGCTTGAAAACCAGGGCAGCATTTTTCAAACGTCTTCTGATACGGAAGTGCTCGCCCATTTAATTAAAAGAAGCGGCCACTTCGAGCTGAAAGATCAGATCAAAAACGCTCTTTCCATGCTGAAAGGCGCTTATGCTTTCCTGATCATGACGGAAAAGGAAATGATCGTGGCGCTTGATCCGAACGGACTCAGACCGCTATCTGTCGCAATGCTCGGCGACGCGTACGTCGTCGCTTCTGAAACGTGCGCGTTTGATGTGGTCGGCGCGACATATTTGCGAGATGTAGAACCGGGCGAGATGCTGATCATCAATGATGAAGGCATGAAGTCTGAGCGGTTCTCCATCAACATCAACCGTTCGATCTGCAGCATGGAGTACATTTATTTCTCAAGGCCTGACAGTAATATTAACGGCATTAATGTCCACAGCGCGAGAAAAAATCTCGGTAAAAAGCTTGCTGAAGAATCAGGCATTGAAGCAGATGTGGTGACAGGGGTTCCGGATTCAAGCATTTCAGCGGCCATCGGCTATGCCGAAGCGACGGGAATTCCTTACGAACTCGGACTGATTAAAAACCGCTATGTCGGTAGAACGTTCATTCAGCCGTCACAGTCGCTCAGGGAGCAGGGCGTGAGAATGAAGCTGTCAGCCGTCCGCGGGGTCGTTGAAGGCAAGCGCGTCGTCATGGTGGACGATTCCATCGTGAGAGGCACGACAAGCCGCAGAATTGTGACGATGCTGCGCGAAGCCGGAGCGACGGAAGTGCACGTCAGAATCAGTTCCCCGCCTATTGCCCATCCGTGCTTTTACGGAATTGACACATCAACGCATGAAGAACTGATCGCGTCCTCCCATTCAGTGGAAGAAATCCGTCAGGAAATCGGCGCCGATACATTGTCATTCTTGAGCATTGAAGGACTCCTTTCCGGGATCGGAAGACAGTATGAAGACGAAAACTGCGGGCAGTGCATGGCCTGCTTTACAGGAAAATACCCGACCGAGATTTATCAGGATACGGTTCTTCCTCACGTGAAAGAAGCCGTTTTGACAAAATAAACCGGCCGGCGCTCTTGAAGCGCCGCGTCTCCTGAAATGAATAAAGGGCAGCAGAAGCGATGCGGCTGCTCTTTTGATTTTGAATATTACGAATGGACAAGCGCGGAATAAGGAGTGGATTGTGTTGTCTGAAAGCTATAAAAACGCCGGGGTTGATATTGAAGCCGGATATGAAGCCGTAAAACGAATGAAAAAACATGTGGAAAGAACGAAGCGAATCGGCGCAATGGGCGGTCTTGGCGGATTTGGCGGCATGTTTGACCTGTCAGAACTGCCGTACAAACAGCCGGTTCTGATTTCGGGAACGGACGGTGTCGGCACAAAGCTGAAGCTCGCTTTTGCGATGGACAAGCATGACACGATCGGCATCGATGCCGTCGCTATGTGTGTCAACGATGTGCTCGCTCAAGGAGCGGAGCCGCTGTTCTTCCTTGATTACCTTGCGGTCGGAAAAGCCGACCCCGTCAAAATTGAAGAAATTGTAAAAGGTGTCGCAGAAGGCTGTGTACAGTCAGGATCAGCGCTAGTCGGCGGAGAAACGGCGGAAATGCCGGGTCTTTATACAGAGGATGAATACGATATTGCCGGGTTCTCGGTCGGAGCCGCTGAAAAAGATGGCATCGTCACGGGCGAAAACATCAGCGAAGGGCACCTTTTAATCGGACTTTCTTCAAGCGGACTTCACAGCAACGGCTTCTCTCTCGTTCGTAAAGTTCTTCTTGAAGATGCCGGTCTGAACCTTGATGAGACGTATACACCTTTTGAACGGCCTCTTGGCGAAGAGCTTTTAGAGCCGACGAAAATTTATGTCAAGCCTGTCCTTGAAGCGGTGAAATCAGGTAAAATCGCAGGCATGGCGCACGTGACCGGCGGCGGTTTTATTGAAAACCTGCCGCGCATGATGCCTGATGGTCTCGGTGTTGAAATCGACATCGGCTCCTGGCCCGTCCCTCCTGTCTTTCCGTTCATTCAGGAGAAAGGCGGCCTGAAGTCCGAGGAAATGTTCAATGTTTTCAATATGGGAATCGGGTTTGTCCTTGCGGTGAAAGAAGAGGATATGACAGACGTGATTCAAACGCTCGAAAACAACGGTGAAAAAGCCTATCTCATCGGCAGAGTGAAAGCCGGAAGCGGCGTTGAGTTTGGCGGTGCCGGTCTTTCATGAGAAAATTCGCGGTATTTGCATCAGGAAGCGGAACGAACTTTGAAGCGATCGCAAGAAGAATGAGAGAAGAGAACTGGGATGCCAAAATCGTTCTTGTCGTCTGTGACAAGCCCGATGCGAAAGTGCTTGAAAGAGCTGAAAAAGCCGGAATTCCATCGTTCGCATTCCAGCCGAAATCGTTCGAAAATAAAGCAGCTTTTGAACAAGTGATCGTTGAACAGCTCCGCCTCCACGGAGCAGAATGGATTGTCCTGGCGGGGTACATGAGACTGATCGGCGATACGCTTCTGTCGGCTTACCGGAATAAAATCATCAACATCCATCCGTCGCTCCTGCCGGCGTTTCCCGGCATCGACGCGATCGGACAGGCGTACAGAGCGGGTGTGAAAGTGGCGGGCATCACGGTTCACTATGTTGACGAAGGCATGGACACCGGTCCGATTATCGCCCAGCGCGCCGTTGAGCTTGAAAAAAGCGAAACACTCGCGTCTCTTGAAGAAAAGATACACAAATTGGAGCATGAGCTTTATCCCGAAGTAATCAAAGAGCTTCTTGAACTAAATGGCAGAGGTGAAAAGGAATGACGATCAAACGCGCATTAATCAGCGTATCTGATAAAACGAACATTGTCCCTTTTGTAAAAGAATTGACAGAGCTTGGCGTTGAAGTGATTTCAACAGGCGGCACAAGCAAACTTCTTCAGGAAAACGGCGTTGACGTCATCGGCATTTCTGAAGTGACGGGCTTTCCCGAAATCATGGACGGCCGTCTGAAAACCCTTCATCCGAATATTCACGGCGGACTTCTTGCCGTCCGCGGCAACGAAAAACACATGGCGCAGCTCAATGAACAGGGAATTCAGCCGATCGACCTTGTCGTTGTTAATTTATATCCGTTTAAAGAAACGGTTTCTAAAGAAGACGTCACATTCGAAGAGGCGATTGAGAATATCGACATCGGCGGTCCAGGCATGCTTCGCGCAGCAGCGAAAAACCACCAGGACGTGGCGGTCATCGTCGATCCCCGCGACTACAGCCCTGTACTGAACGACTTGAAAGAAAACGGCAGCGTCTCTCTTGAGAAAAAACGCGAGTTGGCAGCGAAGGTGTTCCGCCACACGGCAGCGTATGACGCGTTGATCGCTGACTATTTAACAAAGGTAACCGGCGAAAAAGAGCCTGAACAGTTCACCGTCACCTTTGAGAAAAAGCAATCGCTCCGCTACGGCGAAAATCCGCATCAGGAAGCAGTCTTTTATCAAAGTGCGCTCCCTGTCAAAGGGTCAATTGCTTCAGCTGAACAGCTGCACGGAAAAGAGCTTTCTTACAACAATATCAAAGACGCGGATGCAGCACTTCAAATCGTCCGCGAGTTCACGGAGCCGGCTGCGGTTGCCGTCAAGCATATGAACCCTTGCGGCGTCGGGACGGGCAACACGATCGAAGAGGCGTTTAACAAAGCATACGCCGCTGACGAAACGTCAATTTTCGGCGGCATCATCGCTTTGAACCGCGAAGTGGATAAAGCGACGGCTGAAACGCTTCACAAAATCTTTTTGGAAATCATCATCGCGCCAGCATTCAGCCAAGAAGCGCTTGATATTTTAACATCCAAGAAAAACCTTCGCCTCTTGACCCTTGATGTCAATCAGCCTGTGAAAAACGAAAAGCAGCTGACATCTGTTCAAGGCGGGCTTTTGATTCAGGATCTGGATATGCACGGTTTTGACGACGCCGACATCACAATTCCGACGAAAAGAGAGCCGACCGAACAGGAATGGGCTGACTTGAAGCTCGCTTGGAAAGTTGTGAAGCATGTCAAATCGAATGCGATTGTCCTGGCAAAAGACGATATGACGATCGGCGTCGGCGCTGGACAAATGAACCGAGTCGGCTCCGCGAAAATCGCAATTGAGCAAGCCGGCGGGAAAGCGAAAGGAAGCGCGCTCGGATCAGATGCGTTCTTCCCGATGCCTGATACGGTCGAAGAAGCGGCTAAAGCCGGTGTGACGGCGATCATTCAGCCGGGCGGATCGGTTCGTGATGAAGATTCGATTCAAAAAGCGGATGAATACGGGATCGCGATGGTGTTCACCGGAATCCGCCATTTCAAACATTAAGGGAGTGACCAGCGTGAACGTATTGATTATCGGCAGAGGCGGCAGGGAGCACACGCTCGCCTGGAAAGCGGCGCAAAGCCCTCTTGTCGGCACTGTATATGCGGCGCCCGGCAATGACGGAATGGCCGGGACCGCCGTACTCGTTGATCTTGACGAAGGCAATCACGAAGGGCTTCTCGCTTTCGCAAAAGAAAACAATATCGGACTGACGATTGTCGGTCCTGAGGTCCCTTTAATCGAAGGGCTTGTGGATGCATTTGAAGAAGCGGGCCTTCCGGTGTTCGGTCCGTCGAAAAAAGCAGCGGTGATTGAAGGAAGCAAGCTGTTTGCCAAAGATCTGATGAAAAAATATCAAATACCGACAGCAGAGTACGAAACGTTTACATCTTTTGAAAAAGCAAAGGCGTATGTTGAGGAAAAAGGCGCGCCGATCGTCATCAAAGCTGACGGGCTTGCCGCTGGAAAAGGCGTCACAGTCGCGATGACAGCCGAAGATGCGGTTCAGTGTCTGCATGACTTTTTAGAAGATGAAAAGTTCGGCGATGCAAGCGCCTCTGTCGTTATCGAGGAATTTTTGAGCGGTGAAGAATTTTCGCTGATGGCTTTTGTCAAAGGTGAAAAAGTGTATCCGATGGTGATCGCGCAAGATCACAAGCGGGCATTTGACGGAGACAAAGGCCCGAATACAGGGGGAATGGGCGCATATTCCCCGGTGCCGCAGATTTCGGATGCGGTCGTTGAAGACGCCGTTAAAACGATTTTGGAGCCGGCGGCCGAAGCGATGGTTAAAGAAGGCCGTTCGTTTACGGGAGTCTTGTATGCTGGCTTAATGCTGACCGAAAAAGGAACAAAAGTGATCGAATTCAACGCGAGATTCGGAGATCCGGAAACCCAGGTCGTACTGCCGCGTCTTGAATCAGACCTTGTACAAGTCTTGCTTGACCTCCTCGCGGACAAAGAAGTGGAGCTGAAGTGGAAGGATACGGCGGCAGTCACCGTTGTTCTTGCATCTGACGGCTATCCGGAAAGCTATGAAAAAGGCACGCCGATCGGCATGCTTGAGCCTGATATGGAACAGACCGTCGTCTTTCACGCTGGCACGAAAAAAAGCGGCGGTCAGTTTGTGACAAACGGCGGCCGCGTCGCCAATGTCACGGCGTTTGCCGAGACGTTTGAAGCGGCCAGGGAAGCAGCCTATCAAGCGGTGGAACGAGTAAGAAAACCGGGGCTGTTTTACCGGACGGATATCGGCGCGCGTGCGCTCAAGGCAGCGCAGAAATAACCGGTGAAGAGACAGAGCGGGAGCACCCGTTTTGTCTCTTTTTTTGCCGTCAATTTTTTTGGATCATTTTAATCAACGATTCAGCCATCAATTCGGGCGGATAAGGCATGCCGTTTTCAAGCCACCATGCGGCTGTGCCCGCAAAGGCGGAAATCACAAATCGCCGCTGGATATCAAGAGGCACTGAGCGGTTAGTATCGGCAGCTGCCGTTTTTTTGATTCCCGTCAAAAAGCTGTCATTCCAAAAATCATTGAGCAGCTTCTTAATGTTCAGCTCATATCTTCTGTTGATGATAATCGCAAAATCATCGCAGTTCTGTTGTAAATGCTGATAAAAGCGCAGCACATACCAGTACGCTTCAGGCTTTTCCCCGCTGCAATCTATATCAAGCGGCGAAAAAATATCCTCTTTCATCGCTTCAAACATGTCTCTCATATTTTGATGAAGCAAATCGTATTTATCTTGATAATGCTGATAAAATGTCGTTCGATTCAAGTTTGCCCGTTGCGTAATATCCTGTACAGAGATTTTTCCCCATTCTTTTTCAGCCAGCAGTTCAAACAAGGCTTTTTTTAAACTTGTTTTCGATTTTGTAATCCGCTTGTCCCCGCGGTAGCTGTCAGCCACTTCAGCCGCCTCCTCAAACTTTTTCGACACTTCTTTTCCACTTGTTGGTTGAATGATCCGGTGGGTTCTTTTAATTTTAAACTAACATATTGAACTTCATGAATCAGCTGACAAGAACCGAAGGAGTGAAAGCGAATGAGTCAAACAAAACAGCAGAATCCTATTCAGAAAGCGCTGCTTAACGGAAAGAACAGACAAGACCCGTATGATCCGTTTCCATGGTATGAAAAAATGCGCACCGAATCACCGATTCACTATGATGAAGACAGCAAGGTATGGAGTGTGTTCCGTTATGACGATGTCAAAAGAGTGATCAGCGACAAAGACTTTTTTTCAAATCAGTTCCATCAGCTTGGAACCGGCAATACGTTTGCGAAAACGTTGATCAGCATGGATCCGCCGAAACACACGAGAATCAGATCGATCGTCAACAAGGCTTTTACTCCGCGTGTCATGAAAGAGTGGGAGCCGCGCATTCGCGAACTGACGAATGAACTGCTCGCTCAAATCCGCGGCAGGGAAGAGATCGACCTTGTACAGAATTTTTCATATCCGTTGCCCGTCATCGTCATTTCGGAATTGCTCGGCGTTCCTTCAGTATATAAGCACCATTTCAAAGAATGGTCCGACGTGTTGGTCAGCCTGCCGAAGAGCGATCGGCAAGAAGATGTGAACGAGTGGAAAAACATCAGGGATCAAGGCGAAGAAGAGCTGACCGCGTTTTTTGAAAAGATGATCGAAGAGAAAAGACAAAACCTCGGCAATGACTTGATTTCGCTCTTGATCAAAGCCGAACAAGAAGGGGACAAGCTTTCTCCTGATGAATTGGTTCCGTTTTGCAACCTGCTCTTGATGGCGGGGAATGAAACGACGACCAATTTGATTTCAAATGCGGTCTACAGCATTCTCGAAACACCGGGTGCGTATGACGAGCTCGCCAGGCATCCTGAACTGATTCCGCAGGCCGTCGAGGAAGCCGTCCGTTTCCGGGCGCCCGCGCCGATGATCGTGCGCTTCGTTAAACAGGATACCGAGATCAGAGGAGTAAGTTTGAAAAAAGGAGAAGGCGTCGTCGCTTTTCTTGCTTCTGCCAACCGTGATGAAGCGAAATTTGAGAGGGCGCACGAATTTGATATTCACCGTCATCCGAACCCGCATATCGGATTTGGCCACGGCATCCATTTCTGCTTAGGCGCTCCGCTCGCGAGGCTGGAAGCGGCGATCGCTCTTGAGGCGCTCCTCAAGCAGTATTCCTCGATGGAAAAGCTTGCGATCGCGCCGATGGCGGACAGCAGCATGTACGGCTTGAAACAATTCCGTCTGCGGGTGAAGTCAGCGGGGAAAACGGCGCCATACTAATTTTAAAAGCGCCTGAAGTGGTGCTTTTTTGTTGTTGGTGGAAAAATCGCCTAACCTTTAGTACGATTTTATTAAGACAGTGATAGGGAAGGAGAAAGCATATGAGTCATGTAACCTGCAAAAGGTGTAAAAAACAAATATCAAAAGACGAGACATTTTATTACATAGACAAGCCCGTCGGATTATCAGGAATCACCCATGTCAAAAGGTTTCTGGAGAGCAACGGCTTGATTTTATGTGAAGATTGTATAAGAGAGCATTTGCAAAAATGACCTCATTCAATATCAAAAAAGCCCCTATAAAAGATGACGAAATCCTAAAACTTTAAACCGTTTTAGATTTCGTCAACAATCTGCCACCTTCATTCCCAAGAAGGTGTTTTATTACGGACAGGGCATTTCTTTCATAAGCCGGCCAGCAGGAATTTGACTGGATAAGCCTTGTGCCTTAAAATGAAAGTAATAAAAATGAATACTCCAAAGGGGAGTAGCTGTCACAGTAAAGTCGTCATTACGGGATGTCCTAGATCCTCGGCTTTGCTGGCAATCTAATTGTTAGCGAGACCTTTGCCAAATCTGATTTGGTGAAGGTCTTTTTGTTTATCCACTTCACCAAATCGGTGGAGTTTTTTCATTTTTATCAAAAGGGAAAGGAGACTGACCGTGTCTAAGCTCGGGAAATGGCTGAAGCGTGAATTGGTGAAGAAAGGTCTGCCTTTGGCGAAAGAAAAATTAATTCCGATTTTGAAAGAAAAAATGAAAAAGAAACGATAAGGAGGCAAACAATGAAAAGAATTCTTATAGTTCTTGCCGGAATGGGCCTTTTAGGTACAGGCGGATGCGGAATGCTTGATCAGGTGAATGACGGATTGAACTATACAAATGAAGCGGCCGGATATATCCAAGAAGTGAAGACATTTGCGGAGGAGGCGCCTTCCTTGGCTGAACAGGCTGTAAACGACACGGGTGCAAAAGAAAAGCTGGAAACTCAGCTTGAGTCTATCCAGCAGGCTGCAGCCGATTTTAATGAATTAACCCCTCCCGATGCCGCAGCCGAGATTCATAACACCATCGAGAAGCATAATGAAACACTGCAAAAAAGCGCTGAGGATGTTTTGAAAAGTGTTGAGGAAGGAAAATTAACAGTCGAGAAGCTGGAGCAGTCAGAATTGGTGCAAAGCGCTCAGCAGATCAGCGATGTGATGGGCCAGATTGAAAAATTGACCGAATAGAAAAAAGCATCCCGGTTTGGGATGCTTTCAGCTTGTCGACAAAGCATAAAAAGTGGCTTCATCGACAAGCTTTTTTTAAAAAAATGTGAGTGGAATCTAGTTTTGGAGGTTTTACTATGTTGTCCAAGCACTCAAAAGATCAACGTGAACAGCTTGAAGTCGTTGCCTTAAGCGAACTTGTCCCTGAAGATCATCTGGTCAGGAAGATGGAAGAAGCCATGGATTTTTCAGGTCGCCCTTCTTTATTCTTCAAAAGCACGTCCAAGCATTGATCCTGTTGTATTGATCAAAATGGTTCTGATTCAATACGTGTTTGGGCATCGCTACATGCGCGAAACCATCGAACGGGTTTTTTGCAGATTTAAAACACAAGCATGGCCTGCGCTGGACAACCCTGTGGGGAAAGAAAAAATTGTCCATGCAGGCGATGCTTGTTTTCGCTGACATGAATGGACGTAGAAAGGCCCTAATCGCCGTCCTTTTCATCGAAAAAACAAAATAAACTGGACAAAAAATAGGCAGGACCTTAGAAAACCGAATTTTGTCAACGGTCTGAAATCACCTATAAAAGGTGCTTTTTACGATTGTTCGCCAGCTTCTCCCTGCTGCTTCATATAAGTTTGGCAAACATATGTCATGGGACAAAATCGCAAGATGCCGGAAGCGGCCTTCATCGCCCCCATAAACATGCAGAAAAGCGTCATTCTGCACCACGGTTTTCTCGTAAACTTTGCCGCTGCCGCCGACAGGATCGTCAGTCCGCAGGCAATGCGAAAAACGGCGTCAAACAGTCCGATGTTTTGCTTCATGCTTCATTCCTCCTATTTAAATAATTAAATAAAGTGTTTTTTCGAAAAATTGTAACGGATTGGTAATGCGTGACGATAGTAAATGTGTTAACATAGGATCATTACATGTAAAGGAGAGTATGTGAATGTCCGAACGCACCTTAATTTGGAAAAATAAACACATCAGATCGCAAGTTGATGTTGTAAGTTCAAGGCTGCAGCCAACGCTCCTTTTACGAAATGCCTCTGTACTGAACCCGTATGTAAAGCAATGGATTCTGGCAAACGTATGGATTCATCATGACAGAATCGTTTACGTCGGCCGTGACTTGCCGAAGACGGCTGTTAAAACTACAATAGATTGTGAAGGAAAATACATTGTACCCGGGTATATTGAGCCGCATGTCCATCCTTTTCAAATTTATAATCCCCAAACTTTGGCTGAATATGTGTCACAGTTTGGAACGACGACATTCGTAAATGACAACTTGTTTCTGCTTTTGCATTGCGGAAAAAAGAAAGCGTTTTCTATATTGGAAGAACTGAAAAAACAGCCTGTCCACTACTATTGGTGGTCAAGGTATGACTTGCAGACTGAAGTGTTGAATGAAGATCAAATTTTATCGATCGATTACCGAAAACGTTGGGGAGAACACCCGGACGTCATCCAGGGAGGAGAAATGACAGGCTGGCCGCGCCTCTTGGACGGCGATGATCTGCTCCTTCATTGCATGCAGTGCACGAAAAGAAGGAGAAAGCGGATCGAGGGTCATTTTCCGGGGGCATCGGAAAAAACGCTCACGAAGATGAAGCTTTTCGGCGCTGATGCAGATCATGAAGCCATGACTGGAAAGGAAGTGCTGAAGCGGCTTGAACTTGGATACCACGTCGGCTTGAGGCAGTCTTCCATCCGTCCTGATTTGCGAAAGATTTTGCGCGAGCTGCACGAAGACGGCTTTCACCATTATGACCATATGTTTTATACAACGGACGGTGCAACGCCGAACTTTTATAAAGAAGGCATGACAAACAAGCTGATTGAAATTGCCATCGAAGAGGGCGTGCCGCTGATCGATGCCTATAATATGGCTTCGTTTAATATTGCTAAGTATTATCATATGGAGGATATCCTCGGTGTGGTGGCACCGGGCAGATACGCAACGCTCAACATTTTGAATAGCCCTGATGAACCGAATCCGGAGACAGTTTTGGCAAAAGGGCGGCTGATCAAATCAGGCGGCGTAAATATGAATGCGTTTACAGTTCCGGATTGGCAAAAAGGGGGTCTTGTCCCTCTGAACCTTTCATATGATCTAACGATGGATGACTTGCAGTTTTCCATGCCGCTCGGCTTAAAAATGAGGAATTCCGTGATTATGGAGCCTTATACGATTGAGATTGACAACTCTGTCAACCAGCTTTCTTTTGACCATGATGAAAGCTATCTCTCGCTGTTCGACAAATATGGAAAATGGCGTGTCAATACGATGCTGAAAGGCTTTGCAACCCGCGTCCAAGGGTTCGTCAGCTCCTATTCGACAACGGGAGATATTATCGCGGTCGGCAAAAACAAGGAAGACATGCTTTTGGCCTTCAAGCGGATGAAAGAAATCGGGGGAGGTATCGTATTAGCGGAAAACGGAAAAATCCTGCACGAAATTCCTCTTCATTTAAGCGGCGGCGCATCAAATGAGATGTATGAAAAGGTGCTTGAAAGGGAAAAGACGTTAAAAGAGCTTTTGTTTGAAAGAGGCTATACGTTTGACGACCCGATCTACACCCTGCTCTTTTTGCAAAGCACTCATCTGCCTTATATCAGGGTGACGCCGAAAGGGATCTTTGATGTGATGAAAAAAACTGTACTCTTTCCATCGATAATGCGTTAAAATATAAAAGAGCGGGAGCTAATCTATGGTGAATCGATATGTAAGAGTACTGCTTTGTTTTGCTTCTCTTTTACTGCTTGCATCGTGCCAGTCGCAGGAACAGCAGGAAAAGGAAAAGAACATTCATCCGCTGACAGGATTGAAGGCGGACGGAGATATTCGGCAGCGGTCCATTGCCGTTGTGGTGAACAATCATTCAAAAGCACGGCCGCAGTCGGGATTAAGCAAGGCTGACATTGTCATTGAAGCTCTCAGTGAAGGACCGATCACACGATTGTTGGCGATCTATCAAAGCGACATGCCTGAAGCGGTTGGCCCAGTCCGCAGCGCCCGGGATTATTTCATTGATTTGGCTCTCGGTTTTGACAGCCTCTTGGTGCATCACGGCTGGAGTCCGGGTGCAAAAAGCCGCCTGTTGAACGGCGACGCCGATCATATCAATGGAATGGATTACGACGGCAGCCTGTTTTGGAGGGCCGATTTTCGGGAAGCGCCGCATAATTCGTACACGTCATATAAAAATGTAAAGCAAGCAGCAGATGACAAAGGATATGCCATCGAAACCCGCACAGAACCGCTCACTTTTAAAGCAAGCTCTGACAAACCTTCGGATGCGCTTTATTCTATACGGTTAGATTACGGAACAAAATCTGTTACAAACCGTGTCGAATATGGTTATGATAAAAAGGTTGAAGGCTATGTGAGAAAGTCAGACGGTATTTTGACAACAGACCTTGAAACAGAAGAACCTGTTGTTCTTCAAAACATTCTAATAGCGGAAGCCGAACATCATATGAAAGATGCGTACGGGAGAAGGGATATTGACCTTCGTTCAGGCGGAAAAGGGCTCCTTTTGCAAAACGGGGAAGTCCATCGGATCAGCTGGAAGAACGAAAACGGCCGGATTATACCGAAGACGGACGGCAAGACCGTTCCGTTTGTGCCGGGAAAAACGTGGATCAATATCGTTCCCGATCTCAGCAAGGTTTCTATTAGCAAAGGAGAAGGTGTGTAAAGATGCAGATCGATAAATTGCGCGGGAGAGAGCTGGACCAGCTTTTTCAATCCATACTATCACTAAAAGATCTCGAAGAATGCTATCGTTTTTTCGATGATTTATGCACAATAAATGAAATTCAGTCATTGGCTCAGCGGCTCGAAGTAGCCAGAATGCTGCGCGACGGTAACACGTATCACAAAATTGAGACGGAAACCGGAGCGAGCACCGCGACCATTTCCAGGGTGAAACGCTGCCTGAACTACGGAAATGACGCTTATATCATGGCGCTGGACCGCGTCAAAGCAAATCAATCTGAATCATCTTCATGATGTCATGAAACCGCCTGGCTCAGGGCACTGAGCACCGGCGGTTTTTTTGTGCTTTCTGCACGTTTATCGTTTATTCGTTATCCGTTTTTCGAAAGGGGCTGAATTTGTTATAATATTTAAATGGTAAGAACGAATGGAGGAGCTTTTTTTATGTACGATATTACCGAGTGGAAGCATGTCTTTAAACTCGATCCGAATAAAGATATTACGGATGATCAGCTTGAACAGCTGTGCGAATCTGGAACAGACGCGGTTTTGATCGGCGGAAGCGATCATGTCACAGAAGATGATGTCCTTCGGCTGATGTCAAAAGTGCGCCGCTTTTTAGTGCCGTGCGTCCTGGAAGTGTCGACGATTGACGCGATCGTCCCGGGATTTGATCTCTATTTTATTCCGACTGTGCTCAACAGCAGAGATACCGACTGGATTGCCGGCTTACATAAAAAGGCGATGAAAGAATACGGCGAGCTGATGTCACCTGATGAGATTGTTGTTGAAGGGTACTGTATTTTGAATCAGGACTGCAAGGCTGCCGCTTTAACAAACGCAGATACCGAGCTTGACATTGAGGATATTAAAGCATACGCCCGCGTGGCAGAACATCTTTTCCGCCTCCCGGTCTTTTATCTTGAATACAGCGGCATGCTGGGGGATTCGGAGACCGTTAAGGAAACAAAAGCGGTGCTTCAGGAAACGACGCTGTTTTACGGCGGCGGCATCAAAGATGCGGAGACGGCGGTAAAAATGGCTGAGCACGCCGATGTGATCGTCGTCGGAAACGCGATTTATGAGAATTTCGAAGATGCGCTGCAAACGGTAAAGGCCGTAAAAGGATGAGCACAACGAACCGGATTGGTTTATAATAGAACATATGTTTGAATAGGCGGTGAACGGAATTGAATTACATTAGCGACCAATTATTAAGCGGATTAAACAAGATGCAGCAGGAAGCGGTCAAAACGACGGACGGTCCGCTTTTGATCATGGCCGGAGCAGGAAGCGGAAAGACGCGGGTATTGACGCACCGCATTGCGTATTTAATGGCGGAGAAGCGCGTTGCCCCGTGGAACATTTTGGCGATTACATTTACGAACAAAGCGGCCAGAGAAATGAAAGAACGTGTGGAACGCATTCTCGGACCGGGAGCGGACGACATCTGGATTTCGACGTTCCACAGCATGTGTGTGAGAATTTTGCGGAGAGACATCGACAGAATCGGCATCAACCGGAATTTCTCGATTCTTGATACGTCAGATCAGCTTTCCGTCATTAAAGGAATCTTAAAGGAAAGAAACATCGATCCGAAAAAATTCGATCCCAGAAGCATACTCGGATCGATCAGCAGTGCGAAAAACGAATTGATCGACCCGGAAGAGTACGAGAAAACAGCCGGCGGTTTTTTTGAACAAGTCGTCAGCGATGTCTACAAAGATTATCAGAAAAAACTGCGGAAAAACCAGTCGCTCGATTTTGACGATCTGATCATGACGACGATCATCCTGTTTGACCGGGTGCCGGAAGTGCTCGAATACTACCAGCGGAAATTCCAATACATTCATGTCGATGAGTATCAGGATACGAACAGGGCGCAGTATTTGCTCGTCAAAAAAATGGCGCAGCGCTTCGAAAACATCTGCGTCGTCGGCGACTCCGACCAGTCGATCTACAGATGGCGCGGAGCGGACATTGCCAACATTCTGTCGTTTGAAAAAGACTATCCGAATGCAAGCGTCATTCTGCTCGAACAAAACTACAGGTCGACAAAGCGGATATTGAACGCGGCCAATGAAGTGATTCAGAACAACTCCAACAGAAAGCCGAAAAACCTCTGGACCGAAAATGACGAAGGAGCGAAAATCTCCTACTTCAGAGGCGACAACGAATTTGGCGAAGGCCAATTTGTCGCGGGCAAAATCAGGGAGCTCGTCGGCTCGGGAAAACGATCTTTCTCTGATATCGCGATTTTGTACCGGACGAACGCTCAATCGCGTGTCATCGAGGAAACGCTGATGAAAGCGAACATCAACTACAACATTGTCGGCGGCACGAAGTTCTATGACAGGAAAGAGATCAAAGACATCCTTGCGTATTTGCGCCTCGTCGCAAATCCTGACGACGATATCAGCTTTGCGCGGATCGTAAACGTGCCGAAGCGCGGCGTCGGTGCGACTTCAGTCGATAAAATTGCGGCTTATGCCGATATGAACGGAATGTCTTTATTTGAAGCGCTCGGACAGGTTGACTTTATCGGTCTCAGCGCAAGAGCGGCGAACGCGCTTGACGAGTTCAGACAGACGATCGAAAACCTGACGAACATGCAGGAATACTTATCTGTCACAGAGCTTACGGAAGAAATCCTTGAAAAAACCGAATACCGCGAAATGCTGAAAGCGGAAAAATCCCTGGAAGCGCAGAGCCGTCTTGAAAATATCGACGAGTTTCTCTCCGTAACGAAAAACTTTGAACAGCAAAGCGAAGATAAATCGCTCGTCGCCTTTTTGACGGATTTGGCCCTTATCGCCGATATCGATCAGCTTGATCAAAAGGAAGAAGAGACCGGAAATCAAGACGCGGTCATCTTGATGACGCTTCATGCCGCAAAAGGACTCGAATTCCCGGTCGTGTTCCTGATGGGGCTTGAAGAAGGGGTATTCCCGCACAGCCGCTCCCTGATGGAGGAAGCGGAGATGGAAGAGGAGCGGAGACTCGCATACGTCGGCATCACGAGGGCTGAGGAAGAACTTTATTTAACTAACGCGCGGATGCGGACATTGTTCGGGAGAACGAATATGAACCCGGAATCAAGGTTCATTGCGGAAATACCGGAAGAATTATTGGACAATCTAAACGAGAAGAAAAAAGATCTGAAAACGCCGTTTGGAAGAAAGCCGGAGCGGAGAGGCCCGGTTACCCGGCCGGCTGCATCGTACAGCAAAACCGGCGGCGACGGTGTCAATTGGGCAGTCGGCGACAAAGCCTCCCATAAAAAGTGGGGCGTCGGAACCGTTGTCAGCGTCAAAGGATCCGGCGAATCGACTGAGCTTGACATCGCCTTCCCGAGCCCGACCGGAGTGAAGCGTCTTCTCGCGGCCTTTGCGCCTATTGAAAAGCAATAAATGGCAAAAGACCTGAAATGAAAGGACGAAACCAATGGAAAAAGAAGCAGCTAAACGCCGTGTGGAACAACTGCATGCATTGATTAACAAATACAACTACGAATATCACACCCTTGACGACCCAAGCGTGCCTGATTCCGAATATGACAAGCTGATGAAGGAACTTATTGCTCTTGAAGAAGAGCACCCCGACCTGAAAACGCCGGACTCTCCTTCTCAGCGCGTCGGCGGAGCCGTTTTGGACGCCTTTCAAAAAGTGCAGCATAAAACGCCGATGCTGAGCCTCGGCAACGCGTTTAATGAAGAAGATCTACGCGACTTTGACCGCCGCGTCCGCCAGGCGGTCGGAGATGTTGAGTACAACGTCGAATTTAAAATAGACGGTCTTGCTGTTTCACTGCGCTATGAAAACGGCGTATTTGTCAGAGGTGCGACAAGAGGCGACGGAACAACGGGCGAGGATATTACGGAAAATTTGAAGACCATCAGAAACATTCCCCTCCGAATGAAGCGCGATCTTTCAATTGAAGTGCGCGGCGAGGCTTTTATGCCGAAGCGCTCCTTTGAATTGCTGAACAAAACGCGGCTCGAACGGGATGAAGAGCCGTTCGCCAACCCGCGGAACGCCGCTGCCGGCTCATTAAGGCAGCTCGATCCGAAAATCGCCGCGAAACGAAATCTCGATATCTTCGTCTACAGTATAGCGGAGCTTGACGAAATGGGCGTTGAAACGCAAAGCCAGGGACTTGATTTCCTCGACGAACTCGGCTTTAAAACCAATCATGAAAGAAAAAAATGCAGCACGATAGAAGAAGTCATTGAGATCGTCGAAGAGCTCAAGACAAAACGCGCCGACCTCCCGTATGAAATCGACGGGATCGTCATTAAAGTCAACTCCCTTGATCAGCAGGAAGAACTCGGCTTTACGGCAAAAAGCCCGCGCTGGGCAATCGCCTACAAGTTTCCTGCCGAAGAGGTTGTCACAACGCTTTTGGACATTGAATTAAGCGTCGGCCGGACGGGTGCAGTAACCCCGACTGCGATTCTCGAACCTGTAAAAGTGGCGGGAACGACCGTCCAAAGAGCTTCTCTCCACAACGAAGATTTGATTAAAGAGAAGGATATCAGACTGCTGGACAAAGTCGTCATTAAAAAAGCAGGAGACATCATTCCCGAGGTTGTCAACGTGCTCGTCGAACAGAGGACGGGAGAAGAGAAAGAATTCAACATGCCGAAGGAATGCCCGGAATGCGGAAGCGAGCTTGTCAGAATTGAAGGAGAAGTCGCGCTTCGCTGCATCAATCCGGAGTGCCCGGCTCAGATCAGGGAAGGCCTGATCCATTTCGTTTCCCGGAACGCGATGAATATAGACGGTCTTGGCGAGCGCGTCATCACCCAGCTGTTCCGCGAAGACCTCGTCCACAATGTCGCCGATCTGTATAAGCTGACGCGCGAGCAGCTGATCAATCTCGAGCGGATGGGGGAAAAATCGACCGACAACTTATTGAAGTCGATTGAAAAATCGAAGGAGAATTCATTGGAACGGCTTCTCTTCGGACTCGGCATCCGCTTCATCGGCGCCAAAGCGGCCAAGACACTGGCGATGCATTTTGAAACGCTTGACAGACTCAAAAAAGCGACAAAAGAAGAATTGGTGGAAGTCGATGAAATCGGCGAGAAGATGGCGGACGCCCTCGTCACTTATTTTGAAAAAGAAGAGATTTTAAAGCTGTTGGATGAGCTTGAAGAACTCGGGGTGAACACCGAGTATAAGGGCCCGAAAAAAGCGGCCGCTGAAGCGAGCGATTCGTATTTTGCGGGAAAAACGATCGTCCTGACCGGGAAGCTCAACGAAATGTCGCGGAACGACGCGAAAGCGGAAATCGAAGCGCTCGGCGGAAAAATCACAGGCAGTGTAAGCAAAAAAACCGATCTCGTCATTGCCGGCGAAGCGGCAGGCAGCAAACTGGCGAAAGCTGAAGAGCTGAACATCGAAGTATGGGATGAAGCAAGACTGATCAGTGAGCTAAAGAAATAAGAGGAGTGTTTTCTATTGAAAAAGATATTATGTTTGGCGGCTGCTGCGGGTATGCTCATGCTCTCAGCCTGTGCGCCGAATTTTGGGGGAGAAGAAGAGCAGGAGATGGTGCAGAAAACGGATAAGTCGAAAGAAAAAGCCATCATTCCGAAATACAACATCTCCGATTCTTATTATAAAATGGTTCTTCCTTTCAAGGCGGGGAAAGCCCGCGGCTTGACGACCGAACGCCTGAATACGCGGCTGGATATCGATGAATTTGAGACAGGCATGATGCGCCTTGCGCAAGATTCATTTTCTACTGACGATTACCTTTTTCAAGAAGGACAATACCTGGATGAGGATACAGTTACGAGCTGGCTCGCCCGCAAAAAAACGGGAGACGACCTGAAAAAAGCGGAGAAAGACGATAAAAACTTCAAAAACCTCGGACTGAACCCCGCCCTTTCCGGAAGCGGGTCAACAGAGAAGCAAAACGAAGAAAGCCCGGTATACCTCGCCCATATGCTTGAGCATGACTACCTCGTCCGCAAAGACAAGGATACGATTGAGCTCGGCGGCGTCGTGATCGGCCTTGCGCTGAACTCTGTCTACTACTACCGCGAAAATGTCGGCGACCCGCAAAAAGAAGTGACCATCAGCGACAAAAAGCTGAGGCAGGAAGGCGAAAAAATCGCCGAGGAAGTGGCGAAACGGATCAGAAACATGGATGATTTGAAAAACATTCCGCTGACCATCATGCTCTACAAGCAGGCGCCTAAGTCATCGATCGTCCCTGGAAACTTTATCGCCAAAACCGATGTGAAATCAGGGACAAGCGAGCTCGGCGGCTGGGATAAAATCAATGAAGAGTACACGTTCTTCCCTTCAACAGAAGGTTCAGAGAAACATCCGGATGACGCGGAGCTTTTCAAACGCTTTAAAAACAAAGTCGACACGTATTTTCCAAACTACACAGGGGTTGTCGGCACGGCTCTCTATAAAGACGACCAAATGCAGGACATGAAAATCAACATCCCGATGCAGTTTTACGGCAAAAGCGAAGTCATCGCCTTTACCCAGTTCTTGACCGGTGAAGTGATGGATTACTACGGCAAAAGCGGACTGAACGTTGAGATCAACATTAATTCGTCAGCCGGGCAGGAAGCCGTTATCCTGAAAAAGCCGGGAGACAAGGAACCGACCGTCCATATTTATGATTCATAAAAAAGAAGCAGCCTTCTAGGCTGCTTCTTTTTGTCACGCGGAAAAAGGAATAAGGAGACCTATCATTCATTCACGGTGCGCCAACAACATATTTTTTTATAGTATTCTGAATAAAATACTATTGCAAAATTAGGATACAACTCTTATAATTGATTATACAGAATATAGTATATTGTTTTGAGGAAGATGAATTATGTGGGAAAAATTTTACTCTAAAAATGGTTTGGCTGCTAAAAATATTGCTAAAGAATTGATGAATATCAAAGCAGGTGAAAAAATTCCCCGCATCTCAGACTACTGTCATAAGTTATCCATCGGCAGGGGGACTGTCCAAAGTGCGCTGAATTTATTGGTTGATATGAAAGCGATTTATTTGGAGGCTAGAGGCCATTTAGGAACGTTTTTGGTAAGTAAGGATAACAATTTATTACTTGAGATTGCAGGTATTGCACCATTAATCGGCTCAATGCCACTTCCGTATTCAAGGAAATATGAAGGGCTGGCAACAGGGATTGTGGAAGGGTTTGAATCAACCGGAAAAACAGTTAACTTGATCTACATGCGTGGCGGAGTGAATCGAATTGAAGCAGTCCGAACAAAAAGAAGTGATTTTGCAATTGTTTCTAAGATGACGGCAGATCATATCATAGCAGAATATCCAAATTTGAAAATTTTTAAGAAATTCGGGGAAAGCAGTTATGTATCTTCCCATAAAATCTTCTTAGCTCATCCAAATGAGGAAATAGGTAAGGATGTTGTAAGAGTAGGTGTTGATTTGGAGTCCCTGGATCAGAAACAATTAACATTGGCTGAATTTGAAAATAAAAATGCTGAGTTTGTCAATATGAATTATATGCAGCTTTTCGATATGCTTCTTTCAAAACAAATTGATGCAGCAGTTTGGAATGCCGATGACAAAAGAATGATTCAAACGTTTAAAGCAATCGATTTTTTTTCACCGAAAGCCAAGAAAATTTCCAAGGATACAACTGAAGCCGTTATTGTTATTGAAGGAGACAGAGAAAAAGAAATAGCAGAAAAGTGGCATTTGGTTAATGAGAAACAAATATTAGACACTCAAAAAAGTGTAGAAAAAGGAGAGAAAATACCGCGCTACTAAAATGCCGGCCCATCCGACTTGTCATTCAATACATGAGGCGATGGGTCAGCATTTGAAATTTAAAATACTAAATACAGTATATTGGAGGAACTGGCGTGAACCAAATACAGCTGGAAGAAAAGTTGTCTATTTTACTAACGAGTCGAGTGATTACAAAAAATGCTTTCAACACAACTTTGAACACATTTGTTTTCTTATCAAAAAAGCTGAAAAAGGAGGTGATCAAAGACTCTGAAATGTTTTGGACGCACATGGCGATGGCTTTAACTAGAATTGAGAGGGGAGAAAGCGAAGAAAGTCCTGCAATTGCCATCATCAATGAAGTGTACGAAACACCATATAAAAATGCTATAGAAGAAGTGATAGATTTTATACATTCACTGGCAGGTTTAGAACTTCCAGAAGGTGAGCGTGTCTATTTTTATCTTCATCTTCATAAAGTCATAGAATCTAATGAATAGGAGGGTTTTATTATGGTGAGAATCGTAATAGGCGGACAGTTGAAAAAACAAGCGATTGAAAAACTTGTTAAAGAAATTGGGGGAAGCAATGTAGAAGTTTTGGTTAAAGGTGATTTGGACGCTGTTATGGCTGTGAAAAACAATAAGGTAGATTATTATATTGGCGCCTGTGAAACAGGATCCGGTGGTGCGCTTGCAATGGCAATTGCATTATTAGGCAAAGATAAATGCGTCACCTTGGCTTCGCCAAGTACCATAAAAAACAAGGAAGAGATCGAGAAGGAAGTAGAAAGCGGCAAAATTGCCTTTGGTTTTACAGCTTCGTCTTCACAAAATATATTAAACATTTTAATTCCTTATTTATTAAAATAAATGAATTTTTTTCTTTATATTTTGTTACACCGGCTTCAACTGTATACATTTTTTTCAGTTAAAGAAAGCGCTTTCCTGGATGATTTAAGAAGCACGGATGACATGATGTACAGAAGATGAGAAAATCATAGAGGTGAATAATGAATGGACCTTTCTTTAATTCAATGTCTTGTCATAGCGGCTGTTGGTGCATTAGGTTCTATACTAGTAAATCGCGGAGTAGCAGTGTTTAATGATGGTTTGCGACCGATTATGCCTGAATACCTTGAGGGGAGAATGACAAGAGGGGAGCTTGCTGCAACAAGTTTTGCATTAAGTTTTGGCTTAATCATAGGGTTTGGTATTCCGCTTTCAATAGGAGCAACAATCATTATTGGACACAGCATTTTATTGGCGTGTGACATTATTGGCATTTGGACTCCGGAAAACAAAATAGGCATGGTAACTGCAGGGGTTATTGGAGCCGTTTATAGTATTGGAATCGTTTTAGGACTGCAATTTGTAGTAGATTTATTTGGCATGTTTCCCGTAAATTTTATAGATTCTTTAAGTCTTATTGGTCAGCCTATTATTATTGCATTTACAGTATTTCCAGCTGTAGCGGTTGGATATCAGCACGGTTTAAAAAAAGCCGCCGTCACTGCAATCGTCACTTTGGCTTCTTATCTCTTATTCGAGAAGTTTGGAACATTTCAAGCGGCAGGATATAAAATTTCGCTCAGTCCTGAAGGAATGGCTTTATTAGCAGGAATGTTAATGATGATTTATTATGCTGCGAGAATTAGAGGCGGAGATGAATCTACTAATGCAAATTTAGTGAATATATTTAATGAGCGTGTAAATCGAATTAAAAAAAACCGCTGGTTATTAGCTCTTATGGGAGGACTTGTTTCTTTAACATCATCCATGCTGATTTTAGCAGTGGATGCAATGCCTCAAGCATTGATTAATAAAGAGCTTTACACAGAGGCGGCAATCGCTACATTTGCACGTGGAATTGGCTTCATCCCTTTAGTTTTTTCAACTGCGATCGTAACAGGAGTTTATGGTTTAGCTGGTACCACTTTGGTATTTGCAATCGGTCTTATTTTCAGGGATATACCGATTTTAGCATTTCTGTTGGGCTTTTTAGTCATGTATTTAGAGGTCGTATCATTATCCGCAGTATCAAAAAGTATGGACAAACTGCCTGGTGTAAGGGAGATGGGGGAGCATATTCGCACTTCGCTGTCAGATGTTCTAGGAATGGCTATATTAATTGGCAGTGCGATGGCAGGGGAAAAAATTGCTCCCGGTATTGGCTTCTTCTGGGTGATTGGATTTTATTTAATAAACCGAATTGCATCAAAACCACTTGTTGAATTGGCTGTCGGCCCTATTGCAGTTATATTGTTGGGGATTGTTGCCAATCTTCTCTATGCAGTCGGTTTATGGCA
This sequence comes from Bacillus sp. PK6-013, assembly GCF_054161445.1. Taxonomy (NCBI): domain Bacteria; kingdom Bacillati; phylum Bacillota; class Bacilli; order Caryophanales; family Bacillaceae; genus Bacillus; species Bacillus sp. PK6-013. The sequence continues at coordinate 3,538,875 of NZ_CP096417.1, read as the reverse complement.
GGTTGGCTAAATCATCGAAAGAGGGGAAGTTTCCGAATGTTGAAAGACGGAATGACCTATATGCATGAACATACAACGATAGACCTTTCCGAAGTAAAAAACAATGAGGATTGTAAGTTGGATGTATTTTCTGAAACCGTTAGAGAATTTAAAAGTTTATACGAAAAGGGCGTACGCAATATTGTGGATGTCACGAATATTGGAATGGGGAGAAATATTACATACGTTCAAAAAGTAGCAGAAGAAACAGGCATTAATATTGTCTTTTCAACTGGTTTCTACCAAGATACTTTTTACCCGATCCATGTGTTTCGCGAACCAAAAGAAAAGTTGGCAGAAAGAATGGTAATGGAGATTGTTGAAGGAATTAGAGGAACAGATGCTAAAGCCGAGCTGATCGGTGAAATTGGAACAAGTTATAATAAATGGACGGAAACCGAACAAAAAGTATTTGAAGCGGTTGTTGTGGCGCATAAGCAAACAAAAAAACCAATATCAACCCATACTTCCATAGGAACATTAGGGCATGAACAAGTAGAGTTTTTTAAAAAACATGAAGTTGATTTAAACCGAGTGGTGATAGGGCATGTTGATTTATCAGGAGATGCCGATTATATATTGAAAATGCTGAGAGAAGGTGTGTATGTAGAATTCGATACAATAGGTAAAGAAAATTATATGCCTGATCGTGTTCGGGCAGAAATGTTGAAAAAGATACAGGCTAAAGGGTATATAGACAAGGTTCTGCTGTCTATGGACATCACCAGAAAATCACATTTGGTATATAAAGGCGGGGTGGGCTATTCATATTTGATAGACACGTTTATCCCTCTCTTGCAAACCTATGGAATAACTGATGAATCAATTGATAAGATGTTGATTAAAAATCCTCGCGCTTTTATGAAAGGGGAGAGTGAATGAGCATGGAAACTTATCCTCTATATAGTCTATCTATTGAAGAAGCCATGCATAGACAATTTAAGTTGGTGGATGTCATCACAAGACATTTTCGAGGAGAAGAATTGCTTTCACTTGGCGATTTAGGCGTTGTAAAAGGAATGAATAAACCGCGATTCACAAAAAAAATAGAAGAGACACTAGCCGATTTCTTTGGCACAGAGAAAGCAATGTTAGTTCGTGGTGCAGGAACAGGGGCATTGAGATTTGGTTTTATGAGTTTTTTAAAGCCAGGTGACGAGATCCTAGTCCATGACGCACCTATATATCCAACAAGTAAAACAACGTTAGAGTCGATGGGGGTCTTGCCAATATACGCGGATTTTCACGATTCTGAACAAATAAAAAAAGCCATCCTCAAACACCCGAAGTTAAAAGGTGTATTGATTCAGCATACGAGGCAAAAAATAGATGACCATTACGATTTGGCTGAAACGATAAAAAAAATTCGTTCCATTCATTCTAGTCTAGTCATTATTACGGATGACAACTATGCTGCGATGAAAGCAGAAAAGATTGGAGCGCAAGTCAAAGCCGATTTGTCCACCTTTTCATTGTTCAAGCTACTAGGTCCGGAAGGTATTGGAGTCATTTTAGGCAAAAATGATTTAATACAAAGAATAGAAAATTTAAACTATTCAGGTGGAAGCCAAGTTCAAGGTTATGAAGCTTTAGAAGCTTTAAGGGGTCTGATATATGCTCCGGTTATGCTGGCAATTCAAGCAAGTGTCAATGATCAGTTAGTTCACTCGCTTAATAATGGAGCCATTAAGGGTGTTAAAAAGGCTTATTTGGCAAATGCACAATCAAAAGTCTTACTTGTAGAGTTTGTTAAACCAATTGCCGAAAAAGTGCTTCATCATGCTAATGAATTGGGAGCGGCACCCCATCCGGTAGGTGCTGAATCAAAATACGAGTTTGCACCAATGTTTTATAGAGTGTCTGGGACTTTTTTATCTGCAGATCCATCACTGGCCAGAAAAATGATCCGCATTAATCCATTAAGAAGCGGTTCTGAGACCATTTTAAGAATTCTAAACATATCCGTTCACCGAGCCACAGAAAATCTTAGTGTAAATCCTTCAAGAGGGGATGATATAAATGAATAAAAGAGTCATTATCATAATATTAGACAGCTTAGGTGTCGGTTATATGGAAGATGCAAGCGATTATCACCCTTTAGATGTTGGTGCTAATACTTTCTATCACATACTTGATACGGTGCCTTCTTTAAACATTCCGAATCTCGAAAAATTGGGTATAAACAAAATCTTGCACCATCCTAAATTGAAAAATGTAGACCATATTGCCAGCTATGGTGTTTTGAACCTGATGCATCAAGGAGCAGACAGTTTTGAAGGGCATAATGAAATCATGGGAACAAAGCCTAAAAAGACATATTTAGCTCCTTTTGCAGAACATATCAATCATGTTAAACTCGCTTTGGAAGATCAGGGTTATAAAGTTAACATACCAAATTCAGATTTGCCGTATCTATTAGTAAACGATTTAGTAGTCGTGGCCGATAATATCGAAACAGATTACGGGCAAATTTATAATGTAAGCGCTCCGCTGGATTATATTCCGTTTGATGAAGTGTTGAAAATAGGAAGATGTGTCCGTCATCATGTTAAAGTAAATCGTGTGATTGTTCTTGGAGGAGAAAATGTAACACCCGAACACTTGCAGAGGTCAGTTGAAAGAAGAGAAGACGGATTAGTAGGAGTGAATTCGCCTAAATCTAATGTATACAAGCAAGGGTATCAAGTCCGTCACTTAGGTTTTGGTATCTCTCCCGAGAAGCAGTTGCCAACATTGGCGAAAAATGGGGGAATGGAAGTTTCTCTTATCGGAAAAATGCAGGACATCATTTATTGTAAAGGTGCAAATAGGTTTCCGGGTGTAGATACGGAACAAGTTATGAAGGATATTATACAGGAGATGGACCGTGTCAAAAAAGGCGTGATTGCTGCCACAGTACAAGAAACCGATTTAGCCGGACATGCACAGAATCCTGTGCGTTATGCGAATCGGATTGAAATGGTAGATCAATATTTGCCGGAAATTCTCCGGAAAATGACAGATCAGGATCTGCTGATGATTAGTGCAGATCACGGGAATGACCCTACGATCGGCCATAACCAACACACACGGGAAAAAACGTATTTGCTGGCTTATCACAAAAAGTTATCCCCCGTAAATATCGGGGAAAGAAAAACGCTATCCGACATTGCTGCAACTTCTGCTGATTATCTAGGGCTTCGCAATACTGAAAACGGCAGTTCATTCCTTCATTTAATGCAAAAAGGAAAAGAGGAGACAGACTGATGTTTTTGGAATCTACATTAAAATATAATAAAAAATTAATAGAAGCTGCATTGGATTTTCATCAGCGGGGAATCATTTCACCTAACACTTATGTATTAGATTTGGACACTGTCAAGAAAAATGCAAAAGTTTTAAGTGAAAAAGCCAGAAAACAGGATATTGAACTGTTTTTTATGACAAAGCAATTTGGCCGTAATCCGTTGGTAGCACAAGCTATCGCCGAAAGCGGAATTGACAAAGCGGTTGCTGTAGACCCGTGGGAGGCAATCACACTCAGCCAAAATGGAATCAAAATTGGGCATGTCGGACATCTTGTTCAAATACCTATTCATATGATTCCGGCTATATTAAAGCTTCATCCTGACTATGTTACGGTTTTCAGTCTTGCAAATGCTCGAAACATTAGTAGAGCAGCTAAGGAAATGGGAAGAAAACAAAAAGTGTTTTTACGTATCGCAAACAAAGAGGATTATATATATAAAGGTCAAGAGGGAGGGTTCACTTTTGAACAAATCGTTAAGGATATCGAATCGATTGAACAGTTAGAAGGAATTGAAATTGCCGGTTTAACAAGCTTTCCTTGTATATTGATTCAAGACGGCCTTCCAACAGTTACTCCGAATGTAACATCCATGCAAACCGTAAAATCTTTTTTAATGGAAAGAGGGTATAAAAGGCTTGAGATGAATATGCCAAGTGCAACATCTTGTGGAACAATCAAATTGTTGAAGGAAAATGGTGCAACTCAAGGCGAACCCGGTCATGCTTTAATTGGAACGACGCCCATTCATGCAACGAAAAAACTCGCGGAAAGACCTGCAATGGTATATCTAACTGAAGTATCCCACATATCTAATCATCATGCTTATGTTTTCGGGGGTGGATTCTATCCGCGTTCACATATGAAAGCGGCGCTGGTTGGAACAAATAAAAATCATCTTAAGAAGGTTCAAGCTATTGAAATGACACCTGATCATATTGATTATTATGGCGCATTAAACACAGTTGAAGCAAAAGTCGGCGATACGGCAATATTTGCTTTTCGTACACAAGTCTTTGTCACGAATGCACATATTGCAATCTTAAAAAACGTTTCTGAAGATCCTGAACTTATCGGTGTATTTGATTCTAAAGGAAATGTAATCGAGTAAATGATCGTTATCAGCGGAATATCGGAGTTCTTGAATAATGGATTGTCTTACTGAGGTGTAGCGAAGATGCCTTGTCTTTTTGCAGTGCAGTTTAATACAGTAGTCCGTCTTGGACATGTTATTTTGCGGAAAGGAGAACGACGTGAAAATTATTCATGTATCAGGTTATGAAGAAATGAGTGAAAAATCAGCTGATTTAATGACTGAGCTCATTAACAATTCAAAAAATCCTGTTATCGGTTTTGCAACAGGTTCGACACCGCTAGGTTTGTATAAATGCCTGATCAAAAAGTATCGGCAAAAGGAAATATCATTTAAGAATGTTACTGCTTTTAATTTAGACGAGTACGTTGGACTGGCTAAAGAAAATAAAAACAGCTACTATTATTATATGAATGAAATATTATTCAAACATCTGGATATTAGGCAAAGGAATATCAATATCCCAAATGGGATGGCGGAAGATTTGGAACAAGAATGCATCAGTTACGACAGACTTGTTTCCGAAAAAGCAATTGACATACAAATATTGGGGATGGGATTGAATGGTCATATCGGTTTTAATGAACCGGGGACAAGCTTTAAAAGCAGAACCCATATCGTTGATTTGGATAAATCAACCCGGCAGGCAAATTCCCGGTTCTTTCGTTCCTTGGACGAAGTACCGACAAAGGCATTGACCATGGGAATTGAAACAATAATGGAAAGTAAGCGGATCCTTCTGCTCGTGTCTGGAAATGAAAAATCTGAAGCATTGGCACGGCTGCTGAACAGCACCCGTGTCTCCCAAGAGTTCCCTGCTTCAATTTTAAGGAAACATAATGATGTGATTGTGATGGCAGATGATGCGGCCTTAAATAAAATTCAATAACAGACATCGGCTGATGACATTAAAAAAATTTCAAGAGATCTCCTAGCGATCAATCAGTAAAAAACGACTGAATATAGCAAATTTCCACCCTGCTGGTAAGGAATTACATATACGCTTGTCCTCATATTATTTATTCGAACATTTGAAAAGGGGAGAATAGAGGAAATTGAATAAATCCTCTAGGCGAGAGAAAGCATCATCCTATAGAACCGTCCGTCCATATTTATGATTCACAAAAAAAGCAGCCAAAGGGCTGCTTTTTTTAAAGCGTATCGCATTTTACGCCGACGACGCCGTCGATCGCTTTGATATCGTAATAGACATCGGTGACATACCGTTTCTTATGAACCATGATTTTCGTTTCCATGACCGGAAATTCATTATCGCGCATATCATCGATCCGGACGGAATGAATCCGGATTTTTTTCGCTTTCATTTCCTTGAGGATATCCGTCAGTTTATCCTTGTCATTCAGAGACATGCGGACGCGGATTTCTTTTTCCTGCAATCGGTTCGGGCCGATTTTGCCGACGATCCACGGCAAAAACTCGACGCTGATTAAAATGAAAATGAGACTGACAAATGCTTCTTTATAAAAGCCCGCTCCGATGGCGACGCCGAGGCCGGCTGCTCCCCAGATCATCGCTGAAGTGGTCAGGCCGGAAATGACGTCGTTGCTTTTGCGTAAGATCACGCCCGCTCCGATGAAGCCGATCCCCGATATGATTTGTGCGGGAAGCCGCAAAGGGTCCATCATAATTCTGTTCGACTTTGGAAAATGGTATGCCGCATCAATGCTGATCATTGTCAGAACACAGGAACTGATCGCAATCACGATGCACGTTTTTAAGCCGAGCGGCTTGTTTTTCAGCTCCCTTTCGAGACCGATGACCATTCCGATTAATGTTGCGATGCCAAGCTTCAACAGTGTTTCTGTTTCAATATGCCAATCCATGCCCATGATCTCCTTTCCGACAATATCTTATATGATTGATATGATTTTCTCACAGACGCTATGGATCTACAACTGTTTTTGAAGGGGATGTCGCGGAACCATTCATCAGCAAGAAAGCCCAATACTCCTACCATTATATTGCCGGTGTGGCATCAAAAGAATTCCGTCTGAGCAAAAAAGCCGCCGGATATCGCCCGGCGGCTTTCATTGCCTGATCATTTAAGAATGTTCTTCCTCATGCGTCTGTTCCATTTCTTCAAACATATCTCTTGCTTCTTTTGCCGGCTTGTTCGTGATCATGCTGACAGCGTAAACGACAATCAAGCTCAGGAAGAAACCAGGGATCATTTCATAGATTCCCGTCTTCTCCTGCAGACCGGTCAGAATGCAAATCAGCACGGTCACGGCTCCTGTGATCATACCGGCCAATGCGCCCCACTGGTTCATCCGCTTCCAGTACAAGCTGAGAAGGATGGCGGGTCCGAATGCGGAACCAAACCCGGCCCACGCATAGCCGACCAAATCAAGGATCGTGTTGTTCGGTGTCAGAGACAGAAGGATCGCGATGACGGCGACAAGCAGAACGCTCAGACGTCCGACAAGAACGAGTTCCTTATCCGAAGCTTTGCGCCGGAAAAACGTCCGGTAAAAATCTTCCGTCATGGCGCTTGATGTGACAAGCAGCTGGGAAGACACCGTACTCATAATCGCCGCGAGCAAAGCGGAAAGCAAAAATCCGGTAATCAGCGGATGGAATAATACTTTTGAGAACACGATAAAAATCGTTTCCGGATCTTTAAGCGCTGTACCCGTTTCATGGACATACGCCACACCGATCAGTCCGACAAGCAGTGCGCCGATTACGGAGATGATCATCCAGCCCATTGCGATGCGGCGCGCAGGCTTCAGCTCTTTTACGGATGAAATCGCCATAAAGCGGACGATAATATGCGGCTGACCGAAATAGCCCAGTCCCCAGGCGAGAAATGAAATAATGCTAATGACGGTCGTTCCTTTGAAGAAATCGAGCAAGCTTGGATTGATTTCTTCGATCACATTGAAAGTCGGCGTAATTCCGCCTAATTGAGTAAAGGCAACGATCGGCACGAGCACTAAAGCGATAAACATAATCAAACCTTGCACAAAGTCAGTCAGACTGACGGCCAAAAACCCTCCGAACAGCGTATAAGCAATCACGACTGCTGCCGTTAAGAAAAGACCCATTTTATAATCGAGGCCGAACGCCGTTTCAAACAGTCTTCCTCCGGACACCATACCCGCCGACGTGTACAGTGTGAAAAACACCATAATGACGATGGCTGATGCCAGGCGCAAGATTCTCGTCGTATCATTAAACCGATTTTCGAAAAAATCCGGAATTGTAATCGCATCGTTTGCTACTTCTGTATATGTGCGCAGCCGGGGAGCGACAACCAAGTAGTTCACATAAGCTCCGATTGTTAAACCGACGGCAAGCCAGGCGCTCGAAAGTCCTGTCACATACATGGCTCCGGGCAGTCCCATCAGCATCCAGCCGCTCATGTCCGACGCGCCGGCCGATAAAGCCGTAACAGCAGGCCCAAGACCTCTGCCGCCGAGCATGTAGTCATTCAAATTGGATGTCTTTCTGTAGGAATACCAGCCGATTAAGAGCATCGCGGCAAAATAAATCCCTAACGAAATAAATATTTCAACACTCACGTTTCATATCTCTCCTCTTTAAAAATAATGTGGCATCACCTCTTTAAAATTTTCGACAATACTGACTTGCGGTACGAAGAAAATTGCAGGGCCCCCTCTTTGAAAAATCAAGTATTGGAATTAAGGCGCTGCCGATTAGATCGTACTTAGTTACCTAACCTATCAAACTATTCCCCATCAATCAACCGTGAAAAACATCCGATTTTATTGAAAAAGAGCGCGATGGTTCTGATAAGCATCATAATGAAAACGCTTACAAATATTATATAAAGTAAAAATATTCTGAATATTAGTACGGGCTATTTTACTGAATTTTTCATGTGCGATAAAATAAAAGCCGCCTAATGGGGCGAAGATCGTGGTTTTGTTGATTTAGAAGGCTAAAATTTGATATGATCAGTATTATGACTAAGCGAGAATAACCTTGGAGGTGTTTTTAGTATGTCGCGTATTTCTATAGAAGAAGTAAAGCATGTCGCCCATCTTGCCAGACTGGCGATTACGGACGAAGAAGCGGCGATGTTTACCGAACAGCTTGACAGCATTATTTCATTTGCAGAAGAGCTGAACGAAGTCGATACAGAGAATGTTAAACCAACAACGCACGTATTGCAAATGAAGAATATCATGAGGGAAGATGTCCCTGATAAAGGACTTCCGGTTGAGGACGTTGTCAAAAACGCGCCTGATCATAAAGACGGCTACATCCGCGTGCCGTCAATCTTGGACTGAATAAAGGAGGGAGCGAGAAAACATGTCACTGTTTGACCATAAAATATCTGAATTAAAACGTCTCATACATAATAAAGAGATCAGCATATCAGATTTAGTCGATGAATCTTACAAACGGATTCACGAAGTTGACGGAAAGGTACAAGCCTTTTTGCAGCTTGATGAAGAAAAAGCCCGCGCATACGCCAAAGAATTGGACGACGCGCTTGATACCCGTGATGAGCACGGCCTTCTTTTCGGGATGCCGATCGGTATTAAGGACAATATCGTAACAAAGGATCTGCGGACAACGTGCGCAAGCAAAATTCTCGAGAACTTTGACCCGATCTATGATGCAACCGTTGTTGAGCGTCTTCACGAAGCTGAAGCGGTCACCATCGGAAAGCTGAACATGGATGAATTCGCGATGGGCTCTTCCACAGAAAACTCAGGCTTTAAAAAGACAAAAAACCCGTGGAATCTCGAAACTGTTCCGGGTGGATCAAGCGGAGGCTCTGCGGCTGCGGTTGCGGCCGGGGAAGTGCCGTTTTCACTTGGATCTGACACGGGCGGATCGATTCGCCAGCCGGCATCTTTCTGCGGCGTCGTCGGCTTAAAGCCTACATATGGACGCGTTTCCAGATACGGCCTTGTCGCATTTGCTTCTTCATTGGATCAAATCGGCCCGATCACAAGATCTGTCGAAGACAACGCCTACCTTCTTCAGGCGATTTCAGGCGTCGACAAAATGGATTCGACGAGCGCCAATGTGGACGTGCCCGACTATCTGTCAGCGTTAACAGGCGACATTAAAGGACTTAAAATCGCCGTGCCGAAAGAATACCTCGGCGAAGGAGTGGGAGAAGAAGCGAGAAATTCCGTGCTTGAAGCGCTGAAAGTGCTCGAAAGCCTTGGCGCGACATGGGAAGAAGTATCGCTTCCACACAGCAAATACGCGCTGGCGACTTACTACCTGCTTTCTTCATCTGAAGCGTCGGCAAACCTGGCGCGCTTCGACGGCATCCGCTACGGCTACCGCACGGACAATGCCGACAACCTGATCGACCTGTACAAACAAACGCGTTCCGAAGGATTCGGAAACGAAGTGAAACGCCGCATCATGCTCGGCACGTTCGCGCTCAGCTCAGGCTACTATGATGCGTACTATAAAAAAGCGCAAAAAGTCAGAACGCTGATCAAAAAGGACTTTGAAGACGTATTTGCAAACTATGACGTTATCATCGGACCAACAACGCCGACGCCGGCATTTAAAATCGGCGAAAAAACGAGCGATCCGCTGACCATGTACGCCAATGACATTCTGACGATTCCTGTCAACCTTGCGGGCGTACCGGGAATCAGCGTACCGTGCGGCTTGGCGAACGGCTTGCCGCTCGGCCTGCAAATCATCGGCAAACACTTTGACGAAAGCACAGTATACCGCGTCGCCCATGCATTCGAACAGGCGACAGACCACCATAAAGCAAAACCTGAACTGTAAGGGGTGAAAAAACATGAACTTTGAAACGGTAATCGGACTTGAAGTCCACGTGGAGCTCAAAACAAAATCGAAAATTTTCTCCAGTTCTCCAACGCCATTCGGCGCGGCGGCCAACACGCAGACAAGCGTTATCGACTTAGGCTATCCGGGTGTACTGCCTGTGTTGAACAAAGAAGCCGTTAATTTCGCGATGAAAGCCGCGATGGCGCTCAACTGTGAAATTGCGACAGAAACGAAATTCGACCGGAAAAACTATTTCTACCCCGACAACCCGAAAGCTTATCAAATTTCTCAATTTGATAAACCGATCGGCGAAAACGGCTGGATCGAAATCGAAGTCGGCGGAAAAACGAAGCGCATCGGCATCACCCGCCTTCATTTGGAAGAGGATGCGGGAAAACTGACGCATACAGGCGACGGCTACTCCCTTGTCGACTATAACCGCCAGGGAACACCGCTCGTTGAAATCGTCTCCGAGCCCGATATCAGAACGCCTGAAGAAGCTTACGCCTACCTTGAAAAACTGAAATCAATCATTCAGTATACAGGCGTTTCCGATTGTAAGATGGAAGAGGGCTCGCTCCGCTGCGACGCCAACATCTCGCTCCGTCCGATCGGACAAGAGGAGTTCGGCACAAAGACAGAGCTGAAAAACCTGAACTCATTCGCCTTTGTTCAAAAAGGCCTTGAGCACGAAGAAAAACGCCAGGCGCAAGTTCTTTTGTCAGGCGGTGTCATTCAGCAGGAGACGCGCCGCTATGATGAAGCGTCCAAAACGACGATTTTGATGAGGGTCAAAGAGGGATCTGACGACTACCGCTACTTCCCTGAGCCTGATCTTGTCGAGCTTTACATTGACGATGAGTGGAAACAGCGCGTGAAAGACAGCATTCCTGAGCTTCCGGACGAGCGCCGCAAGCGCTACATCGAAGAGCTTGGCCTGCCTGCCTATGACGCGAAAGTGCTCACTTTGACAAAAGAAATGTCCGACTTCTTCGAAGCAGCTGTCGAAAAAGGCGCAGACGCGAAGCTGGCGTCGAACTGGCTGATGGGTGAAGTGTCGGCTTACTTGAACGCTCAGCAACAAGAGCTTGCGGATGTTGCGCTCACGCCTGAAGGCCTTGCCGGATTGGTCAAGCTGATCGAAAAAGGCACGATTTCATCGAAAATCGCGAAAAAAGTCTTCAAAGAATTGATCGAAAAAGGCGGAGACGCAGAAAAAATCGTCAAAGAAAAAGGCCTTGTGCAAATTTCTGACGAAGCGACGCTCAGAAAGCTTGTCACAGAAGCGCTCGACAACAATCCGCAATCGATCGAAGACTTTAAAAACGGAAAAGACCGTGCGATCGGCTTCCTTGTCGGCCAAATCATGAAAGCCTCAAAAGGACAAGCGAACCCGCCGATGGTCAACAAGCTTCTTCTTGAAGAGATTAATAAACGATAAAAAAACAGACTTATGCTACTTAAATGGAGGTCCTCATATTGGGGACCTTTTTTTATTTGTGTAAAGATGTAAATAAATAAAATTAAAATTTATTTGAACTTTATTTAGATATATATTATCATTAATTTAAGTTTTGTTTTTGAATTTATTGATAAGAGGGGCTGTCTATGGAAAGAAAAGATGTACCCGAATGGATATTGGCTTTAGAAGAAGAGGATGTAGAATTTATTAAAAATTTTATGCTGAAATCTGGTTCGTTAAAAGAAATTGCAAAGAGTTATCAAGTATCCTATCCAACAGTTAGGGTTAGGTTGGATCGATTAATACAAAAAATTCAACTCATTGATGAATTGGAAAATGAGACTTTTGTTCATTTTATTAAACAGTTAGCTATCGATGATCAGATAAGTCTGGAAAATGCAAAGTTAATCATTGAGAAATATAAAAAAGAGCGGGGTGTTCATAAATGAATACTATATATATACTACTGATCGGATTTGCAATACTGGGAATTCAATATTTTTTATCGACCAGAAATCGTACTTTTTGGGGAGCTATACTGCCAACAGCTTATATCATTTTTCTCGTTGCATTATCCATTCATGAAGGAAAATCTTTCGCATCATTTTATCTTCCTCTTATTGGCGGACTGGCTTTATTGCTGGGGGAATGGATTAAAGGCAGAGAAGCTTTGAAAAAAAAGCAGGAAAGAGAAATGAGAGTTATGAAAGCCATGGATATTAAATAACAGGACCAGCCTCAAAAGGACAGAACAAGCTGCTTAAAAAACCTTGGAGAATAATTCTCCAAGGTTTTTTCGTTATTCCACAACAGGCGTCAAAGAACCGCCGTCCCAGATGTCTCCTTTATTCAGCGTCCATGGATGAAGATAGAGGGCGCCCGCTCCCTTATTCACAGCAGGGCTCCACCCATCGTTCCACGCCAGGAAGTACGTCGTATTCGGGTATTTCTCTTTGATTGCATGGATAAACCGCGCGTAATCCAGCCCGCCGTTTGTCGTCTGTGGCCCGACCTCTGTAAAGGCAAACGGCTTGTTCAGAGATGTGAGCTGATCGTAGCCATCAATGGCGTGCGGGTCATCAAAATAAGCGTCAAGCCCGACAATATCAACATATGATGCGCCCGGATAAAAGTCTGTTTTAAAGTCTCTGTTGGCGTCAGGTGCATACACCCACAACAGATGATCCAAACCTCTTGTCTTTGTCATATAGTCATAGATTTTCACATAGAGCCGTTTGTACAAGGAGATTCTCGCGCTGTCTTTTTGATTATATTGCGTCAGCCCCCACCAGAACCATTCGCCGTTCATTTCGTGAAGGGGTCTGAACAGAACGGGCACACCTTCATTTTCAAGCTCCTGAAGGCCATCGGCGATTTTGCTCAGCATCGTCTCAAGCCGTTTTCCTTCGGGTGTGGAAGAATCTAAAATTCTCTCATACTGGCTGTTTGAAATCTGAGTTTTATAATGACCCGAAGTAAACGCGGGGTTTGCGAGGTGCAGGCTGATTTGCGGTATGCCTCCGCTTTTCCAGTATGCGATCAAATCGCTGTTGCAGCTGTAGTCAATCGTATCGGCGATCTCCTCCGGCTCCAGCCATCCCCTTGCATAATCGCAGCCGTATATGGCTGGCAGCTGTCCTGTTGCCTGTTTGATCCGGTCGGCTTCAGTCAGCGAAAATGTGTCGAGGCTGTATCCTCCGAATGCCCCGGACATCACTCGGTTTTCCGTCCGATTGGGCAGGTGGGCAAGCCAGTTCATCACCGCTTTCGTCGTCGGCTGGGCATTCGGGTTCACCGGAGAAACGGTGTGTGCGTAGCTCGGCTGCGAAACGGCAAAAGCAAGGAGCAGCGCGAAGATAGAGCAAACGATGCTTTTTTTCACTAAGGTAAAACCCCCCTAAAAATCTAGATTGTCTTAAGCGATCTTATTATACATGCTGTTTCCAAAATATTCATGGTCAGATCGTCGTATTGTAGGGAAATAAAAAAACAGCCATCAGGCTGTTTTATGAATGAAGGAAACGGGTGATCATTCCATAGAGATGCTGGACATTGTCCTGATGCTCCAAATTTGTCAGCATGCCCTGGAGCACGGGGACGCGGGGCGAATCTTTTCTCAGCTCTTCCTCGATCACATCCAGTGTAATGAGAATGTCTTCCGGCAGCGCCGGCTGACGTTTGGCATCTTCAAGCTCCCGCAAAATCGTATGTTTATCGGCCGTACTGCCGGCGTTCCGGTAATAGCTGTACGTCCGTCCGGCCAGGATCGGCTGCTCCCCGTTTTGAACCATGCCATCAATCATGTCATCGATTCTTCTCATAATAAAATCCGCAAGTTCGTAAAAATCGATATCCAGTTCATTAAAGATAAACAAATTTTGATAAGACTGCACGATGCCTTGAACGATCACGGACAAGTCTGACAGATAGGGCTTCACAATGTCCCCATAGGCTGCTGACAGCGCGTTTTTATACGTCTCGTGGAATTTTTGGCTGACATTTTTAAAATATTCTTCGATCTTGCTGTTTTCAGGGATGCTATGTTCGCTGATCATCACGAGAATAAAGTCGCGGTGCTCCTTGCTCTCACTGAATTGATAAGCAATCTGCTCCTTGAACGTTTCCTTCGGAGGAAAATTCTTTTGCTGAATGATCTTCATATTTTCCATCGTTCGATCGATATAATACTTAATGATTGCAAGCAAAAGCGCTTCTTTCGACTTGAAATGCAGGTAGAAAGCTCCTTTTGAGATGTTGCATTCATTGGCGATGTCCTGAATCGTTGTGGAAGCAAACCCGTTTTTCGCGAACAGGTGCAGGCCTGCTTTAATGATTTTTTCTTCTTTTTCTGTCATGAATGTACCCCTTTAACACTTCTTTAAAATTGAATAAATTTTAACATATATAAGTTGACGCTGTTTACTTTTGAAGTTTATTATTGTATAGAATGACCAGTCAGTCAATCTGTATTCTGAAAATGATATACACAATGGAGGTCGTAATGAATTCTATCATTAATTTTGTACTAAAGAACAAGTTCGCTGTGTGGCTGATGACGATTATTGTTACGGTTGCCGGCATTTATGCGGGTTTAAATATGAAGCAGGAATCGATTCCTGATGTGAACATGCCTTATTTGACCGTCAGCACGACATACCCCGGAGCCACTCCGAGCCAGGTAGCTGATGAAGTCACAAAGCCTGTTGAACAAGCCGTGCAAAACCTGGACGGCGTCAGCGTTGTGACGTCCACTTCGTATGAAAACGCATCATCGGTGATGATTGAATACGATTATGAAAAGGATATGGACAAAGCGAAGACGGAAGCCGCTGAAGCATTGGCGAATCTCGATCTGCCGGACAATGCGAAAGAGCCGAGCATTTCGCGCTACAGCATGAATTCCTTCCCGATCCTCGCGCTCAGCGTGTCCAGTGATAAAGACGATCTTCAAAGCTTGACGAAAAAAGTGGAAGACAGCCTCCTGACGAAGCTTGAAGGCCTTGAAGGCGTAGCTTCCGTTCAGCTTTCCGGACAGCAGGTTGAAGAAGTCGAATTTTCATTTAAAAAAGACAAATTGAAGCAATATGGGCTTGACGAGGATACAGTCAAGCAAGTGATTCAAGGATCTGATGTGACGACTCCGCTTGGGTTGTACACATTCGGGAAAGAAGAAAAATCGGTCGTCGTCAGCGGCGATATCGAAACAATTAAAGACTTGAAAAATATGAGAATTCCAGCGGCGTCTGCCGGAGGCGCAAGCGCGCAAGCCGGAGCGCAAAGTGCGCAAGCGGCCCAGGGCGCGCAGGCTCAAGCCGGAGCACAGAGCGCCGGACAAGCTCAGCAAAGCGCGGGAATCCCGACGGTTAAGCTGTCTGACATCGCAACGATTAAAGATGTCAAAAAAGCCGAATCCATTTCACGAACCAATGGTAAAGACAGCATCGGCATCAGCGTCATTAAAGCAAACGACGCCAATACCGTCGAGGTAGCCGACAACGTAAAAGCTGAACTCGAACAATTCAAAAAAGACCACAAAGGCTTCAAATACAGCTCGACATACGATCAAGCCGAACCGATCACCGAGTCGGTCGAGACGATGCTGAGCAAAGCGATTTTCGGAGCGATCTTTGCGGTTGTGATCATTCTCTTATTCCTAAGGGATATTAAATCAACATTAATCTCGGTCATTTCGATTCCATTGTCATTGTTAATCGCACTGCTTGTCTTGAACCAGCTTGATATCACGCTCAATATCATGACGCTCGGCGCCATGACGGTCGCCATCGGACGGGTTGTCGACGACTCGATCGTCGTCATTGAAAACATTTACCGCCGCATGAGGCTGAAAGATGAGCCGCTGCGCGGAAAAGCGCTCGTACGCGAAGCGACGAAGGAAATGTTCATGCCGATCATGTCATCAACGATCGTGACGATCGCGGTATTCCTGCCGCTCGCACTCGTCGGCGGTCAAATCGGCGAATTGTTCCTGCCGTTTGCCTTAACGATTGTATTCGCGCTTGCCGCATCCCTGCTGATCGCGATCACGCTCGTGCCGATGCTTGCGCACACCCTCTTCAAAAAGTCGTTGACAGGTGCGCCGGTGAAGGCGAAAGAACACAAGCCTGGGGTACTGGCCAACTTCTACAAAAAAGTGTTGAATTGGTCGCTCAGCCATAAATGGATCACTTCGATCATCGCGGTTCTGATGCTGGTCGGAAGCTTGTTCCTCGTGCCGCTAATCGGAGCGAGCTACTTGCCTGCTACAAAAGATAAAATGGTGCAAATCACATACACTCCTGAACCGGGAGAAACGAAAAAAGAAGCGGAAAAAGAAGCGCAAAAAGCTGAAAAAGTCCTATTGGACCGCAAACACGTCGATACGGTTCAATATACGTTAGGAGCGGGAAATCCGTTGATGGGCGGAAGCTCAAACGGCGCGTTGTTCTATATCAAATATGAGGAAGACACACCTGATTTTGATAAAGAAAAAGACAACGTCCTAAAAGACATTCAGAAGCAATCCAAACGCGGAGAATGGAAAACCCAGGATTTCAGCTCTTCAGGCAATAACAATCAGTTAACGTATTATGTGTACGGAGATTCAGAAAAAGAGATTAAAGGCACTGTAAAAGAGATCGAAAAGATTATGAAAGACCAAAAAGACCTGAAGAACGTAAACTCAGGCCTGTCCAGCACATATGACGAATTTACTTTTGTCGCTGACCAGGAGAAATTAAGCAAACTCGGGTTAACGGCATCACAGATTTCTCAGGCGCTCATGAAAGAAACATCGCAGGCGCCGCTTACAACCGTGAAAAAAGACGGAAAAGATCTTGATGTCACGATTAAAACAGAAGAAGAAACATATAAAAGCGTCAAAGATTTAGAAAACAAGAAAATCACAACTCCGACCGGCCAGGAAGTAAAAATCGGCGATGTCGCGAAAGTGAAAGAAGGCACGACATCTGACACGATTTCAAAACGCGACGGCAAAATCTATGCCGATGTCACGGCGGAAGTTACATCGGACAACGTCACAGCCGTATCAGTCGACGTACAGAAAAACATCGACAAGATCGAGCTGCCTGACAACGTCACAATCGATACAGGCGGCGTATCCGCTGATATCGAAGATTCCTTTACAAAACTCGGACTCGCGATGCTTGCGGCGGTCGCGATCGTCTACCTTGTGCTTGTGATTACATTCGGCGGAGCACTGGCGCCATTTGCGATCCTGTTCTCGCTGCCGTTTACGATTATCGGCGCCTTGGTGGGACTATACGTATCAGGAGAAACGATCAGCCTGAACGCAATGATCGGAATGCTGATGCTGATCGGAATCGTCGTCACAAACGCGATTGTCTTAATCGACCGCGTCATCCATAAGGAAGCGGAAGGGCTCTCAACGAGAGAAGCGCTCCTTGAAGCCGGCTCTACAAGGCTCCGTCCGATCCTGATGACGGCCATCGCCACAATCGGCGCCCTGATTCCATTGGCGCTCGGATTTGAAGGCGGCAGCCAGGTCATTTCAAAAGGACTCGGCGTCACCGTTATCGGCGGTTTGATCAGTTCGACGCTCCTTACCCTTCTGATCGTACCGATCGTATACGAAGTGCTGGCGAAATTCCGCCGGAAAAAACCGGGTATGAAAGAAGAGTAAGTCGATAAAACATGAACCCCTTGGAATGCTCCTTTCCAAGGGGTTTTTTCTTTGATGAGACGATCGTCGGTGTTTAACAAATATATCCTGTGTTATGCTTTGTTTAAAAAAGGCAACAGAGGAGGCAGTGAATGGAATCGAAAGGAAACAACGAACCAAGCCCCAATGCCGTAAAGCGGCTCACCTGGATCATACCGATCGTGTTGATCGGAGTCATTTTTCTCTTGAAAAATATAAGAAATCCTGTGACTGATGTTTTATTTTATATTGTATGTGCAGGTGTTATCGCCTTAGTCATTTTCAGCATCATGAAAGAGACAAAAAGCAGATGAAAGCATGTTATGAGCTTGTCGATAAAGGTTGAAATGATCTTCATCGACAAGCTTTTTTAATGCTGCTGATTTCGTTCTCCAGCCCCGCAAAGAAGCGGTTAATCATGCGGATTGATTACCGCCAGCAGCTGATGGTCTTCCCATTTTCCGTTGATCTTAACGTTTTTCCGGGCGATGCCTTCTTTGTGAAAGCCCGCCTTCTCCAGCACCCGGATCGAGGCAAGATTACGGGGCATGACGCCGGCTTCGATGCGATGGAGCTTGAGATCTTGAAAGGCGAACTCGACCATCAGCTTGACGGCTTCTGTCGTGTAGCCTTTGCCGTTGTGTTTCTGATCCAAAAAATAGCCGATGAAGGCGCTTTGCAAGGAGCCGCGCAGTACCTGGAAAAGGTTGATCGTTCCGATCAGCGTATCGTTTGCAGGATCAAAGATGCCAAAATAATAATCTACATCGTTCTGCATATTTTCATATAACCTTTGAAGCCTCTTCTGTTGTCCTTCGATTGTATAAAACTCTTCGTTCCGCTCCATTGAAAACTGTTCAAAAAACGGGCGGTTTGCGTTCTGCAAGTCAAGGCAAGCCTCGGCGTCTTCAGCCGTGAGCGGCCTGATATAAATGTTTGTCCCTTTTTTGATCATGGAAAGTCTCCTTTTATAAAGATGGAATGTGGTCGGCTTTTTTCATCAACTCTTCAAAATACGCAAAAAATTGATCCCTGTCGACTTGATCGACGACTTCGACCATTCTGCCGTGAGGATGCTCTTCTGTCGTTCCTTGGCGCGGGCTTTCCGTATGGACAACCGCCTTGACGCTGCGCGAGCGTGTCATATCGACTGTGCCGAGTGTCAGCGTCGTCAGCACATCCCAAAGGTAGTATGTCGAATTCGTCTCGTTATGGACAAGCGGCGGACACATCGCATAGCACTGGCCGATAAAATCGATCCCGACATGCTTTCTGAGGCTTGCCCAATGGGAGCGGATATCGTTTGTCAATGGCACCTGGTTCGTGCTTTCAAGCGCGACCATTTCGATCTGAATATCGCGTTCAAACACCGTCTTGACGCTGTAAGGGTCCCAAAAGGCGTTCCATTCCGCCGTCCCGTCGTGCTCAGGCTCTTCCACATTTCCTTTCTCAAGGAAGGTACCGCCCATCCAGACAAGTTTGGCAATGTGCTTGATGATCGCCGGTTCTTCCTCAAGCGCCCTCGCCAAGTCTGTCAGCGGGCCGGTGAACAGCAGCGTCACCGGTTCCGGGCTCTGTTTGACGCATTCAATGAGATGGAGGTGAGCGGGCAGGTCTGACACAGGGGTCCGGACTTCGCCTTTTTCATTTAAAAGCGGCAGGGCGTCGACATAAAAAGCGTGCATGCGCCACTCCTTCGGGAACGGATGCACCCCTCTCGAATCGGATGCCGCAGTCTCGACCTGGTACGAACCGAAGCGGTCAATGATTTTTCGGCTGGCACTGAGAGCCGGCTCCAAATAGCAATCCGCCGGTATGACGGATGCTCCGATCAATTTGACATCTTCCATCTGCAATAGCAGAAATAAAGAGACGAGATCATCGACGCCTCCGTCATGGTTAAAATAAACGGGCTTTTTCACAGCAACAGCTCCTTTTTTCTTAATATTAATTATTTTACATCAATTAGATCCTGAAGTCTTTTTTACCATGAATTAGGGCATTTTATCTAAAATTAAACAAATAATAAAACCCATTTTGTTGCGATTTTTTCAACAACTAGTATAATTAAAGGTTGTTGGTAAAGAAATGATACGGATACTCTAATAGGATGATGAAAACATGAAACGTGCACGAATCATATACAATCCGACTTCCGGACGCGAAATTTTCAAAAAAAACCTTGCCCAAGTTCTGCAGAAATTCGAGCAGGCAGGCTATGAAACGTCTTGCCATGCGACAACAGGGGAAGGGGATGCCGTACAGGCCGCCAGAAACGCCGCTGAGCGGGAATTTGACTTGATTGTTGCGGCCGGAGGAGACGGCACATTAAATGAAGTCATCAACGGACTGGCGCCGTTGGAACACCGTCCCAAGCTCGGAGTCATTCCGGTCGGAACGACGAATGACTTTGCGAGAGCGCTCGGCATTCCGCGCGAGGATATTTTAAAGGCGGTAAACACAATACTAGAGGGAGAAGCCCGTCCGATTGACATCGGCCGCGTCAACGGCCAATATTTCATCAATATTGCCGGCGGCGGACGCCTCACCGAACTGACATATGACGTACCAAGCAAATTGAAGACGATGCTCGGCCATCTTGCCTATTATTTAAAAGGAATGGAAATGCTCCTTCCTTCGCTAAGGCCGACCGAGGTCGAAATCGAATACGACGGCAAGCTGTTTGAAGGAGAAGTGATGCTGTTTCTCGTCATGCTGACGAACTCCGTCGGCGGCTTTGAGAAGCTCGCTCCAGACTCAAGCTTGAATGACGGCATGTTTGACCTCGTTATTTTAAAACGGGCAAACCTCGCCGAATTCATCAGACTTGTCGGACTTGCCCTCCGCGGCGAACATATCAATGACGAGCATATCATCTACACGAAAGCAAACCGCGTCAAAGTGACGGTCAAAGACAAAATGCTCCTCAACCTTGACGGCGAATACGGCGGCGAACTGCCAGGCGAATTCGAAAACCTCTACCGCCATATCGATGTCGTCATGTCAAAAGAAAAAGCGAGAAAATTGGATGATTGAACTTGGTCTAAAGAGCTGGCCAAGTTTTTCTTATAGCAGGTGAAAAAGATGAAACAAAAAGCCCCCGTTCAAAAAAATGAATATTACAATGTCGTATTTGAAGATTTAACACACGAAGGAGCCGGCGTCGCCAAAGTCGACGGCTTCCCGATTTTCGTGCCGAACGCACTCCCTGAAGAAAAGGCTCAGATCAAAGTGACCCGGGTCAAAAAAGGCTTCGCCTTCGGCCGCCTTATCGACTTGAAAGAAGAAAGCCGCTTTCGTACAGACGCGCCGTGCCCGATCTACAAGCAGTGCGGCGGCTGCCAGCTTCAGCACATCAACTACGAAGGCCAGCTTCTCTACAAGCAGAAGCAAGTCAAAGACGTGCTTGAGCGAATCGGCAAGCTCGATTTAAGCCGGATCACCGTCCACCCGACCCTCGGCATGGAAGACCCGTGGAACTACCGAAACAAAGCGCAGGTCCCTGTCGGCGAAAGAGAAGGCGGTCTGATCGCAGGCTTCTACCAGCAGCGCAGCCATGAAATCATCGACATGAACGAATGCCTGATCCAGCAGTCGGAAAACGACCGCGTCGTTCAAGCGATTAAAGAAATCTGCGGCAAATACGGCATCAAGGCGTACAACGAAGAACGCCACAAAGGCTGGCTCAGACACATCATGGTCAGATACGGCGCCGTCACAGGCGAAATGATGGTCGTCTTCATCACAAGAACAAACGACTTCCCGCACAAAGCGAAAATCGTCGAGGAGATCACCGCGGCATTCCCGCACGTCAAATCGATCGTCCAAAACATCAACCCGAAAAAAACAAACGTCATTTTCGGCGACGAAACAACCGTCATCTGGGGAGAAGAATACATTTACGACACAATCGGAGAGATCAAATTCGCCATCTCCGCCAGATCGTTCTACCAAGTCAACCCTGAGCAAACAAAGGTGCTCTATGACAAAGCGCTTGAATACGCCGAATTGAACGGCGAAGAAACAGTCATTGACGCCTACTGCGGCATCGGCACGATCTCGCTGTTTCTGGCGAAGCAGGCGAAAAAAGTATACGGCGTCGAAATTGTACCGGAAGCGATTGAGGACGCGAAGCGGAATGCCGAGTTGAACGGTATTGAGAACGCTGAGTTTGAAGTTGGCGAAGCGGAGACCGTGATTCCGAAATGGTATGAGGAAGGCATTACGGCTGACACGCTAGTGGTTGACCCGCCGCGCAAAGGCTGCGATGAGGCGTTGCTGCGGACGATTTTGGAGATGAAGCCGAAGCGTGTGGTTTATGTGTCTTGCAACCCGGGAACCTTGGCGCGCGATTTGCGGGTGCTTGAGGATGGCGGGTATGAGACGCTTGAAGTGCAGCCTGTTGATATGTTTCCGCATACTAGCCATGTGGAGTGTGTGGCGAAGTTGGTTTTGAAGGTACAGTGAATTAAATGTACTTAGCTAAGAGGAAAGGTTGTAATGTATTTTAACCTTTCCTTTTATTTCCGCTTTAAAACTTGTCTTTCAGTTTGCTTAATTTCCTTTTCAAAGTTTGAACTTACAGAACTAGCTTTCTTTTCTGCAAGACCGTAAAGCTTTTGAAGTTTTAGACTGTCTTTAATTAGACCTCTGAGGTCATCTTTAACAGTCTGTAAAAGAATACTTTCCTCAATGATATGGGAGTGATAATGAGCGGTTGTAAACTTGGCATAGCCCCCACAAATGCACAGATTTCCCTGCATTAACACCATCCAGAATTATTCCCTCTCGAACAGCTTATAAGTCGTTTGTTCCGATATGTCGAGAAGGTTTGCTAATGATCTTCCTGTTAAAACCTCTTAATTGTAATATATTATCCCCATGACACAATCATTATAGTAACAATACGGCGTAAAACAATACAATATATAAAAACTTCTCTTTTTTGACGTACATGACATAAATTATATAGGCAAGGGAGGGAACGAACATATAGTTTTTCACCTAAATAAAATGTTGGTATCTGTCTTTATTGAGATTGATATTTTTAAACCAGTTGTACGCTCCTAAAATTTTGGAAAAGTTTTGTTCTGAGGAGATACCGGATTTGGGCACTGATGGATTGTCAATAAGTAGAATGACATGACACTATAAATTTAGCCAATTTAGTCGAAAGTAATCTGATATTTTGTTAATATAAATTTACATATTACAGAAAGGGAGTAAGAAAATGATATCTTCTGAAAAAGGAAACTCAATATATTCAATAAATAAATTAAAAGAATTAATTGAAAGATTTGGTGATGAAAATATAAACAGATATATAGATTTTTATGAAGCGTTTCCTGTTAGTTTACAGAGGTTATTATCACTTTTTCACTATGAATTTAATCGGTTACTTAGATATTTAAACAGCAGACTACAAAATGGACACTATAATGCTTATGAGAGCAGAGAACTAATTTATCTAATTGATGAAGTCAGAACTATTCAATCGAATTTAAAGGGGTCTGAATTAGATTTTGATTTAACTCAGGATTACAAGCAACGACTAACCGAATGCAGAGACTTCTTGAGAGAAAGTAATGGGAGTTCTATTCCTAGTGAATTTGAGAAAGTAAATATTATCGAAAATGAACCTATATTTTATATCCGTACAGCTGTCAAAATTCCTAGAAAGGGAGCAATGACACTATATCAAACAAAGGTGATTGGTAAAGGTTCTTATGCGAGAGTGTATAAGTATAAGGATGAATACTACGACCGATTTTTTGTTATTAAAAAAGCACTAAAAAACCTAAATGAAAAGGAGTTAGAGAGGTTTAGAAGAGAGTTTGAGGAGATGAAAAAATTAAATTCTCCTTATATTATTGAAGTTTACAATTTTGATGAAGACAATCATCAGTATACTATGGAATATGCTGATGAAACACTAGAAGATTTCATTTCAAAAAATGATGAAAAATTGAATGTAAACAAAAGAATTAGTCTAGTGAGACAAATTCTTCAAGCCTTTATTTATATAAATAGTAAAGGAGTCTTACATAGAGATATAAGTACAAAGAATATTCTAATAAAAAAATTTGAGGGAGTAGACATCATAAAAGTTTCTGACTTTGGTTTGGTAAAAATACCTGATAGTACTTTGACAAGTAAGAACACTGAGTTTAAAGGTTCTTTAAATGACCCTAAATTAGAAGTCATTGGATTTGATAAATATGAGGCAATACACGAGACATATGCACTAACAAGATTAATTTATTTCGTAATGACTGGAAGAAGAACATTAGGTTCATTTAATAGTGAAGAGTTCGAAAATTTTGTTATGAAAGGTATTTCTGATAATATCAACGAACGATATAAAGACGTTGAGGAACTCCGTAATAATTTTTTTAAGATAAGAAGCTTTTAATTAGAAGTTAAAGCAAATAGAGAGCGAAGGGACGGGCATAAGGAACTGATTATTAAAGAGATATTTAAAAATAAATAATTTGGTACTTTCATAATCCCTATTATAATTCTAAAACTTGGTATATTACCTGATGGATTAACAGGCATAATAGTTTTATAAGCGACTTTTCTTTTTGGTGTAAGATAACTATAGGTGTATGCCCACTGAATAAACAAAAATAAGTACCTATAATAATAGTATAAGTTTAAGGTTATTCTTGAATCTAATAGGAATTGAAAATTGTCAAGGAAGGAGTGAAGTAATTGGAAAGGGTAAAGTTTTATTCATTAAACGATATTACATTTGGCCGTAATCTAAGAATGTGTGAAAGTCTCATTAAAGAACACGAAGCAGGAAAAGAAGCACAGGATATTAACGACATAATTGAGCTATATAATGTTAAGAAGTATTTCGACAAGAAAATATTCCTAACAAATTGGGCTGCGGATGATATAAATCATTACGAGAAAATAGTGAAAACATTTCTGGGGACTGTAGCTAAATTTTTTAAAGCCATAACCAACGATAGCCTTATTACACTCTATGTTGATGTTGATATCTTTTACAAAAGTGATTTTTGGGAATTAATCGAGAAATTTAATGTGTATGAAAGCATTGCTGAGGAAAGATTTAAGGAGATTTTGTATAGTACAGAAGTGTCGCTATATGAATTACTCAAATACAAAAACATTACAGAGCACTTTGGTGGCATTATTAGGGAATATATGCTTGAGCATACCTCATCCGCCGAAATTCTTTTGTATAAATACGAACTAAAACATTTTCGGGAAAAAGATCCTATTTATTTTCCGAAAGAATTAAGTACCTTTGACAAGGAAACTATTATTAGCAATTACATTGATAGTGAAGACTCCAACATTAATTATTTAAGTCTTATAGCCAATATACAAAGCAATAAAGATAAACTTGAAATATCTCCGAAAACTTTGTTGAGAGCAAAAAGAAAAGTCGAAGTTCAAGAAAAACAAATTTTCAAAGAGAATTCAGGAATGGTTATGGAAACAACAGTTAACTTCTCCAAATCTCAGAATGAAGAAGCTACTTTAACTATAGAAGGCCAATCAATAACCGCAACATATAGCACAAAATGGCTTGAAGATAATAATGATTACCCTACTTTATTAAATAATTTTATTTATTTGTTTAACTTTGTTGATAATCAAATGAGATGCACTTTAGTGAACAAATATAACGAAATGGGTGTTTTAGAGCGGCTTTTTATTTCTTCCCAAAATGCTTACATGAAAGGAATTGTTTTTGAGCAAAAGAATATCTTATCATTACTTCAAATAGAAGGATATTACCATCAGTTATTTAGTATAGGCATAAGATTAGAAGAAGTGGTTGAATGGTTTTTTGAAGAATATCTTGCTAACGAGTTGAATGCTCACAATTTCAAAGTAACTATGCCTTCAGCAAATTCTACCTTTCTTGAAAAGTGTACCAATATTATGCCTGCATTAGAATCGGTGCTTAAACAATTTTCACTCTTTGTTCAAGAGGGACAAATTGACTTTGATTTGCTTGAAATTCGCTCTGAACATCTTATATATAAAAATATTCCATCATTAGTAAAAAGAAAATATGTCTACGGTCAAGGCGAAGAGTTTAATACTGCGACTCTTTTGCTTTTTTCCGATCAAAGTGGTTTGGGGTATAACGAAAAAGTAAAAAGAACATATGATACCTTTTTTGAATTGGTACGAAATGAAAAAATAAAAATAACCGACTATCCCGATTATGATACCCCTAAACTTAATTGGCTTTTGGACCATAAATATTTGGCTACCGATGAAAAAGGAAATATTATATTTAATGACGTCCTCCTTATTATGATTCTTAAAGATCTATATTTTAATGAAGTAATCAGTTATTGGAGATACTCGGAGTCGGGAAGAAAAATTATTAATAAACTTAAGGATAAAAAGGTTATTATCTTTGAATCCACGCTACTTTCAAGACCTGAACAAGACTATTTTAACTACACTCTTAACAAATCACAATTCAACAACGGATTAGATTTAAGAAACAGATACAGTCATACACAGCCCAAAAGTAGTGACGATGAAAAGCTACATAACCAAAATTACATGATATTTTTACGATTATTTATTGTATCACTAATCAAAATTAATGATGATATTTGTACATCTGCTGAAATAAGTCTACTAAAAAAAGCTAATGTCTAAAGACAGATCTTAATGGCAGTAGAGCGTCACGAGCAACTGGACTTGATAAAATTTTAGTTGGTTTATTGTGTGGTCAAATCAAAAAGTAAGAATTTCAAAATCATTATTAGATATATGTGGGTGAACACTAAACATCACGATTGATTTTTCTACAGTCAGCACTCATTCAATTTGTAATGTGTGGATGTGCTTGTCAAAAAAGATAAATAAAAATCTAAAAACATAAGCCTCTCCTGGGTTGGAGAGGCTTATAATGTTATATGAAGGTTCCATTTCTTGCATAAAGTCCTACTGAATAAAGAGGTGTATTAAAATAGAACACAAAATCTCGAATCAACTAACGATTAGTGAACAAATGAAGCGCGTTTTATCAACATATCAACAAGCAAAAAATGAGGAATTTAAGCGGCACCCTTTGTTACAGCTTATTTGTCATGAAATAAAGGACACTCTTTTTAAAGTGGCTGAATTAGACCCTAATTTATATCATGTAGCAGGTTCTGTTGGAAAAGGCCGTTGGGCTGAGATTCCTTGGGTTTCAATTTATAAAGAACTTAACGACTTCGGCGACAAGAGGCTACTATATTGTTTACTTATTTAGTGCAGATGGAAGCGGTGTTTACGTTAGTTTGAATCAAGGATGGACCTACTTTAAAGAAAAGTATGGAACAAAAATAGCTAGGGCCAAAATCCAAAAAACAGCTTCTATTATTAGAGAAAAACTAAATACCATCCCTCAAAATATGAACCTTTCAAATATCGATTTAAAGGGTGAAGGTGATCTTGCAAGGGGATATGAGTTAGGACATGTATGTGGTCGTTTTTATGATGTAAGCAATTTTCCAAGTTCAGAAGATATCATAAGTGATTTACAAGCTTTATTAGTTACATACAAAGAAATAGAAGGTCTTATCGGAAAACGATCGATAGAACAGTTTAATGACTTTATTCTGTTGCAGGAAGACGGCCAATTTTTAGAAGACCGGGTTAACGAAGAGGAGTATCAGATAGCGGCTCAAACCTTCATCATATCCGAGAATTCGAATGTCGGATATGAAATCAATCAAAAGAGAGAACGCCCGCAACCTATCATTAATCAAGGTGGTCAAAGGCAATGGACAAGAAATGCAAGTCTTGCCTCAAAAGCTATGATGCTTTCAAACTATACTTGTGAAATTGACCATTCCCACAAAACTTTTATCTCTAAATCTACCAACATGCCTTATGTTGAGTGTCATCATCTTATCCCTATCGCCAAGCAAGAGGAGTTCAAATATGACTTAGATCAACTGGCAAACTTGGTAAGCCTATGCCCACACTGTCATCGTCTTATTCATTATGGTCAAGATGAGGAGAAGGAAAAACTGTTGAAAAAATTGTATGATCAGCGGAAGGATTATTTGAAAAAGGTAGGAATTGAAATTACCTTTTCAGAACTTAAACGAATATATGAAATATCGAATATTTAGATTCAGATTAAAAGCTTTGGTCAAGCGTACCAAGGCTTTTTGATGTTTAACCTAATTTACAAAATGCCATTACAAAAATTTACACATGTAATACCGTTCCTCAAGCAACGAGAAGTAATTCCGGTTATCTTCCATATCGAAAAATATTGACTTCGCCTGTTCAATATTTATGCTTTTTAATTGCCAAAAGGAGTTCGTTCAACACCCCCCGCAACCACTTCTGAGCTAGGAATAAATTGCAGGCCATTCGACCAAGAAATTTCCTTCTTTCCAAAAAACCAAAATAAATGTTGACGCTTTCATCAAACCGATATATACTTTAATCAAATCCAATATTGATAAATTAGACATGTGACTGGTCATGCAGGCAGGATCTAAAACCGATAAATTTTTTAATTTGTCGGTTTAGGTCCTTTTTTTATTGCCTAAATATAGGTCTCATGTTTCAGAAAAGGGGGAGAAACAATGAATTATACACAAACAGCAAGAGACGTATTGCAGCATGTAGGCGGTAAAGAGAATATTGCCCACTTGGAGCATTGTTCGACACGACTCCGTTTTACATTGATTGATCAAAACAAGGCGGATGTACCGGCGCTTGAGAAAACACCGGGTGTCATCGCTGTCCGTATGTCGGGCCAATGCCAGGTTGTAATTGGAAACGATGTCATTGAAGTCTATGAGAAATTGACCGGCCTTCTCGGCGGATCACCTTCTGGACAAAATGGGTCTAGCAATCAGCCAAAGGAAAAGCGAAAAGTGGGGACTGTACTATTAGACTTCATTGTTGGTGTTTTCCAACCGCTTGTTCCAGCCATTGCGGGCGGAGGGATTTTAAAATCGTTTCTCCTCCTCTTCTCGTTATTCGGATTAATGGATGCCAAAGGGCAAACGTATCAGATTTTAAATATGGTTGGCGATGCGCCGCTTTACTTCCTGCCATTGCTGGTAGCCGTGACGACAGCCAATAAGCTAAAAGTGAATCCGCTTGTTGCATTATCGGCAGTCGGCGCTCTTATTCTGCCAAACATGACGGCTATGCTGACAGAAGGCGCTCAATTATTTTCATTCGATGTGAAAAATATTGCGTATGCCTATCAAGTGTTTCC
This sequence comes from Bacillus sp. PK6-013, assembly GCF_054161445.1. Lineage (NCBI taxonomy): Bacteria > Bacillati > Bacillota > Bacilli > Caryophanales > Bacillaceae > Bacillus > Bacillus sp. PK6-013. The sequence continues at coordinate 3,509,818 of NZ_CP096417.1, read as the reverse complement.
GGCGATTTTATCTGTTCTGTTGTATGCACAGATGGAAAAATGGTTTACTCGTATTTCGCCAAAACCCATTCGTATCTTCTTCGTACCGATGATGTCTTTGGTTATGACAGTTCCGATCACTCTCCTGCTGCTGGGACCAATCGGTTTTACAGCTGGGCAAGGCTTCACAGCAATCATCCTTGCTATGTTTGACAAAGTGGGCTGGGTTGCGGTTGCGATTCTGGCAGCAGTCCTTCCATTTATGGTCGCATCAGGGATGCACAAAGCGATGGTGCCGTACGCTGTAACAACAATGGGCAATCTCGGAAAAGAAGCACTTTACTTGCCTGCTTCACTTGCACACAATCTCGCTGAAAGCGGAGCGTGTTTCGCAATTGCCCTTCGCACAAAAGATAAAGTGCTTCGTTCAACTGCCATTTCTGCAGGGATTTCCGCATTCTTTGGGATTACCGAACCGGCATTATACGGGGTGACACTGCAAAATAAACGTGTGCTTAGCAGTGTCATGATCGGTTCTTTCATCGGCGGAATCTTCATTGGACTTGTCGGACTTCAAGCGTTTGTTCTTGTTGGACCTGGGCTTGCAAGTATGTCGATGTTCATATCTGACGAGCTTCCACGCAACTTTATGTTTGCAGTTATCGGTTTTGCCATCTCATTTGTTGTTGCTTTTGCTGCCGCCTTTATTTTAGGAAAAGATCGAAAGACAGAAGAAACGGAAAAAGAAGCAGAGCAAGGTGTTTTCGCTGAAAAACTTGGCGCAGATGAGACATTCAAAAGTCCAGTCATCGGTCAAATGATTTCACTATCTGATGTAGAAGATGACATATTTTCTTCAAAGGTAATGGGAGAAGGAATTGCCATTATTCCTTCAAAGGGTGAACTATATGCACCGGTAGATGGCGAGATTTCACTTCTCTTTGAAACAAATCATGCGCTCGGCATGAAAACAGCAAACGGAGTTGAGGTTCTTTTCCATATTGGGATTGACACCGTTCAGCTAGAGGGCAAGTTCTTTACACCTTTGGTTCAAGCAGGAGACAAAGTCAAAGCAGGTGATCTGCTCATTCAATTTGACCTAGAAAAAATTAAAGAAGCAGGTTATGATCCAGTTACACTAGCAGTTATTACGAATACGGATCAATATGATATAAAAGTAACGCATTTAAAACAGGTCAATCGTCAAGATACGTTGATGGTTGTCACACAATTAGGAGGGTAATCATGATGACAAAGACAAAAGGATTTCCGAAAGATTTTTTATGGGGCGGTGCGATTGCCGCAAACCAAGCAGAAGGAGCTTGGAATGTTGATGGAAAAGGACCGTCTGTTGCAGATATTGCCATGTACCGTTCGAATTTGAGTGTAGAAGATTACGAAGGACACCTTGCTGTTACTTCTGAAAACATTGAACGCGCAATGAAAGACCCGGACGTAAAAAAATATCCGAAGCGCAGAGGCATTGACTTTTATCATCACTATAAAGAAGATTTGGCTCTTTTTGCAGAAATGGGTTTTAAAACATTGCGTATATCGATTGCATGGAGCCGAATTTTTCCGACAGGGGAAGAAGCTGAGCCGAACGAGAAAGGTCTTCAGTTTTATGACCGTCTGTTTCAAGAAATGAAAAAACATAACATTGAACCGATCGTGACGCTGTCACATTATGAAATGCCATTAGCACTTAGTGTGAAATACAACGGATGGGTTGAAAGAAAAGTGATCAACCTCTTTGTGAAATTCGCCAATGTGTGTTTTGAACGCTATAAAGATGTTGTGAAATATTGGCTTACCTTTAATGAAATAGACAGTATACACCGCCATTCTTTCATTACAGCGGGAATCATTCCTGACCGCTGTCCAGAGGGGAAGGTAGAAGAAACCGTTTATCAAGCATTGCACCATCAATTTGTGGCATCCGCTCTTGTGACTGCAGATTGTCATCGCATCATTCCCGGAAGTCAGGTGGGATGTATGCTAACGAAACTCACGACTTACCCGCACACTTGTCATCCGAATGATGTCGAACGCGCACTGAAGCAAAACCTTGATAACTATTTCTATGCAGATGTTCAAGTGTTTGGCGAATATCCGCCATTGATCAAACGTATGCTGGAACGAAAAAATATCAATATTAAGATGGAAGCGGACGATCTTGCCATTTTGAAAGAACATACGGTAGACTTCGTTTCATTTAGCTACTATATGTCCCTGACAGAATCTGCACAAGAAGGGCTGGAAAAAACAGATGGCAATACGATTCGCGGTGTGAAAAACCCTTATTTGCCTTCAACAGATTGGGGTTGGCAAATCGATCCGGTCGGTTTAAAAATTTCGCTCATTGAATTGTATGATCGCTATCAAAAACCTCTCATTATTGTGGAGAACGGCATGGGTGCGAAAGATGTTGTTGAAAGCGATGGATCGATCCATGATGATTATCGTATTAACTATTTCAGAGAACATTTCCGTCAGATGAAAGAAGCCATTGAAGAAGGTGTAGATCTCTTCGGATATACCAGCTGGGGATCCATTGACATTATTAGTGCGGGAACATCTCAAATGTCCAAACGATATGGATTTATCCATGTTGATCAAGATGACGATGGCAACGGGACATTGAAGCGCTCACGTAAAGATTCATTCTACTGGTATAAGAAAGTGATCGAGTCAAATGGAGAAGTATTAGACTAAAAAACCGCATTCATGAAAAGGTGATGGCGATGTTTAAAATAAAAAAGGTTTTAAACTCGAGTGTGGTACTGGCTGAAGATCAGAACCGACAGGAGATGGTTTTATGCGGCAGAGGCATCGGTTACGGACGAAAACCTGGGCATATGATTGAAGAAAAACAAGCTGATCAAGTGTTTATGCCAGTAGACAATATGAAGGCAAAAGAATTTCTTCAACTGTTGGATTCAATACCGCAAGAATTTATTGAATTGACACAGCAAATTGTTCATTATGCAGAAGAAAAATTAAAAACAAAGCTAAATTCCGGCGTTTACTTCACATTAATGGATCACTTAAATTTTGCAGTAGAGCGTTATAAAAAGAACATCAATATTACGAATCGCGTCTACTGGGAAATTAAAAACTACTATACAGAAGAGTTTGAGGCAGGGAATTATGCACTGCAGCTCATCAATGAAAAACTGGGGATCCAATTACCGAAAGAGGAAGCGGCAAATATTGCGTTCCACTTAATTAATGCATTAGGTGAAGAAACAGAATCAAAAAATGGAATGAAGTATGCAAAAATGATCGGGAGCATTGTCAATCTTGTCCGGTACACATTAAATATGAAATGGGATCAAGAAAATATCCATTACAGCCGATTTATCACACACGTTAAATTTTTTGTTGAAAGATTTTACGCTGATAAATTGCTGGCAGATCAGGAGAATGAATTGTTTGAGCAAATTGCTAATTTATATCCGCAAGCAATGGATGTCGCTTTCAAAATCAAAGATTATATCAAACAGGTACACGGAATCGTCATTCCGAACGATGAACTAACATACTTGGGAGTCCATATTCATCGATTGATTTCTTATCAGCAATTAAAATAAATGAAGAACCACTTGCCTTTGTGGAAGGCGAGTGGTTTCTTGTTTTTGAAAAAGAAGGAGCATTTCTGTTTATAGGCCAGATGACTTGATTGATCTATACCAACAGTTAAAAAAGGCTTTTTTCTCAGTCGAGAAAAGTCTCATATTGAATTGTTGACAAAAATCTCTCACTAATTGACAAAAGGTCATTACAAAAATTTACACATGTGATAAGATCATTTTACAGATAGAGAACAATCTTAAAGAGAAAGAGGGGGTTCGGCATGAGCAAGGTCGCTTCAGAAGTGGTTGCGGGGGTGTTGAACGAATTCCATTTGGCAATTAAAAAGCATGATATTGAGCAGGCAAAGCATCTTTTTGAAGAGGCGAAGTCGATGTTTTCCGGGATGGAAGAGGATCAGAATGTGCTGGCTTATTTTTCGCTTCTTGAGGAGCGGTATCGGATGATGCTTTATGATGCGAGGGGAGAGCGGCTGCCGCGGGAGTCTTACTTTAATGATTCGCAAATCGAGTGCATCGAGCAGACGGATCATATGATCGATTACTATTTCTACTTTTTTGAGGCGATGCATGAAGCGTACAACAAGAATGTTGAGCGGGCGATCAGCCTGTACAAGGTTGCCGAGAAAAAACTGGCGAAGGTGCCCGATCAGATCGAAGCGGCCGAGTTTTATTTTAAAGTGTCCTGGCTGTATATGTCTCTTCGGCAAAATGCGGTTTCTCTCAATTATGCGAGAGACGCGATGAATATTTACAAAATGCATGACGGGTACGAAAAAAAGCTGGCGATATCCCAGGTTGTGATGGGGACAAATTACATGCAGATGCAGCGCTTTAAAGATGCGGAGAAGTATTTCGAAGAATCGATTGAAATTTCCAAAAAGATCGACGATTCGTTTTTAGAAGCGATGCTTCATCACAATATCAGCATTCTGTATTCCAATTCCGGCCGGTCTCAGGAATGCATTCTCGCCGTCCAGCATGCGTTGAGCAACCCCGAATGGTGCGAGTCAAGCTACTATATCAACTCGCTTTACATGCTGATCAGAGAGTTTTTCAAAATCGGCGAAACAGAAGCGGCCCTGTTCTATTATAAAAAAGGACAGGAGGAATTAGAGAAAAACGGGAATAAGCATTATGAAAAGAAAATAAATATTATGTATGAGCTTTATTGCCATGAAAACGTTAAAAGCATCAAAGACGACATCGATTCCTTGGACGAGATGAATGATTTAGACGGTGTCTGTGACCTTTCATTGCTCATCTCAAGCTATTTTGAGAAAAAAGGAGATTTCAAGGAAGCGCTGGAATTTGTTAAAATATTCATGAAAGCCGAAAACAAAATGAGATCATTAGGGAGTGAGGTATTGTCATGAAAAAATTGATTCTTTGCTTATCGTTAACTGCTATGGTCTTAGGCGGAGCTGCTTTATCCCAAAGCCACAATCAGGCGTCAGGCGGCGTTCAAACAGCTGAGCTGCCGGTTGGAGGTTAATATTTGCTGAAGTCCTTTTACAGGCTTCTTTTTTAAAGCCATGAAATGGGGTGCGATTACAGTGAATCTACAAGAGCATGAAATATAAAAACCTTCCAAATTCGCGAGAGGCCCTCCAATCGTTTAAAACATATTTAAACATTAAAATTGGAGGGGGATACTATGAATGACAAAACATTTCTTTCATATTTAAAACACGCAGATAAGCCTTTCAGCGGCTGGGATTTTTCTTTCATTGACGATACGGGAAGAATGAAAAGCGACCTGCTTTCATGGTCATACGGAAGCATGGCTCTGTCTCTTATTCAAGATTCCAAATCCATGCTCGATATGGGGACAGGCGGCGGAGAATTTTTATCGAAATTGGGGCCGTTTCCTTCGTCAGCATACGCTACTGAATGCTATTTGCCCAATGTGCCAGTTGCAAAGGAACGATTGACGCCTTTAGGGGTTCAGGTCGTCCAAATTGATGATGATGAAGATCTTCCATTTGAATCCGGCCAATTTGACCTGGTCATCAATAAACACGAGTCATATTCAGCACAAGAGGTGAGGAGAATCCTTTCAAAAGGAGGACTGTTTCTCACTCAGCAAGTCGGCGGGCATGATTGCGAAGAAATCAATGAAAAACTTGGTGTACCGCTAAATGAAGAATTTAAGGACTGGAACTTGGAAAAAGCGTTAAAAGAAATAGAAAAACATGATTTTAAGGTTTTAAAAAGCAGGGAAGAGTGTCCGACTCAAAGGTTTTATGATATTGGAGCTCTGGTCTATTACTTAAAAGCCATTCCCTGGCAGGCGCCCGGTTTTGAAGTGGATCAATACACGGATGAATTGTACGCGATTCATAAAATGATTGAAGAAAAGGGTTATTTTGATGTCACACAGTACCGGTTTATGATTTTAGCGGAAGCGATTTAGAGTTTGATCAAAGATTTGCCTATGAAGGGTGTCTCATATTATATGGTGACATCCTTTTTTATTTTCCTATATTTTTGTAAAGCCAGTTATTTATCCATATATTCATTTAGGATATAATTGTTACTACTTAATGTTATTACCAGTATTATGTTTTTTTCATACATCAGGAGGAAAAGCGATGGCATCCCAAACTGTAACCAAGTATTTTCGCGATAGTGTCGCTGCGAAACTAAAAATCAACTTTAAAAACAGTCGTTTTATGATTTCAGATTTGAATAGCCTTATACAAGGAAAGATAGACAGTAAGTACTACGCGGTTCTTTCAGACCACAAAAATGTCTCCGGTAAACTCGATGTTATCGTTGTGGCAAAGACGATCAAGACGAAATTCGACGTGCAGCAAAGGGTTGAGACAAATATTGAAGATATGACCGGCATTCTTTATATCCCGGCAGTTTTGACTGCCAATGGTATGTTGTTGCCTTCAGAAGACAAATATCCATGGATTCCGAGAGAGCATCTTCATCCAATCATTGACGAAGAGCTTGCGATCGGCTATGTCAATGACTTTGATGAATATATGAGCAACAATTATCAGAGGTTGGAAAGCAACCTCACTTGGAAAAGCTATTTTGAGTTTGCAAAAGATATGTATGAGTCAGTTACAGAAACCGAAATAACTTCAAATACAGTTAAAGAAATAGAATTAGAGAAAAATGTTTATATCTTTAAGGATGATTCCATCAATGCAACCAGAAATATATTAAAGTTATATGATCACCTTTTATCCAGCCAGCCGAATCATCTGCAGCTTTATCAAAATTTTATCAACCAAAAATTCACTTCTTTATCGCCGCTTATTCCAAACCGGATGTCAGAAATGCAGAAGCATGTCGGACAAATGGGCGGGGAATATCCTTTGTCGCCATCGCAAAGGGAGTGCCTGAACCATTTCAACAATATGGAAGATGGAGAAATTCTTGCAGTCAACGGTCCGCCGGGTACGGGGAAAACGACGTTATTGCAGTCGCTCGTTGCCAATCTTTATGTCGAACGAGCATTAAAAAAGGAAGATCCTCCTGTCATTGTCGCTTCATCAACAAACAATCAGGCAGTAACCAATATTATTGAATCATTCGGAAAGATTAAACCAAAATGGGAAAACAATCATTTAGAGCAGCGATGGATCGAAGGAGTCGACAGCTTTGCTGTTTATTTTCCGTCCGGCAGCAAGGAGAAAGAGGCGCAAGAAAAAGGATTTCAATATACGAACCCTCGGGGAGAAAACTTTTTTGACGAAGTTGAAAGCAACGAGAACATTGAGCGATCAACCGAAAAGATGCTCAAAGAATGCAGTCGATATTTTGAAACAAACCATACTGATATTAAGCAATGTGAGCATACGATTTCAAATCGGTTAACAGCGCTTGAAGAAATCAGACAAAAAGTTTTATCCTTATTCTCCGAATATGATCAAATAGCTCCCAAAGGCGTTTCTTTAGATACATACATGACGCAATTGACCGAGGAAAAAACCGAGTGGGAAAGCACGTTTCAATCGATACAACAAAGAATAAAAGAGTGGCAGACGCACTTTTCAAACTTGCCGTTCTTTGTTCGCTTATTCAAGTTTCTGCCGTTCTTCAAGAGCAAATTAGTCAGTCGTGTCAGATATTTTATTCAGCCGGATGAAGAATTTATTGATGAGTCAATGAATCTCGATAAAATTCTCTCTCTGTATAGCGAAAAAGCAAAAGAGACGAGAGAAAAAATAAAGCAGATCGATGCGACATACCAACAAGTCAGCAAATTGAACACAAAATATAAACAATTAATGGTGGAACTTATATCACTGAACATTCTTGAGAAATATCCTGGTTCATTTTCTTCTTTAGATAAGGCGAATGAATTTTTAGATACAACCATAAAATACGCCTCTTTTTGGCTAGCAGTTCATTACTATGAGTGCAGATGGCTTTTAGAGAAAAGACTGTCGGAAAAACAAAGAGGCACAAATTTCGATAATGTGTTAAATCAGTTTTATACAAATTTAAGTATGTTGACCCCTTGTTTTGTGATGACTTTTTATCAGCTTCCGCGAATGCTGCTGGCCTATAACAATGGGAAGGAGCATTTTCTCTACAATTATATTGATTTACTAATCGTAGATGAAGCAGGACAGGTGACTCCTGAGATTGCGGCATGTTCATTTTCGCTTGCGAAACGGGCAGTTGTTGTCGGAGATGTTTATCAGATTGAACCGGTGTGGAATATCAACGAAACATTGGATATTTCATTAGCTCTTTCAAATGATGTTATTACTTCGATCGAACAGTTTGAGAAGCTTCGCGAACTCGGCTTGAATACGTCAGAATCTAGTGTGATGAGGGTAGCGTGCAAAAGCTGTAAATACGAAAAACATCAGCAACGCGGTTTGTTTTTGAGCGAACATAGGCGCTGTTATGATGAAATTATTGAATACTGCAACAATCTGGTGTATAGAGGAAAACTTGAGCCAATGAGAGGCAAAGCGGCAGAGGATAAGAAAAATCCGCTTGTTCAATTATCGATTCCACCTCTTGGTCATATGCAGGTTGACTCATACCAGTCAAGCAAAAAAGCGGGCAGCCGATATAATGAAATAGAGGCAAGGGCCATCGCCACATGGATCAATGAGCATTTCTACAACATCCGAAATGCATATCATGAAGATGATCCAAAAAGTCTCATTGGCATCATCACCCCTTTTAAAATGCAAGTCGGCATCATCAAGCGTGCGCTATCACCCGATGTTAAACCGTTTATCGACGTAGGAACGGTCCATACCTTTCAAGGCGGCGAAAGAAAGGTCATCATCATGTCGACGGTGTACGGGAAAAATGACGGCTGCTTTTTTATAGACGCCAATAAAAGCCTTCTAAACGTCGCAGTTTCAAGGGCAAAGGACAGCTTCCTTGTCATGGGTGATATGAATTGTTTATCAGACAGCGCGAATAAACCGAGTGGATTGTTGAAGAGGATGCTTTTAGAAAATGACGTTGTTCATTCTTAATGAAGGTAAGGAGCGCAGCCATGAATCTCTTTCAATTACACCATCAAGATATGAAAGAAATCCGGGAAATACCGTTTGAGAAAGAAAAAGACATACAGCACCTATGTGAAAAAAATTTAAAGCAATTATTAGGCCTCAAGTTCATTGCCTCTGAGTTTCGAGTCGCCGGATTTCGGATTGATACGCTAGCATTTGATGACCAGACACAATCGTTTGTTATTATTGAATATAAAAACAAGAAACATTCCAGCGTAATAGATCAAGGCTATGCTTATCTGTCCATCATGCTTAATAATAAAGCTGACTTTATTCTTGAATATAATGAAAATCAAGAGAAGCTTTTAAAAAGGAACAGTGTCGATTGGTCGCAATCAAGGGTCATCTTTATTTCGCCTGAGTTTACTACACACCAAAAGGAATCCATTAATTTTAGAGATTTGCCGATGGAATTGTGGGAAATCAAAAGGTATGAAAATGACCTGCTACAAATGAATCCTATTAGACCAAATGGGGCATCGGGGTCGATAAACACAATTTCGAATCAAAGTGAAGCAATCGAACAAGTGAGCAGGGAAATCAAAGTTTTCACAGAAGAAGATCATCTAGTCCGTAAGCCTGATGAGGTGATTGATCTATACCAGCAGTTAAAAGAAGAGATTTTAAATGTGGGTGACAACATATCTGTCAAAGCAACAAAGCTGTATATCGCATTTACTGTTCATAAGCGTAACATGGTAGACGTTCTTCTCTTAAAAAAGGGCTTAAAAATTTGGATAAATGCCAAAAGAGGCGAGTTAGATGATCCCATGGATTTATTTAGGGATGTCGCAAACACCGGCCACTGGGGGAACGGTGATTATGAAATTCAAATCGATGATGAAAAACATATCGAATATATCGTTGATTTGGTTAAACAAGTTTATGAGAAAAATAAAGTTTAAGAGCCTTTTCCATATAAAAAGGCTTTTTTCTAATGTGAAACCATTCTTTGCCTGACAACTGATCGATTAAAAAATGAAACGAGATTGCAGCATCCATTGGGAAATTTTCGTTTTCGCAAGCGGCGCCCATTCCATTGAAAAAGGATGCCCCCGGGTCCGGACATCCTTTCTAGTTTTCTTGGAGATAAGCAGAATTAAATTATTCGAGTTTGTAAATGCTATTTTTCGTTCCTCTGTATGTAAACAGTACGCCGCCTATCGTTATGATTCCCCCGGCAAGTGATAGGAAAGCGGGAATTTCGCCTATCCATACCCATGATATGAAAAGTGTTGCGGCTGGCGTTAAATAAAGCGAAATCGCGGCCTCTGAAGATCCTCTGTACGAGGTGATATAAGCAAGCGCGAAATATGGGACAACTGTAGGGAGCAATCCTAAATAAACGACACTTGCAGTAGATTGAGTGGAAGCATGAGAAAGCTCTTCGAAAAGCCCGGGCAAAAAGAACAGCATGGGGATCGTTCCTCCCCAGATCGCGTATGAAACAAAAGGGATAAAACCGTATTTTTGAATGTAGCGCTCTTGAAAAACGAAATAGATGCTTTCACATATCGCGGCCAGTAAAATGAACAACACCCCAGCCGCCGTGTTTTCAAAGTTTCCGACGCCGAGTGATATAAGCATGACGCCTAAAAAGCTGATCCCTGATCCGAGCCATTTCGCTGCACCAAATCGTTCTGCGAAAAACAGCCTCGCTAACAATGCTGAAAAAATAGGCGTTGTCGTGACCAGGAGGCTTGCCATTCCGGCGCTGACCGTTTCCTCGCCTTGATTGAGAAATGTGTGGTAAGCGGAAAATCCTAAAAAACCGAGCAGCAAAATGATGGGGATGTCCTTTGCTTCCGGCAGGCGCATCCGGACGGCAGCAGCCAGCAATATTAGAGCCGAAGAACCTGACAGCAGCCGAAGCAATGTGAGGTGCTGAGGCGTATAATCCTCCAGCCCGACTCGAATCCCCGGAAAAGCCGAAGCCCAAAAGCCGATCATCAGGCAGTATGACAACATGATGTACATCCTCTGTTTCTTCATCATTTTTCAATCTCCTTTTTAAAAAAACCAACCGGTTTAAATGTGTGTATCCATCTTAATGGACGTTTGGTAAAATGGCTTCAACCAGTTTTGAGAATATAAACCCAACCACTTATCGATAAAAGGAGATCCATTTATGCCCCGCGTGCCAAAATACAAACAAATCATTCAATTTATAAAAGAGAAGATTGCAAATGGAGAATGGCCGATCGGCACCAAAATTCCGAGTCAGCGTTCATTGGCCAAACATTTCGCTGTGAACAGAAGCACGGTGATTACAGCTTTGGAAGAATTAATAGCCGATGGATTAATAGAAGGCAGAATGGGGAAAGGCACGATCGTTATAAACAATACATGGACATTGTTGGCCAAACATTCGACCCCTGATTGGGATAAATACGTGGCAGCCGGATTCCAGCAGCCCAGCCGGAAAACGGTTCAGGAGATTAATCAATCTGAATCGAATTCAACATTGATACAGCTCAGCAAAGGCGAACTTTCAAATGAATTGTTTCCGCTGGACATTATGAAGGAGATGATGGAGAAGGTTGCTCATAACATGGATGCCTTTGGGTATGAGGAGCCGAAAGGTTATCTTCCTTTAAGAGAGGCGTTGAGCAGCTATTTACAAACGGTCGGCATCCACGCTTCCCCGTCTTCCATCTTAATTGTTTCCGGCGCGCTGCAAGCATTGCAGTTAATCGCCATGGGGCTTTTGCAAAGCGGATCAACCGTTTTTCTTGATCAGCCGTCTTACCTTTATTCGCTGCATGTCTTTCAATCTGCGGGAATGAGGATGGCCGGACTGCAAATGGATGAAGAAGGCCTCATGCCAGAAAGCATCAAGATGACGCCAAACATGCGGACGAGAGCCATTTTGTACACCAACCCTTGTTTTCAAAATCCGACCGGAGTGTTAATGTCCAAAAAGCGGAGGGAAGAGATTCTGGCTTTCAGCGAACAACACCACCTGCCTATCATTGAAGATGATATATACCGCGAATTATGGATTGATGCACCGCCGCCTGCTCCAATGAAAGCGATGGACAAAAACGGCCGCGTCTTATACATTGGCAGTTTTTCGAAAACGTTGAGCCCGGGATTAAGAATCGGCTGGATCGTCGGCCCGGAGCCGGTCATTGAACGTTTATCAGATATTAAAATGCAGACGGACTACGGCTCGAGTTCACTGTCTCAGAGAGTCGCAGCCGAATGGCTGACATCTGGGCTTTACCAGAAACATTTGGAAAACGTCAGAGAACAGCTAAAAATAAGAAGAAGCTTTGTGTTGCATGTGTTAGAAACAGAGTTGGAAGGACTCGCGGAATGGAGCGTTCCAGCAGGCGGCTTCTTTATTTGGCTGAAGATATTGCCGCCGGTATCGATGAAAACTCTTTATGCCAAAGCACTTTCAAAAGGAATTCTCTTTAATTCTGGGGCCATATACGGGCAGGAAAGAGGCGATTACATGAGGCTGTCATATGCATTTGCTTCCTGTGAAGACCTGAAGAAAGGGATTACGCAATTAAGCGGACTGATTAAAATGCTGTCTGGTTGATGTGCAAGAGTTGAAAATATTTATTCCAAAAGAAATAAATTTTACCTTATTTTTGTTAAACTTAAAAAGGATTTTAAATACATTATGACAGGAGAAAACTCATGCGGAACCAAATGTCGGTTTATTTTTCTCTGGCTCTCGCCATGGCGATCGTCGGGAGTTCGGTTGTTGTCGGCAAGCTGATGGTGAAGACGATTCCGGTGTTTTTGTCGTCTGGCATTCGTTTTTTTATCGCGGCTGCCGTTTTAATGATCTTGCTTTTTTGGATTGAGAAAGGTATTCCCGCTCTATCGAAAAAAGATGTCTTTGTTCTTTTGCTGCAGTCTTTTACGGGTGTCTTTCTGTTCAGCATCTGCATGCTTTACGGGGTTAAGCTGACGACGGGGATGGAGAGCGGCATTATTACGAGCACGACGCCGATGGCTGTCGGTGTTTTGGCTTTCTTTTTATTAAAAGAAAAAATAGAAAAAAGAATGGCTGCCGGTATCGTACTTGCCGTTATCGGCGTGATGGCGATCAACCTGTTCGGGGCCGGCGGCGAAGCGGGGAGCCCTTATGCATTGATGGGAAATCTGTTAATCGCGGCCGCAGTGATCGGTGAAGCGATGTTTACGCTAATGGCAAAATTGCTGTCGCCCCATATTTCCGCATTGGCGATTTCGGCGTTTGTTTCCTTGTTCGGTTTTTTGTTTTTTCTGCCGTTTGCGGTCATTGAGGCTGTCTCGTTTGATTTTAGCGGGCCCGGGCTTCTTGATTGGTCATATGTCCTTTATTACGCGCTGATTGTTACGGTGCTTGCTTTTTACTTATGGTACAACGGCGTGACGAAAGTGCCGGCGAGCGTTTCCGGGATTTTCACTTCGGTTCTCCCCGTATCGGCCGTTGTGCTCTCAGGCGTCATTTTGAAGGAGCAATTCACACTGGTTCATTTGACTGGAATCGTGTTTGTAATTGCAGGAATTTTCATTACTGTTTTGAAAAAAGAGCAGAAGAAAGACAGCGGAAAACTCGCATCTTAAGACGGATTTCCAAAAAAATGTCGTAAATTCGATGCATCAATTTGATGAAATCGCCTGGCCCTGCGGTATAATAGATTTTGTGAATGAAAGATTCAATGTTGAAAGAGAGTGGTTACATCATGGGCCGTAAATGGAACAATATAAAAGAGAAGAAAGCGTCCAAGGATGCGAATACGAGCCGAATCTACGCCAAGTTCGGCCGCGAAATCTATGTGGCGGCAAAGCAGGGAGAGCCCGACCCCGAACTGAACCAGAACCTGAAATTCGTGCTAGAGCGCGCCAAAACATACAATGTCCCGAAAGCGATTATTGAGCGGGCGATTGAAAAAGCGAAGGGCGGTTCTGAAGAAAATTATGACGAACTGCGCTATGAAGGCTTCGGGCCGAACGGAGCGATGGTGATCGTTGACGCGTTGACAAACAACGTCAACCGCACGGCTGCCGATGTGCGCTCCACATTTGGCAAAAACGGCGGAAACATGGGTGTGAGCGGATCTGTCGCTTACATGTTTGATCCGACGGCCGTCATCGGCTTTGAAGGGAAAACGGCTGATGAGACGCTCGAATTATTGATGGAAGCGGATATTGATGTCCGTGATATTTTAGAAGAAGACGATGCGGTGATCGTCTATGCCGAGCCCGATCAGTTCCACGCCGTACAGGAGGCGCTGCAAAACGCCGGTATCACTGAGTTCACGGTGGCCGAGCTGACCATGCTCGCGCAAAATGACGTCGCCCTTCCTGAGGATGCGCGTGCGCAGTTTGAAAAACTGATTGACGCGCTGGAAGATTTGGAAGACGTTCAGCAAGTTTACCATAATGTCGATTTAGGGGCGTAAAAAGAAATCGTGAAGTAAAAAGATAGATGAACAGGCGAAAGTCTGTTTTGTCTATCTTTTTTTATTTGTAAAGTTAACTTGACACCTGATTTTTTGTTAAGTATACTTTACGTATAGTAAACTTTACATTCCGATGGAGGAAAGATGAAAACGTTAATAAAGGAAAAGCGCACTTCGCTGAACATGACACAAGAAGAACTGGCTAAAAGGCTCGATGTGTCAAGGCAAACGGTGATTTCCCTTGAAAAGGGGAAGTATAAACCTTCACTTGTTCTGGCGCATAAACTGGCTCAAATTTTTGAATGTCTGATTGAAGATTTATTTATTTTTGAGGGGGATGAAAATATTGACTGAAACGATGACAAACACACTGATCGCTTTAGCAGGTTTAGGAATAGGCGTGCTCGGGATCGTAATTATATACAGTGTAAACAGACGGATTGGAAAAAAAGAGAGGCTGTTCGATGAACGCCAGCAGAAAATTAATTATCAGGCTAAGGCGCTCTCCTGGAACATTACAATGGCGGCTATTTTAATGGCCTGGGCATTGGTGATCATTTTCCAAGGGATATCCTTTTCATTTTTCTTAATAACAGGTTTATATATCCTGCAATGCTTATCAATGCTGATCACAACCGTTTACCTTGCACAGAAAAACTAAGATGGTGCTGTTCCCCTTGTATCCGGATTTTACCGATTTATCGGTAAAATCTTTTTTTGTGGAAAAGAAAACCCGAGGCAAGGCCTAGGGTTCCGATCGACACGCAAATCTGAAATACAGATACGAGTCGGTATTTTCGGTGTGCTGGACATTACGTAGATAAAGTAGGAAGAAACAAAAAGTAATAGAAACATATATACGAAATCAGATCGAAGATAATATCGTCGCGTGGGGATTTAAGGGATATATGGAATCCTTTGTAGATGAAAAGGTCAAGAAAAGGAAGCAAAAATAAGAAAAGACCTTTGAGCTTGCCACTAAAGTGGTACATTAAAACGAACCATTAAGCCCGTCACCCAATCAAGTCATTCAGCTGGATATCATCTTGAGGGGAAGATTATTGCAAACAAATCCCCATCATACAGATGACTGAATTGGGAAAATTTTTATTCTACGTCTTTTAG
Source organism: Bacillus sp. PK6-013 (assembly GCF_054161445.1). Classification (NCBI taxonomy): domain Bacteria; kingdom Bacillati; phylum Bacillota; class Bacilli; order Caryophanales; family Bacillaceae; genus Bacillus; species Bacillus sp. PK6-013. The sequence goes on along the minus strand of NZ_CP096417.1, from coordinate 3,494,209 downwards.
TATGGCTTCAATTTTCTCAAGCCGCTGCTTGATATCCTTTATTTCCTCGTTTTCAAGTCTCAATTTCTCTTCGGCCAATTTGCCGTTCCTTAAATATCTTTTGACAACCTTTGTTAAGGCAACGATACCCGCAATGACAAGTGCTGCCATTACAAAATAGTATACTGGTATTAAAATTGTGATAATATCAACTGTCCCCATCTTTAGTCTCCTTACATTCTGTAGATTGTTGTTTCCCCAAATTCTCGATTAAATCATTATCAATCGTAAAGGAAAATTCTTTTAGATAATAGTACTTAAGAGCTTTACCATCTAATGAAACTTTCATTTCACTAAATATAATTCCTGTCTCCTCGAGCTTGGTTAGATGCAAATAAAGTAATGTCCTATTGATTTCTAACTTGCGTGCAAGCTCACTAACATAGCAACCTCCTTTTGATAAGATGGTTAGAATTTGTAAGCGAATTGGGTTTCCAAGTGCCTTTGCAATTAAGATTAATTGGTTTGGTTCATTTATTTTATTCATATGTAACAATAATTTAACACATGTGCATCTAAAAAAAAAGGTGTTTTTTCAAAAAAATGATTCATTTGTTATATTATGTGAATCATAAAAAGGAGCATTATCTTAAAACACATTTTAATCAAAAAATAAATTTTATAGAGAAGAAAGATAAAATTAAAAGTATATTTTAATATAAATGCAATTAAAGTATATTTTTTCCGATTTGTTATTGTCTCTAAGTATTATACATGATAATATTAACAATAGTTGAATAGAATTCCAGTTAAATACACCTAAAAAAATTACTTTATTCGGAGGGTGATTTGAATGAAGAGATTCTTATTATTAGTATCCTTTTTGCTAGTGTTCCCTACTGCCTATGGGACTGCCATTGCAAAGGAAAAAACGCAAGGTTTAAGTTTGGAAGAAAAAATTTTTGAAATTGATAAAAGTGATGATTTATCAAAACAAGTTAAAAAACAAAAGTTTATCCAAGCTTTGGAGGATTCAACTGATGAGGAGAAGACTGAATATCTTGAAGAAGTAGGAGAGCGAGTACAAAATACTTTAAGTGAAGTTGATGTTCAATTAGGTGAAAATAAAGAAATAGATTTAGGCATGGGGACGACTATTGAATTAGAGTCTTCCGATGTTATAGAGTCAACTGAAGATGAATTAGTAAAGACTTCTGGATATGATTTTTCAAAAGGAAATGTACTCGAAAAAAAATATGGTGCTAGAAGATTTACATGTAGGGTTAGTGTGAAATCCCTTGGCATCACATTAGGATCTTTAGTGCTACGAAACCACTATACAGTGGGGAATTTTGGATTGAAAATGAGGTATGCATCCGATAGTGGAACATCTGGAATAGATCCTTTAATGATTATCACAAGTTCTTCTACATCGGTTCCTGACGGTAAAGCTGAAAAGGTAGGGTATGATATGAATGCAAGAGGTTCGTATAAATGGAAACTAGGTATTTCAGGTATATATGCATCTTTTACATCAGAAATATACAGTACAATCAAGTTACATAAGCTAAATAAGAAAAAGAAATTTGCTGTTGTATATCAAAATTACAAATTTACTGAGTGATCATGCCTTAAACATCAGCTGAAAAAAGATGAAAAGACAAATGTCAGACTGTTTCAGATTTATGAAAACAGAGTTTGATGATCGATTCCGGATTTTACCGATTTATCGGTAAAATCTTTTTTTATATCCAAAAGACTCATGAGATTGAATTTTCTTGAAAGACTGCCGATACATAAGATGTAGTCTAACTTTTCCCAAAACTGTTTGATAGGAGATGGACTGAATGATTCAAATAACTGACCTCAACCGTCAATACATAGGAGGGGAATGGAGAGACGGCCAAAGTGAAAGCGTCTTGGCCGATCTGAATCCTTTTACCCATAAAACGATTACCTCTTTTCGGAAAGCGACGCGGGAGGATGTCGATGCGGCGTACAAAGCTGCGCTTGAGGCGAAAAAGAAATGGGATAACGTCAATCCCTATGAAAAAAGAGCGATTTTAGAAAAAGCCGCGGCTTATATTGAAGACAATAAAGAAGCGATCGTGTACCTCATTATGGAGGAACTTGGCGGAACACGGCTGAAAGCGGCTTTTGAAATCGATCTTGTCGTCAATATGATCAAAGAAGCGGCAGGTTTCCCGCTCAAAATGGAAGGTAAAATTCTCCCTTCACCGGTTGATGGGAAAGAAAATCGGATATACCGCATTCCGGCGGGAGTGGTCGGTGTCATCAGTCCGTTCAACTTTCCGTTCTTTTTATCTGTAAAATCGGTTGCACCTGCGCTTGGCGCAGGGAACGGCGTTGTCTTAAAGCCGCATGAAGAAACACCGATTTGCGGCGGCACGCTGATTGCAAAGATTTTTGAAGAAGCCGGTCTTCCGGAGGGACTTCTGAATGTTGTCGTCACGGATATCGGGGAAATCGGCGACAGCTTCGTTGAGCACCCGATTCCGAGAATCATCTCGTTTACCGGATCAACGAAGGTCGGCAGCTATATCGGGCAGCTGGCGATCAAACATTTTAAAAAACCGTTGCTTGAACTCGGCGGAAACAGCGCATTGATCGTTCTTGAGGATGCCGATTTGGAATACGCTGTCAATGCCGCGGCTTTCAGCCGCTTCACACATCAGGGGCAAATCTGCATGTCGGCCAACCGGATTCTCGTTCAAAAAGAAGTGTATCCGGAATTTTTAAAGCTGTTCAGCCAAAAAATCTCCGGGTTTAAAACGGGTGATCCGCTGGATCCTGAAACTGTGATCGGCCCTGTCATTAATGAACGCCAAGCTGAACATTTAAGAAAATCGATTGAGAAAGGCATCGAAGAAGGCGCCACACCGCTTCTGAAAGGCGATATTAAAGGCAATCTCGTCGAGCCGACGATTCTTGCGGATGTCACGTCTGACATGTCTGTCGCCAAGGAAGAGCTGTTCGGCCCGGTTGTGTGCGTCATGCCGTTTGAGACCGAAGCAGAAGCGGTTGAGATCGCGAATGACACTTCGTTCGGACTGAGCGGAGCCGTACACACGGGAAATGTGGAGCGCGGCGTTGCCATCGCGAAGCAAATCGAGACGGGCATGATCCATGTCAATGACACAACGATCAACGACGAGCCACATGTCGCTTTCGGCGGTGAAAAGCAATCGGGGATCGGAAGGCTGAACGGCGAGTGGAGCCTTGACGAATTTACGACATTAAAATGGATTTCCGTCCAGCACCAGAAAAGGATTTTTCCATATTAAAAGGAGGATTTGATACATGAATGAAGCAGTAAAAACGGACATCCACCCGCTGCTGGATGCTTTTGTGAAAGTGGCGCCGTTTCTGAATCAGCTGATTCAGGACGATGTGACAGTGGGGATTTACGATACTGAAAAGCTGATCGTCAACATTCCGGGAAAGACATTTTCCCTTGATGTTAAAGCGGGTGATCCTTTGCAGGAAGGCGATATTATTACAGACGCTATCCGCCAAAACAAAAAGAAAGTGAGCATGGTGCCTAAGGAACTGTTCGGCTTCCCTCTTGCGGCGAGAGCGATCCCGCTCCATGACGAGAACGGAAGGGTTATCGGCGGAGTCGGACTCGGTACGAGTCTTGAAAAATCGGATCAGCTTCACCGCGTCGCAGAAAGCCTGTCGGTCATCGTCGAGCAGACGGCCTCAGCCATTCAGGATATCGCCGAATCTGTCAGCGGGTTTTCCGGACAAATGTCCGACATTTCCAAGCAGGCGAAAGAAGTCAGTGAAAGCGCCGGAGAAATTGAGAAAATTTCAGTTACCGTAAAAGGCATTTCAGATCAAAGCAACCTGCTCGGACTGAACGCGGCGATTGAAGCGGCGAGAGCCGGAGAGTCAGGAAAAGGGTTCTCCGTCGTCGCCGACGAAATCCGCAAGCTCGCGACACACTCAAAAGAAAACGTCGGGCAGATTGACCAAATCACGAAGAAAATCCACGCGTTATTGAAAGACCTTGAGCATTCGATCGAAGTCATCAATGAACATACGAGCGGCCAGGCCGCCGGCGTTGAACAAATTTCCGCCACCATGCAGGAGATCAGCAGCAACGCGCATAACCTCGCCAAGATGGCGGAACATCATTTTGAAGACTAGAGATAGAAAAAAACTGCCTGACAATGTGTCGGCAGTTTTTTTACTAACACTACTACACTAGCGATTGAAATGACTGCCGTAAATATGGCTCATGAGTATGCTCTTTCCCGTCACACTGCAATTCCTTCAAACGTGTAAAAGAGACGAAATCAAATAACTATATATTGAAAATAACTCCGATAAGAGAATAGATAATGACAGTCGAAAAAAGAATTGTCATATGAATCAGAGAGTAAATAAACATGGATTTTGCCCATTTCTCTGAATCCATTTTTTTGTAACCATACACACTAAGAACCAACCATATGACACCTAATATAAGGGAAACAAGCATAATGCCGAGGCTCAAAGAAATAAAAAGGAGACTTGTCCCGATAAGGATGATTAAATAAATATTAGTTTGTATATATGTTCTTTTAACTCCTTTGATAACAGGGAGCATTGGAACTTTCGCAGCCTTATACTCATCATTTTTTCGAATGGCTATAGCATAGAAATGAGGCATTTGCCATATCACAGATGTCACAAAAAGACCGAGAACAGCAGGATGTGTGATGTCCGGATAGACAGCTGACCATCCAATAAGAGGCGGCATAGCTCCGCCGATACTCCCGACCTCTGTATTGTAAACTGTTCTTCTCTTACTCCACATGGTATACGGGACAATATAAAAAAACAATCCTAGAAACCCTAGGAGTGCTGCCAGAGAGGTGGTGAAACCAAGGATTATTACACCAAAAATCATCATAAAGATACCGAGCCATAGAACTGTTTTAGGCTTTATTTCTCCTGTAACGGTTGGTCTGTTTTTGGTTCTCTCCATAATAGAATCTATATCCCGGTCATATAAGTTGTTAAAAGCTCCTGCCGCTCCCATTACTAAAATAGACCCAATTAATGCAAAAAATATTTCTGGTAATTTCTCAGAAAGGCTGATTTTATAAGTATATAAAGATAATGTTAATCCAGAAAACATCGGAATAAGGTTAGATTTAATAATTCCTGTTTTAATGGTTTTTGACAATATGATGGACACAGGTCGTTTATCCGTTTTGATATTATTTTCAATTTGCATCATTCTTCTCCTCTTTTTAATGGCCACACGTTGATTTAGTGAAGTGCTAGTGATACCTTTTAGAATATACATACTATATGGTATGTTAATTCTGAACAGTATGATTGTCAATAAGAGGAGGAAGAAGAATGCTTAGAAGAAGGCTAACCCAAAAAGAGCGAAAAGAGGAAACACGTCAATTGTTGTTAGAATCGGCTGTTGAGATTTTTTCGGAGCTTGGCTTTCATGGGGCTTCTGTTGAAAAAATTGCTGAACATGCCGGATTTAGCAAAGGAGCGGTTTACTCCAATTTTAAATCTAAGGAAGAGCTCTTTCTGGCCTTATTGGAACAACAAATGAATTTACAAGTGAATAACATCGATCAAATCATAAATAATCAGCATTCACTTTCATATTTTATTGAAACAATGAATGATCATTTTGTCTCAGTGGTGAAAGAAAATCAAAAGTGGATGATTTTAAATATGGAATTTCTTCTTTATGTGATGCGTAATGAGTCAGTGCGCTACAAATGGTCTTGCATGATCAGGGAGTCTGTGGACCGGATCTCCAAGTCTGTCGCGAAACTAATGTTGAAAGAGAATCATGAGGTTACGCTATCTTCGGAAGAAATCGCTTGGACTATTTTTTCACTTGAAAATGGTCTTGCGATATTCAATTTTATTAATGGAGAAAGCGTCCCGATGAATTTATATGGAAAAGCGCTAAAAAATTTGCTTTCAGCCTCTGAGTGACTTTTTAATAGAAAAGTTGTACTTTTCAATTTCTAGGCTCAGTGTCATACATTAATTTAAATTTTATTTTAAATTTTTTAGAGGAATTTTCCCCGGGCGAAGCGAAAGTGATGAATGGGAAATCGCTTTCAAAGGGGGAAGGGGTAAATGAGAGTATATACACCGACTAAACTGACCGGATTGTTATTGGGGCCGATCAGTTTTTTGCTGATTCTCGGCTTGATACCGGAAGCTGAGTTGGCTTACGCGCCGCGGATCGTTCTTGCGGTTACAGCTTGGACGGCCGTCTGGTGGATTACGGAAGCCGTGCCGATTCCGGCGGCATCGCTCTTGCCAGTCATTTTGCTGCCGACATTGGGCGGTTTAGATATGGAAACGACGGCCAAAGCATACGGCGATCCGATTGTGTTTATGTATATGGGGGGATTTATCATTGCGATCGCCATCGAAAAATGGAATCTTCATAAACGGATGGCCTTGCATATTTTGAAGCGGATCGGGGCTGAAAGCCATCGAATCGTGCTCGGCGTGATGGCGGCGACGGCATTTTTATCGATGTGGATTTCGAATGCTGCCACCGCTTTGATGATGCTTCCCGTAGCGCTTGCAGTTATTAAAGAAGTGCAGGAAAAAGAAATTTTAAAAGGCGAATCGCTGCAGAAGTTCAGCAAAAGCATTTTGCTGGCTGTCGCGTATGCGGCTTCGATCGGCGGACTTGCGACATTGGTCGGTTCCGTGCCGAATGCGGTCTTTGCCGCGATGTCCAAACAGATGCTCAATCACGAAATTATGTTTTTTGAGTGGTTTTTATTCGGGTTCCCGGTTTCCGTTCTGTTTCTTGCCATTTTATATGTTTATTTAACGAAAATAAAATTTAAAGTGAGCGCCTTTCAAGGAAAAAAACCTGATTTTATCGATCATGATTTAAAGGCGCTTGGCGCAATGACGAGGGAGGAAAAATCGGTTTTTGCCGTTTTTTTGTTGACCGCATGTTTGTGGATGTTCAAATTCATCCTGCCGTTTCAAATTTCAGATACGTCGATTGCGATTTTCGGAGCGGTTTTGCTGTTTTTAATTCCGAGTACAAAGGATGAACGGATTTTGGAATGGAAGGATATGCAGACGCTGCCATGGGGGCTTCTTCTGTTGTTTGGAGGCGGCTTGTCGCTTGCGGCCGGTTTTTCGGCGACCAATCTGACGGCTTGGATCGGCGGCAAGCTCAAGCTGTTGGAAGGCCATCCTTACTTATTTGTACTGATCATTTTGACGGCTGCAATTTTATTTATGACCGAAATCATGTCTAATACGGCTGTCGCCAATATGGTGATTCCGATGACGATCGGTCTTGGCGCCGCGCTTCAGGTTGAGCCGTACGGGCTGATGGCGGCAGCTGCGCTTGCTTCATCATGCGCCTTTATGCTCCCGATCTCTACCCCGCCGAATGCGGCCGTCTTCAGCTCCAATCTGCTGACGATGAAGGACATGGTCAGGGCGGGTTTTTGGCTCAATATCGCAGGTGTCGTCTTGATCGTGATCAGCGTATATTTCTGGCTTCCGGCCGTCTTCCTGTAATGTCCGTGAAAAAGCTCTCACTAGTTTTCTTGCATCATCTGCATTAAAATAAGGTTATGACATTACGTTAGGATTGGTAGACAGATGAGCATTTTTAAAGCGGAAGGTTTATATAAAACTTACGGAGATAAAACATTATTTGACCATATATCGTTTCATATTGAAGAAAACGAACGGATCGGCTTGATCGGACCGAACGGAACGGGAAAAAGCAGTTTGCTGAAAGTGATCGCGGGCCATGAATCGACCGAAAAAGGAGACATCACCAAGCCTGGCAGCCTCCATATCGAGTACTTGGATCAGGATCCTGATTTGGACGGTCCGGAAACCGTACTTGAGCACATTTATTCGGGAGATTCCGTGATGATGCGGACGATGAGGGCGTATGAGCAGGCGCTTCAGGAGCTGAATGCTTCGCCTGATGATCCGAAGAAGCAGGAAAACCTGCTGGCGGCACAGGGGAAAATGGACGAACACGGCGCCTGGGACGCGAATACAGCGGCAAAAACGATTTTAACGAAGCTTGGCGTCGCGGATGTGGCAAAAGAAGTAAGCTCGCTATCAGGAGGGCAAAAAAAGCGGGTTGCGATTGCGAAAACATTGATTCAGCCTGCTGACCTCCTCATTTTGGATGAGCCGACAAACCACTTGGACAATGAAACGATCGAATGGCTTGAAGGCTATTTGAGCGGGTATCCGGGCTCCGTCGTCCTCGTCACCCATGACCGCTACTTTTTAAACCGGGTGACAAACAGGATCTATGAACTGGATCGCGGGCGCCTATACACATACAAAGGGAACTACGAAGTGTTTTTGGAAAAGCGGGCCGAAAGAGAAGCGCTCGCCGAACAAAGCGAAACGAAGCGGCAAAACCTTCTCCGAAGGGAGCTTGCCTGGCTGAGAAGAGGAGCCAAAGCCCGTTCGACAAAACAAAAAGCAAGAATTCAGCGGGTGGAGGAACTAAAGGAACAAGATGCGCCTGAAACCGGCTCTTCCCTTGATTTCGCCATCGGCTCCCACCGTCTCGGCAAGCAGGTGATTGAAGGGGAAGGTGTTGACATCAGCCGCGGCGGCAATCAGCTTGTCCGTTCATTCGATGAACTGATTGTGCCCGGGGACCGGATCGGCATCATCGGACCGAACGGGATCGGCAAAACTACGCTTTTAAACGCGCTTGCCGGCCGCGTCAAGCCTGATGGAGGGCAGATCACGATCGGCCAGACTGTAAGAATCGGATACTATACACAGGATCACAGCGAAATGAACGATGCGCTGCAGGTCGTCGAATACATTAAGGAGACGGCTGAGGTCGTCAAAACGGCCGACGGACAAGTGGTCACAGCTGAGCAGATGCTGGAAAGGTTCCTTTTTCCGCGGAGCATGCAGCGCAACTTGATTCGCAAGCTGTCAGGCGGAGAAAAGAGGCGCCTTTATCTCTTGAAAGTGCTGATGGAAGAGCCGAACGTCCTGTTCCTTGATGAGCCGACAAACGACCTTGATACCGAGACGCTCGGAGTGCTGGAAGATTATTTGGAACAGTTTCCCGGCGTTGTCGTGACCGTTTCCCATGACCGCTATTTCCTTGACCGTGTCGTCGACAGGCTGCTTGTATTTGAAGGCAGCGGAAACGTTTCGCGTTTTCAAGGTTCATACAGCGAATATATGGAGAAGCAAAAGGAGACCAGCCGTCAAAAGCCGGCGCCTGAAGCCGCAGAACCTGTCAAACCTGAGAAAAAGAAAAGAAAGAAGCTATCTTATAAAGATCAGCTGGAATGGGACGGCATCGAAGACAGAATCGCCGCTCTGGAAGAAAAGCATAAACGGCTTGAAGAGGAAATCGCCGCCGCCAGCAGCGACTTCGCCAAGATTCAGACGTTGATGGAAGAGCAGGCGCAAACAGCCGCAGAACTCGATGCGGCAATGGAGCGCTGGACCGAGCTGTCTCTGATGATCGAGGAGCTGGAACAATCGTAATGGAAGCTGCCGGGAAATCCCGGCAGTTTTTAATTTGTCGGGCTTTTTTCAGCATCGTTACAAAAATAGCCGATTACTTTTTCCTTTAATAAAGACGCCGCCAGACTCAGCTCTCTGTCTTGATGGACGATGAGCCCGTGGGTGGAGACAATCGGGGCAGTCACAGGCAGCAGTTTGAATTGCTTGGCTTCAAGTTCTTGTTTGACTGCGATTTCAGGAATGAAGGCAAAGCCGATGCCGCATTTTACCGCCTCTTTGATCATGGCGATGCTTGGGTATTCCAGGGCGCTGTTTCCTTCAATCCCGGCATCTTGCAATAATCTGCCCGCTTTTGTGTGGTAGACGCAGCTTGTGCCGAAGCTGATGAATGTTTCACGACTAAGAGCGCCAAGGCTCTCAGTTTCAACCTTTTCAGCGAGATCATTGGAAGCGATGAACACCAGCTTTTCTTCGAGCAAAGGGGTAAAAAAGATGTCGGGCCTATTCGGATTTTGCGGTACGATTCCGAAATCGACGGCATGATTTTGCACCTGCTGAACGATATCGTGCTGAAACCCGTTTTCCAATTGCAATCTAATCTTTGGATATTCTTTAATAAAATCCCGGATCAGGAGAGACGTGCGCGTCAGAAAAAACGATTCCTGCATGCGGATGCGGACGGTTCCTTGCGGCTGATCCAGTTCATTCATCGCTTCTTCCAAGGTGCTGCCTAAATGAATAAATTGATAGGCATATTTACTTAGCTTCAAACCGGCCGGTGTCGGCTTCACACCTCTTGACAGCCGGTGAAACAAACGCTGTCCGCAAGCCTGCTCCAAAAGCTGAATATGGCTGGTGACTGTCGACTGTACATACCCCAGCCGATCAGCGGCGCGGCTGAAGTTTTTTTCTTCCATGACGGCGATGAAGGTTTTAAAAAATTTACCCTCTAAAAGCTCAATCATAGCTTGTCATCTCCTTGATATCGAAAATCAAAATGATTTCCATCGTAATCATTCATAAGTAAAATGTCTCTCCCCATGATATCGTAGGTTTTGCAAGAATAAAAGAAAAATTGAGGAGGAAAACAATGAAAAGAACGAGAGGATTCAGACTTGGCGTGTACATTTTCAAGGATGCTGAAATCATCGACTATGCCGCCCCATATGGAGTGTTTTCAGTGGCGAGGAGGCTCGATCCTGAACTGGACGCCTTTCTTGTGGCGGATGCGATGAAACCGGTTCAGACGCAAGCCGGGCTTACCGTTCATCCGAATTACAGCTTCAATGACCAGCCAGATATGGATGCTTTCTTAATTCCGGGCGGTTTCGGTACACGACAGGAGACCAACAACAAACGGCTGCATCAGTTTATCCGCTCTCTGCCTGAGTCGACGCTTTTGGTGAGCGTATGTACAGGTTCATGGATTTACGGGCGCATGGGGCTCTTAGACGGGCTTTCCGCCACAAGCCGGAAAGAGCCGGATCGGCTTGAGGCGTCAGAGATGGGGCAAGTACCGATCGACCGCTTGGCGGACATCGCGCCGGCCTGCCGCGTCAGCCGGGCGAGAATCGTCGACAGCGGACGGATCATCACCGCCGGGGGAATTGCTTCAGGCATGGAAATGGGCTTTCACTTATTGAGAAGAGCGGGCTATGATGAAAGCTTCATAGAAGAAACGGCGCGTGTTATGGAGTATCAAGAGGGGTACAGCCAGTATCAGGATGATATTGAATACGTGCGGAAAGAGAAATAAGTCGAAGCTGCCGGGGAGAACCCGGCAGTTTACAACGGTTCGTCTGCCTGTAAAACGATTTGAAGCAACCCCGGAAAACGGCTGTCCAAGTCCTCTTGGCGAAGCGAAATAAACCGTTGTGTTCCTTCTATTCTTGTATGAATGACTCCCGATTCCCTAAGGACTTTAAAGTGATGAGACAGGGTTGATTTTGGAATGGGAACGTTAACAGCGCTGCACGATTGTTCGCCGGCTTCTGCAAGATTTTTTATGATTTGAAGTCTGATTTGATCACTGAGGGCGTAAAGAACAGCGGATAAACTGATGTCAGGGCGGTTTGTCTGTTTGCATCGGTATTATACATTTTTTCAATGCTCCTGTTTAAAAACAGCCGGGCGCTGAATCAATCAAAAACTGCATAAGGATCGAGTCTGCCGGAAAAACCGGCAGCTCTTTTTAATTCATATTTTGGAAAACGACAGCCGCGCTACGGCATCATGCATGTGAATCGATTCTTCGTTCCGGCATTCGATCTCAAAGGCGGAGATCCAGTTCATTTCGTATAAGTCGGCAGCCGTTAAGCGGATGACGTCTTCTACAAATCTTGGATTTTCATAAGCCTGTTCAGTCACTCTTTTTTCGTCGGGCCTTTTTAAGACGGGATGGAGCTTTGCGCTTGCGTTCGTTTCCGCTGCGGCAAGAAGCTCGGTTTTGAAATCGTACGGCATCTCCGCCTGCTCATTGATATGTGCGGTGATCTTGATTATGCCGCGCTGGTTATGGGCGCTGTATTCGCTGATTTCTTTTGAACACGGGCAGAGCGTCGTCACATGGGCCGTGATGCCGACGGTTTGTGAAAAGCCTTTGTTTTCATGATAAGAGACTGTCATATGGATATCGGCGTGCATCAATCCTGACAGTTTGGTTTCCGGGCTGAGGCGTTCGAAATACCATGGAAAACTGACAGAGACGGATGCGCTTTGCTGTTCCATATTGTCGGCTAAATCCTTTGCAAAATCTTTCAGTGTATGAACATCAATCGTCCAGTTTGCTTCGTGATAGCGCTGCAGCTGTTCTGTCAGGCGGCTCATATTGATTCCTTTGCGGCCGCGCGCAAGGCTCGTCGTAAAGGAAAAAGCGCCGATCGTCGTTTGTGTAAACGGCTTGAGCGAGGATGCAATCAAAATCGGATGCGAAACGTTTGAGACACCGACATGGTCAATGTCAAAAAAATAGTCGTTCGGTGTATTTTGAATATCCTTCATCTGTTCTTTATCGGTCGGTTTTATTCCTTTCACGGCTTCGACAGATCCGAAGCGGCGGTGGCGTTCGGGTTTTGCGGGCAAATGCAGTATACGTTCCATTGATGAGACCCCTTTCTGTAGTAAATCGAAATAGTTCCTATTTATTTTGAGGGAATGCTGTGATAAAATCAAGTGGTCATGTCTAAAGCATGCAAATTAAATCGAAATGATTTCGTTTAGGGAGTGGTTGTTTTGCAGCATAGCGAAATCGTCATTGTTGGAGCGGGACCCGCAGGTATTGGAATGGGAATCGTTCTGAAAAAACTCGGTTTTCAATCGTTTACGATTTTGGAAAAAGACCGTGCAGGAGCTTCATTTCGAAGCTGGCCTGAAGAAATGAAACTGATAACACCGTCCTTTACCGGGCAGGGATTCGGGGCTTTGGATTTAAATGCTGTTGCTCCGGGAACATCCCCTGCCTTTACTTTTCACCGCGAGCACTTGAGCGGGCAGGAGTATGGAGATTATTTGGCGCTTTTGGCCGATCATTTTCAGCTTCCAATTCAAGAAGGCACATCGGTTCGCAATGTTTATAAAGACGACGGCGGTTTTTCAGTTGAAACTAATAAAGGCACGATGAAGGCCAAAGACGTTATTTGGGGAGCCGGTGAATTCCAATTCCCGAAATATTCGTTTCATGGTGCAGAGATTGGCATCCACAATAGCAAGGTCGCCAGATGGAGCCAATTTGAAAAAGCCCATTATTACGTGGTAGGCGGCTATGAAAGCGCAATGGATGCGGCGGTTACACTGGCGTCCTATGGCAGCGATGTGACGGTTGTGATGCCGAATTCGCTCCGCGAAAACGCTGAAGCCGATCCAAGCCGGTCGCTTTCACCTTATACATGGGAGCGTCTTGAAGATGCGTATGAAAAAGGGAAGGTTCAGTTTTTGGAAAAAGCCCTGGTAGAGAAACTGGCGAAAAACGGACCAGCCTATGATTTATATTTGTCAGACGGGAGGAAAATCCGCTCGGAAACACGGCCCATTATCGCGACAGGCTTTCATTCCGGGGCAAAACAAATCGAGCATTTGTTTGAATGGGGAGAGAACGGCAAACCGCTTTTAACGAATAAAGATATGTCGACCGTGACGGACGGTCTTTATTTAATCGGGCCGAGCGTTCAGCACCAAAACGCCGTCTTTTGTTTCATTTATAAATTCAGGCAGCGATTCGCCGTCATCGCCGAGCATTTGTTGGAGAAACGAAAGTTTTCGATCGATGAAAAGGTGCTGACAGAATACAGGGAAAATCAAATGTTTCTCACGGATTTGAGCTGCTGTGAGGTGCAGTGTGAATGCTGAAAGAGCCAACGCGGCGGCAGCGCATGCTCTTCATCGGACTCGAATCGGTCGGGAAAACAACGCTTTTTTCCGCGATCACAGATCAGAGAGCAGGCGAAGCAGCCAATGTGAAAGGATCGACGATATTTGCGGCTGAACGGGAGATCAAAAGCCTTCCGGGCTGGCAAGCCATTGATACACCGGGCATTCGGGAGGATGACAGCGTGTCGAAAAGAGCGCTGAAAAAAGAGATCGAAAAGGCCGATGAGGTGGTTGCCGTCTTGCGCGGCACCCATTTTTCAGAAGAGCTGAACGCGGTCTTGGACCTGATTCCGCCGGATGCCAGGCGCGTCTGCTTTATCGTTACGTTTCAGGACAAAATGACGGACGCCATGCGCCGGACGCTTTCTGAGCAAGTAACCAAGCACAGTCTCCCGGTCCTGCTGGTTGATACGAGAACTGTGACAGACGATAAAAAAGAGCATATCATCGTTTTTTTAAGAAAAGAGGCTGAATTTCATCCGCTGAAACGGAAACGGATGAAACAGATTAAACTTGAAAGTGTGGCTGTTCAGCAGTTTGTGTTTCATCGTCCCGTAGTTGGGCCTGTTGTGAGTACTGCACTTTTATGTTTGTTATTTATGGTGCCGATCGTATTGGCTTATCATACATCAGAGTGGATGCAGCAATACGCGGACGAATGGGCGGTTGAACCTCTCCAAAATGCGGTCGGAGGCTTGCCGTCATGGCTGAGCGCGGCATTGGCGGGGAATTATGGCCTGTTATCCCTTGGCATTTACTCGTTTGTTTGGGCGTTTCCTGTCGTTTTGTTTATGTCTATAGCAAATGCGGCAGCAGATGATTCGGGTTTAAAGGACCGGATCGTCGATTCACTGGACCCGCTGATGCGGAAGATCGGTCTGAACGGCCGCGATTTAGTTCCGCTTTTGACCGGATTTGGCTGCAATGTCGTTGCCGTTCAGCAGACGCGGTCGTGCAGCATGTGTACGAGAAAGCGCTGTGTATCATTTATTTCTTTCGGATCAGCGTGCAGCTACCAAATCGGCGCGACGCTGTCGATTTTTCATGCTGCGGGAAGGGAGTGGCTGTTTATCCCTTACCTCGCTGTTCTTGTTGCCGCAGCAGCCGCTCATAACCGGATATGGTATCGCATCGATCAGAAATGGGCCGCTTACTTCGAGCGCCGGCAAACGTTTTTACAGATGCCGTCCTGGAAAGGGATCGTCTTTCGAGTAAAAGAAGTGCTCCAGCAATTTATCTTTCAGGCGATGCCGATCTTTCTCATCATTTGCCTGGCGGCGACAGTATTGAATGAACTCGGTGTCATCCGTCTTGTGACATTGCTTGTCTCGCCTGTTTTAAGCCTGTTCGGTGCTCCGGAAGATGCGGCGCCGGGCCTTGTTTTTTCTCTGATCAGGAAAGACGGCATTCTCTTGTTCAATGAAGGGAATGGAGCGCTTCTTGATGTGCTGCCGGGGGCAACGCTCTTTCTGCTCATTTACTTGGCATCAACCTTTACTCCATGCATGGTGACGGTTTGGACAATTGCCAAGGAACTGGGGATGAAAACGGCGGCAGCCATTATGGGAAAACAGATGGCCACTTCAGTCGTGTCAGTTTTGATCATCATGATCATCTGGAAGCTGACACTTTGCATTTTTAAATAAATTGTGGTGAAATAAAATACAAATCGTAATCATTACGATTTGATAAGAGGAAGGAGAATGAAAAAATGAGTAAAAGGATTCCTGTAACAGTATTAAGCGGATACCTGGGGGCGGGTAAAACGACGCTGCTGAATCACATATTGCAAAACCGCCAAGGGCTGAAAGTCGCCGTTATCGTTAATGACATGAGCGAAGTCAACATTGATGCCGGGCTTGTCAAGCAAGGCGGCGGCCTGTCGAGGACGGATGAAAAGCTGGTCGAAATGTCAAACGGCTGCATTTGCTGCACACTCAGAGAGGACTTGCTGGTTGAAGTCGAAAAACTGGCGAAGCAAGGAAATATCGATTATATCGTGATCGAATCGACCGGTATCAGCGAACCGATCCCGGTCGCTCAGACGTTCTCTTACATCGACGAAGAATTGGGTATTGATTTGACGCGGTTCTGCCGTTTGGACACAATGGTCACGGTGGTCGACGCCAATCGTTTTTGGCACGATTTTCAGTCGGGTGACAGCCTGCTGGACCGGAAAGAGGCTGTCGGTGAAGAGGATGAACGTGATATCGCCGATCTGCTCATCGATCAAATCGAGTTTTGCGATGTGCTGATTTTGAATAAATGCGACCTTGTCTCCGAGGAAGATCTGGAAAAGCTTGAGAAAGTGCTGAAAACGTTGCAGCCTAAAGCAAACATCATCAGAGCGGTCAAAGGAGAGGTCGATCCGAAGGTCATCTTAAACACCGGTCTTTTCAATTTTGACGAAGCAAGCGGCTCAGCAGGTTGGATCAGGGAATTAAACGAAGGACACCACCAGCATACGCCTGAGACTGAAGAATACGGAATATCTTCGTTTGTATACGAAGCGCGCCGTCCTTTTCATACCGAGCGGTTTTATAACTGGATTCATTCGCTGCCGGAAAACGTCGTCAGGGCGAAAGGAATCGCCTGGTGTGCGACGCGCAACAGCCTTGCCCTTTTGATGTCGCAGGCAGGCCCATCCGTGTCGCTGGAACCGATCTCTTATTGGGTGGCCACGCTGTCCAAGGCGGAACAGGAGCAAATCCTCAGACAGAATCCAGAGCTATTAAAAGAATGGAATGAAGAATTCGGAGACCGCCACACAAAGCTCGTCTTTATCGGATTGGATCTGTCCCCGTCAGAAATTACCGCCGAAGCGGATCGATGCCTTTTGACAGATTCGGAGATGGCGGACGACTGGTCGCTTTTATCTGACCCGTTCGATTGGCAGATTGAAAGAGCTAGATAAATGAATTTCCACATTAAGACAAAAGAGATATCTCTTTTGTCTTTTTTTATTTCAAACAAACCGGTGTTTTGTACACCATGTTGACATATCAGGAAAGGAATACTAATATTTTATTGTAATGTTAACTTAAATTATTTATAGGTTAACATATGAGTGCGGTGTTTAGAGGGGGGATGAAAGCATGAAGGGAGAAGCGTATTACAGTGTGAGAATGAGAGCCTCCGAGAACGGTCCCCATGAAGAGGGGGGAAAACACATATCCGGAGGAGAGCGGCTTGCGCCTTTCATCGGTGTAAAGGATGCCGTCAGCGATTTATTGGAAAAAGCATTGTCTCATTCGCGTGGCAAGCCAGACTTTATGCAAATTCGCTTCGATCTTGTAAACGAACCGATAAAGTTTGTCCAGCCTCTGCGCATTGAAACGAATGAAACAAAATCAGCGGAAGAAGGACAAGCGCTTGCCCGTGAGCTGATCAGCCGTGCCGGCGTACCGAAAAACGCGGTAGACAAAGCGTTTCAAGGCATTGCCGAATACTCGGACGTAAGGGGCGCCGTTTTGTTTGACATTCATTCAGGGCGGAGGATTGACGGAAGAAAACAAAAAGGAGTGCGCGTCTCACGGCTCGATTGGCCGGAAGCCGATTTTCAAATGTGGGCGGCTTTGTGCGGAATGCCGCCGAATCCGCGGTTGAAAGAGGCGCTTGCCATCGCTTCTAAGGTATGTGAGCATCTGGCTGTCGTCGCCGAATTATGCTGGTCAGATGACCCTGATTACATAACGGGCTATGTTGCCGCTAAAAAGCTGGGTTATCAGCGGATAACAAGGATGAAAGAGCATGGAGACGAGAGCGGCTGCCGGATTTTTTTTGTTGATGGATTAACAGATATCAAGAGCTGTATAGACGGCTTGGAAAAACAGCCTGTATTCATTCGGTCGGGAGGTAAAACATGAATCAATCATTCGTTGAAAAAAGCAAAAAATATCTTTGGCTGCCTTTTACCCAAATGAAAGACTATGACGAAAACCCGCTGATCATCGAAAGCGGGGAGGGCATCAAACTGAAAGATATCGACGGCAGGGAGTACTATGACGGATTTTCTTCAGTATGGCTCAATGTCCACGGCCATCGCAAGAAGGAACTGGATGAAGCCATCAATAAACAGCTCGGCAAAATCGCTCATTCGACATTGCTGGGGATGACAAATGTTCCGGCGACAGAGCTTGCCGAGGTGTTAATCAAGATCACGCCGGAAAAGCTGACGCGTGTTTTTTATTCGGACAGCGGCGCTGCAGCAATGGAAATCGCGCTGAAAATGGCCTTTCAATATTGGAAAAACATCGGCAAGCCGGAGAAACAAAAATTCATTTCGATGAAAAACGGCTATCACGGCGATACGATCGGCGCTGTCAGCGTCGGTGCGATCGAGCTCTTCCACCATGTATACGGGCCGCTTATGTTTGAAAGCTTTAAGGTAAATGTTCCTTACGTATACCGCTCGAAAAGCGGCAACCCGGACGAGTGCCGCGATGAATGCCTCGCAGAACTCGAACGGCTCCTGAGCGAGCGGCACGGTGAGATCGCCGCGCTGTCGGTCGAATCGATGGTCCAAGGGGCATCGGGGATGATCGTGATGCCTGAAGGATATTTGGCAGGCGTCCGGGAGCTTTGTACGAAATATGACGTTTTAATGATTGTCGATGAAGTGGCGACAGGATTCGGCCGAACCGGGAAAATGTTTGCCTGTGAGCATGAACGTGTTCAGCCTGACTTGATGGCGGCTGGAAAGGCCATTACCGGAGGCTATTTGCCGATCGCCGTCACTTTTGCGACAGAGGAAATTTATCAGGCATTTTATGATGACTATGACAAACTGAAAACGTTTTTCCACGGCCATTCGTACACGGGGAACCAGCTTGGTTGTGCCGTTGCTCTGGAAAATTTGCGCCTGTTCGAATCGGAAAAAATCGTCGCTCAAGTTGCGGAAAAGTCGAAAATAGTGGAATCGCTTTTTCATGATCTGGCAGCGCTCCCTCATGTCGGCGACATCCGCCAGCTCGGTTTAATGAGCGGGATCGAGCTCGTTCAGTCGAAAGAAACGAGGCAGCCTTATCCGCCTGAAGAGCGAATCGGATACCGGGTGTCTTTGAAAATGAGGGAGCTTGGCATGCTGACGAGGCCGCTCGGGGATGTTATCGCATTTCTTCCTCCGCTCGCTAGCACCGCCGATGACCTGCGCGCCATGGTGTCCATTATGAAAGAAGCGATTCAAGAGGTTACAGGCTGTGCACATTGACGAATGGCTCAGCAGTCGGCTCGCTAGGACGAAGGCAGCCGGGCTTTACCGCTCGCTTAAACCGCCTCAAGCTGTCGCGGAAGCGAAACGTACGAATTGGGCGTCAAACGATTATTTGAGCCTGGCGAACGACAAACGGCTGATTCACGCCGCAGAAACGGCGCTTCGTCGCTTTGGAGCCGGGAGCACAGGGTCAAGGCTGACGTCCGGCAATACCGAATGGCATGAAAAACTTGAGCGGAAAATCGCCGGTTTTAAGCAGACAGAAGCCGCTCTCTTGTTTTCAAGCGGATATTTGGCCAATATCGGCGTGCTTTCGTCTTTGCCTGAAAAAGGAGACGTCATATTGAGCGATCAATTGAACCATGCGAGCATCATCGACGGCTGCCGCCTTTCAAAAGCTGATACGGTTGTTTACCGCCACACGGATATGAATGATCTTGAAGAAAAGCTCCGCACCGCACAGAGCCGTGCTCGCTGTTTTATTGTGACAGACGGCGTGTTCAGCATGGACGGCACAATTGCACCGCTGGACGAAATCATGCTCCTTGCCAAGCGGTACCGGGCCTTTGTCATCGTTGATGATGCCCACGCAACAGGGGTTTTGGGAGATGCCGGCAGGGGAACGGGCGAGTATTTCGGCGTCTCCCCAGATGTTGTGATCGGCACGTTAAGTAAAGCTGTAGGCGCGGAAGGCGGCTTCGTCGCGGGCTCTAAAGCATTGATCGATTTTTTGCTGAATCATGCGAGAACGTTTATCTTTCAAACGGCTGTCCCGCCCGCAAGCTGTGCGGCGGCATGCAGAGCTTTAGACATCATTAAAGACAGCCGGGATAAACGCCGGCTTTTGCAATCATCGGTGACCACGATCAAACGGGGTCTCGAGGATATCGGGTTTACGGTCAAGGGAGAAGATACGCCGATCATACCCGTTATGATCGGAGACCCTCAAAAAGCCGTTCGATTTGCAAACGGCCTCAAGGAGAAAGGGATTGAGGCCCCGGCCATCCGCCCGCCGACTGTTGCGGAAGGAGAGAGCCGAATCAGGCTGACCGTCACCGCAGATCGCAAGTTAAGAGATATTGAAGCTCTATTAGAGGGGTTTAAATTAGTGGGAAGAGAGTTGAACTTGGTGAAATGAAGGGTTTTTTTATAACGGGAACTGATACGGGAGTAGGGAAGACGTTTATCGCTTGCGGCCTTGCCGCTTTGTTGAAAGAGCAGCATGTTGATGTCGGCGTGTTCAAGCCGTTTTTGAGTGGAGAGCTTAGCAGCGATCCGCAGAGTGATACAGCACTTTTGAAGAACAGCTCTGAAACATCTCTCGCTGATGAGGAGATCACACCTTTCGTGTTTAAAGAGCCGCTTGCACCTTACACAGCAGGGAAGCTCGAAGGGAGGACCGTCGGGCTGGAAGATGCCGTGAACCATTGGAAAAAGATTAAGGATCGGCACGATTGCTTCATTGTTGAAGGGGCAGGCGGGATTGCGGTGCCGCTCGGAGAGGATTATTTCGTCAGCGACTTGATCAAAGCGCTCGATTTGCCGGCTGTCATTGTGGCCCGTCCCAATCTTGGAACGATCAACCATACGTATTTAACCGTCCAATACGCGAAACAAATGGGGATACGCGTGATCGGCATCGTGATCAACGGCATCAGCAGCCGGCCCGGACTTGACGAACAGACGAATCCGGACATGATTGAAAGATTTTGCGGTGTGCCGCTCCTCGGCGTTACGCCGAAGCTTGAAGACGTTTCACCAACACAAATTCACCACATGATCAAGGAGCATGTCGATGTTTCCTTGATTATGAATCAAATGCAAATGGGGGCAGAAACATGAATCAGTGGATGGAACTTGCAGAACGGGTGCTGGATGGCGGAGAAGTAACTGAAAAAGAGGCGCTTTCCATCTTGGAATGTCCGGATGACGACGTTCTCCTGCTTATGCATGCTGCATTTCAAATCAGAAAACGCTACTTTGGAAAAAAAGTAAAGCTCAATATGATTATGAATGCAAAATCCGGACTTTGTCCGGAAAACTGCGGCTACTGCTCGCAGTCTTCGATATCAAAAGCGCCGATCGACAGCTACAGGATGGTCGACAAAACGACCCTGCTTGAAGGTGCAAAGCGTGCGCACGATTTAAATATCGGAACGTACTGCATCGTGGCGAGCGGAAGGGGCCCGTCCAACAGAGATGTCGATCAAGTGGTCGGCGCCGTTAAAGAAATTAAAGAAACGTACGGCTTAAAAGTCTGTGCATGCCTCGGACTGCTAAAGCCCGAACAGGCCGAGCGGCTGAAGGAAGCCGGAGTGGACCGGTACAATCACAACATCAATACATCAAAAAGCAATCATTCAAACATTACAACGTCCCACACGTATGATGACAGAGTAAACACTGTGGAAACAGCCAAAAAATCCGGAATGTCCCCATGCTCGGGCGTCATTGTCGGGATGAAAGAGACGAAGCAGGATGTCGTCGATATGGCGAATAGCTTAAAGGCGCTTGATGCAGACTCAATTCCGGTTAATTTTTTGCATGCGATCGACGGAACTCCGCTGGAAGGGGTCAATGAATTAAATCCGCTTTATTGTTTAAAGGTTTTGGCTTTGTTCCGCTTTATCAACCCGACAAAGGAAATCCGTATTTCAGGGGGGCGCGAAGTCAACCTCCGCTCCTTGCAGCCGCTGGGGCTGTATGCCGCCAATTCGATCTTCGTCGGAGACTATTTAACAACGGCAGGGCAGAATGAAACAGAGGACCATAAGATGCTCCGTGATTTAGGATTTGAAGTCGAATCGGTGGAAGAAATGAAAGCCAGTTTACAGCAGTAACACGGGGGAGATATAACATGACGACAGAACTGCACGAGGCAGGGCCGCGTCTGAAATCGGATTCGGATTTTTGGAGAGATCCATATCTGTTTTACGATAAACTGCGGTCCGTTCATCCTGTATATAAAGGAACCGTTTTAAAGCATCCGGGATGGTATGTCACCGGATATGAAGAAGTGGCGGCGATTTTGAGGGACGCGGCATTTAAAAACCGCGTTCCTCTCCCTGAAGCCTCTACAAAATATGAACAACTTCACGAATTGCAGCGGAATATGATGCTGTTTCAAAATGAGTCCGGCCATAAGCGGATGCGGACGATTGTCGGCAAAGAATTCATGCCGCAGAAGACGGCATCTTTCCGTCCTGTTATAGAAGAAATCGTCCATGAATTGCTCGATCAGCTTGAAAACAAGAAGACGGCGGACATGGTATCCGAATTCGCCTTTCCTTTGGCAAGCCTTATCATTGCCGACATGCTCGGCGTCCCCGCAGAGGAGAGATATCAATTCAGGCAATGGACGGCGGATCTCATTCAAACGATCGATTTGACCCGCACACGAGAGGTGCTGGCAAAAGGCGGGGATACCGTTGCCAAGCTGACGGCGTATTTTAAAGATTTGATTGAAAAGCGAAAAGCTCATCCTTCTCAAGACCTGATCAGCACATTCGCCGGTCATGAGCAGCTCACCGAAGATGAAGTGCTTGCGACGTGCATTCTGCTTGTGATTGCCGGGCACGAGACGACGGTCAACCTTTTGACGAACGGATTGTTTTTGCTCATGAACCATCCCGGCCAGCTCAGCGCGCTGAAAGAAAATCCGCTGCTGATTGAGTCAGCTGTTGAAGAATGCCTGCGCTATGAAAGTCCGACACAGCTGACAGCGCGCACCGCGTCAGAGGACTGCGAAATCAACGGGACGATCATCAAAAAAGGAGAGCACGTATACATCCTTTTAGGCGCCGCCAACCGCGATCCGAAGATATTTCAAAATCCGCATGTATTTGACATCACGAGAAAACCGAATCCGCACCTTGCCTTTGGAGCCGGTGCACACGTATGTTTAGGCTCGGCATTGGCGCGGCTCGAAGCGCAAATTGCCATTCCCGTATTGTTGGAGCGGCTGCCTAAGTTGAAGCTTGCTTCAACAGACGTTCCATTTCGCAGGTTAATCGGCTTTAGATCGCTGGCCGAGCTGCCTGTCATCCTCAATTAAAGACAAAAAAGGGCTGGCTTACAGGTGCCGGCCCTTTTTAATCTTTCTTTTCATTTTGCGTGATATAGGTTTCCAGAAGCGCTTTTAATTCTTTAACCTCCGCGCGCAGTTCTTTGATTTCTTTTGTATCCTCTTTCAGCTCGCCTGTCTCATCTTCTATTTCCTGAGAAATTTTTTGTGCATTATTCACGATTTCCCCGACGATTAAGTTGATCATAATGAAAGTCGCAATGATGATAAATGAAACGAAATAGAGCCATGACCAGCCGCTCTCGGCAAAAATCGGCCTGAATATGCCGCTTGCCCACGATTCGAGCGTAAAGGTTTGGAACAGTGTCAGAAGGCTGAGCTGCAGGTTGCCGAAGTATTCCGGCGCGATAGCAGAAAAGAACATCGTACCGATGACGGCGTACACATAAAAAATGATGCTCATCAGAATAATGACGCTGCTGATAGTCGGAATCGCCATAAACAGCGCATTGACGATCCTTCTTAATGAGGGAACGGAAGTGATCGTCCGCAGCACCCGCAGCACCCGGAAGATACGGAGAACGCTGACGAAATTCGTATTGTAAAGAATCAAACTGCCGGCGACGATTACGAAGTCAAAAACGTTCCAGTTGTTTTTAAAAAAGTGCTGTTTTTGAACGAATAGTTTAAGAGATAGTTCGATGACAAATATCGTTAAAAACAAACAATCCACAATAAAAAATACTTTTTGATAAGGTTTAAAGAAAGCGTAAGTTTCCAAACCGATCGAGATGGCATTCAACACAATGACCGTCGTTATGAATGACTGAAACAGCCGGCTTTCAATCAATGCCGAAACTTTACTTTGAACTGAAAATCGATTTTGATGAGTGTTCACTCTGATTATTTGTCCTCCTGTTTAGTTGTCCATTCTATGATACGTTACAGCAGCAGGATGATGTCAAGTCAGTTCTTTTTTTTGTATCGAAAAAAACTTAACGTTTACGTAAAAGTATAGTAGTAGTATAATAGAAAAGAAGAAAAATCTCGGGGGGATATGGACGTGGAGTGGATGAAGATTGATCAAATGGCCAAGCGAAGCGGCCTGACGAAAAGAACGATCCGCTTTTACGAAGAAATCGGTCTGCTTTCTTCACCGAAGCGGACGGAAGGCGGTGTCCGTCTTTACTCTGAAGACGATCTTGAAGAGCTTGAAAGAGTGATCAGCGCGAAGGAAGTGCTGGGATTCTCGCTGCAGGAGCTCCAGCAGTTCATGGAAACGGGCAAGCACTTGGAGATGAATAAAGAAGGATACCTTTTATCGCTGGACAAACGGGAACGAAAAGAAAAGCTCGAAGACATTCAGAGGATGCTGAATGAACAGATGAGAATGATTGATGAAAAAATTGAGAAATTTCAATCATTCAAGAAGCGCTTGGAGGGTATGCAGGCAAAAGCCGAGAATGCGCTTCAATCAATTGATTAAACAAGAAAAACGCTATTTTTATAGCGTTTCTTTATTTGCAAAGAAAGGTTTGATAGATCATGAATGAACAACCACCTGAGAACTCAAGTATGTTTAAACAGCCAAAAGCGGTCTGGGCCGTGGCCTTTGCCTGCGTGATCTCGTTTATGGGGATCGGGCTTGTCGATCCGATTCTGCCGGCGATTGCGCGGCAGCTGCATGCTTCCCCCAGCCAGGTTTCGCTTTTATTTACAAGCTATCTGCTAGTCACAGGTTTCGCCATGCTTTTATCAGGCGCCGTATCGAGCCGGATTGGGGCAAAGCTGACGTTAATCAGCGGCTTGATCCTGATCATCGTTTTTGCAGGCTTGGGCGGGCTTTCGCATTCCATTTCTCAGCTCGTCGGCTTTCGCGGCGGCTGGGGACTCGGAAATGCCATGTTTATCTCAACTGCGCTTGCCGTCATTGTCAGCGTGGCATCTGGCGGAAGCGCAAAAGCCATTATTTTGTATGAGGCGGCTTTGGGATTGGGCATTTCGGTTGGACCGCTTGCCGGTGGAGAGCTTGGCACAATATCGTGGAGAGCGCCGTTTTTCGGCGTATCGGTTTTAATGGCGGCCGCTCTTTTGGCCATCTTTTTTCTTTTGCCGCCTGTCCAAAAGCCGCGGAAGAAAATTTCCGTCAGCGCGCCGATCAAAGCGCTTCGTTATAAAGGGCTATTGACGCTTTCAGGCGCCGCATTCTTATATAACTTCGGTTTCTTCACCCTGCTTGCATATTCGCCGTTTGTTCTTGACTTAAATGAACGGGGCCTCGGCTACGTCTTTTTCGGCTGGGGGCTGTTTCTTGCGATCACTTCCGTTTTCATCGCTCCGGCCGTACAGCGGATCTTTGGAACCGTCCGCTCGCTGATCTTTCTGTTTATGCTGTTTGCAGCTGATTTGCTCGCGATCGGGATTTGGACGGAGCACATGGCGCTCGTCATCGGGGCGATCATCATAGCCGGAGGGATTCTGGGCATGATCAATACGATTTTGACAACAGCGGTGATGGAAGCTGCGCCTGTCGAACGGTCTGTCGCTTCATCTGCCTACAGCTCCATCCGGTTCATCGGCGGGGCCATTGCGCCTTGGATCGCCGGTGTGTTAGCCGATCATTTTACTGCGCATACTCCCTATTTTGCAGGATGCATCGCCGTGCTTGCCGGCATGGCCGTTTTGACTGGAGGCCGCCGTTATTTGGCAGGCATCAAAGCCGGTCATTAATGAAAACAGCGTGTCGAGAAACCCTCGCATTCGTTGTCAGGCCTGCGCGTCGGTGCTCACGAATAGAGGAAGGATCGGCGACTAACCGCCCAGGCGTCCTGCCTGAACGTCGCCGTCATCACCTCCTGTGAAAGTCCGCTCCGATGCTCGGCCTTCCTAGACTGCAAAGGTTTTCAATCACGCAGAAAGGATGACAAAATCCCAAAACAAAAAGCCGTTTTGGGATTTTGTCAACAATCTGAAAGCTTGTTTCCCTAAAAGGAAACAAGCTTTTTTTGTTTATAAAACTTTCGTTGTCCATGACTCGCAATTCCATGTTTCTGTCGCGATATCCATATAGAATTCAGGTTCGTGAGAGATGAGCAGGACGGAGCCTTTGTATTCTTTCAAAGCTCTTTTTAATTCTTCTTTTGCTTCAACATCAAGGTGGTTTGTCGGTTCATCGAGTACAAGCAGGTTCGTTTCCGAATTGATAAGCTTGCATAGTCTGACTTTTGCTTTTTCCCCGCCGCTTAATACGGATACCCTGCTTTCGATATGCTTTGTCGTCAGTCCGCACTTCGCCAGAGCCGCGCGGATTTCGTACTGTGTAAAGGACGGAAAGTCGTTCCACACTTCTTCTATGCATGTGTTGTTGTTGGTCTCTTTGACTTCCTGCTCGAAATAGCCGATATGAAGGTGTTCGCCGCGTTCGACTTCTCCCGACAGTGGTGAAATTTCACCCAGAAGGCTTTTCAGCAATGTCGTTTTTCCGATGCCGTTGGCTCCGTACAGAGCGATCTTTTGGCCCCGCTCCATTCTCAAGTTCAGCGGACGGGACAGCGGCTCATCATAGCCGATGACGAGCTCTTTCGTTTCAAAAATCAGCTTTCCGGATGTTCTTGCTTGTTTAAAATGAAATTCAGGCTTCGGTTTTTCCGAAGGGAGCTCGATCATATCCATTTTATCGAGCTTTTTTTGCCGGGACATCGCCATATTTCTTGTGCTGACGCGCGCTTTGTTGCGGGCGACGAAATCTTTCAGCTCCGAAATCTCCTGCTGCTGTTTCTTGTAGGCTGCTTCAAGCTGCTGTTTTTTCACTTCGTATACTTCGCGGAATTGGTTGTAGTCGCCGACATAGCGGGTCAGCTCCTGGTTTTCCACATGGTAGATCAAATTAATGACGCTGTTTAAAAACGGAATGTCGTGAGAAATCAAAATAAAGGCGTTCTCGTACTCCTGCAAATAGCGTTTCAGCCATTCGATATGCTGTTCGTCCAGATAGTTTGTCGGCTCATCGAGCAGCAGGATGTCGGGCTTTTCCAAGAGCAGTTTGGCAAGCAGCACCTTTGTCCGCTGGCCGCCGCTCAAATCCGCGACATCCCTGTCAAGGCCGAGATCGTTAAGCCCGAGGCCGCGGGCGATTTCTTCGACTTTTGCGTCAATCGCGTAAAAGTCGTTGTTGGTCAGGGCGTCCTGGATCGTTCCGACTTCTTCGAGAAGCTTTTCAAGCTCATCGGGGTCAGCCTCGCCCATTTTTGTGTAGATGGCATTCATTTCTTCTTCCATCGCAAATAAATAATGGAAAGCGTTTCTGAGCACGTCGCGGATTGTTTGTCCGCGCTCAAGTGATGTATGCTGGTCAAGATAGCCGACCCGGACCTTTTTGGACCATTCGACTTTTCCTTCGTCAGGCTCAAGTTTGCCTGTAATGATATTCATGAAGGTCGATTTTCCCTCGCCGTTTGCTCCGATGAGACCGACATGTTCGCCTTTCAGCAATCGAAAGGATATATCATGAAAGATCGCCCGGTCGCCAAAACCGTGGCTCAGCTTTGTGACTGTAAGTAAACTCATGTTTTGCACCTCAAAAAATATAATCTGTATTCTATAAGATTATATCGAACTCAGAGGGAACAATAAAAGAAAAATTGCGCAGCCGCTTTTGTTTTGAGATACTAGGAGCAGAATCAACCTGATAAAAGGAGAAAAACATGACAGAAAGATGGCCATTTTTAAATAAAGCAAAACCGTTTATTCAAGAAAACTGGAAGGCATCGGGCTTTCAAGAGCCGACGAGTGTCCAAAAAAATGCAGTCGATCTGATTTTGGACGGGCGTGACGTGATCGCCGAGTCGCCGACTGGAACGGGCAAAACGCTCGCTTACGTCCTGCCGATTCTGGAAAAGCTGGAGGCGGATCAAAAGAACGTGCAAGCTGTGATTTTGGCTCCGTCCCGCGAGCTTGTCATGCAGATTTTTGATGTGATCGTCGAATGGAAAAAAGGCTCGGATATCAGAGCCGCTTCCCTGATCGGCGGCGCCAATGTCAAAAAGCAGCAGGAAAAGCTGAAAAAACACCCGCACATCATTGCGGGCACACCTGGACGCGTATTTGAGCTGATTAAAATGAAAAAACTGAAAATGCATGAAGTGAAAACGATCGTCCTTGACGAAACCGATCATCTGCTTACACCGGAGCATCGCGGGACGATACAAAGCATCATCAAATCGACGCTCCGCGACAGGCAGCTCCTCTGTTTTTCGGCGACTTTAAAAGACGACGCCGAACGCGAGCTCCGCAGCATGACGACAGAAGCGGAAGTTCTCAGGATCAAGAGGTCGAAAGAAGAATCTGCAAAAATCAAACACCAATTTCTCGTATGCGACCAGCGGGATAAGGTGAAGATCCTGCAAAAATTCTCGCGGCTTCCGGGCATGCAGGCGCTCGTCTTTGTCAAAGACATCGGCAACTTAAACGTGTATGCCGAAAAGCTCAAATTTCATCATGTCGACATCGGCGTTCTTCACAGCGAGGCGAAAAAAATCGAGCGCGCCAAAATATTGCAGGCATTTGAAGCAGGCGAATTCACGCTGCTTCTCGCGACCGATATCGCAGCGCGCGGAATCGACATCGAAGATCTCCCTTATGTCATCCACGCCGATTTGCCAAACATTGAAGGCTATATCCACCGGTCGGGAAGGACGGGAAGAGCGGGGAATGAAGGAACCGTGATCAGCCTTGTCAACCGCATTGAAGAGGAAAGGCTGAAAAAGCTGGCGAAGAAGCTTGAAATCCCGCTTCAGCGGATCGTGTATGAAAGAGGACGGATTATTGAAAGATAAGAAAGAGGCCTGCTGCCGGCAGGCCTCTTTTTTATATGAATGCTCAGGCATTGTCGGAATCGGCGACTTTGATCAGCTGTTTGCCGAGGTTTTTTCCTTCAAACAAGCCTAAAAATGCCTCAGGTATCCGCTCGAAACCTTCTGTTATCGTTTCCTCATATTGAAGCTGCCCGCTTTTTACCCATTCGGCGAGCTGTTTGGTTCCTTCAGGAAAGCGGTCCCTGTAATCGTTGACAACAAATCCTTTCATCAGGGCGCTTGTTTTAATTAAGGCCGTTTGTACACGCGGCCCCATATCATCTTCTGCGCTTTTGACGTTATAAGAAGAAATCGCCCCGCAAACCGGAATTCGTGCAAACTTATTGAGCAGGGGGAAGACAGCATCTGAAATCGTGCCTCCGACGTTGTCAAAGTAAACATCGACACCGTCCGGACAAGCTTGTTCAAGCGCTGAGGCCATATTTTCCGTTGTTTTATAATTGATTGCTTCATCAAAACCGAGCTTTTCTTTTAAGTATGCCGTTTTTTCGTCAGAGCCTGCAATACCGACGACTCTCGCCCCTTTGATTTTGGCAATTTGTCCGACGGCGGAGCCGACTGCTCCGGCGGCACCGGAGACAACAACCGTTTCACCGGCTTTTGGCTGTCCGATGTCCAAAAGTCCGAAATAAGCCGTCAAACCGGTCATGCCGAGAATCCCAAGAAAAGCGGTAACAGGCGCGAGGGACGGATCGATTTTCTGCAGATTGTCTTCGCGAACCGCTGAATACTCCTGCCAGCCCAAGCGGCCCAAAACAATGTCCCCTTTTTTGAGCTTTTCTCCTTTTGCAGATATCACTTCGCCGATCACGCCTCCGGTGATTACTTTATCAAGCGGAAATGGCTCGACATAGGATTTCGTGTCCTGCATTCTTCCCCTCATATAAGGGTCCACTGAGACATAAAGCGTTTTTACAAGCGCTTCACCCTTTTTTGCTTCCGGAATTTCCGTTTCTTTTATGCGAAAATCGTCCATAACAGGTATGCCCTGCGGACGTCTTGCGAGTTCAATTTGTTTTTGCGACATAATGATTCCTCCTTTTACTTATAACTTACCACGTAAAAAAGAGGTTTAGCAAAAGATCAGCGGGTTGCATGAAAGGTTTTTTTCAGCACAGAATCGGGCAGAAAAAGATGAAAAACATCAGCATTTCTTTCATTTAAAAGATATTGATTGGCATTTTCTCTCGAAAATTGAAACATGTCTTTTGTGATAAAAGGAAGCAATGACAGGAGATATGAAGAGAGGAGGTCTTCGGTGCTGCTTGCCGTTCTCCTTTCTTCCGGATCGCCGATGTTCATGATGATTGAAAAGACGTAATCGATATTAATGCCGAATCGTCTGGCGGCAAAAGATTCAAATCGATGAGTATCAACTTCTTGATGACCTTCCCTTGAAAAAATCTGCTTGACCAAATCGCTAATGATCCATGCGTTATATTGCTGTTCCGGTGAAAAATAATACACGCTTCAATCACCCCATCTCAAAGCCTTGTCTATTTGTAATGTACCTGAATTGGCAATCCTTTCAAACGTTTTGTCTGAAAATTTATAACAATTGTAACATTGAAATGAAAATGTCATGACAGAGCATTCATCCGTTTAGCCGCGTAAACAAAGGGTAAGTGTTAAATACAACATGAAAAAAGGGAGGAGATTCATATGAAACCAGTAGTAAGACAATATACTAATGATGAAAAACTGATGAAGGATGTTGAGGAACTCAGAGAAATCGGAGTTGCAAGAGAAGATATTTACGTTCTGTCACATGATGACGACCGTACTGAAAGACTTGCGGACAACGCGGATGCCAATACGATCGGAGCCGAAGAGACAGGCCTTAAAAATGCCGTGGGCAATATCTTCAACAAAAAAGGGGACGAACTTCGCAATAAAATTCATGAGATCGGCTTTTCAAAACAGGAAGCAGAACAATTCGAGAAGCAGCTTGATGAAGGAAAAGTCCTCCTCTTTGTCACGGATCATGAAAGAGTGAAATCTTGGGTATAAATTGAGACTGCCGACAAGGTCGGCAGTTTTTTTAATAAAATAAAATTTGAATGATGGCAGGGAAGGAGTAGAATAATAAACGAAAACGATATGAATAGGAGGAAAAGGTTTTGGCTAAAGAAAAAGATGCAGAACAAAAATCGGCATTGAACATCATTCCTCTTACGGTCACGATTTTAGTCGGAGCGGTGATTTGGTTTATTCCGTCGCCCGCCGGATTGGACCCGAAAGCATGGCACTTATTTGCAATCTTTGTGGCAACGATTATCGGCTTTATTTCAAAACCGCTGCCGATGGGGGCAATCGCCGTATTCGCATTGGCGGTCACAGCGCTGACCGGAACGCTGTCGATTGAAGAAACGCTCAGCGGCTTTGGAAACAAGACGATTTGGCTGATCGTCATTGCCTTTTTTATTTCACGGGGATTCATTAAAACCGGTTTAGGTGCGCGAATCGCCTATTTATTTGTGCGGATGTTCGGCAAAAAAACACTCGGACTCTCGTATTCACTTCTTGTCAGCGATTTGATTTTGTCGCCGGCGATCCCGAGTAATACCGCACGGGCCGGGGGAATTATTTTTCCGATTATCCGTTCGTTATCCGAAACTTTTCAGTCAACGCCCAAGGACGGCACGGAACGGCGCATCGGCGCTTTCTTGCTGAAGGTGGGCTTTCAGGGGAACTTGATCACTTCAGCGATGTTCTTAACGGCTATGGCGGCAAACCCGCTGATTGCCAAACTTGCCCATGATGTGGCAGGTGTGAATCTGACCTGGACAAGCTGGGCTGTGGCGGCCATCGTCCCGGGACTTGTCAGCTTGATCATCACTCCGCTTGTCATTTATAAACTGTATCCGCCTGAGGTGAAAGAAACGCCTGATGCGGCGAAAATCGCAACAGAGAAGCTGAAAGAAATGGGCCCGTTCAAAAAATCGGAACTCTCGATGGTCGCGGTCTTTTTGCTCGTCCTTTTTTTATGGATTTTCGGCGGAAACCTGAAAATTGACGCAACGACAACGGCATTGATCGGTTTAGCCGTCCTGCTTTTGACACAGGTTCTGACGTGGGACGATATTAAGAAAGAGCAAGGCGCATGGGATACGCTGACATGGTTTGCCGCGCTCGTCATGCTGGCGAGCTTCTTGAATGAACTCGGCATGGTCGGCTGGTTCAGCGATGCGATGAAATCGTATGTTTCAGGATTCTCCTGGGTCAGCGCATTTCTCATTTTAATTGCGGTTTACTATTATTCGCATTATTTCTTTGCGAGTGCAACCGCTCATATCAGCGCGATGTATTCGGCCTTTCTCGCCGTGATTATCGCTGCAGGCGCTCCGCCGCTCCTCGCAGCATTAAGCCTTGCGTTTTTCAGCAACCTTTTTGCTTCGACGACACACTACGGAGCTGGAGCGGCACCCGTCTTTTTCGGGGCCGGCTATATCCCGCAAAGCAAATGGTGGTCAATCGGCTTTATCTTGTCGATTGTTCATATTGTGACATGGCTTGTTGTCGGAGGTTTATGGTGGAAATTGTTGGGTATATGGTAAAATGAAGGGCAGGAGAGATCCTGTCCTTTCTTTTATGTCAATTTCGATGCTGTTGATTTGAAATTCCACACTTGCGGTTAAAAGTCGTAATAAATTAAAAGCTTTGGAATTAGCCTATCTATCATCATATATCCGTTTTATATTAGTTATTTCTTTGAAACAAATGATGGATATAGAAATCTAATTTATGCATTGACTTACATTATTTTTCATATTAACCTAATATATGACAGATCTGTTTCTGATTGGACAACCAAAAAGAAGATAAAAAGGAAGAGGGATTATTTATGAAAAGATTATTAAAGAGAAAGAAAATATTTGGTGCTTTCTCTGTGGTAGCTTTGGTCTTTATTTTCGGCTTTAGTACGGTGAGTTTAGCTTATAATGAGCCATATTCTTTCAATATCCGATCAGCAGTAACTGGAGAAGCTAAACATAAACTAAGCAATAAATCTACCACTATAACTGCTAGTGCAAGAACTATTAAGGCTGAAACTGGTGAAACTCTGTCACAAACTCATAAATATACTGTCACAATTAGCAAAGGAGTATTTACTAGCTACAGTACCGGTAGATTAACCACCGGAAAAAGTTATAGCAAAAATGTAGGAAAAGTGGCTAAAGGAACTTACAGAGTTAATGTTACGAAGCACACATATTCAGATTACGGAATTAATATAAAAGGTGGAGGAAGGATTAAACAATAAGAATATTATGAGACAAGATAATAGAATTATAATATCGACAAATCAAGTAACAAAAACATATGGGGAGGGTGCTTCATTATTTAATGCGTTGCACCCTACTACTCTTTCTATAAGCAAGGGTTCAATTAATGTAATCTTAGGGAAAAGTGGATCAGGTAAAACAACTTTGCTGAGTCTTCTTGGTGGCATGGAGGAACCTACCAACGGCCATGTGTGGTTTAAACAGCAAAATTTTTACAAATTAAAGGATCCTGAACAAGCTAATATTAGAGGCAATAATTTCGGTTTCATTTTTCAAAATTATCATTTAATACCTGAAATTTCAGTGTTTGATAATATTATCCTACCACTAATGATTAATAAAAAGGAAAAAGACATTTCGGACATTAAGAAACTGACAAACATTTTAGGGATTGGGCACAAGTTGAAATCTTTTCCTTTCCAACTGTCAGGTGGTCAGCAACAAAGAGTTGCTATTGCAAGAGCAATGGCAAATGATCCAGAAATCATTTTTGCGGACGAGCCTACTGGTAATTTAGATCAAAAAAATGCGGAAAAAGTTATTGAACTTTTAGTTTCTTTATGCAAAGAATTTGATAAAACATTAGTGATTGTTACACACGAAGAGAACTTGATAGAGAGGCCAGATCAGCTTTTTTTAATTGAAGATGGACGAGTCAAAACTTTATAAAGGTGTTGAAATATGTTTTGGGTTAAATTAGCTTTTAAGTCGTTGTTCCAAAGAAGAAAAATATCTTATTTAATGGTTTTAATAATCTCTATCTCAATGGTCTTTCTTATTATGGTGAACAGCGCTACAGAAGAAATTCTGAAATACACAAAAGAAAAGGCCTATGAAAAATATGGTGAGCATCATGCTATAATTAACAATCTTAGTGAAAAGGAGTTCAAAGAGTTAAAAGGAATACATAGTGTAAAAAAAGGAGGAGGAATTTTTTTAGTTGGTTACACTGAAGATTTTAATGAATCTTCAGTCGGAGCTTCTATTGGATGGTTTGACAAAAGTGCTTTAGAATTAGGGCATATACATATTTTACATGGGAGGATGCCTGTACACAAAAATGAGATTGCCATTGAATCATTTTTAACTGACTCTTTTAAAACAAATGACGTTATTGGAGCGGATGTTAAATTAAAAATAGGTGCTGTTGAGGAAGTTTATCAAATAGTAGGTATTGTGAATAATTATTCCTCAAATTGGTCTACTCCAATAAATATAGAAAAAGGAAAGAATACATATCCAAATGTTTTTATAAGTCCGACAAAATTTAATGCAGATAAGCACATTGATATACAAAAAAGTTTTATCTTTTCACTTCAAAATGAAAATGTAGAAAAGATCGAACAAGAAATAAATGAAAATTTTGAGCAACATTTATCTAGCCCTGAACAATTATATGAAAATGAGAATCTTTTTAATGAAGGATATAAAAACTATAATAGGATTTTCTATATATGTTTATTTTTTTCAATCATTCTAATATTTGGTTCGTTGTGTTGCTGTTTTCGAATATTTGAGGTGTTCTATCAGAATTACCGGCAAAAAATTGCGATACTGAGATCCCACGGAGCAAAAAAAAATCATATAAGGCTTCTTGTTTTTTTTCAGAGTACCATTATTGTTTTAGTGAGTTTCTTAATATCTTTTCCTGTTGGGGTGTACTTGAAAAAGATATTAAATCATCAAACATATCGTACTGAAAACTACAGTTCTTCACCTCTGTTGGAATCTACTCTGTTCGTCACGATTTGGCTCACCTTATTATTTTTTTCATTATGTATAACAGCACTAATTGTAACGGAAAAAATAAGCAAAGAAACAATTCATACTAATTTAAAAGGGAATCCGCTTATAGCAAAAGGATACCGTGTTTATCAATTTATAGAAAAGTTTCCTTTTAAATTGAAGTCTTTGGTGATTCAACTTACGTTTCGATGGAAATCTTCTATATTATTTATTGTTATACTGTCTTTCTCGATCATGATTTTTTTCTTCACCCAGTTAATAGCCGATGAAACAATTGAAAAATCCGAAGAAACAACACCGGATTTTATACTTTCATCTAAGCAACTGACTGCTGAGGAACATGTAAATGGCTATATTATCGAAACCAATCAATCTGTTTCTTTTGATTATAAAAGTGTAGAAGATCTTCAACGCTTGCCAGGAGTTGTTTATATTGATAAAGTTCCAAACTCCCTAGGGAGCACCTTGCTCCTAACCAAACAACAACTTTCACCCAATATTAAATCTTGGATAAATACCTATAAGCTGGAGAATATAAATGTTGAAATATCTGAGCACACAATAGATAATTTAGTACCAAATAATCTTATACCTATTCCTAACGTGAATTTTGTATTAGTGAATGACAGTGAACTTAAACATCTCCAACGCATGTATAGTTTTGATGAAAGTTCCGTAAGGAAAGTGAAAAAATCAAGATCAGCCTTTATTTTCTTTCCTGAAATAAACCAAAAAGAAATGAATAATAAAATTATAAATGGAGACGAAGTGAAAATCGGCAGGATTGCATATTCTGATGAAAAAAAACCAAAATTTGAAAATTGGGATTTGAAGGTAGAACGGATTATCTTGTCTCCTTACTTGATGAAACAAAATCAGATTTCTCAAGAACGTGAGGGAATTACAGTTTTAATTTATGAAGAAGTGGCTAAAAAAATTGGGGTTTTTGATGGCTATAAAGAATTGACAATATATACTGACCATTCAATTTCTAAACAAAAAAAGAAGGGAATTATTAATAAGACGAAACAAATGGTTTCATCAATTCCTGGAAGTCTGTATTATTCAGAAACAGAAGATAATAAGAGACTTGAGTCAATTTCTAATTACCTATCCATACTTGGGACTGTGTTATTTGCAGTTACTGCATTTTACTCTGTTTTAACATTAGCTGCAACAATGTATTCTAGAATCATTCAAAGAAAAGCTGAAATTGCAATTAATCGAGCCTTTGGAAAAAGCGTCACAGCCGTCTTGAAAGACCTGATAATTGAAATGACTATTTATTTAATATTAGCTTTTCTTTTAAGCGGAACGATCATTCTTTTTCTTACATTATCAATGCCTGAAAACTATAATAATTATAATTATTTCAAATATTATTTTTATTCAGTTGCTTTCACAAGTACTTTATCTTTGATTTCACTGTCTATCTTATTTTTTGTATTGAAAAAAATAAGTATTTCTGACGCTTTAAAAACTAAGGAAGAATAGTTTGGTAATTAGTGTTTATGAGCTATGGTGAAAATTCACAAAACTTGTTAGTATAGTGACTAAAAATAAAGGTGTGAATTTTAATGTTTTGGTCAGTTGATTTAATGCTGCTCGGTTTCATGTGCGCAATCGTCTACTTTTTGTACGACATTGTGAAAAACCGAAAAAAAACAAGTTTTTTTAGAAAAATGGTGTTTGCCAGTTTTATTGTTTATTTGAGCGTCGTTTATCACTATACGATAGGCGGAATCAACATTCCGCCGCAGCCGGCATACGCTCAAATGAACATTCAGCTCATTCCGTTTTATTTTGTTGCTGAATGGGTGCAAATGCATCAGCAGAGCGGGTTTGATTGGTTTTTTTGGAATTCTGTCAAGCTTACATTTTTTAATGTTTTATTGCTCATTCCTTTAGGTGTGTATCTTTCCGTTCTATGGAGGAAAATTCCGCTGAAAAAAGCGGCGGTTTTTGTTTTTTTGACAAGCTTTTTGATTGAGAGTCTCCAGCTTGTGCTATCTGTGACTGGATTCATAATGGCGAGAACCTTTAATGTGGATGATTTAATTTTAAATACGGCCGGCGGTGTAATCGGTTTCTGCCTGACGTCTTTCATGTTCGGAGCTAAAGGATCAGGTTACCGCAGGAAAGGTCTGCATTTTTGAGGAAAGCGCGAAAGATGATTCCCGGCTGGGCAATCATCTTTTTTAGTTAAAACTGAAAGCTCAGGCTCTTAAATCGGTGCATGCCTGTGCCATGCTTTGCCAGACCATGCATCTTCAAATGCTGGGCCGCATGCCCGGCTTCCTGCAAAATGTCAGGAGCAAGACCGAGCTGATGATGCCCGCCGAAAACCTTTTTCACGCGCCCGATAGCCGAGATTTTTTCAAGCGACTGAATCAATTGGACCGGATCAGTCGTCGGGTAGAATGCATAGATGGGGGCTCCGGTATACAGCAGGTCGCCGGTAAACAAGTAGCCTGACGCCGGATCAAAGATACAGATATGCCCCGGGGAGTGTCCGGGCGTATGATAAATAACGAGCGGCCTTGAATCGCAGCCGACTGTGTCGCCGTCTTGCAGCGTTCCCGACGGTTCACCTCTGAACGGGGTGTATGTTTCAGCGGAAAAGCCGGCCGGTACAGGTTTGGTGATATCTCGAGAGACATCGCGGCGAATGTGCTCGATCGGAAGCCCTTTGATTCCATCCGTCAGCCAGTCTTTCTCGGCTTCATGAACGTAAATGCGCTGATATTCACCGTGGCTTCCGATGTGATCCCAATGGACATGGGTTGTGATGACGCTGACCGGCAGATCGGTCAGACTATCCGTTACCGTCTTCATGCTGCCGATACCAAGACCTGTATCAATTAAAACGGCTTCCTTCGCCCCAATCAGCAAGTAAGAGTGCACATTTTCCCAATGCCCGTATTCGCTGATCGCATATGTGGATTCATCAAGCTCTGTTACAGTAAACCATTGACCATCTCCCATTGGTTTGTCCCTCCTTCATTTTTTCAAAGGTGCTTATCCATGCATATCCTCAAGTCAAATGTGCAAAGTAATAAAATATATGATAAGTGAGTGTGGTGAACATAATGAGTGATCCTTACATGCCTTTGACATCCATCAACAGCGGGGTCCTGGAAGAGTATGCCGAAGGCGTATTCGGTTTGACGGTGCAAATCGTCAATGTGTATTTTATTTTCGATCCCGATTCGCGGGAAGCCGTTTTAATCGATGCCGGAATGCCCAAGTCCGCTCCATTTATTTTAAGAGAGGCAAAGGAGCGGTTCGGCGATTTTAGCCTAAAAGCAATCGTTTTGACGCACGGACATTTCGACCATGTCGGCGCTTTGGAAGGTCTTCTCGAAACATGGCAGGTTCCAGTTTACGCCCATGAAAAAGAAATGCCTTATTTAACGGGAAAAGCCGATTATCCGCCTGCCAAACCGCAAGTAAAAAGCGGGCTGGTTGCAAAGATGTCTCCGTTGTTTCCGAGGCACTCAATCAACTTTTCGTCCCATGTAAAGCAGCTTTCTGAAGATGGTTCGCTTCCGTTTCTTAAAGGGTGGAAATGGATTGAGACGCCGGGACATACACCGGGTCATGTTTCGCTTTTCCGGCAGTCGGACAGAACCTTGATCGCAGGCGACGCCGTTACAACTGTAGAGCAGGAATCTCTGTTTGAAGTGGCGATTCAAAAGCAGGAGCTGAACGGACCCCCGGCTTATTTCACAATGGACTGGACAAAAGCGGCGGACTCAGTTCGGAAGCTGTCAGAATTAAAACCGGCTGCATTGTTGACGGGACACGGTGTACCGATGAAAGGAAACGATTTTTCCAAAGAGCTCCTTGATCTGTCAGGCCGCCTTCCCGCCTCTGATTCGTAAAATGTCATATGCTGCCCATTAAAACATTCAGCCAGGCTGAATGTTTTTTTATAGGGAAAAACTAACCATTTACATGTGATGATGGCCATCCATCGTTCTATATTTCGGATGTTGTTGTATACCAAAGGAATCATTTTCTGAAATTTTAGACAAAATAAGCTGATATTTCATTTATAATGCAGGTATGCCTGAAAGGAGCTGAGAAAAGATGAACATTCAAAAAAGGGTCCAAGCTTTGCTGGCAGCTGCGGCAATGTTTGCAGGACTGATGGTGTCTGATGCGGTTCACGCTGCGGAAACCCCTTATTATGGAAAGAACTATACTCAGCCAGAGCAAGTGTCATCATTATATCCGGAGCCGGAAGAAACTTTCTCGACCCCTGCTTTTGTGAAAGAAGGGGAAGCCTTTACGACACAAGAAGAAATGATGAAGTTTATAACCAGTCTGACAAAGAAAAGCCCGAATGTCAAAATCGGGAATATCGGTTTTTCAATTGAAAAAAGAAATATTCCCGTGCTTTATTTCACAAAGGATAAGCAAATACGTTCCATATCAAAAAAACCGACCGTCTGGCTGCAAGGACAGATACACGGAAATGAGCCGGCGGCGGGAGAATCGGTCCTGGCGATGGCTGAAAAACTGGCCGGGCCGTACGGCGACAAAGTGTTGGACAAGATCAATGTCATCGTCGTTCCGCGGGTCAATCCCGACGGCTCGTATCAGTTTAACAGACGGCTGGCGAGCGGAATCGACGGAAACAGGGATCATGTTAAGCTTGAATCTCCGGAAGTCCGCGCCATTCACCAGGAGTTCAATCAATATTCGCCTG
Source organism: Bacillus sp. PK6-013 (assembly GCF_054161445.1). Lineage (NCBI taxonomy): Bacteria > Bacillati > Bacillota > Bacilli > Caryophanales > Bacillaceae > Bacillus > Bacillus sp. PK6-013. The sequence goes on along the minus strand of NZ_CP096417.1, from coordinate 3,454,503 downwards.
AAGTCGTTATTGATGCCCATGAATACGGTGTCGGCCAAAACGAATTTCAAAGCGTAGGCGAAAAAGGGTCATTAAAATACCATGATATTTTAATTTTATCAGGAAAAAACTTAAACATTCCCGAATCGATCAGATATGCGTCTGACAGCCTTTATGTGAACGGCGTCAGAGCTAAACTTGATGAAAAAGGTTTTTCTAATGATGCATATTATACGACAGGAAAAAGCAAGGACGGAAAAATCGAAATCTATGAAGGCGGTACTGAAGCGAGAATCGGACGTAATGCATTCGGCCTCCAGCCTGCTCTTTCCTTCCTAGTGGAAAGCAGGGGGATAGACATCGGACGCGAAAATTTTGCAAGAAGAGTCGCGGCTCAGGTTGCTACGCATGAGACGATCATCGACACGACAGTGAAGCATGCAGCCGAGATCAAGCGCCTTGTCGCCAAAGAAAAATTAAAGCTGATAAAAAATGGTGCAAAAGTGAGCGATAAAGACCAAGTGGTCATCAACAGTGAGTTTGCAGGGCCGTATAAAGAAACGCTGAAAGTCGCTGATATCGCTTCAGGACAAGCAGTTGACGTTCCTGTCCAATATTACAGCGCTTCGGAAGCCGTCCCTGTGCTGTCAAGAACACGTCCGACCGCTTACCTTGTCCTTCCGGGCCATCAAGATATTGAGCAGAAGCTGAGGGATCAGGGATTAAAAAGCGTGACACTTCCTTTCAAACAAAAGCTCACCGCTGAAGCGTATGAGGTTTTATCGAAAGAAACATCGGGAGAATCTGAGGGCCGGCCTGTGATCAAGGTGGAAACGAAGCTTAAAAAACAGAAAAAAGAGTTTCCAAAAGGAACAAAAATCTATTTTACAGCACAGCCGCAAAGCAATCTGCTGTCGATTGCGCTTGAGCCGGAATCGGTTGACAGTTATGTAAGCACGGGTTACATCCCTTCTCAAACAGGCAAACAGCTGCCGGTTTACCGCTTCATGCTGAACACCAAAACGCTTAACATTAAGGAATAATCATCAGGCATCCGTCTTTGACGGATGCTTTTTAGCGGTTTTTTGTCTTTTCATACATAATGGTTTTAAACTGAGATTGAAACCTATACAATAAATATCAGTCTGAAATCTGGAAGGAGAGAATCCGGTTGGAATCATATGAAGAATTATGGAGGGAAGCCAAGACCTTCATCGAGCTCTGCTACGGGGAACTGTCGAAGTCCGAAGAAGAAACAAGGATGCGCTTACATAAAATAGACGAAGAAATCAGAGAAACCGGAAGCTATACACATACATTAGAAGAAATCGAACATGGCGCGAAAATGGCGTGGAGAAACAGCAGCCGCTGCATCGGCCGGCTGTTTTGGCACTCTCTTACTGTCATCGATCAAAGAGGCGTTCAAACCGAGGCAGAGGTGCGGGATGCGCTTTTTCACCATATAGAGCTTGCGACAAACGGAGGGAAAATCAGACCGTTCATTACGATTTTTCCCCCGGAACATAGCGGGCAAAAAAAAGTGTCCATTTGGAACCATCAGCTGATCAGGTATGCGGGGTATGAAACGGAGCAAGGTGTCATCGGCGATCCGGCATCATTGGAACTGACAAAAGCGTGTGAAGCGCTCGGCTGGAAAGGCGAAGGTACGCCTTTTGACGTTTTGCCGCTTGTTTTTCAAATAGATGGCCATCCCCCTGTGTGGTATGAGCTGCCTCGTGAAATCGTCAAAGAGGTCAGGATTGAACATCCGGAGATTGAAGGCTTTAAAAGTCTGGGGCTGAAGTGGTACGGTGTGCCGATTATAGCCGATATGAAGCTGGAGGTCGGAGGAATTCATTATAATGCCGCCCCGTTTAACGGCTGGTATATGGGAACGGAAATCGGAGCGCGCAACCTCGCGGATACAGACCGCTATAATGTACTCGAAAAAGTGGCAGCCATTATGGGACTTGATACGGAACGGAATACTTCGCTGTGGAAAGACAAGGCGCTTGTTGAATTAAATACGGCGGTGCTTCACTCTTATAAAAATGCCGGCGTCAGCATTGTTGACCACCATACCGCGGCAAGCCAATTCAAGCGGTTCGAGGAGCAGGAAGCTGAAGCGGGAAGGGAGCTTTCAGCAAGCTGGACATGGCTGATTCCGCCGTTATCTCCGGCAGCGACCCATATCTTTCACAGCTATTATGAAAATAAAACGCTTAAACCGAATTACTTTTATCAGGAAAAGCCTTATTCGAACGATTGAGAGGACGAATAGACAATGAGAAAAATCTACTTGCTATGCAGCGTATTCGCTGTATGTTTAACGATGCTTACATATACAGAAACAGAAGCAAAAGCGGCCAAAATCGTACTCGGCTATACAACAGGGGAAGCAGCTTCCTATCAATCGCTGACGGCATACCATCACTATATCAATGCCGCAGCTCTCGACACCTACGCGTTTAATCAAAAAGGAGATATCATCGGAGACACTCCGAAAAAACAATTATCGTTTGCAAAGAAGAAACGCCTCAAGACGTGGGCGGTCATTTCAAACTACAACGAATCCATTCACGATTTTGACGGGAATCTGGCATCAACGGTCATGTCCGACAAAACGGCGCGGCAGCACTTTACAGAACAGCTTATTACGCTTGCGAAGAAGCAGTCGTTTACCGGAATTAATATTGATTTTGAAGCTGTAAAGCCGAACGAGAGAGCTAAATACTCAAGCTTCATCCGTCATGTCGCAGCCGCTTTGAAAAAACACAAGATCAAAACGATGGTTTCGGTACCGGCGAAGAGTGCAGATGACCGAAAAGATGGTTGGAGCTGGCCGTATGATTATGCGGAAATCGGAAAATCAGCTGACTATGTTCAAGTCATGACTTACGATGAACACGGGATCTGGAGCGAGCCGGGCTCTGTTGCCGGAATGAACTGGGTCAAAAGCTCATTAGCATATGCGGTGAAAACGATCAAAGCCGAAAAAGTCATTATGGGCATCCCCTCATACGGGAATGATTGGGATTTAACATCCCGAAAGAACAGCAAATTGAAGCAGTGGAACGACGTGAAGGCGCTTAAGAAAAAAGTGAAGGCTAAGCCTGTATATGATAAAAGATCGGGGTCGATGAGATTTTCTTATACAGATCAACACAAACACCGCCATGTCGTTTGGTATGAAGATGAAAAAACGATTGCGGCGAAAAGCCGCCTGGCCATGCGATATAAAATCGCAGGAGTTTCCGTCTACTCGATGGGACATGAATCGGCCTCTTTTTGGCAGGCGGTGCGGAAGGGAATAAAATAAAGGCTCCAATTCGGAGCCTTCTTTTTCATTTATTCTCATGTCAGCTTTTCATATTGATTTCTTTCCGGTACAGGACATAAGAATAAATATAGGGCGCGAAAACCGTTGCCAAAATAACCGGAAGCATGATTTCTGGGCTGATAGATAACAATCCGTCCGCAATGATCAGCAGTCCTGCTAAAGTAAATACTTTCGCCGCAAATCTGTGGGTTTTTTTCCAGATTGAATCGCTGCTCAATGTCCAAGGGTTTTTGATCCCGAAAAAAAAGTTTGAGCGGACTCTCGGGAGGTAATTGCCTATGACAATGAGTAGAGCGCCTACTAGAACCGGTACAATGCTGCCAGCGGGCAGATCATACCCGAGCCCTGTCATGATTACAAGCACGTTGATCAGGGAAAATAGAATCAGCATGGCATTGATGAGAAGGTAATAAGTCTTTGAAAAAAGCTGATAGTTTTTTCTGCGCGGATCGATTTTTGGCGTTAAGAACATCAACACATACACAAAAACGAGCAGCCCGGTCATGATAAGCATTGCTTCCATTTTTGAAGCATAACTGTCGACTTCTCCCGAAAATGACCAATGAATTGGAACTTGATCGGAAATGTGCGGATAAGCGATTGCCCACATGATTAGATTTATGGCGATTATAGCGAGTGAAAAGATGTGTTTTCTCATTTGGCATCCCCTTTATCTTTGCCGGCTTGCTCAGTAAAACTGAAAGCCCAGCCGATGATTTCTTGAAATATTGTGGTGTTCAGCGAGTAAATGATGTATTGGCCTTTTTTTTCATCTTGAATTAATTCAGCCTGTTTTAAAATTTTTAAATGCTGAGATATACTTGGTTTAGACATTTGAAACTGGTCAGATATTTCACCGGCGGTCATATCCCGATCCTTCAGCAGATTTAAAATTTTTCTTCTCGTCGGGTCAGCTAGAGCCTTAAAGGTTTGGTTCATATTCAGCATCCTTGGAATTAAGTATTTAGCTATTTAACTAAATACTAAAATAAAAGAGGAATTTAGTCAAGATTCGTTTGAAAAATCCGCCATCTCCGGCGGATTTTTCAATAGCTGATATTAAACTTGTGGAATCCGTCAATCTCTTTTGTTTCTTCGACATTCACGTCCGTTACTTTTGAGAAGGGACTTCCTTTTTGAATCGCTTTTAAAAATGGCTTCAGGCTTTCCTCGGGTCCTTCGGCGCGGATTTCAACTGTGCCGTTGTCGCGGTTCCGGACCCAGCCGGTCAATTTGTGCTTATCTGCTTCCATTTGAACAAAATAGCGAAATCCCACGCCCTGAACGCGTCCGTCTACAATGATTCTGTATTGAAGCATCGAGAACACTCCTTTTCTTTTATGCTACCATATTTCTCATTTTGAGATCATGGGATAGACATACTTCGGATAAATCGTTAAAATGTGAAAATAAAGGAAGGGCGTGAGGTTTTGGAGCATCAGGAGTATGAAATTTTATCTATTCATGTAGGCCGTCCGCACACATACGAATTCGACGGAAAACAGGTGGAAACGGCAATCGTGAAGGAGCCTGTCGGCGGACCCGTATATTTGAGCCGTACGAATTTTGAAGGGGACGGGCAGGCGGATCTGATTCACCACGGAGGAGTGGATAAAGCGGTTTGCGTCTATCCGGCGGACCACTACATGTATTGGGAAAGCGTCTTGAAGCGGAAGCTGCCGGAGGCGGCATTTGGAGAAAACGTGACGGTTAAAGGGCTCACCGAAAAAGATGTGTGCATCGGTGATATCTTCAAGCTGGGGGAGGCTCTTGTTCAAGTCAGCCAGCCGCGCCAGCCTTGTTTCAAGCTTGCCAAACGGCTGAATCAAAAAGATATGGTGTTACTGGTGAGGGACACCGGGTTCAGCGGATTTTATTTCAGGGTTCTCGAAGAAGGAATCGTTGCGCCCGATTCCGGGCTGCAGCTCGTTTCAAGAGATGCGCATGAAGCCACAGTTTCGTACGCCAACCATTTGATGTACCATGACAGGGGCAATCACCCCGCCATTCGGAAGATCCTTGAGGTTGAAGCGCTGTCGGAAAGCTGGAGAAGCTCATTTTTAAAGGAGCTGAGCGCATAAAAACAAGCCGTGTCCGAAAAGGAGCACGGCTTTAACATGTTTATTTTTTGACGCTTTCAAGCAGGTTGGCCAAAAAGTGTTTTTTATAGCTTTGAAGCTTTCTTCCTTCATACTTTGTCATTCCCAGCTTTTTCAGTTCTTCTACATACCAGCCTTTGCTTCCGTAATGCATGGCAGAAAACTCCCTTCTATAATTCGATGCAATTGGCATTCTAACATCTATAGAAAAACACTGAAAAGGGATAGGCGGCAATTTTTAAAAACTGAGTCTTTCGTCGTAGTTTGGAAGTTTGAGGAAGGCTTCAGCCGTGTGTCAAACTGGTGACGATCATCACAATGATCGAGATGCTGAGGACGATTCCGATATATTTTAAGAAGCCGTTCTTTTTTTTATGAGCATATACGATTAACAGGATGCTCTCGATGAAAAAGATCAGCCCGATGATGGCAAACAGCATGCGGTAAAGCTCCTTTCGGCACAGTTTGTCTTTTATTTTAGCATAAAAGCCCGGACTTCTATGAGCCGGGCTTTTTCACGTAATCAGTCAAGCTGTGTTAAAATGATCGGTTCGTTTTTCGTAATGACGATTGTATGCTCGATCTGTGCCACAAAGCTGCCGTCAGGCGTTTTGAATGTCCAGCCGTCTCCGGCTTCGATGGTATGCTCGGCTTTTGTGGAAACAAACGGCTCAAGGGCGATGACGGTTCCATTTTTAAAGAGCGCATTATCAAACGGGTCATAGTAATTTAAGATATGGTTGGGCGCTTCATGGAGGTTCTTTCCAATCCCGTGTCCCGTCAGGTTTTTAATGACGGTAAATCCGTTTGCTTTTGCTTCATTGTATACGGCTCTGCCGATTTGGTTTTGTTTCTTGCCGGCGCGCGCCTGCAAAAGTCCCTTTTGAAATGCGCTTTCCGCGCTTTGGCAAAGCTTGTGCAGCGTTTCATCGCCTTTTCCGAGTACAAATGAAATGCCAGTATCAGAATAGTAGCCGCCAAATTCAGCGGAGATGTCGATGTTGATCAAATCCCCTTCTTTTAAAATCGTGGATTCGCTTGGGATGCCGTGGGCGACTTCATCGTTCACACTGATGCACGTCGTTCCTGGGAAATCGTATTCTTTTTCCGGAGCCGATGCGGCGCCATGAGCCTCAAGCACTTCTTTACCGATGAGGTCCAGCTCTTTTGTGCTCATGCCGGGTGCTGCTTTTGCCTTCATTTCCTCCCTGGCTAAAGCGACGATTCTGCCTATTTTCTTGAGCCCTTCCAGCTCTTGGTCATTTGTTACAATCACAATTCATTCCCGCTTTCTTTTTTTATATTCTATTTCAAGCTTACCATATCTGCTTGCGAAAAAGGAACAGCGCGGCTTCAAGACCAAAAAAGCACCCGCTTTTAATGAAGCGGGTGCTTTTTGTTTATTGTCCGGAATCTGATTTCGTAGTTTGCGCCGCATCAGATTCTGATGTTTTCGGATTGTGGTTGGTGTAGTCGTAGTCGCTCGGGTTGATCGCTTTAAAGCCTTTCGGTTTATAAAAGCGCAGCAAATCTCCGTCGACGATTTTATCCGACATTTCGAGTTCTTTTTTCACGGACTCATCGATGTTCGGATCGATGTCTTTTTCGTTCAGAAGTTCTCCTGTTTTCGTGTCGTAGTAGTTTCCGTTCGTTTTCGTATATTCCGGAGAAACGAAATCGCCGTTGCGGAACGGAATAATTTCACGGTGTTCCGGTGACAGAAGGTCTGAACCGCTCATCAGGTAATCTTTCGTATTCACGCCCATCAAATGAAGCAGGGTAGGGGCTACATCAACTTCGCCGCCGTATTTATTGGATTTGATTCCCTTGACCCCAGGCGCGTGGATGAACAGCGGAACCTTTTGCAATTGGGCATTTTCATATGGTGTGATGTCTTTGCCCAATACTTTGGCCATCGCTTTGTTGTGATTTTCCGAAATACCGTAGTGGTCTCCGTACATGACGACAATCGTATTATCATACAGTCCGGATTTTTTCAGATCGTTGAAAAATTGTTCAATGGCCTGATCCATGTAGTTGGCCGACTGGAAATAATGGTCAACGACGCTGTCGCCGGTATCGCCGGCAGGGAAGTCTGTATCGCCTTCATCCATCTCGAACGGAAAATGGTTCGAAAGGGTGATAAACTTCGTATAGAACGGCTGTTTCAGGCTTTTCAACAGCGGCATTGATTCTTCAAAGAACGGTTTATCTTTCAATCCATAGTTTTTCGTTTTATCTTCGCTCATATCGTAATACGTAGCGTCAAAGAATTTGTCATAACCGATGGCTTTATACATTTCATTGCGGTTCCAGAACGTTTTGTAGTTGCCGTGGAATGCCGCTGATGTATAGCCTTGAGACTTCAAAATGGCCGGAGTTGACTGCAGCGTGTTTTGCGCTTTATTAATGAACACTGACCCTTGTGATAAAGGATACAGCGAGTTGTCCATCATAAATTCCGCGTCAGACGTTTTACCTTGTCCTGTTTGGTGGAAAAAGTTATCAAAATAAAACGTTTCATTGTCATGCGCCAGTGAATTTAAGAACGGCGTGACTTCCTTGCCGTCGATCTTATAGTCGATTGCGAACGTCTGAAGTGATTCCAGTGAAATGTAAACCACGTTCATGCCTTTCGCTTTTCCGAAGTATTCGGCATTCGGCTTATCATGATTGGCTTTAATATAGTTCTCTACTTCCGTCACGTCGCTGGAGCTTGCCAGTGCGCGCTGGCTGTTTGACTTGATATTCTGCACCGCATCATAGATTGTGAAGTTGTAGGTTCCCAAATATTTCACAAGGTAGTTGCGGTCAAAAGAACGGGTCAGAAGCTCTGGACGATCAATCTCGGCAACGGCCAGGTTGACGAGGAAGACAAGGATGCTTGTTCCCATCACAATTTTAAACGGGCGCTTCGTTGTTGTTTCAGAAGGTCTGTTATAGAATACAGCCAGCCCGATTAAAATAAAGGTATCGATGAAATACAAAACATCAAGCGGGTGCATGAGCGAGAAGATGCTGTCCCCGAGCTGCCCCCCGTTTGTTTTTGCCTGCATGATCGTAGGCAGCGTGATAAAGTCGCTGAAAAATCTGTAGTATACGACGTTTGCATATAGCAAAAAAGACATTAAAAAATGAATCACTATAATCGCTGTCTGCTGTATTTTTTTCTTGAACAAGAGTCCTAATCCAAGAAAGAACAAGCTTGAGCTAATCGGATTCACAAAAAGCAAAATCTGTTGTACTGTGTTGGTTATTCCTAAATTAAATTCAATTACATACGCAGCATAAGTTTTCAGCCATAGCAATATGGCGGCTATCAGGAAGAAGGCAAGACCTCTTTCCTTAATAAATCTTTTCAATTGTTACACTCCTTTTTTCCGGATCAGTAAAAAACCATCGGAACGAAAGAAAAAAACGAATGTATAAAATATACCATGAAATACCGATTTAGAAAAGCGGAAATCAACCTTGTGAAAAGAAGCTCAAACCCCCTGGTAAATCAGGGTTTTACAGTTCTCTGAAAAACATTTGGGAATATTTTACGCTTGTCTTGCATTGGCGGGAACGCATCTTTATGGCAGACTGTTGTTAGTATATGAACAAAAGGGGAGGATGTAGACCATGGATTTTTCGAGCATTGTTTCAGAAGATAAGATTAAGCGGGCCATTAAGGACGGCGAATTCGAAGGGCTTCCGGGAATGGGGAAACCCTTGAAAAAAGACGATGCCGCCCATGTTCCAGAGCATCTCCGCATGGCTTACCGGGTGATGAAAAACGCCGGAATGACGGGGGATGAAGGGGCTTTGAAGAAAGAGCTGATGACAATTGACGACTTAATCGCAAAGTGCGCGGATGAAGACGAGCGCGATCGTTTAATTGAGAGAAAAACAGAAACGCGGCTCAGGCTCGACAGGCTCGCCGATAAAAAAGGCATGTTTTCCAAACCTGCCTCAGCGTTTTATAAAGAAAAAGTGTACCGAAGGCTCAGCGGGAAATAAAAAAGCGCTGAGCAGGTTTATTTCTGTCCTATAGTGGTATTGACCCATAAACGAATAAAAGGGTGATAGGATGGAACGATTGTTGAACTGGGTTGAATACATATCAGATTGGCTTTGGGGGCCGCCGCTCATCATACTGCTGACAGGAACGGGAGTCTATTTAACGATCCTGCTGAAATTTTTTCAATTTCGCTATCCTCTCTATATCTTTAAGCAGACGATCGGAAGCGTCGGCAAAAAGCCGAAAGGAGAAGGGACGGTTACACCGTTGCAAGCTTTGACATCGGCTCTCAGCTCAACAGTCGGCGCCGCCAATATCGTCGGTGTGCCTGCGGCGATCATGTTCGGCGGTCCGGGAGCCGTGTTTTGGATGTGGCTGGTCGCTCTGTTTGCCATGGCGATCAAGTTTTCGGAAAGCGTCCTCGCCGTCCACTACAGAGAAAAAAACGAAGAAGGCGAATATGTCGGTGGGCCGATGTATTACATTACAAAAGGACTCTCTATGAAATGGCTCGGCGTCTTTTTTTCGGTCGCGCTGATGATTGAGCTCGTTCCGAGCATCATGGTGCAGGGAAATTCGGTTTCCGCATCATTAGCTGAGTCGTTTTCATTCAATCGTTTATACACCGGAATCGGGATTGCTTTTTTGATCGGTTTAGTGGTGATCGGAGGGATTAAACGGATTGGAAAAGTGACAGAGCTTGCGGTTCCGCTTATGGCAGGGGCGTACATCGGGGCCGGTTTCTTGATTGTCGTCATGAACCTTTCTTCTGTACCCGCATTTTTCTCTCTCATCTTTTCGAATGCGTTTACATCTTCTTCGGCATTCGGCGGCTTTGCAGGTGCGGCGGTTGCTGAAACCGTTCGCTGGGGGTTTGCGCGTGGACTTTATTCCAACGAAGCCGGGATGGGGACGGCGCCGATCGCCCACGCGGCGGCGATGACCGACCACCCTGTGAGACAGGGATTCTGGGCGGTGATCGGCATTGTGGTCGATACGCTGCTGATATGCACGACCACAGCCTTCGTCGTGCTCGCATCAGGCGTCTGGACCGCTGAAAATGCGGCGAGCAATCCGGGAGCACTGGCGGCAGCCGCATTCCGCAGCTATTTCGGCCCTGTGGGCGGATACTTCGTCTCCGTCTCGCTCGTTTTCTTTGTCTTATCAACGATCACAGTGGTCATTTTTTACGGAGTAAAACAAGCTGAATTTCTGTTCGGACGGCTCGCGGGGCATATGATTAAATTCGTCTATCTGGCCGCCGTCATCATCGGTGCTGCCGGAGGAGCAAAGGCGATATGGGGATTCCTTGATCTTGCGCTCGTTTTCATTCTTATTCCGAATATTTTGGCGGTGCTGCTCTTGAGCAAAAAAGTAAGGTCTTTATATGATGAGTTTTTTACATCAGAAAAGTATTATTTGAAAGACATCGGTCAGCAGGACGGCGCTGATGAACGTGATGAAAAAGTGAACAATTTATGATCTCAGCCGGTTGTTCCCGGCGCATAAATCGGAGGAAGCCTTGCTGTCCTTCGTTTTATGAAGGGAACGGCCGGGCTTTTTTTATTTTTGAAAGCGCTATAAAAATATGTTGACTACTTGTATATACAGAAATACAATATAGGTATGACATGTATATACAAGTTATAAGAGGAGAAGGAGGGATTGGAATGACTGATTTAAATCAATCAGCGCGACGGATTGTCGATGCTGTCGGCGGTGCAGACAACATTGCAGCTGTTACCCATTGTGTGACGCGTCTGCGATTTGCACTGCTCGATGAAAGCAAAGTCAATCAAGAGGTGCTGGAACAAATAGATGTTGTCAAAGGATCGTTTTCAACTAACGGCCAATTTCAAGTGGTGATCGGCCAAGGAACGGTCAACAATGTATATGCGGAGCTGGTGAAGGCCACAGGAATCGGCGAATCGTCAAAAGATGACGTCAAGAAAGCCTCAGAGAAAAATATGAATCCTTTACAGCGTGCTGTGAAAACGCTTGCAGATATTTTTATTCCAATATTGCCGGCGATTGTCACCGCCGGACTGCTGATGGGAATCAACAATATCCTGACGGCTCAAGACATTTTCTTCAGTGGAAAATCGATCGTTGAAGTCTATCCGCAATGGGCGGATCTCGCCAATATGATTAACTTGATTGCGGGAACGGCTTTCGCATTTCTCCCGGCATTAATCGGTTGGTCGGCCGTCAAGCGGTTTGGCGGAAATCCGCTGCTCGGCATCGTGCTGGGCGTCATGCTTGTGCATCCTGATTTGTTAAACGCTTGGGGATACGGGGCTGCCGAGCAAAGCGGAGAGATTCCTGTCTGGAATTTATTCGGTCTGGAAGTGCAGAAGGTCGGCTATCAGGGGCAGGTGCTTCCCATTTTGCTCGCATCTTATTTGCTTGCAAAAATTGAGCGCTTTTTGACAAAGCGGACGCCTGAGAGCATTCAGCTCCTTGTCGTGGCGCCGATTACGCTGCTTGTCACAGGTTTTGCTTCATTTATTGTCATTGGACCGATTACATTTGCCATCGGAAATGTCTTAACATCAGGCCTTATTGCTGTCTTTGAACAATTTGCCGTACTGGGCGGACTGTTATACGGCGGACTTTACGCCGCTCTCGTCATTACCGGAATGCATCATACATTCCTTGCCGTTGACCTTCAGCTGATCGGATCAAAGCTCGGCGGAACATTTTTATGGCCGATGCTGGCGCTGTCCAATATCGCACAAGGTTCAGCGGCACTTGCGATGATGTTTATTGTCAAAGATGAGAAGCAGAAAGGTCTGTCCTTGACATCCGGCATTTCAGCTTATCTCGGAATTACCGAACCGGCGCTGTTCGGGGTGAATCTCAGATACAGATTTCCGTTCGTGATCGCGATGATCAGCTCGGGGATTGCCGGAATGTTCATTTCCTCGCAAGGGGTTTTGGCAAGCTCTGTCGGCGTCGGCGGTGTACCCGGCATTTTCTCTATCATGAGCCAATTCTGGGGAGCGTTTGCAGTCGGGATGGCGATCGTGCTGATCGCGCCGTTCGCCGGAACATACCTCTATGCAAAATTAAAAATGAAATAAGAGAGGGAGAGGGGCGCGCATATTTGTCAGCCCTTTTCCCATTTCATAAAGAAGAAAACGGTGGTGTTGAAAAGTGGAAACGAAAGAAAATCCATGGTGGAAAAAAGCAGTCGTCTATCAGATTTATCCGAAAAGCTTTAAAGATACAACAGGTAACGGTGTCGGCGACATTCGCGGCATCATCGAAAAGCTCGACTACATCAAGGAGCTCGCCTGTGATGTCATTTGGCTGACGCCGATTTATCAATCGCCGCAAAACGACAACGGCTATGACATCAGCGACTATTACAACATTCATGAAGAATATGGAACAATGGCCGACTTTGAAGAGCTTCTAGAAGAGGCTCACAAACGCGGCATAAAGGTGATCATGGATCTTGTCGTCAACCATACATCAACAGAGCACAAATGGTTTAAAGAAGCAGCGTCCGGAAAAGAAAATCCGTATCGCGACTTTTATATTTGGAAGGACATGAAGCCGGACGGTGCCCCGCCGACAAACTGGGAATCGAAGTTCGGCGGTTCGGCGTGGGAGTTTCATGAAGAGACCGGACAGTATTATCTCCATCTCTATGATGTTACACAGGCGGATTTGAATTGGGAGAACGATGAAGTCAGAAAAAAAGTGTACAAGATGATGCATTTCTGGTTTGAAAAAGGAATCGACGGCTTCAGACTTGATGTCATCAATGTCATCTCAAAAGACCAGCGTTTCCCTGATGATGATCAAGGGGACGGGCGCAGATTTTATACGGACGGGCCGAGGGTTCACGAGTTTTTGAATGAAATGAACAGGGAGGTCTTTTCAAAATACGACAGCATGACGGTCGGGGAAATGTCATCGACGACAATCGCAGATTGCATCCGGTATACAAACCCTGAAAGCCGGGAGCTCGATATGGTGTTTAACTTTCACCATTTAAAGGCCGACTATCCAAACGGGGAAAAATGGGCGCTGGCGGATTTTGATTTTCTAAAGCTGAAGAAGATTCTTTCTGAATGGCAGACTGAGATGCATAAAGGAGGCGGGTGGAACGCATTGTTCTGGTGCAACCACGACCAGCCGCGGATCGTCTCACGCTACGGAGACGACGGAAAATACCGCATAAAATCTGCGAAAATGCTGGCAACCGCGATTCATATGCTTCAGGGGACACCATACATTTACCAGGGAGAAGAGCTCGGAATGACCAACCCGAAATTCGATGACATCTCTCTTTATCGGGATGTCGAATCTCTCAATATGTACCGTCTGCTGAAAGAAGCAGGAAAGCCGGAAGCCGAAATCATCGAAATCCTGAAAGCGAAGTCCCGTGATAATTCAAGGACGCCGGTGCAGTGGAACGGAGAAAAAAATGCCGGGTTTACGACGGGGACACCGTGGATTCCGGTGCCTGACAACTACAAAGAAATCAACGCAGAAAAAGCGCTCAGCGATCCTGACTCGATTTTCTACCATTATAAAAAGCTGAATAAGCTCCGCAAGGAATTCGATATCATCACAACCGGAGATTATCAGCTGATTCTGGAAGACGATCAAGCACTTTATGCGTATTTGAGAAACGGAGCGGATGAAAAACTGCTGGTGATCAATAATTTTTACGGGAAAGAAACAGAGTTCCAGCTCCCTGCTGATATTGATATTGAAGGCTATGATGCCAAGGTTCTCATTTCCAATGACACCGATCTTCCTGAGTCATTTACACGCTTTAAAGTGAAACCGTATCAATCGATTGTTTATCATCTTGCCAAACCATGCTAAACTAAGCGTGGTGGTAAAAAAATGAAGATCAATAAGTATATGATGATTTACAAACAAATTGCAGAACAAATCGATCAAAGCATACTGAATGCCGGAGATATCCTGCCGTCTGAAAACGACCTTGCCGAACAGCACGACACCTCGAGGGAAACCGTTCGGAAAGCGCTGAATGTGCTTGCCCAGAACGGATATATTCAAAAGATCAAAGGAAAGGGGTCAGTCGTGCTGCACAGGGAGAAAATGCAGTTCCCGGTTTCCGGTTTGGTCAGCTTTAAGGAGCTTTCAGAAACACTTGGCAAAGAGACAAGCACGACGGTCCACGAGTTCGGCTTGACGCATCCGGATGCATATATTCAAAAGCAGCTTCGCACTTCCGGAGATGAAGAGGTATGGCGCGTCGTCAGATCGCGGAATATTAACGGAGAGCGCATCATCCTGGATAAAGACTATTTTATCCGCAAGCATGTGCCGCTCTTGACGAAAGAAATATGCGAGGACTCGATTTACCAATACCTTGAAGGTGAATGCGGGCTCGTCATCAGCTATGCCCATAAGGAAATTGTGGTCGAGCCATGTACGGCTGAGGATCAAGAATATTTGGATTTGAACGGATACGAACACATTGTGGTTGTGAAGAATTTTGTTTTCCTTGATGATACAACCTTGTTTCAATATACGGAAAGCAGACACCGCCTGGATAAATTCCGGTTTGTCGATTTTGCAAGAAGAGAAAAGTAGCACGGTGCGCCTGACGGCGGCCGTGTTTTTTTATGCAGCCGTTTCTCATCACGTCCGCATTGAATATGCTGCAGCAGGTGTAAATGAGAAATGGAGGATGTAATCAATGATTCATGAAACCGTAAAGATCGGAAAGAACGTAGTATTGGGAGAGCACGCTGTCATTGAAGAAAATGTGGTCATCGGGGACAACGTAACAATCGGTCATCATGCCATTATTAAAAAGGATACTCAGATCGGCAGCGGGGTGAAAATCGGCGATTTGGCCGTCCTTGGCAAAGCGGCTTCTTCAAATAAAAAAATGGCCCGCCAGCCGAAGCAGGCGGGAGCGCCTTTGCGGATAGAAGATGATGCCGTAGTCGGTGCGAGTGCTGTTATATACCGGGACGTGCTGTTGGAAAAAGGCGTTTTTGTGGGAGACATGGCGAGCATTCGCGAAAATGTTGCGATCGGAAGAGAAAGCATTATAGGACGCAACGCGATGGTTGAAAACAATACCAGAATTGGAAAGAGAGTCACGATTCAAACGGGCTGCTATATCACCGCTGATATGACGATCGAAGATGAAGTGTTTATCGGCCCTTGCTGTTCCACATCAAATGATAAATATATGGGAATGGGAAACTACCCGTATCAAGGTCCAACTATTAAAAGAGGAGCGAAAATCGGGAACAACGCAACATTGCTGCCGGCGGTCATCATCGGGGAGCATGCGGTCATCGGAGCGGGCGCCGTCATCACAAAGGATGTTCCCGCAGGTAAAACGGCTGTGGGCAATCCAGGCCGATTGCTGAAATAAACGGTTTTTCAATCTTATCTGTGTTATATAACGTGTCTGCAAAAAAGAGAGATCATAGGATATAGAGCTTCAATATCTTTTAAAGATCATTGCAGCCAGAAAATGAAAAGAACTGGGGGTGGAAAAATGTCCATTCAAAACGCGGTGATGAACGGGGGATTTGAGACGGGAACCTTCTCGCCTTGGGTAGGCGTAAACGCATCTGTTACAAGTCAGTTTTCGCACTCAGGATTTTTCTCTGCAAGATTTTTGGGCGGACCAGTCACATCATATATTGCTCAATTTGTTCCGGCCAGGGCTGGGGAAGGAAGCGAATTTCTCGTTTCTCTTGCGAGAGCGGGATTTCTCCCGGCACCTTCTGTCACGATACAAGTTACTTATTTTAACAGTCAATTTAATTTTCTCGGATACGGGTTATTTGCCACTGTGCCGTCAAGCAGAATACCGGCAGCCGAAAATGGGACATGGCTTGAAGTCTATCAAACAACTTCACCTGCTCCCCCTGGCACCACCCAGGCATTCATTTTGATCAACAACATTCCGCAGGCGGGAACTGC
This sequence comes from Bacillus sp. PK6-013, assembly GCF_054161445.1. NCBI lineage: Bacteria > Bacillati > Bacillota > Bacilli > Caryophanales > Bacillaceae > Bacillus > Bacillus sp. PK6-013. Next base: position 3,438,143 of record NZ_CP096417.1, on the reverse strand, counting down.
AAGCGTGCTTGTGGATGATGTTGCTCTATTGAGTGTTGAGGGTGGAGGAGGTCCAACAGGAGCGACTGGTCCGACGGGAGCAACAGGCCCGACAGGCGCAACGGGTCCGGGAAGTCTGTTGGGAACACCGGCGCAGTCAACTGACCCTGTTTCACTCACAGTTGGCAGCGAAACACCAATTCTAACGACAACTGTTACCTCTTCAGCTGGACAGAATATAAAAGTCGATTCTATGGCTGAAGTTGATATTATCATAGGGCCAGCTACTACTTTTGAATACAGTATAATTTTTACATTGTATAGAAATAACGGCGCTATCGCACAAGTGTCTGTTGATTCTCAGGATGAAAAATCGGCAGGTTCGGTTCGTGTATATGGTGATATTCCTAACCTTACATGGGTTGATACACCAGGGGCAGGAACACAAACTTATGAGGTTAGAATTAATGTAACAGGGACTAACCTTTTGGCAGCCAATGTTAATACAAGAGCGCTAAATGCTGTAATCTTTGATTGATTGTAAAATGAAGAGTCCCCTTTAAGTTTTCATAAAGCTTAAAGGGGGTTTTTGTTTAAAAGATTCTAATGATAAATTATAAAATTTATCATTTATAGTGATTGGCGTTATAAAAATTCAAAGAAATAGAGTTTTATCCAAACGGTATACATAGATATTTCATATTTTGTTTGAGGGATATTATTATCTCAATTTTTGAGAAAGGGTGGTGAAACTTGATTGACCATTGAGAATCGAATAATAAATGGAGGGTTTGAAACCGGTTCTCTGCCGCCTTGGACAGGATTTAATGCCGTAGTTACTTCTAATTTCAGCCATTCAGGGATTTATAGTGTTAACTTGGTAACTTCATCGATTGGAATCTTAGCTCAGAGCTTTCTGGTTAACCCGGGAGAGAATTTTGAATTTGTTATATCTATTTCAAAAGCTAGCAGCGCTCCTAATCCTGCGATTGTAATAACAGTAGATTATTACAACTCCTCTTTTGACTTTTTGTCGCAGGGATTAAGCTTAACAATTCCAGTAAACCGTCTATCTGCAGTAAATGTGTGGAATGAAATTTATGCTACAACGAATAGTGCTCCTCCTGGAACCGTTATAGGAGTGGTAACTATTCAAAAACTCCCTCTTAGTGGGGGGGCACCGATACTAATTGATGATGTTGCAATGATAACAATTGATCAACCAGGAGCAACAGGCGCAACCGGGGCAACGGGTCCAACCGGAGTCACAGGTCCAACAGGCCCGACGGGAGCAACGGGTTCAACCGGAGCAACTGGCCCGACAGGAGCGACAGGCGCAACAGGCCCAACGGGAGCGACAGGCCCAACAGGTCCAACGGGAGCGACAGGAGCAACCGGAGCCACCGGCCCGACAGGAGCGACAGGCGCAACAGGCCCAACGGGAGCGACAGGCCCAACAGGGGCAACAGGCCCAACAGGAGCAACGGGTCCAACAGGACCAACGGGTCCGACGGGAGCAACAGGCTCAACAGGATCAACAGGCCCGACAGGCGCAACGGGAGCCACAGGTCCAACAGGAGTAACCGGGGCAACCGGAGCAACGGGTCCAACAGGAGTAACCGGGGCAACGGGAGCCACAGGAGCAACGGGAGCGACGGGTCCAACAGGTCCAACAGGAGCAACGGGTCCAACAGGAGCGACAGGTCCGACGGGAGCAACCGGCCCAACAGGAGCAACGGGTCCAACAGGAGCGACAGGCGCAACAGGTCCGCCAGGAGCAACCGGCCCGACGGGAGCAACCGGAGCCACAGGCTCAACCGGTCCAACAGGAGTAACAGGAGTAACAGGTCCGACAGGAGCAACAGGCCCAACGGGTCCAACAGGTCCAACAGGAGTAACCGGGGCAACGGGAGCAACGGGAGCGACGGGTCCAACAGGGGCAACAGGAGCAACGGGAGCGACAGGTCCAACAGGAGTAACCGGGGCAACGGGAGCGACAGGAGCAACCGGAGCAACCGGGACGACAGGCCCAACGGGTCCAACCGGAGCGACAGGTCCAACAGGAGTAACCGGGGCAACGGGAGCGACAGGCGCAACCGGTCCAACAGGAGCAACGGGTCCAACAGGACCAACGGGTTCAACCGGAGCAACCGGCCCAACAGGATCAACAGGCCCGACAGGAGCAACGGGAGCAACAGGAGCAACCGGAGCCACAGGCCCAACCGGTCCAACGGGAGCGACAGGCGCAACGGGAGCGACAGGCCCAACCGGAGCGACAGGCGCAACCGGAGCAACCGGAGCAACCGGAGCAACCGGTCCAACAGGAGCAACGGGAGCAACAGGAGCAACCGGCCCGACAGGCGCAACCGGAGCAACGGGTCCAACAGGAGCAACGGGTCCAACAGGAGCGACAGGTCCGACGGGAGCAACCGGCCCAACAGGAGCAACGGGTCCAACAGGAGCAACGGGTCCAACAGGAGCGACAGGCGCAACAGGTCCGCCAGGAGCCACCGGCCCGACGGGAGCAACCGGGGCAACAGGAGCGACGGGTCCAACAGGAGCGACGGGTCCAACCGGAGCAACCGGTCCGACGGGAGCAACCGGCCCAACAGGCCCGACAGGAGCAACAGGTCCGACAGGAGCAACCGGCCCAACAGGAGCAACCGGTCCGACGGGAGCAACGGGTCCAACCGGAGTGACAGGTCCGACGGGAGCAACGGGTCCAACAGGGGCAACAGGACCAACGGGTCCAACCGGAGCGACAGGTCCAACAGGAGTAACAGGGGCAACAGGAGCAACAGGCCCAACAGGAGTAACAGGTCCGACAGGAGCGACAGGAGCCACAGGACCAACGGGTCCAACAGGAGTAACCGGGGCAACGGGAGGCACAGGCGCAACGGGAGCGACGGGTCCAACAGGGGCGACAGGACCAACGGGTCCAACCGGAGCGACAGGTCCAACCGGCGCAACGGGAGCGACGGGCCCAACAGGGGCGACAGGACCAACGGGTCCAACAGGGGCGACAGGATCAACGGGTCCAACAGGAGCGACAGGCCCAACAGGAGTAACCGGGGCAACGGGAGCCACCGGCGCAACAGGAGCGACGGGTCCAACAGGAGCCACCGGCCCGACAGGAGCGACAGGCGCAACAGGCCCAACGGGTTCAACAGGAGTAACCGGGGCAACGGGAGCCACAGGCGCAACGGGAGCGACGGGTCCAACAGGGGCAACAGGTCCAACGGGAGCGACAGGCGCAACCGGAGCAACCGGGGCGACAGGTCCAACAGGAGCAACAGGTCCAACCGGCCCGACAGGAGCAACAGGGCCAACAGGTCCAACGGGAGCCACCGGCGCAACAGGAGCGACGGGTCCAACAGGGGCAACAGGACCAACGGGTCCAACTGGAGCGACAGGCGCAACAGGTCCGCCAGGAGCCACCGGCCCGACGGGAGCAACAGGGGCAACAGGAGCCACCGGCTCAACCGGTCCAACAGGAGTAACAGGGGCAACAGGAGCAACAGGCCCAACGGGTCCAACAGGAGCCACAGGTCCAACCGGAGCGACAGGTCCAACAGGAGTAACCGGGGCAACGGGAGCCACCGGCGCAACAGGAGCGACGGGTCCAACAGGAGCCACCGGCCCGACAGGAGCGACAGGCGCAACAGGCCCAACGGGTTCAACAGGAGTAGCCGGGGCAACGGGAGCCACAGGCGCAACGGGAGCGACGGGTCCAACAGGGGCAACAGGTCCAACGGGAGCGACAGGCGCAACCGGAGCAACCGGGGCGACAGGCCCAACGGGTCCAACCGGAGCGACAGGTCCAACAGGAGTAACCGGGGCAACGGGAGCGACAGGCGCAACCGGTCCAACAGGAGCAACGGGAGCGACAGGAGCAACGGGTCCAACAGGACCAACGGGTCCGACGGGAGCAACGGGTTCAACCGGAGCAACCGGCCCAACAGGATCAACAGGCCCGACAGGAGCAACGGGAGCGACAGGAGCAACCGGTCCAACGGGAGCGACAGGCTCAACCGGAGCCACAGGCCCAACAGGTCCAACGGGAGCGACAGGCTCAACCGGTCCAACAGGAGTAACCGGGGCAACGGGAGCCACAGGAGCAACGGGAGCGACGGGTCCAACAGGAGTAATCGGGGCAACAGGAGCAACAGGCCCAACAGGACCAACGGGAGCCACAGGAGCAACAGGAGCGACGGGTCCAACAGGGGCAACAGGACCAACGGGTCCAACCGGAGCCACAGGTCCAACAGGAGTAACCGGGGCAACAGGAGCGACGGGTCCAACAGGAGTAACCGGGGCAACGGGAGCCACAGGAGCAACGGGAGCGACGGGTCCAACAGGTCCAACAGGAGCAACGGGTCCAACAGGAGCGACAGGTCCGACGGGAGCAACCGGCCCAACAGGAGCAACGGGTCCAACAGGAGCGACAGGCGCAACAGGTCCGCCAGGAGCAACCGGCCCGACGGGAGCAACCGGAGCCACAGGCTCAACCGGTCCAACAGGAGTAACAGGAGTAACAGGTCCGACAGGAGCAACAGGCCCAACGGGTCCAACAGGTCCAACAGGAGTAACCGGGGCAACGGGAGCAACGGGAGCGACGGGTCCAACAGGGGCAACAGGAGCAACGGGAGCGACAGGCCCAACAGGTCCAACGGGAGCGACAGGAGCAACCGGAGCAACCGGGACGACAGGCCCAACGGGTCCAACCGGAGCGACAGGTCCAACAGGAGTAACCGGGGCAACGGGAGCGACAGGCGCAACCGGTCCAACAGGAGCAACGGGTCCAACAGGACCAACGGGTTCAACCGGAGCAACCGGCCCAACAGGATCAACAGGCCCGACAGGAGCAACGGGAGCGACAGGAGCAACCGGAGCCACAGGCCCAACCGGTCCAACGGGAGCGACAGGCGCAACGGGAGCGACAGGCCCAACGGGAGCGACAGGCGCAACCGGTCCAACAGGAGCAACCGGTCCAACAGGAGCAACGGGAGCAACAGGAGCAACCGGCCCGACAGGCGCAACCGGAGCAACGGGTCCAACAGGAGCAACGGGTCCAACAGGAGCGACAGGTCCGACGGGAGCAACCGGCCCAACAGGAGCAACGGGTCCAACAGGAGCAACGGGTCCAACAGGAGCGACAGGCGCAACAGGTCCGCCAGGAGCCACCGGCCCGACGGGAGCAACCGGCCCAACAGGAGCAACGGGTCCAACAGGAGCAACGGGTCCAACAGGAGCGACAGGCGCAACAGGTCCGCCAGGAGCCACCGGCCCGACGGGAGCAACCGGGGCAACAGGAGCGACGGGTCCAACAGGAGCGACGGGTCCAACCGGGGCAACAGGAGCGACGGGTCCAACAGGAGCGACGGGTCCAACCGGGGCAACAGGAGCGACGGGTCCAACAGGAGCGACAGGTCCAACAGGGGCAACAGGAGCGACAGGTCCAACAGGGGCAACAGGAGCGACAGGTCCAACAGGGGCAACAGGTCCAACGGGAGCAACAGGACCAACAGGAGCAACCGGCCCGACAGGCGCAACCGGAGCAACGGGTCCAACCGGAGCAACGGGTCCAACCGGAGCAACCGGTCCGACGGGAGCCACCGGCCCAACAGGCCCGACAGGAGCAACAGGTCCGACAGGAGCAACCGGCCCAACAGGAGCAACCGGTCCGACGGGAGCAACGGGTCCAACCGGAGTGACAGGTCCGACGGGAGCAACGGGTCCAACAGGGGCAACAGGACCAACGGGTCCAACCGGAGCGACAGGTCCAACAGGAGTAACAGGGGCAACAGGAGCAACAGGCCCAACAGGAGTAACAGGTCCGACAGGAGCGACAGGAGCCACAGGACCAACGGGTCCAACAGGAGTAACCGGGGCAACGGGAGGCACAGGCGCAACGGGAGCGACGGGTCCAACAGGGGCAACAGGTCCAACGGGAGCGACAGGCGCAACCGGAGCAACCGGGGCGACAGGTCCAACAGGAGCAACAGGTCCAACCGGCCCGACAGGAGCAACAGGGCCAACAGGTCCAACGGGAGCCACCGGCGCAACAGGAGCGACGGGTCCAACAGGGGCAACAGGACCAACGGGTCCAACTGGAGCGACAGGCGCAACAGGTCCGCCAGGAGCCACCGGCCCGACGGGAGCAACAGGGGCAACAGGAGCCACCGGAGCGACAGGAGCAACAGGCTCAACCGGTCCAACAGGAGTAACAGGGGCAACAGGAGCAACAGGCCCAACGGGTCCAACAGGAGCCACAGGTCCAACCGGAGCGACAGGTCCAACAGGAGTAACCGGGGCAACGGGAGCCACCGGCGCAACAGGAGCGACGGGTCCAACAGGAGCCACCGGCCCGACAGGAGCGACAGGCGCAACAGGCCCAACGGGTTCAACAGGAGTAACCGGGGCAACGGGAGCCACAGGCGCAACGGGAGCGACGGGTCCAACAGGGGCAACAGGTCCAACGGGAGCGACAGGCGCAACCGGAGCAACCGGGGCGACAGGCCCAACGGGTCCAACCGGAGCGACAGGTCCAACAGGAGTAACCGGGGCAACGGGAGCGACAGGCGCAACCGGTCCAACAGGAGCAACGGGAGCGACAGGAGCAACGGGTCCAACAGGACCAACGGGTCCGACGGGAGCAACGGGTTCAACCGGATCAACAGGCCCAACAGGATCAACAGGCCCGACAGGAGCAACAGGATCAACAGGCCCGACAGGAGCAACGGGAGCGACAGGAGCAACCGGTCCAACGGGAGCGACAGGAGCAACCGGAGCCACAGGCCCAACAGGTCCAACGGGAGCGACAGGCTCAACCGGTCCAACAGGAGTAACCGGGGCAACGGGAGCCACAGGAGCAACGGGAGCGACGGGTCCAACAGGAGTAATCGGGGCAACAGGAGCAACAGGCCCAACAGGACCAACGGGAGCCACAGGAGCAACAGGAGCGACGGGTCCAACAGGGGCAACAGGACCAACGGGTCCAACCGGAGCCACAGGTCCAACAGGAGTAACCGGGGCAACAGGAGCGACGGGTCCAACAGGAGTAACCGGGGCAACGGGAGCCACAGGAGCAACGGGAGCGACGGGTCCAACAGGTCCAACAGGAGCAACGGGTCCAACAGGAGCGACAGGTCCGACGGGAGCAACCGGCCCAACAGGAGCAACGGGTCCAACAGGAGCGACAGGCGCAACAGGTCCGCCAGGAGCAACCGGCCCGACGGGAGCAACCGGAGCCACAGGCTCAACCGGTCCAACAGGAGTAACAGGAGTAACAGGTCCGCCAGGAGCAACAGGCCCAACGGGTCCAACAGGTCCAACAGGAGTAACCGGGGCAACGGGAGCAACGGGAGCGACGGGTCCAACAGGGGCAACAGGAGCAACGGGAGCGACAGGCCCAACAGGTCCAACGGGAGCGACAGGAGCAACCGGAGCAACCGGGACGACAGGCCCAACGGGTCCAACCGGAGCGACAGGTCCAACAGGAGTAACCGGGGCAACGGGAGCGACAGGCGCAACCGGTCCAACAGGAGCAACGGGTCCAACAGGACCAACGGGTTCAACCGGAGCAACCGGCCCAACAGGATCAACAGGCCCGACAGGAGCAACGGGAGCGACAGGAGCAACCGGAGCCACAGGCCCAACCGGTCCAACGGGAGCGACAGGCGCAACGGGAGCGACAGGCCCAACGGGAGCGACAGGCGTAACCGGAGCAACCGGAGCAACCGGTCCAACAGGAGCAACGGGTCCAACAGGACCAACGGGTTCAACCGGAGCAACCGGCCCAACAGGATCAACAGGCCCGACAGGAGCAACGGGAGCGACAGGAGCAACCGGAGCCACAGGCCCAACCGGTCCAACGGGAGCGACAGGCGCAACGGGAGCGACAGGCGCAACAGGTCCGCCAGGAGCCACCGGCCCGACGGGAGCAACCGGCCCAACAGGAGCAACGGGTCCAACAGGAGCAACGGGTCCAACAGGAGCGACAGGCGCAACAGGTCCGCCAGGAGCCACCGGCCCGACGGGAGCAACCGGGGCAACAGGAGCGACGGGTCCAACAGGAGCGACGGGTCCAACCGGGGCAACAGGAGCGACGGGTCCAACAGGAGCGACGGGTCCAACCGGGGCAACAGGAGCGACGGGTCCAACCGGAGCGACGGGTCCAACAGGAGCGACAGGTCCAACAGGGGCAACAGGAGCGACAGGTCCAACAGGGGCAACAGGTCCAACGGGAGCAACAGGACCAACAGGAGCAACCGGCCCGACAGGCGCAACCGGAGCAACGGGTCCAACCGGAGCAACGGGTCCAACCGGAGCAACCGGTCCGACGGGAGCAACCGGCCCAACAGGCCCGACAGGAGCAACAGGTCCGACAGGAGCAACCGGCCCAACAGGAGCAACCGGTCCGACGGGAGCAACGGGTCCAACCGGAGTGACAGGTCCGACGGGAGCAACGGGTCCAACAGGGGCAACAGGACCAACGGGTCCAACCGGAGCGACAGGTCCAACAGGAGTAACAGGGGCAACAGGAGCAACAGGCCCAACAGGAGTAACAGGTCCGACAGGAGCGACAGGAGCCACAGGACCAACGGGTCCAACAGGAGTAACCGGGGCAACGGGAGGCACAGGCGCAACGGGAGCGACGGGTCCAACAGGGGCGACAGGACCAACGGGTCCAACCGGAGCGACAGGTCCAACCGGCGCAACGGGAGCGACGGGCCCAACAGGGGCGACAGGACCAACGGGTCCAACAGGGGCGACAGGATCAACGGGTCCAACAGGAGCGACAGGTCCAACCGGAGCGACAGGTCCAACAGGAGTAACCGGGGCAACGGGAGCCACAGGCGCAACGGGAGCGACGGGCCCAACAGGGGCGACAGGTCCAACGGGTCCAACCGGAGCGACAGGTCCAACCGGCGCAACGGGAGCGACGGGTCCAACAGGGGCGACAGGATCAACGGGTCCAACAGGAGCAACCGGCCCGACGGGAGCAACCGGCCCGACAGGCGCAACGGGAGCGACAGGCCCGACAGGGGCAACGGGAGCGACAGGCCCGACAGGGGCAACGGGAGCGACAGGCCCAACAGGTCCACAGGGTCCAACGGGTCCGCCGGGTGAAGCAGGAACAATGGGAGCAGCTGGTCCAACAGGACCAACAGGACCAGCCAGTCCACAAACTGCTATATTCTTTAACAATCTATTTGGGTCTACTACTGTTTACAATCCGCCAACGGTTCCTTTAAATACAGAAGTAACTGTTGTATCGGTTCCTAATGTATCGGTCACTAGTGGGCAAAATATTAAGGTGGATTATGCATTGGCTATAGAAGCTGTAAATACTGCAAACAGTAATATAATTTTTGAAATAAGGCTATATAGAGGCGGAACTTTAGTTCAAACAAGAATATTTAATAGGAGTCTCGCGGCTGCCGGCACTCAAAGGTTTCCATTAGCCAGCACAATTGTTGATACAGTTCCTGCCACCGCAACAGTTGATTATTCAGTTAGGGTAGCGGTAACAACGGCTTCAAATGTTACTTCCGCTGCAGCATTTAATAGAGATTTAAATCTCATTCGGTTCCCTTAAAGGGAGGGGGGGAAAGCTAAATGGAGCTTTCCCCTTTTGAAGTTTCATATTAAGTGAAAGAACGTTGCTTTAAAGTTAATATAGTTTGATTCACTCGGATTTAACTTCTATAAATGTGTTTTAATCGTATGGAAAATAACGTGACCGAGCTTAGCAAGGAGACATAGTATATGTTAGCTTCATTCTCGAAAAGGGAATTGAAGCTAATCTAGTGAAAGGGAGGTAAAATCCTAGATGTCGATCCAAAATTTGGTTGTAAACGGCAGCTTTGAAAACGGGGCACTTCCACCCTGGGTAGGCCAAAATGCAACCGTCACAACTCAATTTTCTCATTCAGGTTTTTGGTCGGCAAGATTACTGGGCGGGGCTGTTACTTCTTTTATTGCACAATTTGTTCCAGTAGATGCAGGAGAAGGATTGGAATTTTTAGTTTCTCTAGCTAAAGAAGGTTTTCCTGCTCCATCGCCTCAGGTGCAAATTCAAGTGTCTTATTTTGATAGTTCATTTAACTTTTTAGGCCAAGGTCTCTTTTTAAATATCCCGTTCAACAGACTACCGATTGTTCAAAATAATACATGGCTTGAAGTCTATCAAACGACGACCCCAGCTCCAGCTGGCTCTACTATGGCTTTCATTTTGATTAATACTTTGCCGCAGGCAGGTACAGCGAATGTCATTGTAGATGATGTAGCACTATTAGATGTAGAAGGCGGAGGAACAGGTCCAACCGGCCCGACAGGTCCAACCGGTCCAACAGGAGCGACGGGTCCAACCGGAGCAACCGGTCCGACGGGAGCAACCGGCCCGACAGGAGCGACAGGCCCAACAGGTCCGACGGGAGCAACGGGAGCAACCGGCCCGACAGGAGCAACCGGTCCAACAGGAGCAACGGGAGCAACCGGCCCGACAGGAGCAACGGGAGCAACCGGCCCAACAGGTCCGACGGGAGCAACAGGAGCAACCGGCCCGACAGGAGCAACCGGCCCGACAGGAGCAACGGGGGCAACAGGAGCAACCGGAGCGACAGGAGCAACGGGAGCAACCGGTCCAACAGGAGCAACCGGAGCAACGGGAGCAACCGGTCCAACAGGAGCAACCGGAGCAACGGGAGCAACCGGCCCGACAGGAGCAACCGGCCCGACAGGAGCAACAGGTCCGACGGGAGCAACCGGAGCGACAGGAGCAACCGGAGCAACGGGAGCAACCGGCCCGACAGGAGCAACGGGAGCAACCGGTCCAACAGGAGCAACAGGTCCGACGGGAGCAACCGGAGCGACAGGAGCAACCGGAGCAACGGGAGCAACCGGCCCGACAGGAGCAACCGGAGCGACAGGAGCCACGGGAGCGACAGGAGCAACCGGAGCGACAGGAGCAACAGGTCCGACGGGAGCAACCGGCGTAACGGGAGCAACCGGCCCGACAGGAGCAACGGGAGCAACAGGTCCGACGGGAGCAACCGGAGCAACGGGAGCAACCGGCCCGACAGGTCCAACGGGAGCAACAGGTCCAACCGGCGCAACGGGAGCAACCGGAGCGACAGGCGCAACAGGTCCAACGGGAGCAACCGGCCCGACGGGAGCAACCGGAGCGACAGGCCCAACAGGTCCGACGGGAGCAACGGGAGCGACAGGAGCAACCGGAGCGACAGGAGCAACAGGTCCGACGGGAGCCACGGGAGCCACGGGAGCAACGGGAGCCACGGGAGCGACAGGAGCAACAGGTCCGACGGGAGCAACCGGTCCGACGGGAGCAACGGGAGCGACAGGCGCAACAGGAGCAACCGGCCCGACAGGAGCAACCGGCCCGACGGGAGCAACTGGTCCGACAGGAGCAACAGGTCCGACGGGAGCAACCGGAGCGACAGGAGCAACCGGTCCGACAGGAGCAACCGGAGCAACCGGCCCAACAGGCGCAACCGGAGCAACCGGCCCAACAGGTCCTACGGGAGCAACCGGAGCGACAGGCGCAACCGGAGCGACAGGCGCAACAGGTCCGACGGGAGCAACCGGAGCGACAGGCGCAACCGGAGCAACTGGAGCGACAGGCGCAACCGGAGCGACAGGCGCAACCGGAGCGACAGGAGCAACAGGTCCGACGGGAGCCACGGGAGCGACAGGAGCAACCGGCCCGACAGGAGCAACCGGCCCGACAGGTGCAACGGGAGCAACAGGTCCGACGGGAGCAACCGGCGTAACGGGAGCAACCGGCCCGACGGGAGCAACCGGCCCGACAGGAGCAACCGGTCCGACGGGAGCGACAGGTGCAACGGGAGCAACGGGAGCGACAGGCCCAACAGGTCCAACCGGAGCAACGGGAGCGACAGGAGCAACCGGCCCGACAGGAGCAACCGGGGCAACCGGAGCCACGGGAGCGACAGGAGCAACCGGCCCGACAGGCCCAACCGGAGCAACGGGAGCAACCGGCCCGACGGGAGCAACCGGCCCGACAGGAGCAACCGGGGCAACCGGAGCAACGGGAGCAACCGGCCCGACGGGAGCAACCGGTCCAACCGGAGCAACTGGAGCGACGGGAGCAACCGGTCCAACCGGAGCAACTGGAGCGACAGGAGCAACCGGTCCAACAGGTCCAACAGGTCCAACCGGAGCGACAGGTCCAACAGGCCCAACAGGTCCGACGGGAGCAACCGGTCCAACCGGAGCAACTGGAGCGACAGGAGCAACCGGTCCAACAGGTCCAACCGGAGCGACAGGTCCAACCGGAGCGACAGGTCCAACTGGCCCGACAGGTCCAACTGGCCCGACAGGTCCAACCGGCCCGACAGGTCCAACTGGCCCAACAGGTCCAACCGGCGCTTAATATTTAACGACTATTAGCAAATATTTTCCGTTTGTTTTTCCGGAACTTCGCTGGAATGCTATGCGAATGATTCAGGGGGCAGTAAACCTATGGTTTACTGCCTTTTTTATATTGCTTATTTCTAAGAATAAAAAAACATCCCTGTCACTATTTTGTGAAAGGGATGTTTTTGATTGATTAGCCTTTACGTTGGCTAAATGATTGAATGGCTGAGACTACTTGATCCACATTGACTTGATCATGGCAGGGAAGGGTGATCGTATTTTGTTCAAGAAAAATGGAATTGGGTTTAATCTGTCTGTATTTGCGGCGGTAATAGGTAGTGCCGCTTAAGCAATAGGTGCCGAAAGTCGACTCTATATGGCAGTCGCTCAAATATTGAATCAATTCGTCGCGAACGATGTTTTTTGGAACTTTGAAAACGGCGGATTGTGTATTGTGTACAACGTCAGGTCCGATTTGTTGACTTTGGAATCCGAGGGGTTCAAGCTGTTCACTATATGCTTTCTGCTGAAGGTTTCTGCGATGAATGATGTCATCTAGTTTTTGGAGCTGTTTGATTCCAAGAGCGGCTTGGATATCAGATAATCTGTAGTTGTAGCCGAAATCCATAAAATCCAATTGGCCGTCAGAGATAGCGGCGCCATGGTTTAACTTGACTGAAAACCAATCTTTCAACTCTTCCCGGTCGGTTGTAATTGCTCCGCCTTCGCCTGTCGTAAGCAGCTTTCTGGGGTGAAAGCTGAAACAGGTGAGATCGGCAATTTTTCCAGATTTACAGCCGTATTCACTGCTGCCGATCGCACACGCGGCATCATCCACGAGTGGTAAGCCGTACTCTTCACAAATGTGTTTGATGTTTGTGATGCCTGTCGGGTTTCCAAGGGCATCTACAAAAAGGACGGCTTTCGTACGGGATGTAATTTGACTTTCCAGCTCTTCTGGAAGCATGTTAAATGTTTCAAGATCAACATCGGCAAAAATCGGCTTGGCACCTAAATCTTCTATTACATTGACAGTGGCGGGAAACGAAAAGTCTGAGACGATCACTTCGTCTCCGGGTTGGACGTTAAGGCTTTTAAGGCACATCGATAAAGCCGTTGTAGCCGATGTTGTTAAAAAAGTATGCTTTGCACTTACATACTGTTTAATATGATCAGCAAATGTTCTGACATAAGGGCCTTTTGTCAGGATGCCGGAAGAAAATATTTCTTTTAATTCTGCTTCCACTTCTTCAAACGTAATATACGGCTCGATCAATCTGATCATGAGCGCTCCTCATCTTTCATCCTTCGGTTTTTGATCACCTTTGCCGGCACGCCTACCGCTATGCTGTACGGGGGAATATGACGATTGACGACGGCATTTGCTCCGATTTTGGAGTGGGCGCCTATCGTAACGCCTGCTAAAATAGACGCACCGATCCCGATGTTGCAGTTTTCTTCAATATGAATGGGAGCAAATGTAAGCGGCGAAAACAAAATGGTACTATCGGGTATATCAGGATCGGTATGGTAGGCGGCGTGTATCCGGACATTCGGACCAATTCCCGCAAATTTTCCGATTGTAACCCCGCCGGCACCGTGTATAAAACATTGCTGACCGATCCAGCTGTTTGAGCCGATGATCAGGTCATGCTTATAATAGCCTTTTAAAATCGTGTCATGGCCGATATAAACGTTATCTCCGATATAGATATTTTCCGGATGAAAAATGCGGACTCCGTCTTCAATAACGACATTTTCGCCGCACCCTCCAAGCTGGGAAAGGGTAAATTCACCTTTTCCTTCGCTTTTCCATTGTTTCAACAAAAGCGCCTCCTTTCTTATTGATCCAAATTTTTTCGAATGCTTTCAGCTGTTCTTGTGATCCCTTCTTCCAGATCTACTTTTGCGTTAAAACCGAGCATTTCTTTTGCTTTATTGACCTGAGGGATGCGAAGTTCAATATCGGCTTCTTTTTTCTCTCTAAAGAAGATTTGCGATTTTGATCCAAGAACTCTGATAATCGTGCTTGCCAATCCGTATACAGTGATCACAGTGCGTTCATTGCCGATGTTGAAAGACTCCCCAATGGCTTCTTTCATCGTCAAACAGCGCAATATTCCGTCGATCATGTCATCTACGTAACACCAGGCCCGGATTTGCGTTCCATCGCCGTGAATATAAATCGGCTCATCTAACAGAGCTCTGTGAACCATCGTTTTGATGGCGCCTTCCCCGACTTGTTCCGGTCCATAAACATTAAAAGGGCGGACGGTGACGGTCGGGAGCCCATGTTCTTTAAAATAGGCATATGCCATATGCTCCTCGGCGAGTTTGCTGACAGCATATGTCCAGCGGGCTTCTCCCACAGCTCCTAAAACAGTATGACTGGTCTCGCGCGCTCTGAAAGCGATTTGGCCGAACACTTCACTCGTACTGAAACAAACGACCCTTTTGCATTCGGTTAAACCTGCAGCCGCTTCTAGCAGATTGGCTGAACCGATCATGTTGACCTGCATCGTTTTAACGGGATTTTGAATGACCGTGTCAATCCCTGCGATGCCGGCGGCGTGGACAATGTGGCTGGCTCCCTGGATCGCCTTTTTAAGCGTGTTCACATCTAAAATGTCTCCCTGCACCACTTTCAAGTGAGGATGGTCCCGGTAAGGTTTATACCGGAGGGAGTCTCTTGAAAAATTGTCGTATACGGTGACGCTGTTGCGCTCTATCAGTTTTCCTATTAAAGAGGATCCGATAAAGCCTGCTCCGCCAGTTATGAAAATATGCTGGCCGGATAACTCTGTCATATCGCTCATCAATTGTTCACCTGCTTGTTTCGTTTTTTTGAATTACAAATCCCGCGACGCGAAAGGTGTTCAATATCATCCCGAAAGTAGCGCCTGATAAACAGCCAGCATTTTTTTGCTGTTTTTCACCATATCATGATGAACTTCTGCATACTTTCTTCCTTTCTGGCCGATTTCCGGCAGCATATCCCGGTTTTTCAGCACATTTTCAATCACTTCTGTAATGTTGTCGGGATTTGCTCTTATGAGAGGCAGTTCGGAAGGATAGTGCTCCTTCATAAAATCACTGACCCAACAGATAACGGGTTTCCCCATTGCCATCGATTCGACGGCAAATAATCCATAGCTGCCGATATGAAGCTGATCAATGATCAAATCCGCCTTTTGATAGATTTTCTTTGCCTGTTCATGAGAAACCCCTCGTACTAGTTGAAAATGAAAGTCGTATTTTTCTTTTAAAGACTCCACCGCCTTAAGGATGTGGCGGGTTCCTTTTATTCCTGGAGAGGTGGGGGCATGAACGATGAGCGGCTTTTCATTTGATCGGTAGTCGGGAATATAGCGGTCAAGCTGGATCATGGTTGGAATCATGTGGACATGCTCATAATAGTCTTTTACATACTCGTAAAGTTCCATATCGGCGACGATGCAGTGCTGGACATATTGTGAAATTCGTTTGAGGTGATATCGAATTCGCGCTTCGTTTTTCGTTTTGACAACGGCGTATGGATTTGTTTTAGCCAATGTTGAATAAAGCCTCACATCGCTGCCCCAATGATGCATGATCATTGGTTTACCTGCCTGTTTTAAAATGGGATAATCCGACATGTCCAGCGTAAAGCTTGTGCCAAAATGAAAATGGAACAAATCATAGGATGGCAAGAGATCACTGGCAAGCCTTCTCAGCTTCGCATTCATGGCGGGCGTATTGCGTTCTTTCAGCAATGACCAGGTGTAGTCGGCAGCGTAATTTAAATAATAAGGATAGTAATTTAAAGTGTGGGCAAGCGCGCCATGCTGTGAGAGCCCTTTAGCCAAGGTGTTCATTTGGTTGGCGATTTCCATTGTGCCTTGCAAAACGCGGATTTGCCCAGCCGGAGGCTCGGTTGTTTCATGAACAGGAAGATCAAGCTTTGGCCCGCTTTCGGTTTCTGCTCCATCTCCTTTTTGAAGATAGGCCGCGCTCTCTTGTTCCCTTCCGGTGCGCAGGCACACTTTTCCCATCAGCAGATTTAAAGATCTGTTATCAGGAAAAAGGTCAAGCCCCCTCCAGAGCCATAGCCAGGCGTTATGGTCATGGCCGAGATAGACAGAAAGAGAGGCTTGAAAAAAATAAAAATCGGGCTCGTTATGCGAGCCGTCGGCTTCCCACTCTTTTAAGCGCTTCATGGCTTTGTTCCAATCTTTTTGTTCCAGACAATGAATGATGTCTGACTTGAAATCTTTCATGATGACCTCCCATCGATCACGCTGCTTTCAATTTCTCCTTTTAATGGCAGAATAAAAACGCTTTGTGCGCTCTATCATACGTATAAATGAATCTATATGACTGTGTATTTGTGCGAGAGTATAAGAGAAAAACCTTCCACAGAGCGGAAGGCTTTATATCAGCTGGATTTTTTTAATATTTTTCATATATCGTTCATACTGATTGTCTGAAGAGAGGCTTAATTGGAAGTATTCATCCATTTTATCCAGGAGCGGCTGAATGCATTCTTTTTTGGCGTCTTGATCTAAATGCCGGGTATATCCGTTTTGTGCGTATCTCCGGGCCATTCTCCAAAAGGTTTTTCCGATGCTGAAATATTTCAAGGACTGTCTTTGATTTTCCTCAAGCTCCTTCCATTTGATATGGGGAAAATAGACGCTTTCGTCAAATTCTTTCACAATATAGTCGATGACGTACACAAGCGATTGAATCCTTTTATGCAATTGGTAGGAAATATTGTTTTGATGGCGGCGGTAGCACAATACAGGTTTTCTTAAATAGCGGCGCTTCCAGCCGCGCTTCGTGTTGGCCAAACAATTCAGCACATCCCCTGCAAGCGGCTTTTGCGGATCAACCAGCCAAGTAAAGCCTTTTTGCTGATAATAAGATGCTTTAAACATGCCCACCATCGGGACAATGCCTGAGCCGCCCCTTTGAAAAATAGTCCTCACCAGCTCCTCATCGCCATACTCTTGATACGTCCACAGCCCCGCATTTTTTCCGTGTTGATCAACAAGCAAAAGGTCCCCGTACACATAATCTAATCCCTCTTCTCCAAAAAAGCACTGCATAAAGTCATGGAGCACCAAATTGTGCGGAAGGAAATCATCTGCGCTTAAAAGCAAAACATATTCGCCTTTTGCCTCTTGGAAGATTTCCTTAAAAGCGAGATCAGGAAGTTTTGTATTTTCGCTGTGGCATATCGTTCGAATGTGCGGATGCGTTTTTTGATAGCTGCTGATTTTTTGCATCGAGTCGTCAGTTGAGTGGTCGTCAACGATCAGAATGTCGATATTAGGGTAGAGTTGATTTAAAACGGATTGAAGGCATTCATCAATAAAATTACTGTAATTATAGTTGATGATGCCTACCGTAATCAGCGGCGGATTTGGCATAACCGTCAACTCTGACTGCTTTGCAAAGCCTGAAATCATCTCTTCAATTTTGCGCATGCTCAGGTCATATGAATAATGCTCTTCAATAAACGACCGATAATGGAGAGATGTATAATCACCGCTTGTGATCATGGCCACGAATTCATCTATTGTATTCCAAACAACTGATTCATCGTATATCGTCTTTGCGCCGTAAAAGTTGTGGATCAGCGGTTTAATGCCTTTAGCCATCGCTTCCATGGCCGACATATGCTGACTTTCAAGAAGGCTCGTGCAAATCAGGTAATGCTTATCTTCCAAGTATTGATTCATATCATCCTGCCATCCGTCAAATTGGACGCTGTCAGTCAGCCGGAGTTCATCAATCATTTGCTTGAAGTACAACTGATAGCGGGCGTCCTGAAACGTCCCGGCGATGAACAGTTTGTATCTTGGGTCTTTGTCAATCAGTGCCTTGAAAGCCTGCAGCAAAAGCATCGGACCTTTTTTATAGTTGATATAGCCGACATATGCGATATGAAAGCCTTTTTGCCTTTGCTGAAAGGTGTATTCGTCTAACTTGATTCCATTTGGAACGACGGCCGTTTTCTCTTTTTTCAACGATTTAACTTGATCTAATACATATTCCCGCATGTGTTCCCCGTCAAAGATCACTTGATCCACCGCTTGCCAATATACCTTTTTAATATAAAAAGTAAATGCTTCATAGCTGTGGAGCCTGCATATTAATGTTTTGGCCGCTGCAGAAGGGACTTTGCTCCCGTGGATCAATAAATCATCGCACCATTCAAACCAGCAAATATCCGCCCATTGCATACCAGTGTCGATTTGATTCAAATCATGAACCGCGATTTTTCTGGTCCGGTAAGTTTCGGAAAGGTGCTCAACGACAGCATTCAAAAACCGGTCCAAATCCGGTTTAACGAAAAAAATGATCTTTGGACGCCTGACCATTTTTTTGAAAAGGTCCGCTTTCTCCTTCATGAGGCGATGTTGATGTTCGCGCCTGACAAACAGGAGGGCATCATCATATAATTCAGACGCTCTCTGAACCTGCTGCTTTTTTTCATAAACAAAAGCAGCGCTTATCAGTAAGCCGGGATCGAAGGGAGCGGCTTCCAGCCTCTCTTCCAGCTTCTGCGCAGCATCGTGCCATTTGTGTTGAAATATCAGTTGGGATATTTCGGTTTCTCTCCAGCTAAGCCCAACAGAGTCTAGCAAATATTCCAATTCATTATCCATCTGAAACCTCCTGGTTAAACACATTTTCGCTAGTAGTATCTATATTCAAGCGAGAAAAGAAAGTTCTATGAAAAATACTTCGGAAATGGCACAGCCTGAAAAGCTAAAACAGTGACAGCGGCACAAACGCGATCAGCTGCTGGTTCATATTTTATGGGTAGATTTTAAAAAAGAGTCTCAGGGAGTGAAGGCTTTGGTTACAATCAGTCTATGTATGATTGTCAAAAATGAAGAAGAAGTATTGGCGAGATGCCTTGATACAGTGAAAGACATTGTAGATGAAATTAACATTGTGGATACGGGATCGACAGATCAAACCGTAGAGATTGCGAAGCGCTACACAGACCGCGTCTTTTTCTTTGAATGGATCGGCGATTTTGCGGCTGCCCGCAATGAATCGTTCAAGCACGCCACTAAGGATTATATTCTCTATCTGGATGCGGATGATGTGTTGCTTGAGAAAGATCAGAAAAAATTAAAAGAGTTGAAGGAAACGCTTGATCCTTCCGTTGATTCCGTGTCCATGTACTATGATGCGGGAACTGACGAATTCGGAAATGTGACCTTAAGGTACCGCCGCAACCGCCTGGTGAAAAGGGAGAAAAACTTTAAATGGAAAGGCGACTGCCATCAATATTTGGAGGTATTCGGGAACATCATCAATGCCGATATCTCTGTGACGCATAAAAAAATCCGCCACTCTGTCGGACGAAACCTCAATATTTACCAAAAGAAGATCGATCGCGGCGACACGTTTACCCCGCGCGACTATTTTTACTACGGAAATGAATTAAGAGAAAACAGGCACTACGAAAAAGCAATTGAAAGCTACAATAAAAACATTGAAATGAAAGAAGGGTGGATTGAAGACAAAGTATACGCCTGCATCAACAAAGCCGACTGCCACCGCTTTCTCGGCGACTTGGATAATGAGCTGAGATCGCTCTTCCAGTCATTTGAATTTTCCAAAACGCCTCGTGCCGAAACATGCTCAAGAATCGGCTATAACTTTCAGAGGCGGCGGGAATACAATGCCGCTATCTACTGGTATGAGCTGGCGACAACACTGGTGCCTGATTCGAATAAATGGAGCTTCACCTATCCGGCATATTACACTTGGTACCCTCACTTGCAAATGTGTGTGTGCTACTACAATTTAGGAGACTTTGAAAAGTCGTATCAGCACAATGAAGAGGCGAGAAAATACCGTCCCGATGACAAATCCGTCCTTCATAACAAACAGCTGCTGGAAGGGAAATTAGGCATTAACAAATAAGCATGGTCAAGACTTACTGAACAAGTAGGTCTTTTTTTATGAAAAAAATCAAGCCGTGCCAAATTACCGGCAGGCATCATAACTTATTTTGGAACTTTTTGATTTTAGAGGAGGAACAGAGATGATCCCGTTAATCAATTTAAAACGCCAGTTTCAAACGGTAAAACAAGATATTTTACAAGAGTTTGAGCATGTGTTGGACAGCGGCCAATATATATTGGGGCCCAAGGTTGAAGAGCTGGAGAAAAGAATAGCCGAAAAGCTTGGTGTAAAAGAAGCAGTCGCGGTCGCCAACGGAACGGATGCATTAGTGCTGACGCTCGAAGCTTTCGGTATCGGCAAAGGGGATGAGGTCATTACGACGCCGTTCACTTTTTTTGCGACCGCCGAAGCTGTCTCAAGGGTGGGGGCTAAGCCGGTGTTTGCTGATGTTGATCGTGAAACCTGCAACCTTGATCCGGAAAAAATAGAAGAAAACATCACCCCTGCTACTAAAGCGATCATTCCCGTCCACATTTTCGGACAGCCGGCTGATATGGACGAGATCATGGCGATTGCCAAAAAACACGGACTGCTTGTGATTGAGGATGCCTGTCAAGCGTTCGGCGCTTCATATAAAGGGCGTCCTGTCGGCAGCATCGGGGATGCCGCCTGTTTTTCATTTTTCCCGACAAAAAACTTAGGAACGTTGGGAGACGGGGGAATGGTGACGATTTCAGATCCGGATGCGGCCCGGCAATTAAGAACACTCAGAACCCATGGCACAAGCAAAAAATACTTCCATGACAAAATCGGTTTCAACAGCCGTCTTGATGAATTACATGCCGCTGCTTTGCTCATTCTTCTTGAGAAAATCGACGGTTGGAATGAACAAAGAAGAAAAGTTGCCAGCCGCTACAGGGAAGGTTTGAAAACGGCTGAGCATCTCACACTGCCGGCTGAGAAAGAAGACCGCACACATATCTATCATCTCTATTGTATCGGCGCGAAAGACCGCGACGAATTCATTCAATCGCTGAAAGAGCAGAACATTCATTCTGGCGTGTATTATCCTTGCTGCCTTCATTTGCAAACGGTCTATTCTTCATTGCAGTACAAAAAAGGCGATTTCCCTATAGCCGAGTCCTTGTCCGAAACCCTTTTCGCGATTCCGATGGATCCTTTTCTAGCCGCTGAGGAACAAGAGCAAATTATTTCCGCGCTGCTGAAAAAAGGAGGAGGGGGAAAGTGACGGTTCATTTCGGTTTAATCGGCTGCGGCTATATGTCAAGAAAACATCTTCAAGCACTGGCCGGGTGCGGTGATGCAAAGTTGTCGGCCGTCAGTGATTTGCAGGAAGAACGGATGAAGGAGGCGGAACAATACTATGCTTCCTTAGCTGGAGATGAAAGCCGAATGACCCGTTATCAGCAGTATCAAGCGCTGCTTTCAGATTCTAAAATAGAAGCGGTCATTATTGCGGCGGTTTCGGGACTGCACGCCGAAATGGCCAAAGCTGCGCTGCAGGCAGGCAAGCACGTCATCGTCGAAAAACCGATGACCTTGTCATTACAGGATGCCGATGAGCTGATAGAACTGGCGGAACAGAACGGGCTGAAGCTCATGGTCTGCCACCAGATGCGCCACCGGCCGATCATGAAAAAACTGAAGGAAACGATTGAGAGAGGAAAACTGGGAAGGATCTACTTAGGCACAGTATCGCTTCGCTTAAACAGGTCACCCGCTTATTATGAAGCGGCAACCTGGCGGGGAAGCTGGGAAAAAGACGGCGGGATGCTGGTCAATCAAGGGATACATCTGATCGATCTGCTGCAATGGTTTTTAGGTGATGTAAAAGGCGTTTACGGAGATATACTGGGCGGTTCCGGAGCAAAAGAAACGGAAGATGTTGCTGTCGGTGTTCTGACGTTTGCCAGTCAGGCGAAAGGAGTAGTAGAAGCGAATATCGTCACACAGCCAAACAATATCGGAAGCTCTCTCTCGATTTTTGGAGAACATGGAACGATTTCATTGGAAGGCCCGGCATTAAACCGGATCAGCCGCTGGTATATCCACGGGGAGAAGGATGCTGCTGAAGAAGCGGCGCAGCTGATTGATCTCAGCGGCGAACAAACCGCTATGTATCAAAACTTTATAAGCTCCGTCAAGCGCCAAGATACACTATTGGTTGACGGCTATGAAGGGAAAAAGGCGATTGAAACGATTTTTGGAATCTACCAGTCTGTGCTGCAGAAGCAGCCGGTGCAGCTGCCTCTTTCTTCGTTTCAAACATCTGATATGAAAAATAAATAGGTTTTGATTTGGTAGATCGTCCCTTTCAAAAAAAGATTTAAAACATAGTTTATTAAAGGAATGTACAGAAGGGGCGATTTGATAAATGAGCAAACAGGAAATGCATAACGAAACGATAGCGGTCATCGGCTTGGGGTTTGTCGGTCTGCCCTTGGCCATGTTGTTGATATCAAAAGGAATTCGGGTTATCGGTGTTGATTTGGATAAAAAGAAAGTCGAGGCATTACGGAAAGGGAACAGCTATATTTCAGATATCAACGATCAAGCGGTGCAGGACGGAATAGGCACCGGTTTCTTTCGTCCTGTTTCGGACTACGGTTTAATCGGCGAAGCGGATGCCGTCATCATCTGCGTACCGACGCCGCTGAATGATGATGCGGGTCCTGATTTGACTTATGTGAAAAGAGCGGCGCAATCGATTGGAGGGCACTTGAAAAAAGGGCAGCTCGTTGTGTTGGAAAGCTCGACATATCCGGGTACGACAAGGGACATCGTCAAACCGATCCTCGAAGAAAGCGGCCTTGTATGCGGAAAGGATTTTTATTTGGCTTATTCTCCAGAACGCGTTGATCCGGGCAATCAATTTCCGATTGAAGTCGTGCCGAAGGTAGTGGGAGGCGCGACGGAGGCATGCCTTGAAAAGGTGCATCAATTATACAGCGGCATTTATGAAGAGGTTGTGCCTGTCACATCGCCTGAAACAGCGGAGCTGACAAAGCTGCTGGAAAATACGTACCGGTTTATTAATATTTCATTCATTAATGAATTCGCGATGATATGCGACAAGCTCGGGGTGAATGTATGGGAAGTCATCGAGGCGGCAAGCACGAAGCCGTACGGCTTTGCGGCGTTTTATCCAGGTCCCGGCATCGGCGGCCATTGCATCCCCGTCGATCCGCTGTATTTGCAGTTTGTCATGAAACAAAGCGGTTTATCGAGCGACTTTATCGAGCTGTCGGAAGCGACAAATGATAGAATCGTCCGCTATATCGCAGAGCGTTCCTTGCAACTGGCAGGGAAAGATAAGGCGACAGACGCCCGCATTTTAATCTATGGCGTCACCTATAAACGTAATATAGCGGATGTCCGCGAATCAAAATCGCTTGATATTATAGAGAAGCTGATCGGCATGGGGGCTGATGTTTCCTACCATGATCCGCACGTTCCGGAACTCGACCTCAGCGGCAAAAAAATGGCAAGCATGCCGATAGATTCAGAGATGCTGAAAGCGTACGACTGTGTTGTCGTTTTGACCGATCATGACGCACTTCCGAAAGAGCTGTTACTAAACCATGCAACCGTGATATTTGATACAAGAGGCGTGTTGAGAGAAGCAGCAGGAAA
The DNA here is from genome assembly GCF_054161445.1 of Bacillus sp. PK6-013. Taxonomy (NCBI): domain Bacteria; kingdom Bacillati; phylum Bacillota; class Bacilli; order Caryophanales; family Bacillaceae; genus Bacillus; species Bacillus sp. PK6-013. The sequence continues at coordinate 3,414,197 of NZ_CP096417.1, read as the reverse complement.
AGCGAAAGTCATCCAGCTCGGAAACGGGTGCTCTTGACGCCAATTTTTTTCCGCGACTCACGCCCAGACCCGTTCGGAATACAATAAGTTAAAACAAGAACGTAAAGGGTGAGGGCCGTGTGGATCGGAGTTTTGTTGATGGTCTTTGGAATTGGGATCAGTATTTTTGCCGTCAGTCTGATTGTCAGCTATTTGTTTGTTATGCCGAACAGGAGCACATATGAAGAAACCTTTTTCAGCGGACTCAAACACGGCGAGATCATCGATGATGTGTTTGAGTCACACGACAAAGAAGAGCTGTTTTTGACGGCGGGGGATGGATGCCGGCTGCATGCGCTGCTTTTTCCCGTTCAAAAGAGCAGGAAAGTCGTCATCGTTTCCCACGGCATCAAGTGGTCGCTGTTTGGAGGGTATAAATACGTCGAGCTGTTCCAGTCCATCGGCTACAATGTTCTGCTTTGCGACAGCAGGTGCCACGGATTGAGCGGCGGTTCACACGTTTCTTACGGATTTTACGAAAAGGACGATTTGGCGAGGTGGGCTGACGAGCTTGAGAACAGGTTTGGCAAAGACCTTTGGATCGGGGTGCTTGGCGAATCGCTAGGAGCCGCGGCTGCCATCGAGCTGATGAAACAGGACAGGAGAATCAAGTTTTGTATTGCCGATTCCTGCTTCAGCGATTTAACAGAGCTATGCCGCTTTCAGCTGAAAGCCGCCGTCAAATTGTCCGTGCCGTTTCTCATCCCGTTGGCAAGCGGGCTGATCAAACGGCGCCACGGCTGGAGCCTTGCCGACATATCGCCGGTCAGCAATCTTGAGCAGTCAGACACGCCGCTGTTGATCATCCACGGCACAAATGATCAGCTTGTTCCGCCGGAAATGGCCAAAAGCCTGTATGACCGGAAAAAAGGGATAAAGAAACTGTATTTGATTGAAGGTGCCGGACATGTCGGCGGATTCCGCCACGATCCTGAAGAATACTTAAGCAGAATCAAAGACTTTCTCTTGAAAATCGAGCCGGCCAATTAGCCTTGCGATTCCAGCATTTCAGCGGCAGCCGATCGTTGGCGCGCTTCCTTGATTTTTCCGGCATAGGAAGCTCCCCAATTCATCATTTGACTGATGATCGGAATCAGCGTCTTGCCGAACTCAGTTAAACTGTACTCGACTTTCGGGGGAACCTGCTTATAAATCGTGCGGCAGACGATGCCGTCACGCTCAAGTTCGCGAAGCTGGAGGGTCAGCATCCGCTGTGTCACGGCGGGAATTAAACGACGCAGCTCATTAAAGCGTTTTTTATCATCGATCAAATGATACAGAATGACGCTTTTCCATTTGCCGCCGATGATATCGATCGTTGCTTCCACCGGGCATGAATAACCGTCCGGTGTTTCGCATGCCTTCGGATTCTTGTTCATTTTCCTCTCTCCTTAGTATAAAAAATGATACTATGCCACAAAAATGTGCGTACTTTCTTATTGCTATTATAATGATTAGAATGAAATTAAGAAAGGAATATAAACTATAGACAAAAGGAGAGAACAGAACATGACACAGCAATCCAAGAAGCAGGAGATTCTTGACGCATTCCAATTTAGACACGCGACAAAAGAGTTTGATCCGGACAGAAAGATATCAGACGAGGATTTTCAGTTCATTTTAGAAGCGGGCAGACTGTCGCCAAGCTCTGTCGGCCTCGAGCCGTGGAAGTTCGTCGTCGTCCAAAATAAAGAGCTGCGTGAAAAACTGCGCCAGGTCTCATGGGGCGCACAGGGACAGCTGCCGACAGCCAGCCATTTCGTTTTGCTGCTCGGACGCACGGCTAAGGAAATGCGGCATGATTCCGGGTATGTTGCAGATCAGTTAAAGCATGTGAAAAAAATGCCGGAGGACATCATTGAAAATATGCTGAAAGAAGACGGCGTTCTGAAAAGTTTCCAAGACGGCGATTTTCATTTGTACGAAAGCGACAGAGCGATGTTTGACTGGGTATCAAAGCAAACGTACATCGCGCTAGCCAACATGATGACGGCGGCCGCCTTGATCGGTATTGACTCCTGCCCGATTGAAGGCTTTAACTACGACAAAGTCCACGACATCCTTGAAAAAGAAGGATTGTTGGAGGACGGCCGCTTTGACATCTCGGTCATGGCCGCTTTCGGTTACCGCGTGAAAGAACCGCGTCCGAAGACGAGACGGGCGCTTGATCAAATCGTGAAATGGGTTGAATAAAAAAAGTGCGGTTCTGCCTTTAGCAGACCGCACTTTTTTATTTAGATTTGGAGTTTGCGCCGCTTCCTTTGGTAAAGGTACAGACCGCTTCCGGATATAAGCAGCAGCAGGCCGAGCATCAGCCAATGATAGGCGTTTGAAGCGGTGTCAGGCAAAAACCCGCCGTTTGAACCATCTGAAGGTTCATTTCCGTCATCTGACCCGCCGCTGCCATGACCGCCTGATCCGTCTCCGCCGCTTCCGGCGCCGGGCGAAGCAGGGGGTTCACCGCCGCTGCCGCCATTCGGACCGTCATCATCGCCTGAACCCGGCGGAAGTGAAGGAGACCCGGCATCTTTGTCATTCATCACGGTATACTCGCTGAAATGGTCGACATAGCCTGCAACGGTACGGCCTTTCGTATAGCCGTTTGTCACTTTTGTGAAGCTGTTGTTTTTGCGGTCGACATAATAGACGCTCAAATGTTTGTCAGGAGCCTCGACTTGGAAAAACAGTCCGACAGGCTCTTTAAATGTGCTGACCGTTTTTCCATTCTGCTGAATGTTGAAATCATATACCTTTGTGACCGCCTGTTTGATATTCTTGGCGATTTTGATGCTGATTTTAGTCTTTTCGCTTGCCAGATTAACGGCTGGAAGCTGCATCGCAATGCGATCGTTTTTCAGGGTGATACTTGGATCATCAGTTCTTTCTTTGACAAGGTCAGTCTGTGCTTTTGTCATATTCAGCTTGATGTGGTCTTTTTCTGTGTCGGGGAAATAAGCAATCACCTGATTTGCGTTTTTCGCGTATGTTTCGAACGGTTTTTCCGCAAGCGTCCAAGTGCCGTCTGTCTGACGGTCAGGAAGGAACACTTCTGTGATTCTGTTTTCGATGTTCGGTGAAACAGAATCGTACAAGGCAAGCTGCTCTGTAAAAATGTCGTAATCGGTAAAACCGAGATCGACACCGTTTTTCGCTTCTTTAAAAACGGAATAGCCGTCTCCGCCGCCGCCCATGAAGTTATTTGTAGCCACACGATAGGTTTTGTCCAAATCGAGCGGAACAGCATCCCCTTTGTCATTGACAAGGTTCACATCAAGGATGCGCTCACCTTTTGGCTTGCTCAGTGTAAATGTGAAGGATAAACCCGCGACATGCGGAAACGCGCCTCCGCCTTCTTCGACTTGGCTCACCCCGTGCTCAAGCGCTTCTTTGATTTGCGCACCCGTCAAATCAGCGGCATAAAGGGTGTTGCCGAACGGCATAACCGTCAGCACATCGCCGAGTGTGATGTCGCCTTTGGCAATACCGCTTCTGATTCCGCCGCCGTTTGTGATGGCGATGTCAGCCCCGCCAGCTTGTTTTGCTTTCTTCAGCATGCCGTCCGCGATAAAATTGCCGAGGTTGGTTTCTTTTGAGCGGACATGCTCGCGTTTTCCGTCAAGCGGGACATCGGCATAGCCTACTTTTTTCTTCTTCAGTTCGTCAATATCTTCTTTAAAGCCGTCAAGCACTTCTTTCGCTGGAGGATCTTCGTCCACTTTGCCGTCAATCGCGATCAAATTGAACCTTGATTGATCCGTTTGAACGACGCCTTTCTCATCAAACACAACATCGACCCGTCCTAAAAACTGCCCGTAGTCTTTCACTTGGGCGACGATTGTCGGTTCTTCGCTCTCCACCACTTTTAAATGATCGACGAGTGTATGCGTATGCCCGCCGATAATCAAATCGATGCCCTTCACTTTTTTTGCCAGCTCCAGATCCCGGTTGTAGCCGAGGTGGGTGAGGGCGATGATTTTGTTGACCTTTTCTTTTTCTTTCAGTTCCTTGACCGTTTTCTCCGCTGACAGATAAGCGTCATGGAACGCAATGTTCGGTCCGGGGCTTGACGTATATGACGTATCTTCCGTCGTCAGGCCGAATACGCCGACTTGCTCGCCATTTACATCAAGCAGAATATAAGGATAGATGCCGCTTTCTTTCTTTTCTCCCGCTGTTAAGAGTGCAGGCTCTTTTTGAAAGCTTCGCAGCTGAGGCTCCTTTGATACATCGACATTGGAGCTGACGATTGGAAAATCGGGCTTTTCCAGCTGGTGTCTGTTTAACGGATCGACGGCCGCATTGTTTCCGCTCAGAAAGTCTGCGAGCACTTTCGGCCCTTTATCAAATTCATGGTTGCCGAAGGTCATGGCGTCATAGCCCATCATGTTCATCAGCTTCAAATCGGCGAGTCCGTTCCATTTTGTAAAATACAAGTCACCGGAAAAGACATCGCCGGCATCGAGCAGCACATTGTTTTCTGCTTCACTGCGGATTTCTTTCACTTTGGCAGCGCGCCTTGCCGCTTCATCAAGGTGGGCGTGCGTGTCGTTCGTGTGCATGACTGTTAACGTCCAGTTTCCATTATCAACCTGAGGCTCTGTACCTTCAAAGTTCAGCTTATAGACGCCATATCCGCTGTTTTCGGATTCTCTGACAAAATCGATGTCCTTCGCTTTTTCAGCAAACGGTTTGGCGAGGAGAGAAGATTCGAATGTCACATCGGCTCCTTTAATCGGAGCGATCGACCAGTTGTTATCGGCGGCAGGATTGACCGTTTTCTTTTCCATGATGTAGTTCATGAGCACCTGCCTGTTTTCATCAGCCGCCGCATAAACGACTTTGTCCTGCGTCAGATGCGGGAATCCGCCGCCCCCGGACGCGCGGTAATTATTTGTGACCACAAGGAATTCCTGATCGTCGCGGACGGCTTTTCCGTTGTAAGACAACTGTTTGACGCGGTTGGCCTGCGGATTTTTCACCCCGCCTGACGCATTGTATTTTGCCGGTTGTGTGACATCGATCTGGTAGGTCACACCGTCAATGACATCGAAATTATACGACCTGAAATCGGGGTTGAGGAGCGCCTGTTCACCCGATTTTGAAGGGTCGATCTGGTTGAACTGCCCGGCCGACATTTCGATCCAGTCCTTCACTTCGCTTCCCGTCAGCTTGACGATATAGAGCGTATTGTCGTACAAATACAAATCGCCGATGTTTTTGATCGCAAGGTTTCCTGCTTTAATGTTTGTATAATAATCAGCACCGTTACGCCCTCCTGCTTTAAATGGCGCGCCCGCTGATAAAATCGGCAGGTTTTCGTATTCCGTTCCCTTCATGGCATCTTCCGCATACCATTTTTGTGCGTCTGTGACAATCTGAATCGAAGGATCGTCTTTTACTTGTGCGAAAAAGCTGTTAATATCAGCTTCCGTTTGGCCAACCGGCGCGCGGACGTATTCAAGCGTTTTTTCGTGTGTGTCTTTAATCGTGGAAACGACGGTTTCGTGTCGTGACGTCACATTTCCGGCAATCGCTTCCGTTTTTGCGCTGGCATCTTTCACTGTCCATTTGCTGCCGTCCTGTTCAAGCTGCATATCGATGATTCCTAAATGGCTGCCCCAGTTTTTCGGCATGACGACAGGGATGCCGTTGATCGTTCCTTTTTGATTGTCGATCACGCCATTTCCTGGATAGTCGGTACCGGGGAACAGACCGTGCTGGTGTCCGGAGATGATCGCATCTATTCCTTCCGTCTTGAGAGCCAAGTCATATACGGCGTTTTCTGCTCCCGCCGCCTGTTCGCCATTTTCAATTCCGGAGTGGGCGATCGCAATGATCACGTCGGCGCCTTCCTGCTTCATTTTCGGAATCGTTTGTTTCGCTGATTCGGTGATGTCCTGCACCGTAATTTTGCCGTCCAGATGCTTTTTATCCCATGTTAAAATCTGCGGCGGAACGAAGCCGATGTAGCCGACTTTAAGCTGGTGCTTTTGGCCGCTTTCATCCGTCAGCGTCCGCTCTTCAATATGATATGGCGTATATTTGTTCTTTCCGTCCGATGTTTTTATATTGGCATTGACGATGGGAAATTCGGCGCCTTTTATCGTGCCGTCAAGGAATTCAAGGCCATAGTTGAATTCGTGGTTTCCGAGCGTGCCGGCGTCATAGTGCAGTTTGTTCATGACATCAATGATCGGGTGTGTTTTCGTTCCGGAGATAATTGCTTCACGTTCATGTTTGAAGATATATTCCCCTAGAGGGTTCCCTTGAATTAAGTCGCCGTTGTCGACAAGAATCGTGTTCGGATTCCGGCTCCGGTGCTTTTCGATCAGCTGAGCCGTGCGGGCCAGTCCGAATTCTGCCGTTTCTTTGTCGGCATAGTAGTCATAGTCCATGATATGGGCGTGGATATCTGTCGTACCCAGGATGCTGAGGTTGATCAGCGGGTGTTCATTTGGTTCTTCTGCATATGTCTGGGTGTTTGGAATGAGTAAACTGAGTATCATCACTGAGGTTAGCAGAATACGGAGAATGTTTTTCCTTGAAAACCGTCTTTTCTGTATTCCCACCATTTCTCCACCTTTCAGATTAGAGTAACAATTTCTATTGTAAGAACTTTTTGTAAAGTTTTGTAGAACTTTCGTTGCGAATATTGTAAACACTCAGAAAATGATTCCAAAGTCTGTCCCTGTCTGCCGGGTGACTTAGGTACTTTGTCGCGAGGAACGTGCGGATGTTTTATTTAGTGTGGCAGGGGGAAATGGATTTATGTAGACAGAAGCTTTTGGGAGGGTGATCAATATGAGCAAAAACATTGCAGTTGTTCTGACAGATTACTTTGAGGATTCGGAGTATAGCGAGCCTGCGAAAGCGTTCAAAGACGCCGGGCACCAGCTTACGGTTATTGAAAAAGAGAAAGGAAAAACGCTGAAAGGCAAGCAAGGCGAGGCGCAAGTGGAAACAGATGCGTCCATTGATGAAGTCAGCCCGGCCGATTTTGACGCGCTGTTGATTCCAGGCGGATTTTCGCCGGATATTCTCAGAGCCGACCAGCGTTTCGTATCGTTTGCGAAATCCTTTATGGATGACAAAAAACCGGTGTTTGCGATCTGCCACGGCCCGCAGCTTTTAATCACTGCCAAGGCTCTGGACGGACGCAGTGCAACAGGCTACACATCGATTCAAGTCGATTTGGAAAACGCCGGGGTTCAATTTAAGGACGAGGAAGTTGTCGTCTGCCAGAACCAGCTTGTTACAAGCCGGACGCCTGACGACATCCCTGCGTTTACACGCGAATCTTTGAAGCTGCTCGGCTAATGAAAAAGACCGGAATAGATTTCCGGTCTTTCAGCGTGTCGACAAACCCTCGCATTCGTTGTCAGGCCTGCGCGTCGGTGCTCACGAATTCCAACATTCGCTGTGCTCCGATGCTCGGCCTTCCTAGACTGCAAGGGTTGAGGGTCACGCTGAAAGGATGACAAAATCCCAAAACTAAGAGCCGTTTTGGGATTTTGTCAACAATCTGAAAAGACCGGAATAGATTTCCGGTCTTTTTTATGTTTATTTTCGGAGTGCAGCCAGTTCCTCTGCGATTGCCTGCATTTCGCTCGGACTGAAAGATTTCTTTTTCATCACCATTTTGTGCAGGTATTCAAGATCTTCAAGCTTTTCATTGCTGAAGGCTTCAGCTTTGATGACGCCGATGTTCAGCATGTTTAGTTTTTGCGAGATCTCTTCGATCATTTTGTTCAGCTCGGCTGTTTTCTGCTCTGACAAGAAGGCACATCCTTTCTCACTGATTTTGTAGTCTTTATTGTAACAGAATTAAGCGAGAAGAAAAGGACGGCTGTCAAAAAGCATCTCCGGTTTAAACGGATACGCTGTTTTGCTTTTCGGCTTTTTCGGCTTTGATTTTGGCAAGGATCTGTTTGGACTCATAGATGACAATCCCTGTCAAACCGAGCAGGCCGATCAGGTTCGGTATCGCCATCAGACCGTTCAGCATATCGGCGAGCGCCCAGACAAAGTCATTTTTAAAGACCGCTCCGAAAAAGACGGCGATCACAAAGATGACACGGTAGACGATCGCATATTTTTCATTCAGCAGGTAGGTGAAGCATTTTTCTCCGTAGTACGACCAGCCCAAAATCGTCGAATAAGCGAACAGCAGCAGTCCGATCGCGACGATTGTCGATCCCGCAGGGCCGAGAAAATGTGCGAATGTCATCGATGTCAGCGCATCGTTTTTTTCTGTCAGATACATGTTTCCCATGACAATCGATATCCCCGTAATCGAGCAGACAATCAATGTGTCGATGAAAACCTGGGTCATAGAGACAAGTGCTTGGCGAGCCGGCATATCAGTTTTTGCCGCGGCTGCCGCGATCGGCGCCGAGCCGAGCCCTGCTTCATTTGAAAATACGCCCCGCGCCACGCCCCAGCGGATCACGGTTCCGATCGCGCCTCCTGCCACGGCCTGGCCGGTAAACGCGTCAGAGAAAATTAAACCGACCGCGCCTGGGACAAGTTCAAAGTTTGTGACAAGAATGATCAACCCGGCGATGACATAAAATAAAGCCATGATCGGCACGAACAGCGAGGTGACTTTGCCGATACTTTTAATCCCTCCGAGAATGACAAGTGCTGTAAAAATCGTGACAATGATGCCGGTTACCCAGGCAGGCACGGAAAATGTGGAGCTCATGACTCCGGATACAGAATTTGACTGAACCATATTGCCTATTCCGAAAGCGGCAAGCGCCCCGAATATGGCAAATAACACACCAAGCCACTTTTGCTTGAGGCCGTGTTCCAAATAATACATCGGGCCGCCTGACATTTCGCCGTTTTTGTCTTTCACGCGGAATCTGACAGCAAGCACCGCTTCGGCATATTTCGTGGCCATTCCGAAAAAGGCGGCGAGCCACATCCAAAACACGGCGCCAGGCCCTCCGGCAATGACAGCTGAGGCGACACCGACGATATTCCCGGTACCGACCGTAGCGGCAAGGGCAGTCATCAACGCCTGAAAGTGGGAAATATCACCTTCGGAGGATTTATCCTGATGTCTTGAAAAGGCAAGCTTTAATGAGTAAGGCAAAAGTCTGATCTGCAAAAAAGCCAGCCTGAAAGTCAAATAAATACCTGTTCCAACAATGAGGATCAAAAGCGGAGGTCCCCATAAAAAACCGTTCATTGTATCTACAATATGTGAAATAAAATCCATAGGCGAAATATCCCCCTTTAATTTTGTGTCTAACTAGAATATTCTGAAAGTTTGTTAGATTTGTCAATAGCATTGTCATCTTTTCTTCCCAAAGTTGAAAAAAACAAAAAAATCTTTAGTATAAAAGCAAAAGTGTTTTTTCTTTCTGAAATGTGGGGAAAGAATAGAGGAGGCTCTTGTTTGATGATCAAAGTGCTATTTGTCTGCCTCGGCAATATTTGCCGCTCTCCGATGGCAGAAGCTGTATTTAACGACATGCTCAAAAAAAGCGGACTTGAGGACCGAATTGAAGCCGATTCGGCGGGGACAGGGAACTGGCATGTCGGAAAACCGCCTCATGAAGGCACACGGTCGCTGCTATCTGCAAAAAAGATAAGCTGCGAAGGCCTTTACGCGAGGCAGATTACCGACAAAGACCCGGAAGCGTTCGATTATATCATCGCGATGGATGCCGAAAACGCTGGCCATGTGAGAAGCCTTGCCGGCTACGGGAGCAAAGCCGTCATCCGGAGGCTTCTCGACTATGTCGAGGACTGTGAGACGGCAGATGTTCCTGATCCATACTACACCGGGAACTTTGATGAGGTGTACGAACTCGTCGCGAAAGGATGCAGCGAATTGCTAAAGGACATTCGAAAAGAACACAATTTATAAAAAAACGAAGGGAGAGATTTTTTATGAAAAACGACCGCGTTTTCATCAGAAATATCCTCCTCGGCGCTTCGGTCGGGGCGGTTATGTCACTGCTGCACAAACCGACCAGAGAAGCGTGCGGCGCAAAGCTTGACGCGTGCAAAAACAAAGTCCGCCTTTACCGCGCAAATCCCGGAATGTTCACCGAATGCGTGAAAGAAAAAATGGACGAAGCCAAAAAACTGACCGCTTCCATATCGGACGATTTAAGCTTCTTAAATCAACAGATGAAAGAACTGAAAGAGACGACGCCAAAAGTGATCGGTCTGATCGAGGAAACGAGGGATCACTTCACAGCTAAATCCAAAGGGCGTACGGAGCCGGAAAAAGAATGAGCTTTTTGAAAGAGCTGGCTTGGCGTTTTTTCCTTCATGAAGGGCCGAGCAAATCGGCGGAACTTGCCTACTTTTTCCTGCTGTCCCTGTTTCCGTTTATGATTTTCCTATTGACTTTGATCGGCTACCTGCCTGTCAAAACGGGCGATGTCATCGGGCTGATTGAACAGTATGCTCCAGAAGACACGATGTCCGTTATTGAAGAGACGCTCAATACAGGAAACAGGGGCCTGCTTTCTTTCGGGATTATCGCGGCGCTCTGGTCTGCGTCAAACGGATTGAACGCGATTGTCAGGGCCTTTAATCATGCTTATGAAGTGGAGGAAAACCGCTCATTCATCATGGTACGGCTGACATCACTCCTCCTGACCGCCGCGATGGTTTTCACCATATTGGTCGCGCTTCTTCTTCCGGTATTCGGGAGGGCCATCGGCCATTTCATCGCCAATCTGGACGGTACGCCGGAAATGTTTCTAGCGGCATGGTCAGCGCTCCGCTGGGGAATCAGCCCGCTTGTGCTGCTGATCGTCTTTACGGCTTTATACTTTTTTGCCCCGAATAAGCGGCTGTCATTTAAATTCGTGCTTCCGGGAGCCGTTGCAGCGACAGCCGGCTGGATCCTCGTCAGCATGCTGTTTTCATACTACGTCAGTGAATTTGCAAACTACAGCGCAACATACGGAAGCCTCGGCGGCATCATCGTCCTGATGATCTGGTTTTATTTAAGCGGAATGATGATTATTCTTGGAGGGGAGATCAATGCCCTTTTACATAAACGTAAAATCATTCCTGAAGAAAATCCGCGGAAATGAGCAATCTATAAAAGAACGTTTCATGAGTTCAAAAGCGGAGGGATCATCATGACAAAACACACGAAAAAAGGCGGCAGCCATAATAAACAAAATTCAAAGCAAAGTTCGAAAAACAAAACGAGCGGAAGCGCCAACGGACAAAACGGATATCATTAAAACTGCCTGACGTTTTCGAAAAGGCCGGCTGCCTATAGTAAGCAGCCGGCCTTTTTTACATTGGCGCCGCCTCAGATTGTTCGAGAGCGCCGTTTTTCTTCGTTTTGCCAAAGAGCACCCCGATCCAGATCAACACCATCACGATTGTAATCATATAAAACAGATTGCTGTTATGAAATGTCTGCATATACCAGCCGCCGGCAACCGGGCCGAAAATGCTTCCGAAGCTGAAGGTGATTCCGCACATCAAGTTTCCGGCCGGGAGAAGGCGTTTTGGAAGCAGGTCGGCCATAAAGCTGATGCCGAGTGAAAAAGTTGATCCAACAGCCATTCCGGCTATGAAAAAACATGCCGCAAGCAAGGGGACGGAATCGGAAAAGCCCGCCGCAAAGAAGCAGCCTGCCCCGACAGCCAATATGACAAGGAGCATATTTCGTCTTCCATACTTGTCGCTCAACACGCCGAGCGGATACTGAAAGACGATGCTTCCGATCGCAAAAGCCGGAAGAATAATTGATAGGCCTTCGACGGAAATGCCCGAGCGGAGCGCGTAGACGGGAAAATTGCCGTTCAGGGCGGTTTCCAAAAAGCCGTAGCCGAATGTCGGCAAAAACGCGACCCATCCTAGCAGAAAGGCTTGGACGAAGCGCTTCAAGCTGTTATCGCTGCGGCTTTCAGAGCCGCTTTTCTCAGGAAAATCGTTTTGAAGGCAAAAAATAAACAGCCACGCCAGCAGGCTGAATGCACCTGAGACGATAAACGGCAATGACGGGGCAATGTTGACAAGCGGCGTTAAAAAAGGACCGGCAGCAAATCCCAAACCAAACGAAAGGCCGTACAAAGAGATATTGCGGCCGCGGTTTTTTTCAGACGATAATGTGGTCACCCAAGTTTGCGTTGAAAAGTGCAGCATATGATCCCCGATTCCAATCAAGAGCCGTAAAAAGAACCAGACGATAAACGACTGAATAAAAACAAAGGTGAACAAACTCGCGCACACCATCACCCCGCCGATGACGATCAGCGGTTTAAAACCGAGCCTGCGAAGCGGTGCTTCCATAAACGGCGAAGCGATCAGGACGCCGATGTAGAGGCCTGTCGCATGAAGACCGTTCAGCGCAGCCGAATGGCCTTCCTGTTCGAAAATAACAGAGATGACCGGAAGGAGCATCCCTTGCGAAAAACCTGATATACTGACAATCAAAACGAGAATGAAAAAGTGAAATCTAGTCATCGGCCGATTCTCCTTATCCGTAATCCTTCTTTGATCGTACAACTTTCACAAGTTTTTAGGCAAGGCGATTTTTCTTTTTCTGTCAAAAGAGGTGTGAATCATGGAAATCGTGTGGAATCAGAACGGCTTTGAGGCTGATCTGGAATATGGAAAGCTTAAGATATCAGGCAATGAAGAAGCAGGATTCAGGCCTTATCAATTGCTGGCCGCTTCGATTGCGGCATGCAGCGGAACCGTTCTTCATAACATATTGGAAAAGAAAAGGATACAGCTGAAAGATATGACCATCGAGACAAAAGAAGAACGCATTTCCGAAGAGGCGGGCCGCATCAAAAGCATCCATCTTCACTTCATATTGAAGGGAGAAAACCTTGGTGCAGAACAAATTCAAAAGGCGCTGAAAGTAGCGATGAAAAACTGTGCCATGGTGAGGTCTGTTGAAAACAGCATCAAGATCATCGAAACATTTCAGATTCGCTGATGTTTAAAAACCTGCGTCAATGCGGAATAGATCAGTATGCCGTATATAAACTGAAAAGTTCGCACAAAAATAACCTACACCAAAAAAGAAAAGAGGAATGAAAAATGGGCCGTTTTTTCTTTTGGATGATGGCTGCGGGAGTTCCCCTTTCTGTCGCAGGGAGCATGTTGCATTGGCCGCAGGTTTTATTGTTCATCATATACTGCCTGACGATTATCGCGCTTGCAAGCTATATGGGAAGAGCCACCGAAAGCCTTGCGATTATTGCGGGTCCGAGGATCGGGGGTCTTTTAAATGCGACGTTCGGAAACGCCGTTGAGCTGATCATTTCGATCTTCGCGTTGCGGGAAGGACTGACCGGCATTGTGCTCGCATCGCTGACAGGATCTGTCCTCGGCAACCTTCTTCTGGTCGCCGGCCTGTCGTTTTTCATCGGGGGCCTGAAATATAAGCGCCAGGAATTCAACGTGTATGATGCGAGACACAATTCAGGTTTGCTCATGTTCGCGGTGATTGTCGCTTTCGTCATCCCAGAAGTATTTTCAGCCGAAATGACAGAGCCGAGGAAGCTGTCGATGAGCGTCGGCATCAGCATCATCATGATTTTGCTTTACCTGGCAGCGCTTTATTTCAAGCTTGTCAGCCACCGCGGGGTTTACCAGACGAATCAAAATGAGCGGGAAGAATCGCATGAAGAGCCGGAATGGTCGGGAAAGAGGGCAACATTGATTTTATTTTTGGCGACCGTTGCCGTTGCCTACATTTCCGAGCACCTCGTCCACACATTTGATACGGTGGCCGAACAATTCGGCTGGTCGGAGCTTTTCATCGGGGTCATCATTGTCGCGATCGTCGGAAACGCGGCAGAGCATGCTTCCGCCGTCATTATGGCCTATAAGGACAAAATGGATGTCGCAGTTGAAATTGCGATCGGATCAACGCTGCAGATCGCGATGTTTGTCGCACCCGTTCTTGTGATTAGCTCTTTGTTATTTCCAGTGAGCATGCCGCTCGTCTTTACCTTGCCGGAACTCGTCGCCATGGCTTCCGCCGTCCTTTTGATGATCGTCATTTCAAACGACGGGGATACGAACTGGTTTGAGGGCGCGACATTGCTGGCTGCTTATATCATCATGGGAATCGGTTTTTTCCTTCTTTAAAAAAATTGGGATAAACGGAGAGCATCTGGAAAACAATAAGGGAAAAGAAACAGAAAGAGTGATAGTATGAAAAAGCTTTTGTGTTTTACGCTAACTGCGTTTTTATCCTTTAGTTTTTTCGCTGTACAGGAAGCTGATGCAGCCAAGCCGATCAAGATTCCAAGCTCTGTCACGAATATTTCCAAAGAGAACACATACCCTAACGCCTCCCAGGATCAGCCGAGGCTGCAGCCGAGCGAACTGGCTGAAGAGCTGCTGAAAACAACCGATATCGCGATTGAAAATCCGCATCTCATCAAAATGCTGAATGAGTCAAGCATTTCCGGCACACCGCTGGCAATCGGCTACAGAGCGACGATCTATTTGGGCAGATGGGCGCTCGGGTATACCTCGAATGAAACCGTTGCGAACTGGGAATACCGCAAAATCAACACAAACCGCTTTGACAACCGGGGCGGGAAAGCACCTGCCGAACTCACGTATTCCCAGGAACAGACGAGCAAAATCAAAGGCGGCTTAACAGCGAAAGTCCCGAAAGCGGACGATGTCAAAAACATGATGATGCTTGAAGCCATGGAAAAAACAAAGCTGCCGCTCGCCTTTGAAACAGTCGTCGGCGCCGGCACAAAACGCGATCAGGTTTATAAAGTGCAGCCGAAAAAGCTGGGGAATTTACACGCCTATGCACCTGCCGTCAATGAAAAAGGGAAGGTCACCTACGGTGAAGTGTACATTGTATTAAAAGGCAACAAAAGAAAGCTGGTCGTCAAAAATATCACCTCGCAAGGAATTGGCGCCTGGATTCCTGTACAGGATCACCTCACATTCGGCTTTCAGCTCAGCCATCAGCCGAAATAAAAAAGCAAGCCTTTTGCGGCTTGCTTTTTCATACTCTTGCTGTTCTGGAAGTAAAATCAACATCTTGATAATAGCTGTTTTTGACGAGCACATTCGGCCCGAGGCATCGGACGTGCGGGCAGTGGCAGTTGAGCTCCTTGGCAAGCTCTGTTTTTCTCCACTTCGCATAGGCGCTTGGCAGGCTGTCGGTTTGAATGTTGCCGAGCGGCGGAGTATCTCCGAAATCGGTCACGATGATATTGCCGTCAAAAATATTGACGTTCAGGCGCGATCTGCCGTCAGGGTCGTTTCTGACCGTGACATTTTTCGCTTCGCGCAGCCGCTGTAAAAGAGCGTGGTCTTCAGGATCAGGGCTGCACGCGTAAAACGGCAGGGTGCCGAACAGCATCCACGTATTTTCGTCGCGAATGTCAAGAAGGCGGTGGATCGCTTTCCTCATGTCTTGTAAGCTTAAAGATTCAAGCGCGCTTGCAAAATCGCTCGGATACATCGGGTGAACCTCATGGCGCTGGCATTTCATGTCTTCGACAATTTGCCGGTGAATATGCTCGATGTGAGGAAGCGTCCGTTTGTTGAGCATCGTCTCGGCGGATACCATAACCCCTTCATCAACAAGCGTCCGGCTGTTTTCGATCATTTTTTCGAAATAGCGCGCCCGCTGGGCAAACGTCGGCTTTTTATCCATCATGGCGAAGCCGATTTCTGCAAAGTCTTCGACTGTTCCCCAGTTGTGGGAAATATGAAGCACATCAAGGTAGGGGATGATCAGCTCGTAGCGCCCGATATCGAGCGTCAAGTTTGAGTTGATCTGCGTCCGCACGCCGCGTTCATGAGCGTATTTTAATAAAGGAACGACATATTCCTTTACGGATTTTAATGAAAGCATCGGCTCGCCGCCCGTAATGCTTAAAGAACGAAGGCGGGGAATCTCATCAAGCCGTTTCAACAGAAGGCTGACGGGCAGCGCGTCCGGGTCCTTCGTCTGGAGCGTATACCCGACGGCGCAGTGCTCGCAGCGCATATTGCAAAGAGTCGTCGTCGTAAATTCAACGTTCGTCAGCTGTATATCTCCATATTGGTCAACGTCCATGTAGGCTTCCCACGGATCATATTCGGGGGTAATCGGACGAACCTGCGTTTTTTCTGTCATGACATATCTAACTCCTTTATGATAGGACATACTAATATAGCCCAACTATTCATTTTAGACCTGATCCTTGAGGCGTGCAAGTCATGGATGATTGAAAAAAGGCCGTTTATAGGCTACGATAAAGGAACAAAAGGAGGAGAATCATGGGTAACGCAGTACATGACAAAGAACAGCAAGTCAATTATTTAAAAAACAGATTGGATATGTTTATGTCAGTCATCGATTCTTTAGACCCGGAATCGACCGACCTTGAAGATATTGACAGACTGATCAGCATGCTCGACGACTTGGAAGCCAAATACGAGCGCTTTAAAAAAGACTGGAAATAAAACCGCCGCATTCTTTGCCGCGGTTTTTTTGTTTTCCAAGTGTTGCTTGGTATGAAAAGCTCAGCCCTTCTGCACAATAAGAAAAAAGAAAAACTGGGAGCGAGAAGATGATGAAACGATTCTTTGCCTTATGCTGCGGATTCCTGCTGATGCTGGCCTTCAGCGGCAATGCTGAAGCGATTTCCAACAAGCCGATCCATTGGGGCTTTTCAAAAAGCAAAAACCATCAGCCGGCAGATGCGGGACAAGAGCTGAACAGCCTTTTGCAGCAGTACGACGCCTTTTATTTGGGCAACACAAAGGAAAAAACGATCTATCTGACCTTTGATAACGGCTATGAAAATGGCTACACCCCTAAGGTGCTAGATGTTCTGAAAAAACAAAACGTCAAAGCTGCCTTTTTTGTGACGGGCCATTTTGTCAAAGATCAGCCGGAGCTGATCAAGCGAATGGCCGAGGAAGGACATATCATCGGGAATCATTCCTATCACCATCCGGATCTCACGACGAAAACAAGCCGCGTGATACAAGAGGAATTGGAATCGGTCGATGAGGAGGTTTACAAAATCACAGGCAAAAAAAACAACCTCTACCTGAGGCCGCCTCGGGGCGTTTTCAGCGAGCGGGTGCTTGAAGAAACGAAAAAGCTCGGTTATCAAACGGTATTCTGGTCTGTTGCTTTTGTCGATTGGAAAATCAATGCCCAAAAAGGGTGGCGCTATGCGTACGACAATATGATGAAACAGGCCCATCCCGGCGCCGTCTATTTGCTTCACACCGTCTCGAAAGACAATGCCGAAGCGCTTGATCAGGCGATCACCGACTTAAAAAAAGAAGGCTATACATTTAAAAGCCTTGATGACCTGATGTTTGAAAAATCTATGATGCTAAAGCCCTTTTGAAAGAAATGCCCCGGACGCTGAGACGGGGTTTTTGCTTTGAGCGGAAAAGTTGATGGTTCAGGCTCTTTTATTTCCCCTAGTCAATTCCATAGAATAAAAATCCATTCTATATACATATATTACTAGATTTAAAAAGAAAATAGGTATATCATTGATAGTGAAGGGGGAATTACCATGTCAAAATTAGTAAAATCAGTCACATCGCCTAAAAAATTTATTACAGGAAAACGACTCCTTGAGAACTTGAACGATTACATTGAAGATTATGGTGATCACGCATATATCATTTGCGATGAATTCATTTTAGAACGCGCTCAAAAAGAAGCGGGGAATTCGATTCAGAAAGCCGGCAATCAAGCTGTTTTTGAAAAATTCAATTACGAATGCACACAGGAAGAAATCGATCGTAACCGGGAGCTTGCACGCAATGCAGGCGCTAATATCATCGTTGGGATCGGCGGGGGAAAAACGCTTGATACAGCAAAGGCCACCGCTTATTACGAGAAGCTGCCGGTTGTGATTTTCCCGACAATTGCTTCAACAGATGCTCCATGTACGGCCCTTGCTGTCATTTATAAACATGACGGATCGTTTGACCGATATCTGTTTTTGCCGACGAACCCAGATGTCGTTCTCGCGGATTCTGACATTTTGGCATCCGCGCCGCCGCGCTTTTTCGCAGCCGGTATCGGAGACGCCTTGGCGACGTATTTTGAAGCGCGCGCCTGCTTTAAAGCAAACGGCGACAACCTCGTGCTGATGAAACCTTCAACAACTGGATTGGGACTTGCCCGCCTTTGCTACGATACGCTATTGGAAAACGGCGTAAAAGCGATGCAGGCGATCAAGCATGGCGTTTCTACACGAGCCGTTGAAGACACAATAGAAGCGACCATCTATTTAAGCGGCGTCGGCGCCGAATCAGGCGGTCTTGCCGCCGCACATGCGATCCACAATGGAATGACAGCCGTTCCTTCTCTGCACAGAGCTCAGCACGGCGAAAAAGTCACGTTCGGCCTTTTGGCACAGCTCGTTCTTGAAAACGCGCCGGCCGAAGAGCTGGAGACCGTCATTGACTTTATCAAAGGCGTCGGTCTGCCGTTGACATTAAAAGACCTCGGAGTCGACGAATTTGTCGAAGAAGAATGGCGCCAAGTCGCTCAAAGCGCTTGCGCAGAAGGCGACACAATGGGCAACATGCCGTTCCCAGTCACCCCTGACGATGTCTACAATTCGATCGTCGCCGCCAACGCGATTGCAGAATCTTATCGCGATTAATAGACGAAAAGCCGCTTCCGTGAAGGAGCGGCTTTTTTCTTTGAGGTTTGTCTATTAGTTTGTGAAGCGGCTGTTTGCAGTTCGTTTTTTCTGTATACCTTTTACTTCTAAACCTTCTCTTCCATGTAATATTTTTAAAAGTTTCCAAAAGCGTGCTGCTTGACTCGAGTGAAGTCGCTCATTTCACCACTTCAACCTTCATCCTCGGCTCTTCTTCTATCCCTGATTCATACACATCCTCATTTCCCGGAGCCTTAAAGGTGACGCTGTACGTCTCTTGTGAATGCGGAGACAGTTCCAGCTCTTCCGGCTGAAAGTCAAATTCGCTCGTTATATCAGGGATGAGCTGGATGCGTTCGGTCTTTTTTCCGTAATTGTTCACTTTCACCTCACAGTCCATGTTTCCTTCCTCCATATCGCTCTGATAGCTGCAAGTGCTTCTCTTTTTCATATATTCCACGGCATCATCGCCTTGTGCATTCCATTTTTGAAAGAGCATCAGCTGTTCTGTAACCAGCGGGTAAAATACTGAAATGCCGATAATAAACAAAAACAGCTTAAAGCGGATCCACGGTACTCCATAATAATGGCGCCACGCCATAATGAAGCCGATGATGAGCATCAACATGCAGATCAGAACCACTAAATTGCGGACAGGCAGTCTGAAAAAGTCCGAAAGCGCGTCTGCAGCAGACACGCTTTGATGATTTTCGGCGCTAATCAACAAGCCGAGAACGATCAAGAAGATGCCGGCAAGCCCTGTATGTACCTTCATTTCTTTCCCCCCTCAGTTATAGAAATAGTCGAACAGAGAGGAAAAAGGTTTCCGGTTTTACTTGAAAATGTCAAACCATCCTTTATGCCGGAACCAGAAGATCATGCCGGCGACAACGGCTCCCATCATGACGAGGATGAAAAAATAGCCGTAGCGCCAATGCAGTTCAGGCATGTTGTCAAAGTTCATGCCGTACACTCCGGCAATGAAGGTGAGCGGAATAAAAATCGTTGAGACGATCGTCAGCGTCATCATAATGGCGTTCATCCGGTTGGAGTTGAGCGTCTGGTAGCTGTCCCTTAAATCGGCGGTCATGTCGCGGTTGTTTTCGACGATTTCGGTCAGCTTCAAGAGGTGGTCGTAAATGTCGCTGTAATACGCTTTTCGTTCGCGGTTTTCTTTTGAGATTTCAATGTTTAAAATCCGGTAAAGCAAATCCCGCATCGGAATGATTGTTTTCCTAAGCTTTAGAAGGTCGCTCCGGATATCAAACACTTCATTCATCAGCGTTCCATACGTTTTTCTGCTGTCGCTTTCAGCAATTTCATTGAGGCGGTCTTCTATTTTGTAAAGAATCGGGAAATATTCGTCAACAAGCTGATCCATGACCATATAGGCGATATGGCTCGGTCCTTTTTTCCACAACTCGCTGTTTTCCGAAAGCTGTCTTCTTACTTTTTCAATACCGTCTGAACGATGAAAGTGAAATGTGATGATAAAATCTTTTCCAACGAATAAGTCAACTTCTTCAGACGCCAGCGTCCTTTGATTCAACGCGTGTATGACGAAAAAATGATATTCTTCGTATTGATCAAGCTTCGGACGCTGCAAATGATGAACGCAGTCCTCAACTGCTAAAGGGTGAAAGTGAAAATGGCTTTTGAGTAAAGAGACTTCTTCATCCGAAGGCTGATCGAAGTCCGTCCAGTACCACTCAATATCTTGATCTGTCAGCCTTTCTGCTTTGATGTCGGTAGATAAAAGTTTTCCGTCCTTTGTCATCGCAAAATGTTTAATCATCGGCACCCCTCCGCTTCCATAGGATGCTGCGATGCCCTGTGATTCATTCGGTGAAAAAATAAAATGTTGTTCTTTTTTAAGAGAATTTGAAACATGGTATACTGTGGACAAAGAAGAAAAAGGGATGGGAAGCGATGTGGAAGGAAACTGTAAGCGTATCACCGCCGTATCATTTTGACCGCGTCTTGGACAGGCTTTCGCTTGATCCGCTCAATGCGGTCAACCTTGACAAAAGGGAGGTCAAGCTGCCGCTCCGCAATCAAAACAAAGAGCCCCGGATTGTCGCTGTGCAGGCGACGGGAACTGTCGAAGCCCCGGCGTTTGCCGTCAGCGGTACAGACGATCGAGACGCCATGATGAAAGAAGTGAAACGGATCTTCAGATGGGAGGAAAATCTTCAGCCTGTACTGGATCACTTTTCACAATCAAGCTTGTCATCAATTTTCGCAGAGCATGCCGGAACGCCGCTGGTGCTCGATTTTCATTTGTATCATTGCTTGATGAAATGCATGATCCACCAGCAGCTTAATCTGTCTTTTGCTTATACGCTCACGGAGCGGTTCGTTCACACTTATGGAGAGCAAAAGGACGGGGTCTGGTTTTATCCGCTTCCCGAAACGATTGCACAGCTCGACTATAACGACTTGCGCGAACTTCAATTCAGCATGCGGAAGGCTGAATACGTCATCGATACATCAAGGATGATCGCAGACGGCCGTTTAAATCTTGATGAGCTTGATCAATTATCAGATGAAGACATTATGGAAAAGCTGGTGAAAATCAGAGGCATCGGCCCGTGGACCGTCCAAAACGTTCTGCTGTTCGGACTCGGCCGACCCAATCTGTTTCCGGCCGCCGATATCGGCATCCAAAATGCCATCAAACGCCATTTTGGCTTAAACGATAAACCGACAAAAGAACAAATGCTTGAAATGAGCAAAGAATGGCACCCTTATTTAAGCTATGCTTCCTTGTATTTATGGAGGAGCATTGAGTAGAAATGGAGAGAACATCAGTGAAACGTGACAAAAAAGGATCATCAGCAGAATTAAAAGTCGGACAGCAATTTCCGCTGACGATCAAGCGCCTCGGCATCAATGGCGAAGGCGTCGGCTACTTCAAGAAAAAAGTCGTCTTCGTCCCCGGCGCACTGCCGGGTGAAGAAGTCGTCGTCGAGGCGACAAAGGTTCATCCGAAATTTTCCGAAGGGCGGGTCAAAAAGGTGCGCAAGCGTTCAGAGCACCGCGTCAAGCCGCCCTGCATCATCTATGAGCAATGCGGGGGCTGCCAGCTCCAGCATCTGGCTTATGAAGAGCAGCTGAAAGGAAAACGGGACATCGTCATTCAATCGCTCGAACGGCACACCCGTTTTGACATCGGCAAAATGGACATCAGGCCGACGATCGGCATGAAAAACCCTTGGCACTACCGGAATAAAAGCCAGTTTCAACTCGGGCTTTCGAAAAATGGAAAGATGGTAGCAGGGCTGTACGGCCTTGACTCACACCGGCTTGTCCCGATTACGGAATGCATCGTTCAGCATCCGGCGACGAACAAAACGACACAAACCGTCAAGCAGATTCTTGAAGACTTCGGCATTTCCGTCTACAACGAACGGAAGCGAACGGGCGACGTCCGCACGATCGTGACGAGGGTCGGCTTTGAGACGGGGGAAGTGCAGGTTGTCATTGTCACGTCAAAAGAAGACCTGCCGCGCAAGGAGCTCATTGCAGAAGAAATCAAAAAGCGTCTGCCTGAAGTGACATCCGTAATTCAAAACGTCAACAAAGCCAAGACATCGGTTATCTTCGGCGATGATACAAGGCTCCTAGCCGGCAATATGGTCATTCAGGAATTTCTCGGCGAGGTTACGTTTGAGCTGAGCGCCCGCGCTTTTTTTCAGCTTAATCCGATCCAGACGGTCAAGCTGTATGACGAAGTGAAAAAAGCGACGAAACTGAGCGGGCGCGAAAAAGTCGTCGATGCCTACTGCGGCGTCGGCACAATCGGAATGTGGATCGCCGACGGAGCAAAAGAAATCCGCGGCATGGACGTTATCAAAGAATCGATCGATGACGCCAACCAAAATGCCAAAAAGCACGGAATTGATAATGCGCGTTATGTCACAGGAACGGCGGAGCACTGGCTGCCGAAATGGACTAAAGAAGGCTTCAGGCCTGATGTCGTCATCGTCGATCCGCCAAGAACTGGCTGTGACCGCACCTTCCTTGATACGATCAGGCAGGTTAAGCCGAAGCGGTTCGTTTATGTCTCATGCAATCCGTCAACACTTGCGAAAGATTTGCAGTACTTAGCGAAGGATTACCATGTCGAATACATTCAGCCTGTCGATATGTTTCCGCAGACGGCGCACGTCGAATCGGTCGTATCGCTGAAGCTGAAATAAAACGCCTTTTTAAAGGCGTTTTTTAGCGGAACCAAAAGGGGGGACATATGATGAAAAGACTCTGCATCATCCCGTGCGGGGCGAAGAAAATCTGGGATGTCGATCCGGGCATCGGCCCGTCCGCCGCAAAGGATGTCTATCTGAGTCCGTTTCATCGGGCGTGCGGCGCATATGCGCAGACGTTTTTTGCGGATTGGGTGATTCTTTCAGCAAAACACGGTTTTTTAAAACCGGAAGATATCGTTTCTGAAAACTATGATGTCACATTCGGGATGGACCACCCGGAGATTATGGCGGATGATGAGCTGAAGGCGCAAGGTGAACGGAAAAACTTGATGGATTATGACGAAATCGTTATGCTCGGCGGGAAAAAATACAGGCCTGTTTTGAGGAACGTGTTTGGCAGCCGCCAGCAGATCACTTACCCGCTGGCGGGCTATCGGGGAATCGGCTATATGCTGCAGGCGCTGAAGCGGGCTGTCGATGAAGGCCGGGAGCTTAGTGAACCTGAAAACAACTGAAGAGAAAGTGAGTTTTTTAAAATCGCTGGCGGGTTTGCCTAAATAAGGGCAGGGCATGATCTGGAAGGCATTTGTTTGGCGGCTGGGATATCCGGAGGCAAAATGAAATATTCATTTTTGCCTCTTTTTTTATGCAATTTTTTGTAACAAAAAGAGGTTCAGCGGTACTAATAAGTGAATGGAAAAATAGCGGCAGCCCAGCCGGGGAGGGGCTTTATGAAGCTTGAGGAAGTCTACAAGAGTATTCAGCCTTCCGTTTATGCCTTTTTCTACGTTAAGACATTTCATAAAGAAACAGCGGAAGATTTAACACAGGAAGTATTTTATCAGGCTGTGAAAGGCTATCATACATTTTCGGGAAAGTCGACAATCAAAACATGGGTGTTTGCGATTGCTAAAAATGTGTTGAAAAAACACTTTCGTTCAGGAGCGTCAAAAGCCGGGACAAACATGATATTTCAGCATGAGGAAGCGGCTTGCTTATCTCCTGAAGAACACCTTCTGAAAACCGAGAAAGAGCGGCGGCTTCTCGAGGAAATCAACCGGCTTGATGAGGCTTCAAAGGAAATTGTCACCCTCCGTATCTACGGAGAATTATCATTTAAAGAAATCGGCATGCTCACAGGCAAAACCGAAAACTATGCCAGGGTCGGGTTTCACAGAGCAAAGCTCAAGCTACAGCAAGAAATGGAGGGCTATGATGAAGGATAAGGAACGCAGTGTATTCAAAGATTTGCTTCCTTTATACCATGAGGGGCTGTTAAGCAAAGAGTCGGCTGAATGGATTGAGGAAGCGGCCGAAAACGATGAAGAGCTTCAAAAGCTTTTGAAGATGACGGAGGCCGAGCTTCCGAAGGAACATATCGAATCGACTGTTCATGAAAGTCAAATGTTTAAAAAAATCAATCGGAAGCTCTCCTTGTACCAATTGATGTTTACAGCCATTTCGTTTTTTCTCGCGATTCACACATCCCTGTTAAATGAGAGCTTCGGCTTTATTTTGTGGTACGCCGTGCTTGGGCTTGCGGTGTACTTGTTTTACCGGGATATGAAACTTGTGATTCTCCTCTCCTTTGCGCCGATTTTCATTTGGGGGATGGGGGATATTCTGGCCGGCTGGGATGCAGCCGACGGTACAGGGGTTGTGGAGCACCTGCTGTATTCTGTCTTTGGCGCTTTCATGCTTGCTGTTATTCACTGTTTTTTCGCCGCGGCCGGGATGATGATCGGATGGCTGTTCTTAAAGCTGAAAGAAAGTAGTTGATATGATGAAAAAGAAAATCTTGTATAGCGTATTGATCGTGCTGCTCGTTTCTTTTGTGCTTGCCGCATATAACGCCTTCAACGGAAATCCCGTAAGCAAGAAGCTGTCTCAAACGGCGCTTGAGCATTATTTGACTGACCGCTATCCTGAAAAAGACTTGCGGATCGACAGCGGGCTTTATAATTTCAAGTTCTCCGAATATGTATTTGAAGTCACGGATACCGGCGATCAAAAGCGCAAAGATCCCTATCTGTTTTCTTTGAGAGGGTTTGTTCAACCAGAAGTACACACGGACGGTATCTATGAAGAGAACCTCAACGAACCGCTGATGGAGCGGCTTGGAGAAGAAGCCGGAAAAGAAATCAAAACGTTTTTATCGAAAAACATAAACCATCTGAAAGACGTTGACGTGCATGTGGAAGTATTAAAAGGAAAGCTGAAAGAGGACGCAAAATGGGAGAAAAGCCTCCGCTTAGAGCGGCCGATGGAGATTCATATTTTACTTGATGCCGCAAATGCCGACCGAAAAGACGTATACAAAACGGCGCAAAAGATTCAGCGCCTGTTGAATGAAGAAAGGTACGACTATGAAAGCGTGACGATTAATGCCAACATTTTTGAGGGGGAAGATATCAAAGACGACGAGACCGGCTATGTCAAATACAGCACCTTCTTTGAAAAAAATACGGATACCAGGCTGAAGGATGTTGAGGAGCTAAATGAGTAGCGATCCATCCTTCAGTCTGAAAGGTTTGATCAGATGTGCAAACCGCCGCAGAAAGCGGCGGTTATCTGTTTAATATAAGTGTCTTTAGCGACTTTTTGAAACCGGCCGTCAGCCAATGCGCCAGAAGAGAAGTATCCGTATAAAGATGACAGAAAAGCGAAGGCCTGTGAATCCGCATCTCCCTTTTTCATCAGGCTTTTGTCCTGCATCGTTTGAAAGTAGTCTGTTAAATAACGAAGGAGTTCTTCCATATGCTTTAACAGAGAACCGAAAAGATCAGTCATCCTTCCGCCGTCTTGAACAGCGATAAGGTAGAGGGGCTTGTTTTTTTCCATATGAAGCAAATACGATTCTGCAATCAATGTTAAGTCATTCTCCAGGTTCCAAGTGATATCATTTTCAAATACGCGCTGAAAGGCTGGTATATAAGAAAATTGCTGAACGGCCGCTTCCAAAAGTCCGAGCTTTGTGTTGAAGTGGCGATAGACCGTCATCTCGCTGACGCCTGAATGGAGCGCGATATCCTTTACCGTCACCGACTTGAAACCGTATTTTTGCATTAAGTCTAAAGCAGCAGATATGATCCGTTCGTTCGTCTCTTGCAAAGGTGTATACCCCCATTTTATGATAGTTAGTAGTAACTAACACCAGTCTAATCAGGCGCTGAATTGATGTCAACCCGTTTCAAAAAGGATAAAAAGGAGTTTTAATCATGAAAAATATTTTAATCGTCAATTTTCCGGCGGAAGGGCATGTCAATCCTACATTAGGGATCACCAAAGCATTTGCTGACAGAGGCGACAATGTGCACTATCTTTCAACAGAAAAGTATAAAGACAGGCTGGAGGGCGTCGGGGCTACCGTCCATTTATACAAAGATCTGGTAAGAAACGCGCATATTGATCCGAATTCACCGTCCGGCCTTCTTGAATTTTTAAAAATTCATCTCAAAACCTCGCTGTATATTTTAGACATTGTAAAAGAGCTGTCCAAAAGCATTTCGTTCGATGCCGTGTATTATGACACATTCGGTGCAGGTGAATTGGTCAGGGATTATTTGAACATTCCGGGAATCGCTTCGTCGGCTTCATTTCTCTTCGGACAAGAACATATGAAGATTCTGCCGCTGCATCCGGATTCAGGCGCGGAGCTGCACTTGGACAAAGAATGTGAAGACATGCTTAGTGAACTGAAAGAAAAGTACGGCGTCTCACCTAGGCATACAGGACAGTTTATGAGCAATCAGGCGGAGTTGACGGTTGTGTATACAAGCCGGTATTTTCAGCCTGAAAGCGACCGTTTTGGGGATGATGTGCTGTTTATCGGTCCGCGTTTTCCGAAGCGCCTGGACAAGACCGATTTTCCGATAGAATCGTTAAAGAATGAGAAAGTCATTTATATTTCAATGGGAACCGTACTTGGTAAAACTGAGGATTTTTTCAATATGTGCATCGATGCATTCCGTGATTTCGACGGCAAGGTTGTCATCGCCGCCGGCGAAAAGTCGAACTACGCGGATATAAAAGAAGTGCCGGAGCATTTTATCATTGCACCGTATGTGCCGCAATTAGAGGTGCTTAAAGAAGCCGATGTGTTCATCACCCACGGCGGCATGAACAGCGTCAATGAAGGCATTCATTACCGTGTCCCGATGGTCGTGCTCCCGCATGATAAAGATCAGCCGATGATCGCCCAGCGCCTGAAAGAACTGAATGCTGGATATCCGCTGGTTACAGAAGAGGTCAATGCTGAAAGATTAAGAGATGCAGCAGAACAAGTACTCACTGACGAAAAATATCAGGAAGGTATTCAAAAAATTGATGAAAGCTTCAGCAACTGCATGGACATGAAAGACGCATTAGCGCGCATTGATGAATATACTGCGCGGAAATCGCTGCAGGCTTGATAGGAAGCCCAGCCGCTTTACCAAGCGGCTTCAGCGTGTCGACAAACCCTCGCATTCGTTGTCAGGCCTGCGCGTCGGTGCTCACGAATTCCAACATTCGCTCCGCTCCGATGCTCGGCCTTCCTAGACTGCAAGGGTTTTCAATCACGCTGAAAGGATGACAAAATCCCAAAACTAAAAGTCGTTTTGGGATTTTGTCAACAATCTGAAGCCGCTTTACCAAGCGGCTTTTTTTTATGCATAAACTCCGCAAAACAGATAAAAATAGAATGAATCATAGATCAGAAAGGATGTTGCATGATGCGCAAACTGCGCGTTTGCCTGCTTCTCGTCATACCGCTGTCATGTACGGCTGTCATGTCTTCTGCCTACGGGGAAACACGCGTTTATCAAGAGTTGACCGACAAGCAAAAAAATGAACTGGCTTCTTTGCAAAAGGACATTGTGGAAAAGAAAAAACAGCTGATCAATAAGTATGTGGAGTACGGAATCCTTGATCAGGAGAGGGGTAAAGAAATCAAATCTCATATTGAGAAGCGCTATGAAAAAGAGCGGGAAAACGGGTTTCTGCCAAAGTTGAGGCACCAAGAAGAAAAGTTTCACAAGCATCATATTCATTAAACTGAAATAGACGGCGCCTCATTTTCTTCGTGACAAAAGTGTAAAGACAGGTGTAAACTAATACTCATGTAAACTGCTAAGAGAGTAAAGAGGTGTAGTGAGTATGAAGAAGAACCGTCCTGTTTCAGAGCGCAGACTGCTTGGCATCGCCGGTCTCGGCTGGCTTTTTGATGCTATGGACGTTGGCATATTATCGTTTATTATCGCCGCTTTGCACGTGGAATGGAAGTTGACGCCGCAGGAGATGAGCTGGATCGGCAGCGTCAACTCAATCGGCATGGCAGTCGGGGCGTTTGTCTTTGGCCTTTTGGCTGACCGTGTCGGAAGAAAATACGTTTTTATGATTACGCTGCTGTTTTTCTCGATCGGCAGCGGGTTATCCGCTTTGACGACGACATTGTGGGCATTTTTAGTCCTGCGCTTTTTCGTCGGTATGGGGCTTGGGGGAGAGCTTCCAGTCGCATCTACGCTCGTATCCGAAACGGTTGCGCCGGAGCGGAGGGGAAGAGTCGTCGTCCTGCTCGAAAGTTTCTGGGCATTCGGCTGGCTGGCCGCAGCGCTCATTTCGTATTTTATTATTCCGGCCTACGGCTGGCAGATTGCTTTATTAATAACCGCGATACCGGCTATTTACGCCTTATATTTGCGGATCGCCCTGCCGGATTCTCCGAAATATGAGAAGCTTGCGCAGGAAAGGAAGCCGACCGTCGTGGAAAATGTGAAAAACGTCTGGTCCCGCAAATATGCCCGGCCTACGGCCATGCTGTGGATTGTCTGGTTTTGCGTTGTCTTTTCCTACTACGGCATGTTTCTTTGGCTGCCGAGCGTCATGGTGATGAAAGGATTCAGCATGATCCAGAGCTTTGAGTACGTCTTGATCATGACGCTGGCTCAACTGCCCGGCTATTTCTCCGCGGCATGGCTGATTGAAAAAGCCGGCCGGAAAATGGTGCTTACCGTCTACTTGTTAGGGACGGCTGTCAGCGCCTACTTCTTCGGATCGGCTGAATCGCTGGCGCTTCTGCTTGCGTCAGGTATGTTTTTATCGTTTTTCAACCTTGGTGCCTGGGGCGCGCTTTATGCTTATACGCCTGAACAATACCCGACATCAATCAGGGGGACCGGCGCAGGAATGGCAGCCGGCTTTGGCCGAATCGGCGGCATCCTGGGCCCGCTTCTTGTCGGCTATCTCGTCGCCCGGGGAACAGAGATTTCAATGATCTTTTTGATCTTCTGCGTCGCCGTTATTGCGGCTGTCGCGGCGATCTTCTTTTTGGGGACGGAGACGAAGCAGAAAGAGCTTGCCTAATGTCCGAATTCTCCTTCATAATGGACGGGACGCGAGAATTTGGAAAGAGTTGATTGAATTGAAAAAGAAAGCCATCATTACTGGTCTCTCGTTGTTGATTCTTGTGACAGGCTGTTATGTGTATAACGCCTTTTACGGAAATCCGTTCAGCCGCGCGCTGGCTGAACAAAAGCTATCGGCATACTTGCAGGAAGCACACGCCGATGAAACCTTAAATATAAAAGGGAGCTCCTATAATTTCAAGTTTGCTGAATACCTATTTCGTGTGTCAGATGAGCGGAATGATGAGTACATTTTCAGCGTGAAAGGCGGATTGCACCCGGCTGTCACAAACGATGGCATCAAAGAAGCCAGACAGGAAAAGACGAGAGCCAGAATAAGCAAAGAAGCCTCAAATGAGATCAAGGCAGAGCTTGAAAAAAAGCTGAAAAACGTAATTGACGTCCAAGTTTCTCTATCAGGAAGCTATGATGTCAATACAAATTGGAAAAAACTGAAGCAAACAGAACCGATTGCTGTTACAGTTACCTTGAATTCAGGCCGGGACGGCCGGAGGCAGGTCTATGACCAGGCAAAAGTGGTGAAAAAGTTATTGAGCGGCTACCATTATGAAAACATTGAGATTGACAGTATGGGCTTAGACGGGGAAGACCGGCCAGGCTATGTGAAGTACAGTGTGCATGTTTTAAAGGACCGTGCGATAGCCATTGAAGATGTAGAGAAGGCGCTTTAACGCCTTCTCTTTTTTTATACGGGGGATATATAGGCGGTTTGCACTATTGATGTCCAAGGCCGAAGCGAATAGAATCATATTAAGAACAAATATTGACGGGATTGTTACTGGTAAGGCAGGCAAGACCTAAAATGTGCTAAAGGAACTACAGACCTTAGTGTGCTTTTTTTGCGCCTATCGGCTGATGCTTTCGCATGTTTTAGGTCTTTTTTTATTCCTTTCGCCGGGGGTCTTTGGATGTGATGGCACATTTTTCATTTTGATCGTCTTCTGTTGATTTGATAGGATAGAAAAATTGGAGGAGGTAGATCCGGGTGCTGCATAAAGAGATTGCAAGAGTTCTCTTGCCCCTCATTGGAGGCGCGGAGAATATCATCAGCATCAGCCATTGTACGACAAGGCTGCGCTTCAATGTCAGAGATGAAGAAAAAATCGATATAGCTGCTATTGAAAAGATGGAGTCTGTGCAGGGGACTTTTTTCAGATACGGTTTGTTTCAGATCATTTTCGGTACAGGTGTAGTCAATAAGATTTATAAGGAAATGATTCAATACAGCGATCCGGCTCCTCTTGAAGAAGCCCGGCGGGAGGCGCCGCCAAACATGAACGTATTGACGCGATTTGCCAAAACGCTGTCAGACATCTTTGTGCCGATCATTCCGGCAATCGTTGCGAGCGGATTGCTCATGGGTCTCATCAGTGTGCTTAAAGAATTCAGCCTCGGCGCTTATGGCGGCCCGCTGATGAAAATGCTCGATATTTTTTCAAGCTCAGCGTTTGTCATTTTGCCTGTGCTGATCGGGTTCAGTGCGGCTAAACAGTTTGGAGCGAATCCGTTTTTAGGCGCTGTCATCGGCGGAATTCTGACCCATCCCGATTTACTCGATCCTTCATTGCTCGGCAGCCAAAAGCCGGAATCCGTCGAAGTATTCGGCCTTGAAGTCCCTTTGATCGGATACCAGGGGACGGTCATACCGATTCTCTTATCCGTCTACATAATGAGCAAAATCGAAAAATTCTTAAAAAGAATCGTCCCCTGTTCTTTAGATTTGCTTGTCGCACCGTTTATTACAGTTATGGCTTCCGGATTTGCCGCGCTGTTTATCATGGGGCCGCTCTCACTGATCATCGCTCATTTCGTAAGCGACTGTCTCGGGTTTGTTTATCATTTTGGGGGGGCTTGCGCCGGATTTTTATTTGGCGGGCTTTACTCCTTACTCGTTTTGAGCGGCCTGCACCATAGTTTTTATGTGATTGAAGCGTCGCTGCTTGCAGATCCCGAATATGGGGTCAATTTTCTGCTTCCAATATGGTCGATGGCCAATGTCGCGCAGGGAGGAGCGGGGCTCGCCGTATTTTTGAAAACAAAGAATGCCGCTATCAGAAAGATTGCGATTCCGGCTTCTCTCACCGCTTTTTTGGGAATCGTCGAACCTGTCATGTTTGGCGTCAATCTGAAGCTCGCGAGACCGTTTATCGGCGCATCGATCGGAGGCGCCATCGGAGGGGCATACGCCGTCTTCACACACGTTGCGGCAAACTCTTACGGATTGTCCGGCATCCCGATGATTTCAATCATTCTCCCTCTTGGCACCGCCAATCTCATTCATTATTTAATCGCTTTTGCGATTGCGGTGATTTCAGCATTCATTGCGACTTTGTGTCTTGGCTTTAAAGATGAAAAAGAATAATTCCGTTTTCATTCATTAAAACAGGATGAAAGGAAGGCAGCTATGAAAGTAAAAAAAATCTTAAATAACAATGCGCTCGTCGTCAAGGATGGCGGCGAGGAAAAGATCGTATTAGGTTCCGGAATCGCATTTCAAAAAAAGAAGAATGATATTGTCGATAGATCTAAAATTGAAAAAATATTTGTGATGAAAGATTCAACAGAATACCGCCAATTCGAGGAGATCTTAAAAACGTTGCCGGAAGATCATATTCAGGTGGCGGAGGACATTATTTCTCATGCGGAAAAAGAGCTCGGGATCAAAATCAATGAGCGAATCCATGTCGCTTTTTCAGATCATTTATCATTCGCGATAGAACGGTTAAGCAAGGGAATGGTCATTAAAAATCCGCTGCTTCAGGAAGTTAAAGTCCTCTATACGAAAGAATTTCAAATCGGCCGCTGGGCAAAGGCCCTCATTAAAGATAAGCTGAAGATCGATATTCCGGAGGATGAAGTCGCCAATATTGCGCTTCATATTCATACAGCGAAAACAAACGCGGGAGATATGACAAAAACGCTCGATCTCACAACGATGATCAAGGATATTATCGAGATTATCGAAGATAAACTCAACATTAAAATAAAGGATGAGACGATTTCGTATGAGCGGCTTGTCAACCATCTCCGTTTCGCCATTCAGCATATTGAATCGGGAGAGACATTTTACGAAATGGATGGTGAAATGATCAGCCTCATTAAAAAGAAGTTTGGACAAGCGTTTATGTGCGCAGAAGAAATCGGGGCATTTGTGAAGCGGGAGTATGGCTTTGAATTTCCGGAAAAAGAGCTGTGCTATATTACCATGCATATTCAGAGATTTTATCAGCGGTCTGCTGTTGTGTAAAGAATGCCTGTGTTTAAGACAAAACGGAGCCCTGTTATCGGGCTCCGTTTTTGTTTAAGGTTTCAATTTCCGTTAAAACCGAATTTTCGATTAGAAATCCTTTTACATTGACGTGCGAAGGGATTAACGGGTGCTGTCGGATGGCGGCGACGCTTTTTTGGACGCCTTCGGCCGCATTTTCGCTCGGTGACAGCCATTCATCGATGCTGCCGTACGGAAATTCCGGACTGCAGTTTTGGAAAAGGTACTCTAAAGTTTGCATTCTATCGCTTAAATCTTTGTTTCTATTTAAAAGGTCAGAAATATCTTTATCTGCCGTTTGCTCGTATTTATCGCGGACAATCCAAATTTCTTCCGCTTTGTTCCGGTGGACAAGGGTAATGATATCCCTCATCATATCACCGTAGGGCTGTGAAATATCAGGGAAGACGCTTTTTAAAACAAGGGCGTTCTCAGGCTGAATATTCCCTGCCCGGCAGATGGTCTGTTCAAGCTGTTTCTCCATTCCGATAATCATCAGTATTTTTTTGTTTTCTTCCATGACATTTCACCTCATTCATTTATCGTGTTTGTCCAGTTCTTCCATTTTCCCTCCGGGTTAATAGATGCCAGGTGGATCCATCCGTTCTCCGCCTTTTGCCGGAAGCTGTGATCGCGGTCAAGGAGACGTTCGATAGCATCATCCGGTGCTTCGATCACGATCAGGAGTCTGAGAGGCGCATGATATATTTCGTCATCCGACCGCATGACGGACTGCCACGGGAGACCGGCCAAAAGATCGCTTGCATTTCCTTGCATGACGCCGAGGCCTGAAGTGACGGTTTGAGTTGCCTTATTTCCGCTTCCATAATAATGCGGTGCGACGGTTGACGCGTAATATTGCAGATTGATCCATTGGGCTACTGTTCCAGGCCCTGAAATGATGCCGCTGAGGATGGAGCCGTCCTCGTCATTCCGCCAGTCATAGCTGTGCAGAAAAGCTCTTCCTTCAAGATCAGCTTCGCGTGTAAGCCGGCGTGTGCCGATGATGAATGAAGCATTTCGGGCCAGCCCCCATTCTGGACGGATTTCGCTCCAATCTTCGGCGAAGCGCTCAACTTCATTCCGCGGATTTTGGTAGCCGAGCTGCGGCAGCTCTTCTAAGCGTTCGGCTCCGACAGTACGGCTCACATCAGGAAGCACCGAGTTGATGCGGTCGAACGCTTGTTGAGCTTTAGCCGGAAGCTCAGGTACATAGAGCCACTGCAGTTCATCCAATGTTGTAATGTGCTCTGCGGCGGCGAATACTGTATCATCCGGAATAAAAATGCCGTCGGAGCGGAGCCTCTGTCTGACGCTCGGAAGGTTGCATAAAGCGGCTAGGACGCGTGCGTTAAAAGCGCCTGATGCGCCTCCGCAGGCGCCGCAGTCCAATGCCGATGCATAAGGGTTATTCGTGCTTCTGCTGGCGTGCCCGCAAATGACAACCAGCGGAGCGAACCGGTCGGTGATCCCCATCATCTTTAATGCCTGTCTGGCATAGGCGGCTTTTTCTTCATCCGTAAATCCGACCGGAATACCGGCATCAGATGTTTCCATACGATCAAGCGAGAGCTTTGCCTGAGGCTTTTTCAGCCATGTTTTCCGCGCATTCCGGAAAGTTTGCCCGGCTGTGCGGGGGACCAGGCTGCGCGCGGCCATTTGCAGGCTCAGCCATGGCCCGCTCACTTCGGGAAGGAGCATACCCGCCAATAGATTCTGTTTCATCTTTTTAAAGGCGGAGCTCAGCGAAGCTGCTGCTTTTTTATGTTCTTGATACGATTTAAAGCTTGATTCATCGGCCGTTTCATTTACTCGATGCTGAGGTTTAAGGATGACCGGCAGAGAGCTGTGAGTGTGCTTAGTGCCAAGTTCGCACGTTTCGATTGCCAGATTGAAAAAGCCCGCTGTTCCATACGTTTCAAAAGGGCCTGACTTTTCCAATGCCCGTCGGAACGGCTCTGAACGGACATCAATACAAAATGCAAGCTGGGCCAGCGCCGCTTCACTTTTGGCGGCAGCGGCAGGTTTGTTTGCCGTGATGAGGTTCCTTACCTCAGCAGCGTATGATTGTTCCCATGCTTCCAGCCAGATGCGCCTGCGCGTTAGATCATCAAAGCGGCGGGCGAGTGTTAATCTCGCTTTTTGCTCTGCTGCTGAAAGTTTGAGCCATTCGTCAGGCGTCAGGCCGCCCCAATGCAGCCAGGCCGCAATCAAAGGAACGACCTGCATCTCTTTTTCAGGTTTTGGCTTAGACAGCGGCACATAAGGTTCAATAAGCATCCATTCCATTGAAAGCCGGATGGCCAAATACTCGAGAAGCAGCCCTTGTTCGTCCTGCGATTGCTGGGAACGCCAAAGCATCATCCCGGCCCATCCCGGAAGAGAGAGCAAATGAGCTTCAAGGTATGCCTGAACGTCTCCATCAGAAATATCAAGCGCTCGGAGTGCTCTTTTCATCGCGTCCCGAGGCTCCTCCGGCCACCCTTTCAGTCGTTGGCGTTCCGCTCGCGCCAGGGCGGGATCATGTTCAACAAGCTGCCGCCAAGCGCTGTAAAACCCTTTCTCACGATGTGGAAGCCGCCATGCCGATTGTGATTCATCGAGAAACAGCTTGCACCATTTAATCACATGATGATCAAGAAGGTGAGCGGTTTTTTGTCCGGCAAAAACGCTGAGCGGTTTGATCAAGCGTGTTTTTTGATCATCGATTGTCCCGCGCGCCGCTTGTTTGGCAAGCTTTTCGACTTGCGGGGATCTCAAGAGCTGTTCAGGGATTTCATCCAGCTTGAGCGCGGCTTTGCAAAACGCTTCCGCTGTTTCCCTCTGCATGCCGGGCTGATGTGAATCGAGCCAATGCGTCAGCTTTTTTTCAAGAATGGCCTCATCGATTTCTCCCCTTTGTTTTGCGGAGCGGAAAATGGAGGACTTTGGGTATATATCAACCTGAAGCTGCTGTTTAAGCTGCCGGGCCGTCTGTTCAAATGTCTGTTCTTCAAGACCCATCCACGGATGGCGCGCGGCAAAGGTTTCAATCGGCCAAAGCGGCGCAATGACTCGTGCTGCTGATTGAACCGATTCATCAATATTAAAGTCCGCTGTCTGATGTTCATATTTGAAGATCAATTGTTTAGACAATGTGGGTGCTGCTTTCATGATTGACGACCTCCTTGAGTAAGATATTGGTCAAGATAATTCGGCCGTTCTTCGACCGATTCAAAATGAGGCTCACCCGTTTTTACAAGACGCAGATAAAGTGCGCCGGACCATGCAAACCGCTGCCGAACGATCAAGGCGCCGGCCGCAGTGCCAGCTAACAAAACGACTACCGTTAAAACGGCCGCCATGACGGGCGGTTGCGCCCCCTGTACAACAGCTTCCTTCAGGAGCCCGTGTAAACCGGAATGAATGATGGCAAACGCGAGTGAAGCCCCCGTTAAAATGAAAAGCCCGGCCATTCGTGTGACGCGACCGTCATTGGCTGTGACAAGCTGTCTCCAAGCAATGAACAATGCCCAGCCTAAAACAAGGGCGCTGATCAATTGATAGCCATCGTCCGCAGCTGAGACCCAGATTCCGATGACGACAGTAAGAGCAAAGGCGCCGCCTATCATGTCCCAGAAAAGAGCCGGTCTGCCCCGTTTAGAGGCGAACGATTCATAACGGCGCACCGCTGATCCGGCTTGCAGGAAAAGGGCGGCTTTGAACAGGCCGTGCAAAATGAGGTGAATAACAGCCGCAATATAGGCTCCTAATGCGCATTGGACGAGCATAAAACCCATCTGCGCGACCGTTGAAGCTGCGAGCTGCCGCTTGTAGTCCGTCTGGACGATCATCATGCCCGTTCCGAGCAAGACGGAAAAGACGGCGGGAACAAGCAGAATAAGCTGCAGCCCATCACCGCTGAACATCGGTGCGAAACGGGTCAGCATGACGCCGCCTACATTTACGAGTCCGGCGTGCATGACCGCGGAAACGGGAGTCGGCGCGATTGCCGAATCGAGCAGCCAGCGATGAAACGGCCACTGTGCCGCAGGAATCATCACCGTTAAAATGATAAGGAGGCCAATCCCGGTTTTCTCCCATGAGCTGAGCTGTACAAGGCTTTCCTCCGCTATGGCGGATGATAGCTGCCAGTGTCCTGTCGCGAGAGACAGCCAAAGAGCGGCTGCTGCTATCGCCAGC
The DNA here is from genome assembly GCF_054161445.1 of Bacillus sp. PK6-013. Taxonomy (NCBI): domain Bacteria; kingdom Bacillati; phylum Bacillota; class Bacilli; order Caryophanales; family Bacillaceae; genus Bacillus; species Bacillus sp. PK6-013. The sequence goes on along the minus strand of NZ_CP096417.1, from coordinate 3,377,482 downwards.
CAGCTGAGCGCAAAGATCCGGCCCGCATACAAAGCGGCATTTTTGGCCGCTTGCCACGCGCCGTTTAAGCCGATTAGCGCGGTCAAGCCGAAAAGCGTGATACCCCAGCATAAGAGGAGCCAGCGAAGATCATCGTTCAGCCAGGCGCATGAAGCGCCTCCTGTTGTAAGCGTCAGCAGCACAAAAAATTTACGGTAGGAGCGGTCGCCGAACAAATACCGGACAGAGTAGCGCTGGACGATGAAGCCGATTGTCAAGACAAACAAGGCGATCAGCCAAGCCAGCGAATCCAAGCGCCAAGGAGCTCCAGCTTGCCCGGGATTTGCCGTTATCAATGCTGCCAGCGCGGCAAGCGGCGGCAGGGCGATGATCTTGGCGTGAATCCGTACATATGCCAATGGAACCTTTCGATTCAGGACGAGCAGTGCGCTTAACAAACAAAGCGCAAGCGACGCGAAAAATATTTTCAGCCAAAATAAAGAATCTAGCAGATCAAACATCCGGCATCCCTCCGTCGGGATGATGGAAAAGAACATACTGTTTCATGTCTTGCCTTCCTTTCTGAAAACGTAAAAAAAGCCGGTATATTCAGGATCGGCCCATTTCAGCCAATCTTTCTGAATAATACCGGCTTATCTTTAACTCATGTTCATGCTTTAAAGATCTTCCGTTTTTCTATGCCAATTTTTTTTGCAGGTCGTTTGCCAATTTAAATACCATGATCCGCTCGCCAGTGCGGGTGCTGATATCCGTGTGAAAGCTGATCGTCTCTTCACCGGTCAGCTCCTTCATTATGCGGCTCAGTTGTTCTATACCCGATTCCACCAAACCGGAGCGGGTTCTTTTAATTGACAGCAGGCCTTCTTTTGTACTGCAAAGTTCGTATTCGGCGGGTGTCAAAATACCGTTCAGGGAAATGATGACCATATTTCTGAGAATGTCTGTTTTAACAGACACGGAGCCGCGGCCCAAATAGTCTTTTTCCCATTGGGTTAAGGTTTTGCTGATCTCCGCCTCCAGAGACCCCTTTGTCACTTTCTGTTTTTTCAATGTTATATCCTCCTGAAAAACGGTATATTTCTTTTCCTTATACATGAGTATAGGGAAAATGAAATATACCGTCCTATCAAAATGTTAATGTCATACATGGTAAAGGGTGCTTTTTCACGCGACCATAGGGATTATAGCCGAATGCTAAAGCTCTTTTGCATGAGATTACAATTATTGATTTTACGGAATTACTTTTTAAATATCATATCTTTTAAGATTTATGATGTCAATACCGTTCTTTTATGGATAAAAAAGAGGAATGCCGTCTTAGCAGACGAGCATTCCCTTGGCAACTGCATCGGCTTTTTCTTTGCCGTTCAGCAATTCGGCAAGCTTGAGGGCAAATGGAATCGTGGTCGCCGGGCCTCTGGAAGTAATGATGTTTCCATCTACGACAACTTTTTCATTTGCAGTGACATCCGCTCCTGTTAAATGTTCTTCAACCCCGGGATAGCAGGTCGCTTTTTTTCCGCTGACAAGCCCCGTTTTTCCGAGCGTCATCGTTGCGGCGCAGATAGCGGCGACATATTTTCCTGCATCCGCCGCTTCTGTCAGCGTCTTGTGCAAAGCTTGGTGTTCCAGCATTTTTTTGCTGCCTACATTTCCGCCCGGAAGAATCAGCATATCCGCTTTTTGAAAATCAGCATCCTCAAACATGACGTCTGCCTCGACGACAATGTCATGCCCGCCTTTCACGCTGCGCGATGGATCAAGCGAGACGGTGACGGTCTCGACTTCAGCCCTCCGTAAAATATCAATCGTTGCTATCGCTTCGATTTCTTCAAATCCGCCGATTAAAAAAACATACGCTTTCTTCATGAAAAAAACCTCCTTCGTCTCTACCGTTCATTCTAACTGCGGCAAAGACATTTCCGCAACTGATGAAGTAGACAAATTGAGACACCCGTCTCGTTTTGTCTCTTGTTTTGGAAGGATGTCCGTCTGAAAAGAGCTTCATGTTCGCGTCGGAGAGCTGGCACGATTTTTGCATCATAACGTGTGAGTAAAAAAAGACAGGAGGTTTTTGCATATGGAAGAGGCACTGACAAAGGAAAAGGCGGTATGGATGTATCAAAAAATGCTGGAAATCCGCTATTTCGAAGATCGGGTTCATCAGCTGTTTGCTAAAGGGATACTGCCGGGTTTTGTCCATCTTTACGCCGGGGAAGAAGCGGTCGCTGCGGGCGTCTGCGCCCATCTGAATGATGAAGACACCATCACGAGCACACATCGCGGCCATGGGCACTGCATTGCAAAAGGGTGCGACTTGAAAGGGATGATGGCCGAGATATACGGGAAATCTGCAGGACTTTGCAAAGGAAAAGGCGGATCGATGCATATCGCAGACTTTGACAAAGGGATGCTAGGCGCAAACGGAATCGTCGGCGGGGGATTTCCCTTGGCCTGCGGAGCTGCCCTCACTGCAAAGTATAAAAAGACTAAAAATGTAAGCGTTTGCTTTTTTGGCGACGGCGCCAACAACCAGGGGACGTTTCACGAAGGGATCAACCTTGCCGCCATCTGGAAGCTCCCTGTCATATTTGTCGCCGAAAACAACGGGTATGGCGAAGCGACGCCGTTTTCCTATGCGTCAAGCTGCGAGTCGATCGCAGATCGTGCGGCCGCCTACGGGATTCCGGGCATTCGCGTGGATGGAAAAGATGCAGCCGCGGTTTTCCAGGCTGCGGGCCGGGCGATAGAGCGTGCCAAAAACGGTGAAGGACCGACGCTTATTGAGTGTATGACATACCGGAACTACGGCCATTTTGAAGGAGATGCCCAGCGCTACAAAACAAATGACGAAAAAGCGGTGCATCAGGAAGAAAAAGATGCCATTGCCGTGTTCAAAAGCGAATTGCTGGCAAAAGGGCTGATGAGTGAAGAAGAGCAGTCACGGATTGAAAAAGAAGTTGAAGAAGCGGTCGAGCAAGCGGTCGCATTCAGCGAAAAAAGCGCTTATCCGGAAGAAACCGAACTGCTGACAGATGTATATGTATCCTATTAATTCATGAAGGGGGAAGGAAACATGACGAGGGAAATCAGCATGTCAGCCGCATTGAATGAAGCGATCAAACTTGCGATGAGAAAGGACGATCACGTCATTTTAATGGGGGAAGATGTCGCAGGAGGAGCGAATGTCGATCATCTGCAGGATGATGAAGCATGGGGCGGTGTGCTTGGCGTCACGAAAGGGATTGTTCAGGAATTTGGACGGGAGCGCGTCCTTGATACGCCGATTAGTGAAGCGGGGTACATCGGCGCAGCCATGGCGGCGGCTTCAACAGGTTTAAGGCCGATCGCGGAATTGATGTTTAACGATTTTATCGGCACGTGTCTGGACCAGGTGCTGAACCAGGGAGCGAAGTTCCGCTACATGTTTGGCGGAAAAGCGGAAGTTCCGATTACGATCCGGACGACCCACGGTGCCGGCTTTAGGGCAGCCGCCCAGCATTCGCAAAGCTTGTATGCCCTATTTACAAGCATTCCCGGCTTGAAAGTGATTGTGCCGTCGACCCCGTACGATGCGAAAGGCTTATTGCTCGCTGCGATTGAGGATCAGGACCCGGTTATCTTTTTTGAAGACAAAACGCTGTACAACATGACAGGCGATGTGCCGGAAGAATATTACACGCTTCCGATCGGAAAAGCCGATATCAAGCGGGAAGGCGCTGATGTAACGATTGTCGCAGTCGGCAAACAGGTTCATACGGCGCTTCAAGCGGCGGAACAGCTCTCACTGCGGGGAATCGAAGCCGAAGTCCTTGATCCGAGGAGTCTTTCACCGCTTGATGAGGAGGCCGTCCTTACATCTGTTGAAAAAACAAACAGACTTGTGATCGTCGATGAAGCCAATCCGAGATGCAGCATCGCCGCGGATATCGCATCTTTGGCGGCAGATAAAGGATTTGATTCGCTTGATGCACCGGTTAAAAAGGTAACGGCTCCACATACGCCGGTTCCATTTTCACCGCCTCTTGAAGACCTGTATTTGCCGACGCCGGAAAAAGTGGTGAACACCGTGCTGGAGATGCTCGGAGAAATCTCAACACATACGGTATAAAGATTGGAAAGGAGAGGAGAACATGGCTGTCGAGGTTGTCATGCCGAAATTGGGAATGGCGATGAAAGAAGGTACGGTTTCCGTCTGGAATAAAAAAGTCGGTGAAGCCGTTGAAAAAGGAGAAAGCATTGCCAGCATCAATTCCGAAAAAATCGAAATGGAAATCGAATCTCCGGCAAACGGAACCGTGTTGGACATCAAAGTGTCCGAAGGAGAGGGAGTGCCGCCGGGAACGGTCATCTGCCAGATCGGGAATGAAAACGAACAAACGCCGGAAAGTCAAACAAAACAGCCGGATTCCCCGAAAGAACGGATTAAAATTTCTCCGGCTGCACGCAAAATCGCGCAAAGCGCAAATATAGACATCAAAACGCTGAAAGGCACGGGGCCCGGAGGGAGAATTACGAAAGCGGATGTGCTGCAGGCGCTTCCCGACAGGCCGAACAAGCAGGCGGATAAGGCTGAAGATCGTCCGCCGGCAAGCCCGATGAGGAAAACGATTGCCGCAAGAATGACGGAAAGCCTGCAAAACAGCGCCCAGCTGACGATTACGATGAAGGCGGACATCACGAAATTAACAGCCCTGCAAAAACAGCTTAATGAAACAGCTCAATCCAGGTATGATACAAAGCTGACGATCACTGATTTTGCCGCCAGGGCAGCTGTTTTTTCGCTTTTGGATCATTCGGCCATGAACAGCGTTTATCAAGACGGAAGGCTTGCGACCTTTGATCATGTTCATTTAGGAGTGGCGGCGGCTTTGGACGAAGGCCTGGCCGTTCCCGTCATCCGTCATGCCGAGCGGCTTCCGCTGATCGAACTGGCCAAGAAAATCAAATGGTATGCCAAAAAAGCGCGGGAAGGTAGGCTTCTGCACGACGAAATAGAAGGATCGACATTTACGATTACAAATCTCGGCGCATATGGTGTCGAGCACTTTACACCGATCTTAAATCCGCCAGAAACCGGGATACTTGGAATCGGCCAAATGTATTCGGCCCCCGTCTATCAAGACGGAGAACTGACAAAGGGCGCCATTCTGCCGCTCAGTCTGACTTTTGATCACCGCGCGCTTGATGGTGCGCCTGCTGCAGCATTCCTTTCAGATGTAAAAAAATATTTGGAAGATCCTGCATCGATTCTTTTATAGAGAGAAGGTGGATAGACTGTGACACTCGCGATTATAGGAGGGGGACCTGCGGGTTACGTAGCGGCAATAACAGCCGCCAAGAATAGCAGAGAAGTCATCCTGATTGAAGATGGCCCCCTCGGAGGGACGTGTTTAAATGAAGGGTGCATACCGACAAAAGCGCTTCTTGAGAGCGCCGATATGTTCGAGAAAGTAAAGTCCGCCGGTGCATTCGGCATCGGGCTGACAGGCGAAAGCCCGACGGTTCAGTGGGAGGCCGTCCAGAGCCGTAAGAGAGAGATTATTCAGCGGCTCGCCGGGGGTATTAAATATTTGATGAATAAAAACAAAATCAAGGTGCTGCAAGGAAAAGCATCGTTCTTGTCGGAACACGACATAATTGTTGAAAAGGACGGAAAACAGGAGGTCATCAATGCCGGGCATGTGATTATAGCGGCAGGAGCGGAACCTGCCGCACTGCCTTTTGCGTCTTTTGACGGGAGCTGGATCATCGACAGCGGAGATGCCATGTCATTGCCGTCCATTCCTGAAACAATTTTTATTATCGGCGGAGGAATCATCGGTTGTGAATTTGCCAGTATATACAGCAGGTTGGGAGCGAACGTAGTGATAGCCGAGCAAGCGGAACAGATTTTGCCTGAGGAAGATCCGGATATTGCCGCCTTTCTGCACACAAGTCTCGAAGAATCCGGCGTCCGTGTTTTCACATCTGTACAAGTGGAGCGTCTTGATCCTGCCCGGCAGCGCGTCTTTCTGAAAAATGGCGATGACAGCTTTAATATTCAAGCGGATCGATGTCTGGTCGCCGTCGGCCGAAAACCGAGAACTGCTGATTTGAAGCTTGAGCATATCGGAGTGCGATATGACAGGAAAGGGATTCAAGTCAACCAGCATATGCAGACAAACATTCCGCATATTTATGCGTGCGGGGATATCACAGGCGGAGTTCAGCTGGCGCATGCCGCCTTTCACGAAGGAATCGTCGCCGCATCCCATGCCTCAGGCAAAGACATGAAGGTCAACAGTGAAATCATTCCGCGCTGCATCTATACCTCGCCTGAGATCGCAAGCGTCGGCTTAAATGAAAAAAAGGCGAGGGAGCGCTACGGGGATGTTCGTATCGGTGAGTTTCCGTTTTCTTCAAACGGAAAAGCACTTATTTTAAATGAGGCTGCCGGAAAGGTCAAAATCATCACAGAGCCGGAGTATCAGGAAATTGTCGGGGTTTCGATCGTGGGTCCGGGAGCAACCGAACTGATCGGCCAGGCAGCCGTGATGATGCACGCTGAGCTGACGGCAGACGCAATGGAGCACTTCATCGCGGCTCATCCGACTCTTTCGGAAACGATTCACGAAGCTTTGCTGCAAGTCGCAGGCCAGGCGGTTCATTGCTGAATAATGGAAAACTTCGCACAGCAGGTAAGTGCGGAGTTTTTTTTATCGATATTGAAAGCGCTTTTATAATATAATGAGGAAAAAGCATTAGGAGAGGATGGAATGAATCCGACGCCCTGCTATTTAAATACGTGGAAACGTTTTGTTCAGGAGGGGCTCCTTGACCAGGCCCGCTTGAACAAAAGAGTCATGGAATCATGGTACCGCTGCAAAAGCCGAAATGTAAATCCGTATTTAGATAAAGGACAGTCAATTTTAAAAAAGGATTTATTCAACGCTCAAAAAAAGAAACATTCGTTATTCCTCGATATCGCCCTGCCTTATTTACACAATATCAGCCGTGAATTAAAAGAGTCGGAAATGATGGCGCTCTTGATCGATGCCGACGGGTACGTATTGAGTTTGGCCGGATGCCTGAGGACGCTTGAAGAGGCGAAAAAAATCAATTTTGTTGAGGGTGTGCGCTGGACGGAAACAGAAGTCGGCACGAACGCCATCGGAACCGCACTTGAAATCGGCGAAGCTGTCACCATTCACGGGACCGAGCATTTTTCGGTGGCATCCCATCATTGGAGCTGTTCTGCTGCACCGATTCGCGATGAAGACGGCACCGTTATGGGTTTGATTGATATTTCCTGTCTCACGGATAGAAGGCATCCCTTTATGCTTGGGATGGCTGCTACTGCCGCACACGCCATCGAGCGCGAGGTCAGCGTACACACGAAAAAAAACGAAGCCGAGCTCATCAGCCATTGTCTTGAAAAAATCGATTCGGATCAGCCGTTTATCGTCTGCAATGAAAAAGACAAAATCGTAGCTGCGAGCAGATCGGTGCGGGAACGTTTTTCCGACTGGAGGAGAATGGATGTCAATGATCTGTATGAGCGCGGGTTTGCCGGCGTGCACAAGCAGACGATTTTCTCCGCAAAAGACGGGAGGCCCCTCGGAAAGTCGATGGCACTGGCTGAAGTCTCCCGCAAAAAAACAGCTCCATCACTCGCATCCGGTTTCATCTATCCAGGAGAAACCGGAACAAGCCGGGCGTTTCAGCAGGCGCTTAACGACATGAGGCTTGCGGCTCAGACGGATGCGAATGTATACATATGGGGGGAGACAGGCTCCGGAAAGGAACTTGCCGCAAGGGCCATTCATCAGGCAAGCGCCCGGAGAAACGGGCCTTTTATCGCCGTCAACTGCGGCGCCATTCCTGAAAGCCTGATGGAGAGCGAATTGTTCGGCTATGCCGAAGGTGCATTTACAGGAGCAAAGCGCCGCGGTTCAAAAGGGAAGTTTGAACAGGCTCACCGCGGTACGATTTTTCTCGATGAAATCGGTGAGATCCCTTATCAGATGCAAGTGGCGCTCTTAAGGATCATCGAAGAGCGGAAGGTCACCCCGATCGGCGGAACCCGTGAAGTTCCCCTCGACATCAGAATCATCACAGCAACACACCGTGATCTGAAAGATCTTCTCCAAAAAGGAAAGATACGTGAAGATCTGTATTACCGCCTTCATGTTTATCCGGTAAAAGTACCGCCGCTCAGAGAGCGCAAAGAGGACATACCTGATTTGTTCCGCCACTATCAGCAGCAACACGGGTGGAAGGCCGATTTTCCGCCGATTTTTTTCAATCGGCTTCAAGAATATCACTGGCCGGGAAACGTCCGTGAGCTCTTTAATACGTTTGAAAGGCTCAGGGTTTTATTTCCGGACGGCGGGCTGATCGCCCCGTCCCAATACAGCGCGGTGCTGGACGGACTCCATTGGAAAAGCGGCGCACCTTCTGAAGAAGACCGGCTCACATTCAGAGAACGTGTTCAAAAACAAACGATGATGGAAGCTTTGCAAAAAACGAAAGGAAATGTGTCCGAAGCGGCTAAGCAGGCCGGAATTCCAAGAAGCACATTTTACAAGCGGCTTCGAAAGTATAACCTTTAACCTCTCGGCGCCCAAAGCATGACGCTGACACCGGCTAAACAGATCACGGCCCCGGCCCAATCATAGAGGTCGGGGGTTTTTTTGTCCACCAGCCAACCCCAAAGCACAGCCAGAATAATAAATACGCCCCCGTACGCGGCATAGACGCGCCCGAACGATGGAAACGCCTGAAAAGCCGGGATTATGCCGTAAATGATTAAAGTCAGCCCTCCGGCTACCCCGTACCACAGCGGTTTGGCTTCCCTCAGCCACAGCCATACGAGATAGCCCCCGCCGATTTCAGCCAAGCCCGCCAGCAAAAATAAACCGATTGCGATCAGCATCAACAACACACTCCAATTCAGTGAATTGCCTTTATTCTACACGACATAAAACGGCCGGGAAAGTTCCCGTTTTTCGGGAAAATAAACAGAACGCGAGTATAGGAACTGTCTTTCCCGAACCTGTTGGAACGGCTCCTTCAGCATGATATAAGTAAATTGTAAACGCTTATAAGGGGGCTTTAAAAATGGATAAAACGTATTCGATTGTCATTGCAGGCGGAGGAAGCACATTTACCCCGGGGATTGTATTGATGCTCTTGGACAATTTGGATGATTTCCCGATCCGACAGCTGAAATTGTATGACAATGATGGGGAGCGGCAAGACAAGATAGCCGGCGCCTGTGAAGTGTTGGTTCGAGAAAGGGCTCCGCACATTCAATTTTTAGCGACAACCGATCCGGAAGAGGCGTTTTCCGATGTTGATTTTGTCATGGCTCATATCAGAGTGGGCAAATATGCGATGCGCGAGCTCGATGAAAAGATCCCTCTGAAATACGGAGTCGTCGGCCAGGAGACGTGCGGACCCGGAGGGATTGCGTACGGAATGAGGTCGATTGGCGGCGTCCTTGAGCTCATTGATTATATGGAAACTTATTCACCTGATGCGTGGATGCTGAACTATTCAAACCCGGCTGCAATCGTTGCCGAAGCGACGAGAAGGCTGCGGCCGACATCAAAAGTGCTGAACATTTGCGATATGCCGATCGGTATCGAAGACAGGATGGCTCAAATTCTCGGGCTGTCATCACGAAAAGAGATGGTCGTCCGTTATTACGGTCTTAATCATTTTGGCTGGTGGACGTCAATTTGTGATAAAAACGGCAATGATCTGATGCCGGCGATCAAGGAGCACGTCGGGAAGTTCGGCTATATTCCTGAACACGAACATGAAAAGGCTGAGGCCAGCTGGAACGACACGTTCAAAAAAGCGAGGGAAGTATATGAACTCGATCCTGAGACGCTTCCAAATACGTATTTGCAATATTATTTTTATCCCGATGACATGGTGAAAAAATCAAACCCTGAATTCACGCGGGCGAACGAAGTAATGGAAGGGCGGGAAAAATTCATTTTCGGCGAGTGTGAAAAAATCGCAAAAGCCCAATCCAGCGCCGGCAGCAAAATCAAAATTGATGATCATGCTTCATATATTGTCGACCTTGCGCGCGCCCTTGCTTTTAATACCGGTGAACGGATGCTGTTAATTGTTGAAAATAACGGAGCGATCCAAAACTTCGATTCATCGGCGATGGTTGAGGTGCCTTGCATTGTCGGCAAAAACGGTCCGGAGCCGATCACAATCGGCAAGATACCGCAGTTCCAAAAAGGGCTGATGGAACAGCAGGTGTCTGTTGAAAAGCTTGTCGTTGAAGCCTGGATTGAAAAATCGTATCAAAAGCTTTGGCAGGCTCTAATTTTGTCGCGCACCGTGCCGAATGCAAGAACAGCCAAACTGATTCTCGATGATCTGATTGAAGCGAACAAAGCATATTGGCCGGAGCTCTCCGCGGAACATCTTCAGCCGTCGCTTTAAGGATAAAAGCGCCTGGGCTCCTGAGCCATACCGGCCAGCCCAGGCATATCTCCCATTTATTCTCGTATTTTATATAATAGAGACAGAGAATAAATGGGGTGAAAATGATGCAGTTGGAAGAATTAATGAACAAGCATTATAAAAAATTGAACGAAAACGACTTTCATGTTTTGAAATATATTTTGAACCATCAAGACACTTGCTACAAGCTGGGCATCAACGAATTAGCAAAGAAATGCAACGTATCCCGCACATCGATTTTAAGGCTTTCTCAAAAATTGGATTTCAGCGGGTACAGCGAGTTCAGGGTGTTTCTGAAATGGGAGGCCGAGAAACGGGAAGAAGAGCGGGAAGATTGCCGTTCCTTTGAATGCCTCATGAGGGATATGGAAGCAAGCATGAAGTATTTGAAAAATACGGATTTGCGCAAGATGTGTCAGCTCATTGACGAAGCAGACCGCATTTTTGTCTATGGTTCAGGTACCGCTCAGACCACGTGCGCTTATGAGCTGCAGCGAATGTTTGTTTCTCAGCACCGTTATTTGACGGTGATCAAAGATCAAATCGATTTCGACCTCATGTTTCCTGATTTTAGCCCGGCCGATCTGATCATCATCATTTCGCTGTCAGGAGAAACCCCGTCGCTGATTCCGCAGGCACAGTCTCTGTCGGCAAAAGGCATTCCTTTTATCTCTTTGACTAATTTGAAAAATAATCTGCTCGCCCAGCTCACGCCTTACAATCTCTATGCGCCGAGCCAGACGGTGACGGTTTATCCAAAAACGGAGCTGACAGCTTTTGCGCCCTTTTTTCTCGTTGGGGAAGCGCTGTTTCGCAGCTATGTCGACTATGCTGAAGAAAAGAAAAATCAGGAATAACAGGGGGGATTCGCATTGATGCAAAAAGTACAGCGATTCGGAAGCGCCATGTTTGTGCCGGTTTTGCTATTTGCCTTTGCCGGGATCGTCGTGGGCCTCAGCACATTATTTAAAAATGAGCAGCTGATGGGAGCGCTTGCCCGTCAGGACACCTTTTGGTATCAATTCTGGTATATCCTTGAAGAAGGCGGCTGGACTGTCTTCAGGCAAATGCCGCTGCTGTTTGCGGTCGGAATTCCGATCGCACTGGCGAAAAAAGCGCAGGCGAGGGCATGTTTGGAAGCGCTTACCACCTATCTGACCTTCAATTATTTTGTCAGCGCCATTTTGACAGTATGGGGCGATTTTTTCGGTGTTGATATGACACAGGAAGCCGGAGGAACAAGCGGACTTGCGGAAATCGCCGGCATCAAAACCCTTGATACGAACATTATCGGGGCGATTCTGATTTCATCGATTGTCGTTTATATCCACAATCGCTACTTTGATAAGAAGCTGCCCGATTTTTTAGGAATATTTCAAGGCTCTTCATTTGTCGTTATCATTTCATTTGCGATCATGCTTCCGGTAGCGCTTGCGACCGCGTGGATTTGGCCGATGGTGCAGGGCGGCATTGCGTCGCTGCAAAGCTTCCTTGTCGCCTCAGGAGCATTCGGTGTATGGGTTTACACATTTTTGGAAAGAATTTTGATCCCTACAGGCCTGCATCACTTCATCTACACGCCATTTGTTTTCGGCCCGGCCGTAGTTGAAGGCGGAATTGTCACCTATTGGGCGCAGCATCTCAGCGAGTTCTCGGCAAGCTCTGAGCCGTTGAAAGAGCTCTTTCCTCAAGGCGGATTCGCGCTCCACGGAAACTCTAAAATCTTCGGAATTCTGGGGATCGCGCTCGCGATCTATGTAACAGCCAAAAAAGAAAAGAAGAAAATCGTTGCCGGTCTGCTGATTCCGATCACGCTGACAGCGGTGATTGCGGGGATCACGGAGCCGATCGAATTTACGTTTTTGTTCATTTCGCCGCTGCTGTTTTTCGTACACAGTCTCTTGGCCGCGACGATGGCAACCTTGATGTATGCTGCAGGGGTTGTCGGAAATATGGGCGGCGGTTTAATCGAGATTTTAACGCTCAACTGGATCCCTCTGTTTCATCAGCATGGCAGCACTTATATTTTTCAAATTTTGATCGGCTTGTCTTTCACCGCCATTTACTTCTTCGTATTCAGGTTCTTGATTGTAAAATTGGATATCGCCACACCGGGGCGTGAAAAAGACCAGCAGCAGGAGACCAAATTTTATTCGAAAAAAGAATACAAGGCGAAAAAAGAGTCCGAAAAAGAGGTTTCTGCTGCGCAGGAAATGGATGAAACCGATCAGGCGGTTCTTTGCATCAAAGCGCTCGGCGGAAAAGAAAACATAGCTGAAGTGACGAATTGTGCGACAAGACTGAGAGTCAGCGTGTATGATGAATCGAAAGTGGAGCCGGACAGTACGTTTAAGTCCTTTGGCGTTCACGGTGTCGTCAGAAACGGGAAAGCCTTGCAAATTATCATCGGTCTTTCGGTTCCGCAAGTCCGTGAAAGGGTTGAGAAGCTGCTGGATCAATCATAATTGTGCCGGGGAAAATAGCATCTCCTGAAACGACAAATGCAAGTTGCGGAGACTTGCATGTACGATTGGGGGATGCTCTTTTGATGCAGAGACAAGCTAACGCTTCACAGGTTATCCGCATTAGCTCGCTGCATGCCAATTCCCGTTTATTATCTTTTTTTGCAGTTCAGCACGTAAATTTCATTCTTCAGCTGTTCAGATGTTTTAATGACGACTTTTTCGCTGCCCTGAAAATCCAATATGCCGTCGTATCTTTCGATGACTTCGTCAATATGTTTGAAGTGGCGGACATGGGCGCGAGAATCATAGTTAGGCACAGAAATCACCATATCGCTCCCTTGAGGAAGACTTGATAAAAACGCCTTGTCTTTCTCGATATGCTCTAACACTTCCAGCAAAATAAAAACATTGTATTTTTGCAGCATCCGGACGATCGCCTCGTCATATACATTCCCTTCGATGAAAGTAAACGAGGGATTATACCTTTTGGCTTCTTCAAGCATTCCTTTGGAAAAATCGATGCCTAAATATTTTCTGTATCCTTTGTCATATAAAAGCTTTGCGAATCTCCCTGTGCCGCAGCCAATATCAACAATCGTTTCATCTTTGGACTCCGGCAATAGACGTGCAGCTTCTTCATACACCTTTTTCCAAGGACTTTTTTCAAGCGGAATCAGATGTCGGTCAATAAATTGATCATAAAACTCAGCGGGCATTTCCGTTCCCATGTTTTTCACCTCGAAATCTTTTAAATCATCAGTAATAGAAATATATGTCCGGAAAGAAAATGCGTGCGGGAACAATCCCGCCGGATAAGAAAAATGGATCCATTCATCACCGTTTCCGCTGCTCCAAAAAATCTATTATCGCGTCTGCTATTTCTTGTGCGCGCGCATGATAGGTATGCCGCGAATGAACGAGACGGTAGCCGTTGTCTGTGATACGCTGCCTTTCTTTTTCGTTTTGAAGATAGTATTTTGCTTTATCATAAAAGTCTTCAACTTCACAAGCAATGAAATGGGTGCCGTCTTTAAAACCAAGATCGTAAATATCTTGATTTGGTTCCGCCAGCAACAACGTTCTGCAGGCAGGAGCTTCAAAAAATTTCAACAACGGGTAGCGAAGGGTGCTTCCGCACGTGAAAAATATCTTGGCCCTGTTCAGTTCCTGGGCATACTTTTCATTCAAAAAAGCCTGCTTGATTTCTTCTTCATCAGTTATGACATTGCCGGGATGGGGGTGGTGAACAAACCCTTCTTCATGCTTCATGGTCTGCAGTACAGCTTCCCTAAAAAGGTATTTTCCTTTTGGGGGGTATCTTTTGTTTCCTTCATGCACGAGTCCCATGAGCAAATAGTCTATCGTTTTTTTCAACTTCCAGTCCTTGAATATTTCTGGATCAACTGCCCATGGAACCCATCTGAATTTTTCTTCATACTGGGGATATTCATTTAAAAAATGCTCTTTTGTCACTGAAAAAATTAAATCAATTTGGTTTTCTTCGAAATAGCTGCTTCTGATCTGTTGATTAAAATGAGAATCGATCACAAACGCGCCGGTGGGGATGTTTGTATCCTTGAGCCCCCTTATGTTTGGGGATAATGAGAAGCCGTAGGCAATGTCGTAGTGGAAAATGAAATCAGGGCGAAATTGGATTTTGTCCAAAATATCCGGAAGATAGCCGTCTGTATGCCAGTACATGACTTCGGCAAACTCCTCCAGAGATTTCATCATTTTATACTTTACTTCATGTTTGGGCATGGTCTTCCAAAACGTTTTAATCAGAACTAATATTTTCAAGCATCTCCGCATTTCTTTCTCCTCTCAGGAAGTAATCTTTCCCTATTTAATATATGAGGATTAAAAATTGATGTTCAGGCAAGCATGAAAAAGGCGGGGATCTGAAAAATATGCGGAATAAAACGGCAAAACAAAAAGGCGATGCACCTGAGATGCACGCCTTTTTTAATGATTTTCCCGTTCATTGGCGCCGTCCGGATCGATCCATTCCTGCGACCATTTTTCCATTCCTTTAAGGACCGATTCGAGCGCCTGTCCTTTTTCAGTCAGGGAGTATTCGATCCGCACCGGAGTTTCTGGATACACGTGCCGGTGGATGATGCCTTCGTGTTCGAGTTCTTTTAATCTTTCGGATAACAGCCTTCCGCTGATGGGAAGGGAAGATTCTATATGGCAAAACCGCTGCGGGCCGTTAAGAAGCTGGTGAATGATGAATCCATTCCAGCGCTGACTTATCATTTTCATTCCTTTTTCGAATTTCGGACATAAAGATGATAGGCTCATATTTCTCACCTCTCTAGGTCTATTATAACGGTATATCAATGAATGAGCAAAGCTCATAAAATGTCTTGACGTAAGTTTCTTATTTATATATACTAACTTACACAAAGTAAGTAACGAACGAAAAAAGGAGGACACTGCAGACTTCTTACGCGGATGATATGTTGATAGATGGATAAAGTTGGTGTACGTCATTGGTCTTTTAAATAAAAAATAAACTAGAGGAGAAAATAATGAACAACAAATACGAATTAGGTGCATTTATTTTACGTTTGGTTACCGGTCTTACATTTTTGCTTCACGGTCTTTCAAAATTTCAAGGCGGGATTGAAAATACTGTAGGATTTTTCAGCAGTGTCGGAATTCCGGGCTTTCTCGCCTATATCGTAGCGATTATCGAATTGGCCGGAGGGGCTTTAATGATTCTCGGGCTCGGTACGCGTGTGATTGGCCTTTTATTTGCGATTGTCATGCTGGGGGCCATTTTCACTGTTAAGCTATCCGCCGGATTCATGGGAACGGATGGAGGCGCAGGCTATGAATTTGATGTAGCGCTTCTTGCAATGTCTGTATACTTGGGCTTGAGCGGAAGCCGCATGCTGTCTCTTGATGGTTTATTCCGTTCCAAAGGGCAGGAGAAACCAAGGAAAGAAGGAAAAACAGATGACGCAGCAAATCCACCCGGGCACTGAGCTCGGATATGTGAAGCTGAAGGTGAGCCGTCTTGAAAGATCGGTTTCTTTTTACAGGGATGTGATCGGTTTTCAAGTATTAAAACGTGACGGAAAAACGGCGGAGTTCACAGTTGACGGGAAAAATCCGCTTCTGATTATTGAGGAAATTCCAAATGCTGTTGTGCTGCCTGAAAGATCGGCAGCAGGCCTTTATCATTTTGCCATTTTGCTTCCAAATCGCAAGCAGCTCGGCATGGCTGTGAAGCATTTGCTCCGCTCCGGCATTGAACTCGGCCAGGGAGATCACCTTGTCAGCGAGGCGCTTTACTTGTCAGATCCTGATCAAAACGGAATTGAAATCTACCGGGACCGCCCGTGCGAGGGCTGGAAGCGTGATGAACAGGGGAACTACGTGATGGGTACGGAGCCGGTTGATGTCCAAGGTCTTCTTGAAGAAGCCGATGGTCACGAATGGAAAGGTCTTCCCCCTGAAACAAAAATCGGACACGTCCATTTTCATGTCAAGGATTTAAAGCTGGCGAAAGAATTTTACCACTCTGTGCTGGGATTTGATATTACAGGAGATTATCAACACATGTCAGCGCTTTTCGTCTCTGCCGGAGGCTACCATCACCATATCGGCTTAAACATCTGGGCCGGACAACATGCGCCATTTGCTCCACTTAATGCGGCAGGCATGGCATATTACACGGTTCTTCTCCCGAGTCAGGCGGAATTGGACTGCATCGTGAAAAAACTGAAAAGCTCAGGTTATGCCGTTGAGCATCAAGAAAACGCATGGTTTGTTAAAGACCCGGCTTCAGGCATTGATATCAGGTTGACTGCTTGAAAAGGCGAAACTTTAGTTTCGCCTTTTTTTTATGCCATTCAATCAAAGGACAACAATAGCAAAGAATGAGAATAAACAGACATTAATAACAAAGATTCAGGGGCGGCAGCTGTGCTAACATGAATTTGAAAAATTGGAAATGAAACAGGGGTGAAGGTTGATGGCAAAAAGCCTGACTGGCAAGGCGAAACATCCGCCTGTCTGGAATCCGAATGTTGACGGCGGGCGGTTTTGCAATCCCGTTCTTTTCATGGACTACTCAGATCCCGATGTCGTTCGGAAAGGCAGCGACTTTTTTATGGCGGCCTCGAGTTTTTCCTGTTTTCCCGGAATTCCCGTTTTGCACTCGACAGATTTGGTGAATTGGTCTTTGATCAGCCATGTGTTTGACGAGCTCCCCTTCGGCGAATACGAGGCCCCTGCTCACGGCAAAGGAGCATGGGCGCCGAGCATTCGGTACCATAACGGGGAATTCCTGGTGTATTTCGCTACGCCTGATGAGGGAATCTTTATGAGCAAAACATCAGATCCGTTTAAAGGATGGGAGCCTCTCATACATGTCAAAAAGACAAAGGGCTGGATTGATCCTTGTCCATTTTGGGATGACGACGGAAATGCCTATTTGATCCACGCCTATGCCAACAGCAGAATCGGAATCAAGAGCAAGCTGAATCTCTGCCGAATGAAAAAAGACGGAACGGCATTGGAAGACGATGGCGAGATCGTCTTTGACGGTACGCTGAACCACCCTACCATTGAAGGGCCGAAACTGTATAAAAAAGACGGCTATTATTATATCTTTGCCCCGGCTGGAGGGGTGAAGACAGGCTGGCAGACGGTTTTGCGGAGCAAGCAGATTTACGGTCCCTATGAAGATAAGGTTGTCCTCCACCAAGGAAATACAGCGATTAACGGTCCGCACCAGGGAGGCTGGATTGAGCTTGATTCCGAAGAATCATGGTTTATCCACTTTCAAGATCGCGGAGCATTCGGCAGAGTAGTACACCTTCAACCTGTCCGCTGGATCGACGGCTGGCCGTTGATGGGCGAAGACATAGACGGCGACGGGATCGGCGAACCTGTTTTGCAATGGGAAAAGCCGAAGACAAACGCCAAAGAAGTGAAACAGCCCTTTGACCATGCCAATGATGATTTTTCTTCAGATCGCCTTGCGCTTCATTGGCAATGGGAAGCGAATCCGAAGCAAGACTGGTACTCTCTCAGCGCCACTCCCGGCCGGCTTCGCTTGTACAGCCGCGGCATCCCGCATCCGTTCAAACTGAGCCGTCTGCCGAACCTTCTGATGCAGAAATTTTCGGGCCCAAGCTTTACAGCAACAGTCAAATTGTCGCTAAACGCCTTCTCGGACACTATGCTGGCCGGCTTGGCTGTAATGGGAAGGGAATACGCCTATCTCGGCTTTTCGAAATCGGAAAACGGCTATCGGCTTTCTGTATACAAAGGCCGTATGGAAGGTGAGCAGGAAGATGTCAAAACAGAAGAGCACGGTGTACAGGCGGAAACGGTCTATTTGCGCGTGACTGTTGATGAACAGGCGGTGTGCCGTTTCAGCTACAGCATGGATCAGCGTCATTTCACACAGATTGGGGATTCGTTTCAGGCTGTTCCCGGGCGATGGACGGGTGCCAAGGCAGGTGTATATTGCACGGATACCGGAGGAGCAGACGGACAGGACGGCTGGTGCGATATCGATTGGTTCAGGGTCGAACCGGCAGGAGGGGAATGTCATGAATGGTGAACACACATATACGAACCCGGTGTTGACCGGTTTTCACCCAGATCCTTCAATTATCAGAGTCGGGGAAGATTTTTACATGGTGAACTCAACGTTTCAGTATTTCCCGGCAATCGTTATTTCCCACTCTAAAGATTTAGTCCATTGGAAGATCATCGGCCACGGAATTACGGAGAATGACGGATTGGATCTGTCTGATATCAATGATTCACACGGCATTTGGGCGCCCGATATCTCGTATCATGACGGAACCTTCTACATTTTCGCGACACACAGGCTGAACGGACCGACCGTCATCAATGGACGAGAGCTGATCCGCAGACAGATCATGATCAAGTCCAGCCGTCCTGAAGGCCCTTATTCAAAGCCCGTTTTCATTGATGAAGGAAGCGGCATCGATCCGTCTCACTTTGTTGATGACGACGGGAAACACTATATGCTGCTCAGTCCTGCTTGCACGCTCTTTCCTTTAAATGACGAGTGCACAGAAGTTTCCGGCGAGCCGGTTCAGATTTGGGAAGGGACCGGGAGAAGGGCGCCTGAAGGGCCGCATGTGCTGAAAAAAGACGGGTATTACTACGCGATATTGGCGGAAGGAGGCACCGGATATTCCCACTCGATCACGACAGCCCGCTCGACGCATTTGTACGGTCCTTATGAGCCCTGCCCGTATAACCCGATATTAACGCAGACAGACCCGGATGCTCCGATTCAAAGAGCGGGGCACGGCAAGCTCGTTGAAACCCAGAATGGAGAATGGTGGGCGGTGTTTCTATGCGGGCGGCCCAATGAGGGAAACTATACAACGGTTGGCAGAGAGACCGCTTTGGATCCCGTCGAATGGAAGGATGACGGCTGGTTTGTCATCAACGGCTTGAACGGCCCGAGTCTGATCCAGCGCGCTCCCAACCTTCCTCCGGTCAAATGGGATGAAAAGACTTTCGACGATTTTGACGATGATACGCTCGGTCTTGACTGGCAGTTTGTCAGAAATCCCGACCATTCAGGCTGGTCTTTGACCGAAAGACCGGGATATCTCAGGCTATGGACAGGTGATTGGGATTTACACGACATCCGCGCAAAAAATACGGTCGTCAGAAGGGAAAAGCACCACCAATACAGCGCCGGCGTGAAACTCGACTTTTCACCTGCGGCGTCCGGCGAGCAAGCGGGGATCGTCTGCTACTACAGCACGCATAATTATTTGAAATGCTGTCTGACCTATGAAGAAGGATTAAAGATCAAGGTCATGGAAAATCGCTCCGGCTTCCAAAAAACGCTTGGGGAAAAACATGCCGAAGCCGGCCCGCTGTATTTAAAAGCCGTCATCAATAAGCAAAAGAGGGATTTTTACTACAGTTATGAAGGGAAGCATTGGCATCACGCAGGCGGTACTTATGATGCCCGTTTCTTAAGCGATGAGGGGTCGCGTGACGCAAAAGGACATACAGGAACGATGGTGGGGGTATTCGCCAATAATGGCGGAAGCGGCAGAAAGGCCGCCGCTGATTTTGACTGGTTCCGTTATACCGCATATTAAATGTCTCTGCTTTTTTTCCTGTATTGAAGCGGCGGGATGCCGACGATTTCTTTAAATACTTTATTAAAGTGGCTGATATGCTTAAAACCGGTATCCGCGGCGATGTCCAATATTTTCTCGTCTGTATCACGAAGCCGTTTTTTCGCTTCGCGGATTCTGATATGCCGGATATACTCCTGAAGATGAAAGCCGGTCACTTTTTTAAACACTCTGCTTAAATATGATGGGCTGATATAAAATTGTCCGGCCAGCCCGTTTAATGTCATCGTTTCTTGAAAGCTGCCATTGATATATGAAGCGATTTCCGAGATTTTTTCATCCATCGGGTGAAGCGGCCGTGTTTGATTGCGTCCGCCGCCCGCAAGGCTCCGGTAAATGGTAAAAAGCAGCTGAAACAATAGCGCCCTCACGACATCTTCGTGTCCTTCTTTTTTCAGCTTGCACTCCTTCTTCATCTCCATCAGCAGGTGTTCGACTGCCGCCTGTTCACGGAGGGAAAATGCGATGAAATTTTGATGTTCCGGAAACGGAAGCAGCCGATAATGGCTGCACTCAAGCAATGGTTCAATGAAATTGTGCGAGAAATTAATCAGGATGCGTTCGAACTCTTGAACTTCCGTGCTTGACGTTCGGTGGAGGTCGTGGGGGTTGATGATGATCATCGAGCCTTTTTCCGCGGTATAGACGCTTTGGTTAATAAAATACGTGCGTTCTCCGCTGAGCAGATAATACAGTTCATAGCCTTCATGAACATGCGGCGCGTTCATCTCGGTAAATCCTTTTCTCTGCATATATTGAATCGAAAAAGAATGCTCGGCTATGAAATATTTAGGATGGAGCATGTCGGGCATTCCTCCTTGAAAACGTTTTCTTATCAAGCGGGAGGGATCATATGAAAAAGTTATGTTGCCTGATCTTGATCTTGGTTTTTTCAGCGGGCTGCACGCAGCAAAAGGCGTCAACAGAAGAGGGCGGGGCGCTTGAAATCGATTGGCTCGTACCGCTCCACACGCCGCAGCCTCCGAAGGAGAAGGCGCTTGATATCATTGAAGACAAAACGAATACAAAGCTGAAGCTCATTTGGGTTCCGGATTCAACAAAAGAAGAGCGGATCAATACAACGCTTGCTGGCGGAAGCATGCCTAAAGTGATGACATTGCCTGATCTTGAAGATTCAGCGGTTGTCAGCGCGCTGCGTTCGGGAATGTTCTGGGAAATCGGTCCGTATTTAAAAGACTATCCGAATTTAAGAACGCTTGATAAAACCATTTTAAAAAATATCTCGGTTGATGGCAAAGTTTACGGGATTTATAGAGAAAGGCCGATGGCCAGACAGGGAGTCGTGATTCGGAAAGATTGGCTCGACAATCTCGGCTTGGAAATGCCGGAAACCGTTGATGACCTTTATAAAATAGCAAAAGCGTTCACAGAACAGGACCCCGATCAAAACGGAAAAGACGATACGATCGGTCTTGCCGACCGCAATGATCTCACCTTCGGAGCGTTTAAAACCTTGGCTTCGTACTTTGGCGCACCGAATGAATGGGGGACCGACGAAGACGAAAATCTGTTTCCTTATTTTAAGCATGAGGCCTATAAAGACACAATGGCATATATGAAAAAGTTTTATGAAGAAGGCCTGATGAACCGGGACTTCGCGGTGACAAGCAAAACGCAGCAGCAGGATTTAGTGATTCAGGGAAAAGCGGGAATCTACATCGGCGCAATGAGCGATGCCATGAACTTGCGTGATCAGGGACTCGCTTTGAATCCCGAATTTCAGCTTGAGATCGCAAACCGGATCAAAGGCCCCGACGGCAAGGAGCGCACATGGGCGCTCGGCGGCCATGGCGGGATGTTCGCCATTTCGAAATCAAGCGTCAAGACTGAAGAAGAGGTCAAAAAAATTCTCGCATTTTTTGACAGAATCGCTGAAGAAGACCTCAACAATTTAATGCTGTATGGAATAGAAGGCGTACACTATGAAAAGAAAGGCGACAGCGGCTATTTTCGAAAACAGGAATACTACCATCTGTGGGAAGCGGAAATTCAGCCGTTAAACCAGCTGATCGGCATCAATAAACAAGCTTTAAAAAGCGCTGAAGATCCACTGCGCGCCAAAAATGAAAAGCTTGAGGAGGACAACCGGGCAATCGCAGTCCAGAATCCGGCCGAACCGCTGTATTCCGCCGCACAGATGGACAGGGGAACAGAATTGAAGAAAATCATCGATGACGCCACATTCAAATTTATTCTCGGGGAAATCAATGAAAAAAGCTTTGACAAGGCAGTCGTAAAATGGGAGAAGCATGGCGGCGGAACGATTATGAAAGAGCTGAATGAAGATCTGAAAAAGGCAAACTAAACAGAAAAACCCTTTCCGTTTTTTCAAAAGGAAAGGGTTTTTCATCATATTTGCTCCAAGTTCATTTTCTTTAAATTCTGCAAAATAAACAATATAATTCCATCAAAGGACGAAAAGGAGGAAGCGATATGCAGACTGCCGTTATATATGCACACCCAAATCCAAACAGTTTCAACGGAGCCATTTTAAATCAAGTCATAAAGGCGCTTGAGGACGGTAAGCATTCTTATGATGTCATCGATTTGTACAAAGACCGGTTTGATCCCGTTCTTTTATTTGATGAAAAGAAGAGGCGCTCTGATATGAAGCGCGACCCGGAAACCGCCGAATATCGAAGAATTGTCAAAAACGCCGACCATCTGATTTTCATTTATCCGCTTTGGTGGGGCGGGATGCCGGCGATCATGAAAGGATTTATTGACCGCGTTTTTGCAGCCGGAGAAGCTTATACATATCAAGGAAAGCTGCCAAAAGGCCTGCTGAAGGCGCCTACGGCTTCGGTTTACTACACGGCTGACGCCCCATCATGGTATTTGCGGTTTTGGCGGCGGGATGCCGACTGGGTGACGGTTAAAGATGTGATGTTGAAGTTTTGCGGCGTACGGCGGGTAAGGCGACTGCTGTTTGCCGGTGTGAAAGACAGCTCCGACGGAAAACGAACGCAATGGCTTGACCGTGTCTACCGGTCTATAGCTCCTGCAGATCGGGGGATCAGCGAATGAAAAAGGATCTGAAATGGCTGGATTGGGCGAAGGAAATTCAAGCCATCGCCCAGGCGGGGCTTGCCTATACAAAAGATGACTTTGATCGTGAACGTTTTGAGCGGCTTCGCGAGTTGAGCTGTGAAATTATCGCCGATTATGCGGAAACCGATTTCTCAAAAGTGAAAGAGCTTTTTGCCGGAGAATCGGGCTATCAAACACCTAAAGTCGATGTGAGAGCCGTGATTTTTAAAGATCATAAGCTCCTCCTTGTCCAGGAAAAAGCAGACGGTAAATGGGCGCTGCCAGGCGGATGGGCAGACATCGGCTTTACGCCGAAAGAAATTGCGGTTAAAGAAACGCTTGAAGAGACAGGTTTGAAAGTCAAGGCGCACAAACTTTTGGCGGTCATTGATAAAAAGCGCCATAACCACCCTCCTTCCGCCTTCCACATCTATAAGCTGTTTATTGCCTGTCAAATTGTCGGAGGCAAGGCGGAAGCGGGGATGGAAACGCAAAACCTTGGTTTTTTCCCATTGGAGAATCTGCCTGAATTATCTGAAGCAAGGAATACGTATGAACAGATCGAATACCTTTTTGGAAAGCATGATGCAGTGTATTGCGACTAGGGGAGGAACAGACAATGGATCAGTTGAAATATCCGATCGGCACTTTTTCAAAACCGCTTGAAGCGGAAGAAAGGGAACGGAAAAAATGGATCGGGGATCTGAAGCAAGCGCCGCATCTCCTGAGTAGCGCGGTGGCGGGACTAAATGAAGAACAGCTTGATACGCCGTACCGGACCGGAGGCTGGACTGTCCGGCAAGTCGTTCACCATCTTGCCGACAGCCATATGAACGGCTATATTCGAAGCAAATTGGCACTGACTGAGGAGGCGCCTTTGATCCGCACGTTTGACGAACAGAATTGGGCCGGACTTACCGATGCCAGAACGCTCGATCCGGCTTTGTCGCTGGCGCTTTTGAACACGCTGCATCTGCGCTGGACCGCTTTTTTTGAATCTTTAACAGAAGCGGATTTTGAAAAAGCGTACATTTATCCTGACACAGGAGAGGAAATGAAGCTGTATCAAGCGCTCGCTCTCTATGTGTGGCACTCACACCACCATATTGCCCATATTACAGAGCTTCGAAAAAGAATGGGTTGGAACTGAAAAAACGCGCCGCTGCGCGTTTTTTGTTTACCGTTTGTTTTCAGGGGGGATGGTTAACACTAACATAACAGCAGAATCGTTGGTTTTTGCTTTTTCTAGCCGGTAAATTAAGGTAAGATATATGAGTTATCACTCAAAACGTGATGGATTTATCCTGTGATTAGAGAGAAGTGGTTTTTCATGAAAAAAAATGCGCTGGCGATTTTAAGGATTGTAATTCCGGCGGCTGTTCTTTTGTTTGTCTTTTTTCAAGCGAAAAAAGAACTGGCCGGGCTGTCTTTTAAAGCAACATTTTTGATTATCGATCAAATTAATCGGGTTGACCTGTTTATCCTTGTTTTTCTCGGACTTGCCGCCATTTTGGCGATGACATTATACGATTTTGTTCTGGTTCGCTCCCTCGGAATGAAGGTTTCGAAATGGAAGACGATCAAGGTGTCCTGGATCGCTAACTCGCTTAACAATGTTCTCGGGTTCGGCGGATTGTCCGGTGCAGGATTGAGAACGATCCTTTACAAAGAGCATGTTGATGATGTGAAGAAGCTGATCAGGGGGATCGCATGGCTTGCGTCTTCGATTCTTCTCGGGCTGTCTGTCCTCTGCCTTCTCGTCCTTGCCGGGATTCTGCCTGCCGGAGATCTGTTTACAGAAAAAGCGTGGGTGCTGCTGGCTGTTACCGGTACGGCGATAATCGCTCCCGGTGCGGCCATCATTTTAATGATCAAAAAGAGGAGAAGCGCAGGAGCCGAAAAAGGCATGCGGCTTTCGGTCTTCTTTTCGTATTTGGGTGCATCTGTGATCGAGTGGTTTGCCGCTGCAGCGGTTATGTATTATTCCCTTGTAACGATGGGGGTCGATTTAGATGCGAAAACCGTTCTCGGCGTTTTTACAATTGCATCTGTAGCCGGAATGATCAGTCTCGTTCCCGGCGGATTCGGTTCGTTCGACCTGCTTTTTTTGGTGGGGATGAGCAAGCTTGGGGTTGATCAGGAAATCACTCTGACGGCGATTGTGCTTTACAGGCTTGCCTATTCGTTTATCCCTTTTGTATTCGGCCTTATTTTTGCAGCAGCCGATTTGACTGGGAATACAATGAAGAAGCTCGAAGAAAAGCCGATTATTGCCCCGGCAATAGAAACGACCAATATTCTGTTGATTTTACACAGAGCGCTGTTATTCAGACTGCTGAACGGTTCGCTTTCAGTCATCGCGTTTTGCAGCGGAGCGATTGTGATCGCATCCGTGGCGCTGCCGATTGACAGGATTACATTGATACCGAATATTCCGAAGTACATGCTGGTGTTTTTTAACGGCTTGTCCCTCAGTTTCGGCTTGATTTTGCTGATCCTGCCGCTGGAGCTTTATCGGAGGACAAAGAGATCTTATTATATGACGCTGACCGCTTTGGTTCTTGCCTTTCTGTTCACGCTTTTTAAAGGTTTTAATATTAGCGCGGTCTTCATGATTCCTGTGGTATTTGTCCTGTTTGTCCTGCTGAGGGGGCAGTTTACAAGGGAGCGGGCTGTCTACACATTTGGGCAAATCGCATGGGGAGCTTTTATCTTTCTCTTTACTTTGCTGAATTACAATATTATCGCTTCAAACATTTGGGAGGCGCTCGGCCATATTCTCGTAAAAGATTATTTCATTCACAGTGAACGCCATGTCGACTTCGCGACGTTTTTTGCATTATTTTTCGTTCCGCTGTATTTCGTTGTTTTCATCTGGACGTTTAACAGGAAAACGAAAGAGGTCGGTGAAGCTCCTGACCCGGAGAAACTGGAGGCATTCTTAAAAGAAAAAGGCGGAAACGCTTTGAGTCATTTGGGTTTTTTAGGTGACAAGCGGTTTTTTTATTCAAGCGACGGGAATGCGCTGATTCAATTCGCCAAAGTCGGCCAGCGTCTCGTTGTGCTCGGCGACCCGTCCGGCCTGGAAGGCTCGTTTCCGCTCGTGATCAAAGAATTTCTTCATACGGCTGACCAAAAAGGGTATCTTGTCATTTTCTATCAGATCGAACGAGAAGACATGGGGCTCTATCATGATTTCGGATACCGTTTTTTCAAGCTTGGAGAAGAGGCGATTGTCGACCTTGACACCTTTACAATCACCGGAAAAAAGCGGGCCGGGTTAAGGGCGATTCACAACCGCTTTGAACGGGAAGGGTATACATTTCATGTCGAACAGCCGCCGTTTTCGGCAGAATTCCTCAACGAGTTGAGGCAGGTATCTGATGAATGGCTCGGCCGAAAAAAAGAAAAAGGCTTTTCGCTCGGGTTTTTTCATGAAGATTATTTGCAGAAAGCGCCGATTGCCGTTTTAAAAAGCGAAGAAGGCGAGATCGTCGCGTTTATGAATATCATGCCGATGTACCGCGAAGGGGAAATATCCATCGATCTGATGCGCTATTCGAAGAAAGCGCCGAAAGGAATCATGGATGCGCTGTTCATCTATTTATTTCAATGGGGAAAAGAACAGGGCTACACGGCCTTCAATATGGGAATGGCCCCTTTATCGAATGTAGGGACATCGTTTCAGTCATTCTGGACGGAGCGATTAGCCGCTGTGATTTTCAACAATGTCAGCTACATGTACAGTTTTAGCGGACTGCGGTCTTTTAAAGAAAAATATAAACCGGTTTGGCGGGGAAAATATTTAGCCTACCGGAAAAACCGATCTCTCCCGGTGACGATGATCCTTGTGACGAGGCTGATCGGAAGGAGAACGAAGTGAGGCCGTTTTTTAAAACGGTCTTTTTTAGATTGCCATTGTAAGAAGCAATGAAAGGCGGTATACTGCAAATGATTGGAAGGAAAGGATCGAACTCGACAAATGGGGGATCAAAATGAAGCAAATTGAAGTATTAAGATATGATGCATTTTCAAAGACGGCGGGTCTGGGAAACCCGGCGGGCATCGTGCTTGAAGCAGACGGATTGACCGATCGTGAAATGCAGAAGATCGCTGAACAGGCAGGCTATAACGAAACGTCTTTCCTGCTGCCGAGCGAGTCGGCCGACATAAGGATCCGCTACTTTACGCCGGGCCATGAAATGAATCTATGCGGACATGCGACTGTTGCTTCACTTTATGCGCTTCTGGAAAAAGGCGCGATCGAAGCCGGGGCGGAGTTGAAGGTCGAAACAAAAGCGGGTGTTCTTTCCGTGTATACCGCTTCTGACGGCAATCAGCGGTTTTTGGTGACGTTGGAGCAGGCGCCACCGAGTTTTCAGTCATTCACAGGAAGCAGAAGCCAACTGGCGGAAGCGCTGGGGATCAGCGAAGCGGACTTTCATGAAGCATTGCCCGTTGTTTACGGCAGCACAGGGATATGGACATTGCTTGTGCCGGTGAGAGATTTGGCCGCAATCCGCAGGATGAAGCCCGTTCAAGCTGAATTCCCCAACATTTTAACCGAAATGCCGCGGGCATCAGTCCACCCGTTTTGCCTGGAGACGATTCATCGGGATTGCCAGCTTCACGGCAGGCATTTTTCATCGCCTTATTCCGGAACGAGTGAAGATCCTGTCACAGGAACAGCATCAGGAGTGATGGGCGCTTATATGAAAACGTACGGAAAGGAATTCTGTGAAGAGGGCCGGACTGATTTTCTAATCGAACAGGGTCAGGAAATGGGAAAAGACGGAAAAGTGAAAATCGAAGTTGCGGAACAAAACGGCATCATGAAAGTGCGGATGACAGGAACCGCTGTATTTGCTGAAAAGCAGAGCTTCGAGGTGTAAAACAGATACCGCCTTTTTTTAACGAGTGATGATCATTGCAAACGCCAGCGGTAAACATTATAATCAACAATGATAATCATTTTCATTTGAGGGGGCGGCCACATGAACGACACGCTGGAAATTCAAAGTATTCGCGATTGTGTCAGAAATAGAAGAACGATTCGAAAGTTTAAACAGGATCCGGTGCCGAAAGAAGTGGTGCTGGAACTCTTGGAAGATGCGGTTTATGCGCCGAACCACAAGCTGACAGAACCGTGGCGGTTCATTTATATCGGGACGGAAAGCGGGAAAAAGAAGCATGCCGACAATTTAAAAGCGGCGTTTAAAGAGCTCAAGCCGAATATGCAGGAAGAACAAATCAATAAGTTCAGAGAGCATATTCTCAGCGTTCCGGCTTTTCTCTTCGTTATTATGAAAGAAGACGAAAACGAACGGGTCAGAAGAGATGATTTTGCAGCTGTCAGCTGTTTGATCCAGAATCTTCAGCTTCTCGCTTGGGAAAAAGGCATCGGCATGGTATGGAAGAGCGGGGAAGTTCTTTCTCATGAAACATTGCACAGGTTAATGGGGCTGAAGCGCGATGAGCGGGTAGCAGCTCTCTTGCAGATCGGATATCCTGCGGAAATTCCTGAAGCGAAGCACAGGACCCCGGCAGCACAGCTACTGACCGAATTAACTTAAAGAATGAGGCCCGGGAATCCCGGGCCTCGATTATTATTTTGACTGCCGCTTTTCCGCGCGCTTATCAGCCGCCTGCATGCGGGCTTGTGCTTCGCGGTCATCCTGATCGGCGAGTTCCGCAGAATATTCCTCGTATACTCCGTCAGCTTCTCTCTTATACTGATCAGGAACTTGAGGGAGCTTTTGCTTGTTTTTGTCACGGTTTTTGTGGATTGCATTTCTGCCCATATGATCACTCCTCATCAATAATCGGCCGGTCAAGCTTTATTGTTCGCTGATCAGGCTCCCGCTATGCATTACGATTTTTCCCTTGCGGCGCGCTCAGCCCTTTTAAATTCGCGCGAATATCTGACTTCCTGCGTCTTGTTCAGAGAGGATTTAAAATGCTCTCGTTTTTTCTTGTCAGCCATCTTTTCAAGCCTCCTCAAAACCTCAGTTATTCACAGGCTGTCCGTTTCAACGGCATTTATACAAGTTTTAAGCTTCTTTTAACCGGCGGTTTTCCTCTTCGAATGTTCTCATGCTGTACAGCGTGTACATATCTTTCGGAATTTCATACAGGTGAAATGTATCGCTGCCGGCCCAGTCAAGATCAGTCTTGACGGCATAGGGGAGCTTTTCCGCCGCTTTGAGGGAGCGCATATTTGTTTTTCTGATTTTCATAAAAACGGCTTCGATTTGCTTTTCATAAAAAAGCTCGCAAAAAAACGCGTCTTTCGCCCGTTGATTCAAGCCTTTTCCATGATAAGGTTTGCCGAGCCATGTGCCAAGGAAGCCTTTTTGATCTTCGATTTCATACAAGCTGATGCAGCCGACAGGGTTTTCCCATTCATCAAGTATCGTTCGCGATATCAGCTTTCCCTGTTCTTCTTCTTCGATCATGTTTTTGACATGAAACATATACTCTTCAATCGTCTCCGCTTTATTTCTGACAAAAGGGAAGACATCCGGATGGATCATAAGTTCAAAAAGTGCATAGCAGTCGGTCAGTTCCCGTTTCTTCAGCATGGCAGCCCCTCCTTAGTTTGAGGGCGGCTTTTACAGCAGAACGGGACGCATAAATCCACCCTCGGAATTTTTTAATTTGCGGAAACAGTTGTCCGCGTATCTTGCACATCCATTAAAAAATTCGGGGTGGGAATCGAACCCACTAAAACCAGAGACCTGGTGGCGCACCATTTGCCTTCCCTGTATTGTATGCTGCTAAAAAGATACTTACATTTTACGCAGCTGGGAAAGGAAAAGCTACAAGGCTTTTGTTGGGAAAACAGCTTTTATGTCAAAAGGTGTTGCAGGGCATCTTCCAGTTCGGGATATATGAAATGATAGCCGTTCTGAAGCGCTTTTTTCGGGAGGACGCGCTGCCCTTTCAGCACGAGCATGCTCATTTCTCCGAGGATGCCTTTTATTACAAATTCGGGAACCGGGAGCCAGTGGGGGCGCTTTCCTACTTTCGCGACGGTTTGTCCGAAGGTTTCCATCTGAACGGGATTCGGTGCCGTGACATTGACAGGGCCGGACAGCTGAGGCTGCTCAATCGCTGATAATATCATGCCGACGACGTCTTCGATATGAATCCACGGCACCCATTGCTGCCCTGAGCCGACGCGTCCGCCTGCAAACAATTGATAGGGGAACACCATTTTTGGGAGCGCCCCTCCGTCTTTTCCAAGCACCATGCCAAAACGCATCCAGACGGTGCGGATGCCAAGCGCTTCAATTGGTTCGGCTGCTTTTTCCCACGAAGCTGTCGTTCTGCTTAAAAAATCCTCAGCTGAGACGGGGGATTCCTCTGTGAATGTCTGTTCAAGACTCGTTCCGTAAATGCCGACTGCGCTCGCCTGAATGAAGGTGTTCGGCTTCTTCCGAAGACTTTGTATGATGCGGGCCGACTCCTGCACGGAGCGGAGGCGGCTTGCCGCGATTTCCGCCTTCGTTTTTTCATTCCAACGGCCGAAAAGTGATTTTCCGGCTAAATTGATCCAAACATCGATATCGGTCAGCTCTGTTTCAGGGCGGGTGCCGTTTTTTTGCCAGAGAACGTAAGAAGTGTTTTTTTGTTCGGTTTCAGCCGGTTTTCTTGTTAAAATATAGACGTGATGTCCCTGGGCGGTTAAGGCGTTTGTCAAATGCTTGCCGATAAAACCCGTCCCGCCGGAAATCGCAATCTTCATCATGATTCCTCCCTTTCATGATCATTAACCTTATTGTAAAAGAAGAAAACAAAAGAAGGGAGTTATTTATGCCATATATTACAAAGATTTCTGCCCAGAAAAACAATGAAGAACGGGTCAATATTTTTCTGGATGAAAAGTATGCGTTCAGCGTCGACCTGGACGTGCTCGTCAAGTTTGACCTGCGAAAAGGCAAAGAGCTTGATGAGCTTGATATCATTGAGATTCAGTACGGAGACGACGTTAAAAAAGGGTTCAAAAGAGCGCTCGATTATTTGTCATACCGGATGCGCTCGACAAAGGAAGTTAAAGACCATCTCAAGAAAAAAGACGTCGCAGACTCCGCGATCACAGAAATCCTGCATATGCTTAAAGGTTATAAATATTTGGACGACCGCGAATTTGCGGCTGCATATGTCAGCACCCACAGAAAAACGAGCGGCAAAGGCCCCGATGTCCTATTCAGAGAGCTTAAATTGAAAGGGATCGATGATGAACTGATTCAGGAAGCGCTCAGTTCGTTTTCGTTTTCCGATCAGGTCGAGGCCGCGGTCAAGCATGCGGAAAAAGTGCTGAAAAAAGAAAAAAAGCTGTCCTCCAAAGAGACGAAACAGGCCATCGAACAGCACCTTGTCAGAAAGGGGTTCTCCTTCGATGTCATCTCGGCCGCGCTTCAGGAAACGGATTACGAAAACGACGACAGCGCTGAAAGGGAAGCGCTTGAGAAGCAAGGGGAAAAAGCGATGAAGAGGTGCGGTTATGACGGATCATACGAAACGAAAATGAAGGTCAAACAGCATCTGTTCAGAAAAGGCTTTTCAATCGACATGATTGATCAATTTTTAGATGAAAAGGGATGAGAATATGGAGAAAAGATACAGTGAAATGACTGCACACGAACTGCACCAGGAAATCGCGGGTCTGACCGAAAAGGCAAGAAAAGCGGAACAAATGGGGATTGTGAATGAACTGGCCGTCCACGAACGAAAAATCGCGATGGCGAAAGCTTACCTTCTTGATCCGGCCGATTTTAAAGCCGGCAACGTATACGAAATCGAAGATGGGGGCGACGATTTCCATATCCGCTATATAAACGGCGTGTTCGCCTGGGGATACCGTCTTTCGTCACCTGATCATGAAGAGGCTCTGCCGATTTCTTTATTAAAAGAAAAGGGCTAAGCCAAAAGCTTAAACCCTTTTCGCAAATGTTATCTTGTCCGGATGCGCGTGTTGCGCTGGAGAATGATGAGGTCCTGGGTCTGCTGCGTTTCTCCGTTTACCTGCGCGCGCGCATGCTTTGTGTTTGCCCATGGCTGCGGATAGTTTTGCGTTTTCATCTGGTTAAAATCGTTTGTATACGGTTTGCGATTTGCACACAAAAGAAATCACTCCATCCCAGAAAAGTTTAGCGTTTGCCGGAAGCCCTCATTCTTTCTTGCGGATGAGTATTTGTGCTTCCGTCAGGGCGCTTTGAAGCAAAATCATCTTTGGCCCGGGGCTCGCCTTCAAATTTATTGTTGTTCATGTTCGGAAAGCCTCTTGATTTATTTCGCATCTCTTTTAGGCTCCTCCAATCAAGTCCATAATGTTTGCGTCTTCGGTTCGGAAGACGTAAGGTTAGTATATGAAAAGGACGACGTTTTCAAAAAGAAAGTTTTTTCCTTAGGGAAAGGGGGAAAAGCCAAGTGGAAGAGTACTTTGAAAAGCTGACAAATGCGCTTCTTGAAAAAAATCATATGCTGAGTTACGCACAAGCCAGAACATGGGTTGAACTGCTGTGGGGGGATTTCGAGGCGACATTTGCAAAGGCCGGCCACCCGTACAGAGGAAAAGAGCTGACAGAGCGTGTCGTCAAAGAGTGGATTGAGCACTATGGCAGCAAGTTGCATTTATTTCAAAATGATAAGCCTTCTTACAAGGATCTGTTCTCCGGAGGCCGCGGTCTGCTTCATTAAGCATTTCTTTCGAAAAGAATGATTGGCGTGAAAGCGATTGTCATTGGTTCCGGATTGCCGGTGCCAGCGCCGCATATCAAAAGGAGCCCGGATGGCGCATGAAGGGCGTGAAGGCAAGGCGAGGCCGGAGCGGGAGCCGTCTGTCCGTTGAAGCGAAGACTGGTGTAAGCTTGCCTGATCAATGACCATTACATTGTGTCATTCGCCGATTCCCGGGTTGTCGGGAGGAGCCGCAAGAGGAGCGGGGTCACGGTTTCGACTGCAGCATAACGGCGTGAAGTCATGAAAAAAGCTCTGTCTGCAGCGTTCGGTCTTCCATCATGGAACAGTCGGAGAAATCAAATCCGGTTTTCACCCGATGACAAAGGGCATATTAAGGGGAAGGATTTGATTGCGGCGGCGGGCTTTGACCTCCGGTTTGACAAGCGGTCCTTACGAGGTTTTCCCTGCGGCTTCTTTGGCTTTTGGTGAAGAGCAGGGGTTTAATTTGGAAAAATATGATTCAATGCGAAAAATGTCGTAAAATGGGAAAACCATTAGGTTATCGTGTTTGATTCTAAAGCAATATCATTTTTTTACCACTTGTTCATAGATGTCTGATATAATGACAAAATAATCTTGTAGAAAATAGTACAGCGTGCCCACAGTTTTCCTTTTGTTGTGTGGGAAGCGGCTAGATGCAAGTATCCTGCCAAACGGATGCCGGATGCAATTTTATTATGTCCAAAAGAGGTGCCTTTAAGTGAAGAGAGGATTCGTTTCAATCATTATTCCTTCATACAATGAAGCAAGCAATATTAAATTGATTTATGAATCGTTGAGGAACGAATTTCAATCCATTGATTATGATTATGAAATTTATTACATAAATGATGGAAGCACTGATCAAACATTGGAGGAAATTAAAAAGCTAGCCGAAAAAAGCAAGCGTGTGAAATATATTTCGTTTTCACGGAATTTCGGCAAGGAGGCAGCCATCCTTGCCGGTTTTCAGCATGCCCGCGGCGATGCCGTTGTGGTGATGGATGCGGATTTGCAGCACCCGACATACCTCCTGCACGATTTTATTAAAGGGTATGAGGAAGGCTATGATCAAGTGGTCGCCCAGCGCAACAGAAAGGGAGACAACCCTGTGCGCTCCTACTTGTCGTCCCTTTATTACCGCTTTATCAATAATGCCGTGGAAGTCGATTTAAGGGACGGCGTCGGCGATTTTCGTCTTTTAAGCAGAAAAGCAGTCAATGCGATGCTGAAGCTGAGCGAAGGCAACAGGTTCTCAAAAGGGCTGTTTTGCTGGATCGGTTTTGACCAAAAGATTGTTTATTACGAGAACGTCGAAAGGAAAAACGGAAAGTCCAAGTGGTCGTTCCGCCACTTGTTGAACTATGGAATCGACGGGGTTGTGTCGTTCAACAACAGACCGCTGAGAATTTGTTTTTACGCCGGTATTTTTATCCTTTTTCTATCGCTTATTTATATCGCTGCGACATTCATCAGAATCTTAAAATACGGTGTGATCGTTCCCGGCTATTTTACGATTATTTCCGCCGTCCTGTTTCTCGGCGGCATCCAGCTTCTCAGCCTCGGAATCATCGGCGAATACATCGGGCGCATTTATTATGAGACGAAAAAGCGGCCTCATTACTTAATACAGGAGGCAAACATCGCTCATGGAGAAACTCATGAAAATCGTGAATCCTGAATTTATTCGCTTCGCCGTCGTCGGTGCAGTGAATACTTTGAATTACTATGCGGTGTATTTGCTGCTGCATGTTTTGCTTCAGTTGAATTATATGGTTTCTCATATTGCCGCTTTTTTCGTCAGTCTTGTGATTTCTTTTTTCTTGAACTGCTATTTTACATTTAAAATCAAGCCGACGCTGGCAAAGTTTTTGCAATTTCCGCTGACACAGCTGTTTAATTTGACGGTATCTTCTTTGTTCGTCTACACGTTTGTGAATTTTTTCAAGATGAACAGTGAGGCAGCTCCGCTTGCCTCCATGTTTTTAACCGTTCCTCTGACATTTTTAGTGACAGGGAAGATTTTGAAAAAAGACAGGGGAAGAGTATGAAGAAAACAGTTTTTTTATTTGTGATCGCAAGCGTTGCAGTTTCCTTGGCCGCCCATTCCTTTTTTCTGTATGAATGGGCGCATGACCGCTACATGACTGGGAACGGCGACGGACTTGCACAAATGATTATTTTTAAGTCGTTTCTTTTTGAACAATACAAACAAGGGAACTTCTTTTATTCGTATTCTTTCGGTCTCGGAGGCGGGATCTACAGCCAGCTTGGCTATTATTTCACGACGTCTTTTGTCTTCATCGCTTCATCCGCAGCCATTTTTCTGATGCAGCTTTTGCATTTGGCCGGGGATGCGGACCCTTTGTTCTGGGCGCAGGCCTCTGTATTCATCAGTGTCATTAAGCTAAGCCTGATCATTTTAGCGGCAGCGTATGCGTTAAACGGCATGGTGAAAAACAAGCTTGCCGCCTTTACAGGTGCGGTCTTGTACGGTACGTCGGTCATCTATTTCAGGCACACGGTGTTCTGGGAATTTTTCAGTGACGCCATGCTGTGGCTGCCGCTGCTTGTCGCCGGAGCCGAGAAAGTTATCAGGGAAAAGCGGACAGGACTGTTTATTACGGCTTGTTCTTTAACGCTGATCAATAACTTTTATTTTGCCTATATCAACTTGATTTTCATTGCGATCTATATTATCTTCCGCTGGCTGATCCGGCTAGACCCGGAAAAGGAAGCGCCGAGGTGGAAACAATTCGGGATGTTCGCCGCTTCATGCCTGATTTCTTTCGGAATCAGCGCGGTTTCCTTTGTGCCTGCAGTTTACGGATTTTTAAACAATTTACGGCCGCCGTATGAACAGGCTGTCGCTGTATACGATCTGACGGACAACATTCTGTTTTCCAGCCGCATTGTCTTGCTGCCGGCTGTCTTTATGCTGTTCTTGTTCGCGTTTTCGTTCTATAAAAATAAAACGTTCAGGCTGTTTGCCTCAATCAGTGTGCTGCTTGTGCTTTTGCACTACAGCCCGCTTGCGGCAAGCGCGTTCAACGGTTTCTCCGCTCCGCAGAACCGCTTTGAATACCTGCTCGCTTTTACGATCGGGGGAGCGGCGGCCGCAGGAATGACAGAACTGAAAAACATCAGGCGGAAAGAGATGATATGGTCCATCCTGCTCGCCCTTCTGGTTTATATCGCGGTCATTTGGCGAAAAGACGTGGATTTATCACTGATGCAAAATTGGAGCATGCTTGTGCTTCTGTTCCTGACAATCGCCATCTTTACGGCGGCGGGGTTTCAATATAAGAAATCGCAGCTTTTTTTGCAAGCCTGCATTTTATTATCGTCCGTT
The DNA here is from genome assembly GCF_054161445.1 of Bacillus sp. PK6-013. NCBI lineage: Bacteria > Bacillati > Bacillota > Bacilli > Caryophanales > Bacillaceae > Bacillus > Bacillus sp. PK6-013. The sequence continues at coordinate 3,341,258 of NZ_CP096417.1, read as the reverse complement.
CTCGTAGCGAACACGTATCAGAAATATGTTCTGTCTGAGTCAAGCGGCATTAAAGACGTCACAAAAAGCTATTTGACCAGCAATGAGTACAATGGCGAAGAACAGCGCCGCCTCTTAAACAACATTCGAAAAGACGATGACGGTGACCCGTATACAAGAATCGACTGGATGAACGGCGTGCGCAACAATACTCCGCTGATGCAGGATTTTAACGGCTTCAGCGCCTACTCAAGCATTCTCAATCGCGATCTTCTCCTGTTTTATTGGGAAGACCTGCAAATCGATATGGGAAGGGAAAGCGTCAGCCGCTACGCATCGATGGGCGACCGGGCCAATTTGTACAGCTTGCTGTACGGCAAGTATTACATGACGGAAAAAGAGAATGCCGCCAATGTTCCGTACGGGTTTAGCAAAACGGATGAATCAGAGCACTACGCGGTCTATAAAAACAAATACACCATGCCGTTTATCCGGACCGCGCGGACAGTATTTACGGAAAAAGATTTAGCGGATGCGCCTGTTTTAGCGCGGGAGCATGCGATGCTTGAAGGAATCGTGCTTGAGAATGGCGATGATGAAAAAGTGCAGCCGCCGGACGTTCCTGATTTGATGAAGCAGACGAAGCTGAAAACCGAAGGGGCGAGCTATCATAACGGCGTCCTCGACGTCACCGCCGAAAATGGCGGCATCGATCTCATTCCCGAAGGCGGGCTCCCGAAAGAAGGCGACTATTATGTCGGATTTTATTTGAAAAGCCTTGCAAAAGACCAATTCTTTAACTTGCGGGTCAATGATTATGTAACATCAAGAAAATCGAACGAGTCGATTTACAAAACAGGTGTTTACGATTTAACGATCAGGATCCCGAAAACAGATAAAATTTCAATCAGGCTGCCAAAAGGGAAATATCAATTGGACCATTTGAGCCTGCACCAGGAAGACTATCAATTGCTGAAAAAAGCGGCCGCCCAAAAAGCGCCGGCCGCCGACTTGGACTGGCGGAACAATCAAGTGTCCATCAGCTTTGACAATCAAAATGGAGACCGCTACATGGTCCTGCCGGTTCCGTACGAAAAAGGCTGGGAAGTCACTGTAAACGGAAAACCGCAAACCGTCCATAAGGCAAATTACGCGTTTATCGGATTTTCAATAGAAAAAGGGAAAAACGACATCCGGCTCGTTTATTACCCGCCGTACTTCAAAGCTGCCTTGGCCGTGACAGTCATCAGCCTCATCATTGGAATCTGGTACGGCAGAAGGAGAAAAAAGCTTGGCTCTTAAACAGAGCCAAGCTTTAATTTTTTCTGAAGTTTTTCCTCGCTGAAAATCCATCCCGTATAGGAGGTGATTAATTCGAGCGTGTCTCTGTCGATGTGCGCGATCGCCACGAAAGGGTAGTGTCCTTTGCTGCGGTATCGCAGGTCGATAAAGCGGACTTCGTAGTGATCTTTATACGTATCGATCTCCCATTTGTAAACCGGTGAGAATGAAAGAAACGCCGAAATGTTCTTATCTTGTTTCGCCGCTTTCATCACGTTCGTATCCGGCACAGGCACCCTGTTGAAGGTGTCGACGATGACGACGTTTCCGTCCATGCTTCGTCCGACGTAAAAAGCCGATTTTGCTTTGACGGCAATTCGCCACTGCCTGAATTTCATCGTAGGCGAAATAATGATTTCTTCAATATCTTCGATTTTTTCACGGAGCTCATGCTTGATGTTCCTCTGCATGAAATACCTCACCAGATAATAACCGGCCAAGACGATGTAAAGAGCCAAAAATGTATAGCCCTGATGAGCGCCTGCCAGCCAAAAGGCGATGGCTATGAGATGGCTGACGAAAATAAACGGATCAAATGTATTAATCAAGCCGAGCGCTACCCATTTCCTTGAAAAAGGTCTGATCGCCTGTGTTCCGTATGCATTAAAAATATCCACGAACACATGAAGCGCGACCGCGGCAAAGGTCCAAAGCCACAGGTGAAGCAGATTGGCTTCGGGATAAAAGAGCATGAGAATGCCCGGAATCATCAGCGACCAGGCGAGAACAGCGGGGATGGAATGGGTGAATCCCCTGTGGTGCCTAATATAAACAGCGTTGTTTTTCAATTTCAAAACGGTATCGATATCCGGAGCCTGAGATCCGGCGATTGTCGCAATCATCACGGCTTGAGCCATTGATGGGTCCATTCCGACAACTGGATCAAGCGTCGCAATGCCTCCGAGTGCAACGCCCATGACAACATGTGTGCCAGTATCCATTGGTGACCTCCCCTAATGGTGCTAGAAAATCATTTTATTTTCCAAAAACAGAACGAACGACGGACCTTGCCTGAAATATTTAACGCTTTTGCTTTCTTCACTTTTAATGTAACATGTTATCGTATATGCATATAGTTTACAACAAAAAGCCGAAGTAACAAAAGATCGGTATGCAAATGTGACGTGCACAGGCAAGGAGAAGTTTCATGATGGATCTGCAAAAGAAATTAGAGCAAAAAAACATCAAACAATTTCAAGAAGATTTAATTTCTTGGTATGAGCAAGAAAAACGGGATCTGCCATGGCGCTCAGACAGCGACCCTTATAAGGTATGGGTGTCAGAAGTGATGCTTCAGCAGACGAGAGTGGACACGGTGATTCCTTACTTCAACAACTTTATCGAAAAATTCCCGACCGTTGAAGCGCTCGCTGAAGCCGACGAAGAAAAAGTGCTTAAAGCCTGGGAAGGACTGGGATACTATTCAAGAGTTCGGAACTTGCAGAGCGCTGTCAGGGAAGTCCACGAACGATACGGAGGAGTGGTTCCTCCTTCAAAAGAGGAATTCGGCAGCTTAAAAGGTGTCGGCCCTTATACAAGAGGCGCGGTGCTAAGCATCGCCTACAATCAGCCGGTACCCGCGGTGGACGGAAATGTCATGCGGGTCATGTCACGGATTCTTTCCGTATGGGATGATATCGCAAAGCCTAAAACCAAAACCCTGTTTGAAAAAATTGTCGAAGCGTTTATTTCTGAAGAAAAACCGTCCGAATTTAACCAGGGGCTGATGGAGCTTGGCGCTGTCATCTGTACGCCGAAATCGCCATCCTGCCTTCTCTGTCCCGTCCGAGAACACTGTTCCGCTTTTGCAGAAGGCTGTGAAAAAGAGCTTCCGGTTAAAAGCAAAAAGAAAAAACCCTCGGTAAAAACTCTTGCAGCCGTTGTCCTGACTGATGAAGAAGGATACATCTATATCCATAAAAGACCGGCATCAGGCCTTTTGGCAAACCTTTGGGAATTCCCAAACACAGAAACGCAGAAAGGGCTGAAGCACGAGCGCGAGCAGCTTGCGGCTTTTTTGAAAGAAGCAGCTGGAGTAGAGGCCGAAATCGGTCCGCTTGAAGGAATCGTAGAACACGTGTTTACACACCTTGTCTGGAACATTTCTGTCTTTTTCGGGAAAACGCTCGATCAACCGGATGTTTCATACTTTAAAAAGGTCACGAAAGAAGAGCTCGCTGAATATGCCTTCCCGGTTTCGCATCAGAAAATATGGAATATGCATATGAAATAGGCAGCTTGACTGTGCATGCTGCCCGTTAGTCGTACTGGATGGTGGTACCGTGCGTATAATCGGCTTCCTGGCGGCGCAGTCCGCCTCTTGCTTGAATTTCTTTCACAACCTCCAGGTATTCGGCATGCCCTTCTTCATTAAGGAATGGCATGATTTGCTGGAAGGCGCGGTGAAAATAGAGAAGCTCCGCATCTTTCCACTCGTTTTTCGGCGTGTGGTCGAGCTCGCTCATATCGCGTCCTACGTACATAAGGCGAATGCCTCCTTTTTGATCGTGTTATGAGCTATTTTTTATCAGATTTTTAATCACTATACTAGGAGATGAATGACAAATGGAACAAAGAAAATGTGCCCTTATTACAGGAAGCAGCCGCGGCGTCGGCAAAGCAGCCGCCCTGAGGCTTGCCGAAAACGGCTACAATATCGTCATCAACTATGCAAGAAGCAAAAAAGCGGCCCTTGAGACGGCTGAAGAAATCGAAAAGCTCGGTGTCAAAGCATTGGTCGTCAAGGCGAATGTCGGGCAGCCGGCGAAAATAAAAGTTATGTTTCAGCAAATCGAGGAAGCCTTCGGCAGACTGGACGTGTTCGTCAACAATGCTGCATCCGGCGTATTACGCCCCGTCATGGAGCTTGAGGAAAGCCATTGGGACTGGACGATGAACATCAATGCGAAAGCTCTGCTATTCTGCGCGCAGGAAGCGGCAAAGCTGATGGAGAAAACGGGAGGCGGCCACATTGTGAGCATCAGTTCGCTCGGTTCGATCCGTTATTTGGAAAACTATACGACAGTCGGCGTTTCAAAAGCTGCGCTTGAATCATTGACAAGATATCTCGCTGTTGAGCTTGCGGCGAAAAACATCATCGTCAATGCAGTTTCCGGAGGCGCGATCGATACAGACGCCCTGAAGCACTTCCCGAACCGCGAAGAACTTTTGGAAGATGCCCGGCAAAATACGCCTGCCGGCCGCATGGTTGAGATTAGCGACATGGTCGATGCGGTGGAATTTTTAACGTCAGGGAAAGCGGATATGATCCGCGGACAGACGATCATTATTGACGGCGGCCGTTCACTGCTCGTGTAAATTTTTCGCGTTCAATGAATAGGATATCATCCTCCTGCACAATCTAATGGTCGTGGAGGTGATATACAATGGCTAACCAACAATCCAAAACAAACGCACAAAAAGTAAGACAACAAAACCAAGCTTCTGCACAAGGTGGTCAGTTCGGCACTGAATTTGCCAGCGAAACTGACGCGCAGCAAGTAAGACAAAATAACCAACAAGCTGAGCAAAAAAAACAGCAAAACAGCTAATCACTGAAACAGGAAAAAGCACTTCACCATCGGATGAGGTGCTTTTTTCTTTTCGTTTTTTTGATCCGACAAAACATCCGAATCTTAGCCACAATCAGTCAAAGGACATCCGGCATGTATAGAGAAATGTTAGTTAGGCAATAAATGGAGTAGAGCATAGAATGGAGGATCCCGAATGCCGGAATTTGAAAACTTGGTTCAGGGGCAGATGGAGATTATGGATAAGCTGCTGTATCTGCAAGCGGAGATTGAAAGATGCCAGAAAATTGAAAAAGAATTGGCTGCCCTTGAAAAGAAAGCCCAGCTTTTATCGATCCGGGAAGATATATCCCAGAAGCGGAAAGATCTTGCTCAAATTCAGGATTTATTCCAAAAGCAGACGGAGCAGGTGATTCAGGCTTATCAAAGAATCGAAGCATGAGCCTCTCTTTATCGTTTTTAGAAAAGAGCCATTCCTGTTCGGGAGTGGCTGTTTTATTTTCATTTTTTATTTTCAAACGTTATAATAAATAAAAGAACTGTCGGACAGGCGATGTGACACACTGACTTGTAAGGCTTTTGCAAAGAAAGTAGGGGAGAAAAACATGGGCTTTCCCAAGGAAGGAGAAACCATTCAAATTCATAGCTATAAGCACAATGGACAGATTCATCGGATTTGGAATGAAACAACGATTTTAAAAGCAACGGAATTGTGCATCATCGGCGCCAATGACCGGACAATGGTCACAGAATCTGACGGCCGGACATGGGTGACGCGAGAGCCCGCAATTTGTTATTTCCATGCAAAGCAGTGGTTTAACGTCATCGGCATGCTTCGCGAAGACGGGATTTATTACTATTGCAACATCAGCTCGCCGTTTGCTTTGGACGATGAAGCCATCAAATACATCGACTATGATTTAGACGTGAAAGTCTTTCCGGATATGACGTATCATATTCTTGATGAAGATGAGTACGCGGATCATAAAAAGGCGATGAATTATCCGAAGGAAATCGACGGCATTTTAAGGTACCACTTAAATACGTTGCTGCATTGGATACACCAAAGAAAAGGCCCGTTTGCATCTGAATTTATTGATATTTGGTATGAACGGTATTTGCATTATACAAAATAAACCTGAAAAACCTGTTGAGACCAACAGGTTTTTTGCGGTGTACTCACACATCAAGATATAGAGGGGGGAAGACGTGTGGGGGTAATCAGAAGGTACATGGAATTTGTGAAGCCGTATAAATGGAAAATCGTTTTGACGGTTTTAATCGGTATTATTAAATTTTCTATTCCGCTGGTCATCCCGCTTCTGCTGAAATACGTCGTTGACGACATCATCCAGGGGAGCGGAACCACTGAAGAAAAAACATCCACATTATTCATGGTAATGGCGGTTATGTTCGCCATTTTTTTGGTGCTTCGGCCGCCTGTCGAATACTATCGGCAATATTTCGCACAGTGGACGGCAAGCAAGGTGCTTTATGATATCAGGGACAAGCTGTTTGCACACATTCAAAAGCTGAGCCTCAGGTATTATGCAAACACCCGCGCAGGAGAAATCATTTCAAGGGTCATCAACGATGTCGAGCAGACAAAGGAATTTGTCATCATCGGGTTGATGAACGTATGGCTTGACGTGATGACGATTTTTATCGCCATCGCCATCATGCTGACGATGGATGTGAAGCTGACGCTTATTTCGATCGTGCTGTTTCCGCTTTACGGACTGTCTGTTAAATTCTTCTACGGCAGGCTCAGAAAGCTGACGAGAGAACGTTCCCAGGCGCTGGCCGAGGTGCAGGGCCACCTTCATGAAAGGGTTCAGGGGATGCCTGTCATCAGGAGTTTTGCGATCGAGGATTATGAACAGAAGCAATTTGATCACGAGAACGCGAATTTTCTCGGCAAAGCAATCCGCCATACGGCCTGGAATGCCAAAACGTTTGCCGTCGTCAATACGGTTACAGACCTCGCTCCGCTGATCATCATTACGGTTGCGGGTTACCATGTGATTCACGGGTCCCTTACTGTAGGAACGATGGTGGCGTTTTTCGGATATATTGAACGCCTCTACAACCCGCTGCGCCGCCTGATCAATTCATCGACAACATTGACGCAGTCGATCGCATCGATGGACAGGCTGTTTGAATTTATTGATGAACCGTATGAATTAAAAGATAAACCCAATGCTGTAAAAGCAGAGCGGTTAAAAGGAATTGTTGAATTCAAAAATGTTTCCTTCCAATACGAAAAGTCGGAAGAAATGATTCTGCAGAATCTTTCTTTGAAAGCGGAACGGGGCGAAACGGTCGCACTCGTCGGGATGAGCGGAGGCGGAAAATCAACGCTCGTCAGCCTCATTCCGAGATTCTACGATGTCTCAGCCGGAAGCCTGGAGATCGACGGCATCGATGTGCGCGATTACCAGGCGCAGAGCCTTAGAAACCAAATCGGCATGGTGCTTCAGGATACATTTTTATTTAGCGAATCGGTACGTGAAAACATATCGATCGGAAATCCCGAAGCTTCGATGGAAGACATCATTGAAGCGGCAAAAGCCGCGAATGCCCATGATTTTATTATGGAACTGCCGCAAGGCTATGATACAAAGGTCGGAGAAAGGGGCGTCAAGCTGTCCGGAGGCCAAAAACAGCGGATATCAATCGCCAGGGTGTTCCTGAAGAATCCGCCTCTCTTAATTTTGGATGAAGCGACATCAGCGCTTGACCTTGAAAGCGAGCACTATATTCAGGAAGCGATGGAAAAGCTCGCGAAAGACCGGACGACCTTTATCGTTGCCCACAGATTGTCGACGATTACCCACGCTGACAAAATCGTCGTCATCGAAAACGGACGTGTCGCGGAAGTCGGCACACATGACGAATTAATGAGCCGCGACGGCCACTATAAGCATTTATTTACCATTCAAAAATTAAACTAAAACCGCCAAAAGCCTGACTTTCGTTTGAAGCCGAACGATTGTCAGGCTTTTTCTTTCCATGCAAATTTCGTACATATTTCCTATCCCGTCTAAATACAATTTAAAAAATACAAGCTCCGGAGGTGTATAAGTGACAAAAGAAAAATTGCTTGAAGTATCGGATTTGTCGATTTCGTTTCACCAGAAAAAGTCTGAAACCCCGATTGTGCAAGGCATTTCTTTCGATCTCCATCCCGGAGAAATCATGGGAGTCGTCGGAGAGTCCGGCTGCGGCAAGAGCGTCACCTCTTTGGCTTTAATGGGGCTGAACGCAAACACCCGAACGACGGGCCGGATCAAGTTTCAAAACAAAGATCTTCTCATGCAGTCTGAAAAAGAATGGAGACAGATGCGCGGCAATGACATCGCAATGGTTTTTCAAGAGCCGATGACCTCCCTCAACCCCCTTTTCACAATTGGCGATCAATTAACAGAAGCACTCTCCAGCCATACCAATATTCATAAAAAAGAAGCAAGAAGAAAAGCCGTTCAAATGCTGGAAACCGTCGGCCTGCCGAGGGCGGACCAGCTGATGAAGCAGTATCCCCACGAACTGTCGGGAGGCATGAGGCAGCGGGTCATGATCGCAATGGCATTAATTTGCGAACCGAAGCTGCTGATCGCCGATGAACCGACAACAGCTCTCGACGTCACCATCCAGGCCCAGATTCTGTCCCTGCTGAAAAAGCTCAATGCCGAATTTAACACAGCCATTCTCCTCATTACCCACGATCTTGGCGTCGTTCACAATACATGTGAACGCGTGATGATCATGTATGCCGGCCGGATCGTTGAAGAGGGCGGTGTCACCGCTGTTTTTGACAGTCCGAAACACCCTTATACAAAAGGCTTGTTCGCCTCTATTCCGGCATTCACAGACAAATCCGAGCGGCTGTCTTCGATTGAGGGGCAGGTGCCGAAGCCGGGATCGATTAAAAAAGGCTGTATGTTTGCGCCGCGATGCCCCCATAAACATGAACGCTGCATTGAAGAAGCGCCCGGATTGAACAAGCTGAAGGATGATCATGCTGTAAGCTGCTTTCTCTATGAAGAGGAAGGTGTTTTCAAATGAATCGCGAACTGCTGAGCGTTCAAGAGCTGAAAACGTATTACCGCGTGTCCCGTAAGAAAATCGTGAAAGCGGTCGATGATGTTACACTGTCAGTTGAAAAAGGCGAAATCTTAGGGGTTGTCGGGGAATCCGGCTGCGGAAAATCGACCTTGGGAAAATCGATATTGCGGCTGACCGAACCGACTTCGGGAAAGGTGACTTTTCTCGGGCAGGAGATGACAGACCTTAATGCAAAAGATCTTCGCAACATGAGAAGGCATATACAAATGATTTTTCAAGACCCGTACGCTTCGTTAAATCCGCGCATGAAAATAAAGGATATTTTGGAAGAACCGCTGATCGTTCATCAACTCGGAAAGAAGGCGGAAAGGAGAGAGGTCGTGCGCTCGATGCTTGAAATTGTCGGCCTTGATGCTTCATACGGCGACCGGTACGCACACCAATTCAGCGGCGGTCAGAGGCAAAGGATCGGCATTGCAAAAGCGCTGATCACTAAGCCAAAACTAATCATTGCCGATGAACCTGTCTCCGCGCTTGATGTATCCGTTCAGGCGCAGATCTTAAATCTGCTGAATGATTTGCAGGAGGCATTCGATTTAACGTTTCTGTTTATTTCTCATGATCTCGCAGTCGTTCGCTATATCAGCGACAGGGTGGCCGTGATGTATTTCGGAAAGATCGTCGAGATGGCGGACGCCGAATCGTTATTTAGAGAGCCGAAACACCCGTATACAGAAACGCTGTTAGCGGCAGTACCGGTCATCGGCAAAGGCGAAGCGGTTCATACGGCACCGGATATTGCCGAGCCCCGCATGAGTGAAAAGGGCTGTCCTTTTTACAGCAGATGCATGAAGCGGGCAGCGGTTTGTCTGGAAGTGGAGCCGCCTCTTGAAGAGACTGCGGACGGGCATTATGTCGCATGCCATTTTACCAATAAGGAGGCAGTACGATGAAAAAGAAAAGCTGGCTGATCTGTTTGGGAATGATTCTGTCTGTTTCCGCTTTTTTAATGGGATGCTCCGGTAACGAAAGCGGAAAAAACGACGGAGAGACGAACGGGGGAAAAGATACGCTGATCATCGGCAGAGGCGGTGATTCAACATCGCTTGATCCGATCACAACGACAGAAGGCGAAGCGTTTAAAGTGACGATCAATATGTTTGAGACCTTGCTGAATTACGGAGAACAAGACACTACGCTGAAGGAAGGCCTCGCGGTCAAATGGGACGCTTCAGATGACGGTTTGACCTACACACTGGAGCTGAGGCAAGGCGTGAAATTCCATGACGGAACGGATTTTAATGCAGAAGCCGTCAAATACAATTTTGAGCGGTGGATGAACGGGGATGAAGAAAAATTTCCTTACTACGGCATGTTCGGAGGCTATAAGAAAGATGAGGGGCATGTCATCAAAGATATAAAAGTGCTCGACGACCATAAGATTCAGTTCATTTTAAAACGCCCGCAAGCGCCGTTTTTAAAGAACCTTGCCATGACTTCATTCGGGATTGCGAGTCCTGCCGCCATCGAAAAATACGGCGAAAAATTCAGGGAGCACCCCGTCGGCACGGGCCCTTACAAATTTGTCGAATGGAAGCCGAACGACCGGATCGTTCTTGAAAAAAATGAAGACTATTGGGATCAAGGTAAACCGAAATTGCAGAAGATCATTTTCAGAGCCATTCCTGAAAACTCAGCCCGCTTAAATGCGTTGAAGACGGGCGAAATCGACCTAATGGACGGCGTCAATCCGTCTGATATCGAAAGCATCAAAGCAGACGCCAATCTGAAAACATTTGAAAGGCCTTCAATGAACGTCGGGTATCTCGGAATGACGACGACAAGAAAGCCATTTGACAATAAGCTGGTCCGCCAGGCGCTGAACCATGCTGTTGATAAACAGGCGATTATCGATTCCTTCTACGGAGGCCTCGCCGAATCTGCCAAAAACCCGCTCCCTCCTTCACTTGAAGGATACAACGATCAGATAAAGGAATATCCGTATGATTTAAAAAAGGCAAAAGAACTCTTAAAAGAAGCCGGATTCCCGGACGGGTTTAAAATGAAGCTTTGGGCAATGCCTGTCCCGCGGCCATATATGCCGGACGGTATGAAAATAGCCGAAGTGATTCAATCAAGCTTCGAAAAAATCGGCGTCAAAGCGGAAATCGTCACTTACGACTGGGCGACGTATTTGGATAAGGTGAGCAAAGGGGAAGCTGACGCGTTTTTGATGGGCTGGACCGGAGACAATGGAGATCCGGACAACTTCATTTATACCCTGCTTGATAAAGATAATATCGGCGGTAACAACTATACGTACTTCAGCAATGACGAGCTTCATGACATCTTAATCGAAGCACAGTCAGACCCTGACCAAAAGAAGAGAAATAAACTGTATCAAGATGCGCAGGAGCTCCTCCATGAAGAATCGCCTTGGATTCCGCTTGTCCATTCCACGCCGATTTTGGCCGGTTCAAAAGATATCGAAGGATATGCTCCGCATCCGACAGGGAGTGAAGTATTGTCCGGCGTAGAGTTTAAATAGGTGGTGACAGCCATTGCTTGCGTACTGTTTAAAACGGACGGGGATGCTGATCCCCGTTCTCATTGGCATGACACTGGTCGTTTTTTCGATCATCCGCTTTATTCCCGGCAACCCCGCCCAGGTTATTCTCGGTCAGAGGGCGACAAAGGAAGCGGTGCAGCAGCTGACCATCCAGCTCGGCCTTGATCAGCCGTGGTATGTGCAATACGCCAGATATATCGGGGATTTGCTGAAAGGGGATCTCGGGACATCAATCCGCACGGGAGCGGCGATTACGCAAGAAATAAAGCCGTATTTGTTCGCCACTCTCGAGCTTGCTTTTTTCGCGATGCTGATCGCAGTGTTTGTCGGCGTGAATGCCGGAATCATCAGCGCGTGGTTTAAGAATTCGGTATTCGACTATATCGCGATGCTGGTTGCTTTAATTGGCGTGTCGATGCCGATTTTTTGGCTTGGTCTGATGGGCCAGTGGTTCTTTTCGATCGAGCTTGGCTGGCTGCCGACAACGGGAAGGGAGAATGTCAGAAATCCGGTCGAAGCCTTTACTTACATTCATACACTGGACACCCTTTTGCACGGAAGATTTGATCAGTTTGCAGAAACCATCCGCCATTTAATTCTGCCGGGAACCGCTCTTGCCACCATTCCCGCCGCGATCATTGCGAGAATTACAAGGGCCAGCATGATAGAGGTGCTGCAGTCCGATTATATCCGCACGGCAAAAGCAAAAGGCGTGCATATGTTTTTCGTTATCTATAAGCACGGTTTAAAAAATGCGTTCATTCCGGTGTTGACCGTCATCGGCCTGCAAACCGGACTTTTACTGGGCGGCGCGATTTTAACGGAGACGATTTTTGCCTGGCCCGGCATCGGCCGGTACATTTATGATGCGATCAGCTACCGCGACTACCCGGTTATCCAATCGGGCATTCTCGTGATCGCCTTCATCTTCGTCATGATTAACTTCATTGTTGATCTGCTGTACGCTGTCATCGATCCGAGAATTAAATATTAGGAGGCGGGAAATGTGGTTGTGCTTCAAAATGAACAGCAGAGGGAGGACGTGAAGGTGCGTTCGCCTTTGGCGGAACATATTCGGCGGTTCTTTGAGCATAAACTGGCTGCCGCCGGCACGATTTTAGTCGCGCTGTTTATCCTGCTGGCCATCTTCGCGCCGCTCATCGCACCCTATGGAATAAACGACCAGTCACTGTCAGACAGGCTTGCCGCTCCGTCTGCTGAACACCTTTTTGGAACGGACGATTTTGGCAGGGATATTTTTTCAAGGGTGCTGTACGGCGCGAGGCTGTCTTTATGGGTCGGCTTTTTCTCCTGTCTGGCATCGGCCTTGGCGGGGACGCTGTTAGGGCTGATCGCCGGTTTTTACGGCAGATGGGCTGATGCGTTGATTTCGCGGCTGTTTGATATCATGCTCGCGTTTCCCAGCATTCTGCTGGCGATCGCCATTGTGGCGATTCTCGGGCCTTCCCTTGAAAATGCCCTGATTGCCATCGCCATCATCAACGTTCCGACGTTTGGCAGGCTCGTTCGTTCAAAAGTGCTCAGCATCAGGCAGGAGGAATATGTCTTATCTGCGCGTGCTGTCGGGATGTCCAATATGAGGATGATGTTTAAACACATTCTTCCCAACAGCATGGCCCCGGTTATCGTTCAAGCGACACTGAATATTGGAACGGCGATTATAGAAGCGGCCGCGCTCGGATTTTTAGGGTTGGGGGCGCAGGCGCCGAACCCGGAGTGGGGAAAAATGCTTGCAGATGCCCGGCCTTATTTGGCGCAGGCCCCGTGGACATTATTTTTTCCGGGATTTGCGATCATGCTGACCGTGCTCGGCTTTAATCTGATGGGAGACGGCCTGCGCGACACCCTTGATCCGAAAATGAAGGAAGGAAAATAAAAAAACCGGTTAACGTATTCGTTAACCGGTTTACTCTTCCTCAACTTCAAGCTCACTGTCTTTTTTGTGGTACGTCTGAAAGCTTGTGAGCAAGGTTTCCAAATGTTCAAGCTGTTCTCGGTATTCTACGGTGCTCGCCATAATGGTCAGCATATTGTAGTCCAACAGTTCTTCTTTCAATTTGTCCTGGTTTTTCAGGAATGATTCGGTCAAGTGCTGTTTGTACACGTCTCCTTCTTCGTGAAGGTCGACGTGATCCTGCGTTTTAATCCTGCCGACGAATCTCATTAAAATTCGCTCGTGCCAATGGAGAAGATAATCAAGCTCTTCGACCAGCGTTTCTTGAAATTCTTCAGGCATATGACAAAACTCGTTTTCAAGCCGGTGCAGTTTTTTCAAAGCATCAAGCGCGCGGTTTGATGCAATGATCGCCTGTCTGAACAGCACGAGCTTTCGCTGTTTTACATATGTGGAACGTTTTAAATAGCTTCTTTCTTCTTTGTAAAGCAAGTAAAGGTGATCGACCTTCATCATTTTTTCTTTCAGCTTTTCAATGTCTTCTTTCAGCATGGAGTGTTCCGTTGTCTTCCGCGTCAACAATCTGATCCATTTAATGACTTCATCTGTATTTTCAACAACATGGCTGACGAGCTTCGTTTCATATTTAGGCGGCAGAAAAATCAGGTTGACCAGGAACGCAGACAATACGCCCAAAATAACCGTTCCGGTTCTCACCAAGGCAAACCATAAAAAGTTGTCGCCGGAGCTCTCCAATATGGCAATAACGGTGACGAGAGCGATCGAAATTGTATTCTCGATCTTCAGCTTCAGGTTGATCGTAATGACGATTACCGCCGTCAATCCGATGATGATCGGACTGGGTTCAAAAATAAGTCCAAAAATAATGGCTGTGGCAGCTCCGATTATGTTCGCCTGCACTTGATCGACAATCGTCAAAAATGAACGATAGATCGAAGGCTGTATCGCGAAGATAGCCGCGATTCCCGCGAAGACAGGAGTCGGAAGGCCGAGCCAAGACGCGAGGTAAAGCGCAAGCGTAATGGCAATGCCTGTTTTGAAAATACGGGCACCAAGTTTCATTAGGCTGTACTTGCATCCCTTTCTATAATAAAATTCGTTCTTTACAGAAAATGAATTGTATTGAACATTCCCTCTCTGTTAATTTGCCAAACAATAAAGTAATATACAGCGATCTTCCGAAATATTCAACCCATTTTTAAGAAAAAACAAATCATTGACAAAAAAGAAAAACAAGCCGGTGAAAAGTGCCTGTTCACCGCGTTTACAAAGTGCTCCGCATTTGATAAAAAGAGAGCGGACCCGCTCTCTTTTTATATGCGTTGTTTCAATTGTTTAAATGAGTCATCCACGGCTTTAAGCGTCGCTTTAATGTCCTCTTCCGTGTGCGCGGTGGTGATAAACCATGCTTCATATTTTGAAGGCGCAAGATTAACACCGCGCTCAAGCATCAGTTTGAAAAAGGCAGCGAACATTTCTCCGTCCGTATTTTCGGCTTGCTCATAGTTTTCGACTTTTTCGTTCGTAAAGTATACGGTGAGCGCGCCTTTAAGACGGTTGACAGTGATGTTGATGCCGTGGGTTTCGGCGTGTCCCAGGATACCTTCTTCAAGCATAGCGCCGAGGCGGTCAAGTTTTTCGTATGTGCCTTTTTCTTTCAGCACTTCAAGACAGGCGATACCTGAGAGGATCGAAGCCGGATTCCCCGCCATCGTGCCCGCTTGATAAGCAGGTCCGAGCGGTGCGACTTGTTCCATAATCTCTTTTTTGCCTCCGTATGCGCCGATCGGCAGGCCGCCGCCGATGATTTTGCCGAGCGCCGTCAAATCAGGTTTGACGCCAAGAAGATCCTGGGCGCCGCCGTACATAAAGCGGAAGGCGGTGATAACTTCATCATAGATGACAAGCGCTCCTGCATTATGCGTCAGTTCATTGACCTGTTCGAGGAATCCACTCTTCGGTTCAACGATCCCGAAGTTTCCGACAATCGGTTCAACGAGAACTGCCGCAATATCGTCCCCCCATTTATCGAGCGCTTCCTTATAGCTGTCGATATCATTGAAAGGAACGGTAATCACCTCGTTTGCGATGCTTTTTGGAACCCCGGCGGAATCAGGCGTGCCGAGCGTTGACGGACCTGAACCGGCCGCCACCAGCACAAGATCGGAATGGCCGTGGTAGCAGCCGGCGAACTTGATGATTTTCGTTCTGCCTGTATAGGCCCGGGCGACGCGAATCGTCGTCATCACGGCTTCCGTTCCTGAATTGACGAATCTCACTTTATCCAAGGCAGGAATCGCTTCTTTAAGCATCTTGGCAAATGTCACTTCATGCTTTGTCGGCGTGCCGTAAAGCACCCCGTTCTCAGCAGCTGTTTGAATCGCTTTTGTGATATGCGGGTGAGCGTGACCCGTAATAATCGGTCCGTAGGCGGCAAGGTAGTCTATGTATTTGTTGCCGTCCACATCCCAAAAATAAGCGCCGCTTCCCCTCTCCATTGCGACGGGAGAACCTCCGCCGACCGCTTTATAAGACCTAGAGGGGCTGTTGACGCCTCCGACTATATGTTGAAGAGCTTCTTCATGAAGCTTTTCAGATTGAGTATGCTGCATAATATCCTCCTCATTTCTGCACCTTTTATCTATTTCTATATTGTAACACGAGGCGGACAGAGCGCAAAAAGAAGCCGCCGAACATTTGAACAAGACGGCGCTGTTTTTTATAATGGGGGAAAGCAAGCGATTAAACATAACAGGAGGCAAAACAATGACTGTTGAAATTGGACAAAAGGTGCCTGATATTGAACTGCTGGGCGATCACGGAGAAAAAGTAAAGCTGTCGGATTTTGAAGGAAAGTATGTCGTGCTCTATTTTTACCCGAAAGATATGACGCCGGGATGCACAACGGAAGCGTGCGATTTCAGAGACCGACATGAAAGCTTTGCTGAACTTGATGCCGTCATCATCGGAGTCAGCCCTGACGACCAGACAAGACATGAAAAATTCAAGCAGAAACACGATCTGCCGTTTCTGCTGCTCGTCGATGATGAACACAAGCTCGCTGAAAGCTTTGACGTATGGAAGCTGAAGAAGAATTTCGGCAAGGAATACATGGGTGTTGAACGGTCGACATTCCTGATTGATAAAGAAGGCCGCCTTGTGAAAGAGTGGCGGAAAGTAAAGGTAAAAGACCATGTCGCAGAAGCGCTTCAAGCAGTAAAAGAAATCGCGGAAGCGTAAAGCTCTTGCGGGAGGCCGGACTGTATTTTAGTTTGGTCTCTTTTTACGCTCATATTCGTCTGTCTGACCGGACATGCTGATCATATCGGCCTTTTTCGCCTTAAAAATAGCTTTTTCACAGGGATTGGAATTGACAAAGATTCTGATCAGGAGTTACACTAATTATAAACGTTATAATGTAAGAATTTTTTTTAGAAGAGAGGTGCATGACGATGGCTGAACATAACCTGAAAGAAGCGTTGGAAGCGTTGAAGGAAACCGGGGTTCGAATTACTCCTCAACGTCATGCCATTCTGGAATTTCTCGTGAATTCTATGTCTCATCCAACTGCAGATGATATATATAAAGCTCTGGAAGGGAAATTTCCAAACATGAGCGTAGCAACGGTTTACAACAATTTGCGGGTTTTTAAGGAATCAGGGCTCGTTAAGGAATTAACGTACGGAGATTCCTCCAGCCGGTTTGACTTCGTGACATCCGAGCATTATCACGCAATTTGCGAACGCTGCGGGAAAATCGTCGACTTTCATTATCCCGGCCTCGACGAAGTGGAGCAGCTGGCTTCACATGTGACAGGATTCAAAGTCAGTCACCATAGACTGGAGATATACGGTTTATGTCAGGAATGCGACAAAAAAGAAAGCCATTAAAAAGAGCTGGCCGCTTTTTTAACGGTCAGCTTATTTTTATTGCAGTATCTACTGAGACTTTCGATTATACGATTCGTTAAACTCTTTTCCTTCGAGGTTTTTATCCAGTGTCAGAGGCTCCCTGCAATGCATGCACATATCGACCCGGCCTAAAATCTTGGTCGGTTTTTCACAGTTTGGACAGACGACTTGAACCGCTTTCGTTGAAAGCATGCCGATCCAAAAATAAACCGCTGTGCTCAACAAGATAGACAATACCCCCAAGATCATAAACACCGACATCAAGAGGATCGAGGACCTAAAAAAGATCCCGACATACATAATAATGAAGCCTATAAATACAAGGCTTAACGCAAACGTTCTGATTTTGTTGATTTTGCTAGAGTATTTTGCCATATCCATCCCCCTGTCTCTAATATAGCATAGAAAAGATGTGTTATTCTTTAATTAAAACGAATCAATTGGAAAATTTCTATAGAGAGTTTTGGGGAAATTGATTATAATAATTCAATGTGTTTTCAAAATAAAGGAGTTTTTATTGGCTCGTAGAAATAGGTAGAAACAAGAGAGAAGCTTTTAGAGCAACGCATTTACATCGTATTGGAGGAATGGTGATGGAAAATCTTCTCCGTCCGATTTACCAAGAAAGAGCAAGCCGCCCTGACACACTCGCTGTCATGCTGATTGAGAGGAGAAATCAAACCTCATCTGCGACAGATAATTTTGATGCGGCATTGTTGATTATCGTTAATAAGGCTGAAGACCCTGTATTCGTGAAGCATTATGAGTTCGACGGAAAAACGGCTTCTCTTCATATTATTTCTGTTGAACAGCTTCAGGAATGGATTTTGCTCGGAACAAATAGAAGAATCATAGACTGGGTCCTCAATGGAAAGGTGCTTTTCGACCGAAACGAATTTATCGCCAAGCTGATTGAGCAGCTTAATACATTTCCGTTTTCAGAAAGAAAACTAAAAATCGGACTTGAATACGGGAAATTAATCAGAAGATATATAGAAGGGAAATCGTTTTTTGAGGACGGTCAATTTTTGGACGCCTACAATTCCATCGTACACGCCCTCCATCATTTGGCCAGAATCGAAGTGATCGATAAAGGTTTTCACCCAGAAGTTACGGTATGGAACCAAGTCCGCCACATGGAGCCTCAGGTTTATAAATTGTATAAGGAATTAATTGAGAGCAATGAAAGCTTGCAAAAACGGCTGGAGTTATTATTCCTCGCAAGCGATTTTCTCATTCATTCAAAAGCCGAAATCGGGGCCGCACATATTCTCAATGTCATGGATGAAAAAGAGGTTTGGCAATTTGCCGATCTTCTCAAGCATCCGGATCTCAAGTATTTCACGGCAGACCTGGGAGTCATACTGGAGTTCTTGGCTGAAAAGGACTTAGTCGGAGTCAAGCCGATTGAGACAAAGGGCCAAAAGATTTTTCACCGAGGATATTTTATCAAAAAAAGTGTTGACACTAATTTATAACGGTGATATATTATTAAGCGTCGCTGTTAGCGGAACGGTTTTTGAACTGAAAGCAGCAGCGACGAAAAAACAAAAAAACATTTGACACTCCTTGTTGAAAATGTTATACTAATAAAGTCGCTTCGGACAGGAGCGGAAATGATCTTTGAAAACTAAACAAGACAAAACGTACCTGTTAATTCATTAAATAAATCGCACATTTTGTGCGTAGTCATTATCAAACTTCATGGAGAGTTTGATCCTGGCTCAGGACGAACGCTGGCGGCGTGCCTAATACATGCAAGTCGAGCGGACAGATGGGAGCTTGCTCCCTGATGTTAGCGGCGGACGGGTGAGTAACACGTGGGTAACCTGCCTGTAAGACTGGGATAACTCCGGGAAACCGGGGCTAATACCGGATGCTTAATTGAACCGCATGGTTCAATTATAAAAGGTGGCTTTTAGCTACCACTTACAGATGGACCCGCGGCGCATTAGCTAGTTGGTGAGGTAACGGCTCACCAAGGCGACGATGCGTAGCCGACCTGAGAGGGTGATCGGCCACACTGGGACTGAGACACGGCCCAGACTCCTACGGGAGGCAGCAGTAGGGAATCTTCCGCAATGGACGAAAGTCTGACGGAGCAACGCCGCGTGAGTGATGAAGGTTTTCGGATCGTAAAACTCTGTTGTTAGGGAAGAACAAGTACCGTTCGAATAGGGCGGTACCTTGACGGTACCTAACCAGAAAGCCACGGCTAACTACGTGCCAGCAGCCGCGGTAATACGTAGGTGGCAAGCGTTGTCCGGAATTATTGGGCGTAAAGCGCGCGCAGGCGGTTTCTTAAGTCTGATGTGAAAGCCCCCGGCTCAACCGGGGAGGGTCATTGGAAACTGGGGAACTTGAGTGCAGAAGAGGAGAGTGGAATTCCACGTGTAGCGGTGAAATGCGTAGAGATGTGGAGGAACACCAGTGGCGAAGGCGACTCTCTGGTCTGTAACTGACGCTGAGGCGCGAAAGCGTGGGGAGCGAACAGGATTAGATACCCTGGTAGTCCACGCCGTAAACGATGAGTGCTAAGTGTTAGAGGGTTTCCGCCCTTTAGTGCTGCAGCAAACGCATTAAGCACTCCGCCTGGGGAGTACGGTCGCAAGACTGAAACTCAAAGGAATTGACGGGGGCCCGCACAAGCGGTGGAGCATGTGGTTTAATTCGAAGCAACGCGAAGAACCTTACCAGGTCTTGACATCCTCTGACAACCCTAGAGATAGGGCTTCCCCTTCGGGGGCAGAGTGACAGGTGGTGCATGGTTGTCGTCAGCTCGTGTCGTGAGATGTTGGGTTAAGTCCCGCAACGAGCGCAACCCTTGATCTTAGTTGCCAGCATTCAGTTGGGCACTCTAAGGTGACTGCCGGTGACAAACCGGAGGAAGGTGGGGATGACGTCAAATCATCATGCCCCTTATGACCTGGGCTACACACGTGCTACAATGGGCAGAACAAAGGGCAGCGAAGCCGCGAGGCTAAGCCAATCCCACAAATCTGTTCTCAGTTCAGATCGCAGTCTGCAACTCGACTGCGTGAAGCTGGAATCGCTAGTAATCGCGGATCAGCATGCCGCGGTGAATACGTTCCCGGGCCTTGTACACACCGCCCGTCACACCACGAGAGTTTGTAACACCCGAAGTCGGTGAGGTAACCTTTTGGAGCCAGCCGCCGAAGGTGGGACAGATGATTGGGGTGAAGTCGTAACAAGGTAGCCGTATCGGAAGGTGCGGCTGGATCACCTCCTTTCTAAGGATATTATACGGAATATAAGACCTTGCGGTCTTATAGACAGGTGCGTTTAGATCTTGTTTAGTTTTGAAGGATCATTCCTTCAAAGCGTGTTCTTTGAAAACTAGATAACAGTAGACATCACATTCAATTCGTAATGCAAGATATCACGTAGTGATTCTTTTTAACGGTTAAGTTAGAAAGGGCGCACGGTGGATGCCTTGGCACTAGGAGCCGATGAAGGACGGGACGAACACCGATATGCTTCGGGGAGCTGTAAGCAAGCTTTGATCCGGAGATTTCCGAATGGGGAAACCCACTGCTCGTAATGGAGCAGTATCCATATCTGAATTCATAGGATATGAGAAGGCAGACCCGGGGAACTGAAACATCTAAGTACCCGGAGGAAGAGAAAGCAAATGCGATTCCCTGAGTAGCGGCGAGCGAAACGGGAACAGCCCAAACCAAGAGGCTTGCCTCTTGGGGTTGTAGGACACTCTGTACGGAGTTACAAAAGAACGAGGTAGATGAAGAGGCCTGGAAAGGCCCGCCATAGGAGGTAACAGCCCTGTAGTCAAAACTTCGTTCTCTCCTGAGTGGATCCTGAGTACGGCGGAACACGTGAAATTCCGTCGGAATCCGGGAGGACCATCTCCCAAGGCTAAATACTCCCTAGTGACCGATAGTGAACCAG